>DASQCO010000063.1:0-56870 GCA_035634635.1 Polyangiaceae bacterium
CTGCAAGCTCGAAGTGGTGAGGTAGCGCCCAGGCGGTGTATCGTACCGGCTTGTCTGACACCGACGTGCCCCCGAGCAACCCGCATCACTTGGTGCCTGACGCACCAAGTGATGCCACACCCGCTGCCTCAGCCACACCGCCCGCGCCCCCGCCGTCGTCTGCGCCGCACGCGCGGCCACCGCACCTGATCGATACACTGCGTGCTGCACCGGTCACGTCGCTGATCATTGCGGTCAACGTGGTCGTGTTTTTGCTCGCCTCCCGCACGGGCAGAGCGACCGAACCGGAGACGCTGATCCAGTTCGGTGCCGTGTTTCGCCCGCTGGTGTGGCAAGGACAATATTGGCGACTGGTCACATCGATGTTCTTGCACATCGGCGTGATTCATTTGGTGTGGAACGCGTACTACGGGTTTCGCCTCTCGGCGCGAGTCGAGCGAGCCATCGGCGCTCCACGATTCCTGATGCTTTACCTGATGACTGGTGTTGCGGGCTCGGCGGCTAGCGTGATCGGCCACTACGCGGTCGCTGCGGGTGCGTCGGGCGCGCTCTTTGGGCTGATCGGTTGGGATATCGGCACGCTGCGCGCTCGCTTTGGTAGCTTTCGGGCAATCTGGGAGAAGCCCGAACTTCGTAGTCAGCTGACCATGGTCGGGGCGTGGTTCGTGCTGGGCGCGTTTGCCGGTTTCGACAACTACGCGCACGCTGGGGGGCTCGTCTTCGGGCTCTTGTTCACCTGGGCGCTCTTGGCGCCGCCCGGGCGTCGTCGTCTCAGGAGCGGGGTGGTCTTGCTCTCGTTTGTAGGTCTGGTTGGGCTTTCATTGCGCCCGCTGCCGCTGATTCACGCGAAGGAGCTCGCGCGTTGGAATGCGCCTCCAGCGCCGTCCAATTTGGATGATTGAGGACGTGGGTGGTCTCACCGCTTCGCTGCTGAAGTGGCAACTGCCCGCTTCTGCGCGCTGTGTTTTGCCGATTTCTTCGCGCTGATCGTGGTCGTCAGGGCCTGACGAGGCGGGCCGTGAACTGTTGACGGCGATAGCGCGGCGACGGTCAACGTTGCCGGTACACGCGCGACGGCAGCGCTCGCGGTGTCCACTCGCTGAACGGTGCGGCTTGCGAAAGGCCGCACCAAGAGCACGAGGCCAGTCATCGCGACTAGGACCAGTCCGGTGATCCACGCCAGCAGCGCTTGCTTTCGGCGCGGGCGAGATTCGGGGGGAGGCTCGCTGCGAGTGAAACAATCGAAGTCCACGTCTTCGGAGCTGGGCTGAGGGGCGCGCGCGGCTTTCGTGGTGTCCTCGTCGTCGATCAGGTCAGCATCGGCGAGCAGGACGGGTTCAGGCAACGGCGGGGGAGTTGGTTTTGTCGACTTGGCGGCGGTGCGTCGGGGAGCCGGCGGCGGAGCGCTGCTGACCAGCCTCGGTTTGGGCGGTGCGCTCTCTTTCGATGCAGGAGTATCCGTGCGCGGGCGGGGTGGGCGAGGCACGCACGGTCGAGGCACCGAGGGAAAACTCTGACTGTCGTTCGCGGGTGGGCTAGGGGGAATCATCGCAGTCTCCTGATCGAGTGGCTGAGTTGAGTTGCTGGCTTCACGCCGCGTGCTTCGTCTTGGTTAGAGGCTTTGCGGAGCGCGGGGATTGGTGAGCACGCGTCGGCGCCTTCGATTTCGTCGCGACCCGTGCCTTCGCCGGCGCCTTTCGCTGGGTCTGGCGCTGCGCTGCGAGGGGCTTCGACTTCGGCTTGCTCGGATGCGTTTGAGGGCGATGCGATGGCGCGTGTCGCGTTGGCGCGCTGGTCGATTGCTGTGCCTTGTGCGTCGCCGAGGGGGCCGCGAATGACGCGTGGGTCAGCGTCATGGCTGACAAGGCGGTGACGAGGAGCGCGACTACTCTGCGAACGCGTCGCAGCGACTGAGCATTGCTGGAGTCGGTCATGCCGCCCCGTCATTGCAGCTTCGATGCCAGGCGCGGCGCCTCGCAAATGGCGGTTTTCTCGGCCGAAACGCGAAGACTACTGCGGCGGACTGGCCGCGATAGTGATGCCTCTAGGCATCACTCGCGTACTCTAGTCCTCGTCGCGCTTGATTTCGTAGCGCTGAAGTAGTCGATGTAGGTACATGCGGTCGAGCTTGGCTTTGCGTGACGCGCGGCTCACATTGCCGCCGGCCCAGGCCATGAGTTGTTCGAGGTACGCGCGCTCGAACTCGGAGATCAGCTGCTCTTTGGCGGTCTTGAACGGTGAGTCGATGGATACCGGTTCGGCAACGGCGTCAGCACGCGCCTCGCCCACGTAGGCGGACCGAGATGCTTCGGCAGCGTCTTGAAGGACGACAGCGCGCTCGATGTAGTTCCGCAGTTCGCGCACGTTGCCGGGCCAATCATGGCGCGCGAGTTGGCTGTAGATTTGCTGGGTGAACAGGCGCTCGTTTTCGGGGCACCCCATGCGCTCGAGGAAGGTGCGTACGAGGTCCGGAATGTCCTCACTTCTTTCACGCAGCGGCGGTAGCCGCACGGTGAATACCGAGAGCCGAAAATAGAGATCTTCGCGGAACGTGCCGCGGTTTACTTCACGCTCTAGGTTGCGATGGGTGGCAGCGATCACCCGCACGTCGACCTTGCGCGACTCGTTTTCGCCCGCCCGGCGGATTTCGCGATTCTCGAGTGCGCGCAATAGCTTGGGCTGCATATCGAGCGGCATTTCGCCGATTTCGTCGAGAAATATCGTGCCGTGGTTGGCTGCTTCGAAGGCGCCAATGCGAGTCCGGTCGGCGCCCGTGAAGGCCCCCTTGGCGTGCCCGAAGAGCTCACTCTCGATCAGCGTCGGAGAGATAGAGCCGCAATCGACCGTGAGGAATGGGCGCCCATGTCGAGGTCCGCGTCGGACCAGCTCGCTGGCAACGAGCTCTTTGCCCGTGCCGCTTTCCCCGTTGACCAACACCGTGACGTCGCTCGCGGCGACTCGTTCGAGCACGCTGAACACTTGGCGCATGACGAGCGTGCGACCTCGCAATTCGCCGAAGCTCGAGAGTTCTGGGACGTGCGTTACCTTCTCGGGGCTCAGCTGGGTGATGCGCACGACCGAATCCCCGATCGCGATTTCGCATTCACCAGGAGGCAAGATGGCATCGCGAATGCGTACGCCCGAGAGCAACGTGCCATTGAGCGAATCCGTATCTACGACCGTCCACAGGCCGCGATCGAGGCTGAGTACGCAGTGAAAGCGCGACACCAGTCGGTCGGTGATCAAGAGCTCGTTGCTGGGGTGCGAGCCGACGCGAATCCGCTCACCCTCCAGCTCGAGCGAACGACCGTCGGCCTTGCCGCCTTCACGGAGCACGGTGATCAGTAGACGCGGGACAGCTACGACCGTGCTGGGCAGCACGTGCCGCGCGCGGGTGAGCGTCTCGTCCTCTTTCGCCTGCGGAGGTGCATCCGGGCTCTTGCGCATTTTCCCCGATGATATCCCAGTGATGGCGATACCGTCGATGGACAGTTGTCGGCGGATTGCGCCATGAATGCCGAGGTATGGAGGCGTAGGTTTGCGCGTCGGCCCTTTCACTACTCCGCGGGGAAGCGTAGCGTGTTGCGTGCCGACTAGCGCCCGGGGCAAGCCTTGGGTCGCTGTCGCTCGAAGTCAACGCGCATGCCTGGTCACGCACGGCAGAACGAACCCGAGTGCCAAGTGCTGTTCGAATTGTTCGGCAGCCCGCGTGGCAAGGTATCGCTTGGGCGTCTGAGTTCGGGGAAGGATGTCGGACGCATCGTGATGCTGCGTCAGATCCCAGAAGGAACGCTACGGCAAGCGACACCGGCGTTCGATCTCGCCAAAAGTCTCGCTCATCCTCGTCTGCTCAAGTTGCTCGGTGTCGTTTCGGATCGCTCGCACCGCTACGTTGCCAGCGAGTACGTCCCCGGTGTCTCGCTGTTCGAACTCGTGGCGCGGACTCGTGCCCGTCAACACGGGATGGCGCCGGGCGCAGCGGTGCGCGTGATGATCGATGCGCTGCGTGCGGTCGCCAGCGCACGCTCACTGCTGACCGCGGCCGGCGCCGCGCCGGTTCGGTTGCTGAACAGCGATTGTGTGTGGCTGGTCGACTACGGTGAGATTCTGCTGTCCGAAGTGGGCGTTTCCGCTGCCCTGCTCGGCGGCCCGAGTCAACGCATGCCCGACACCGCGAGTGACGTCGATGCACGCGACGTGATGACCGCCGCAGTCGAGCTCTATCAACTCGCGAGTGGTCGATTGATGACCGGTGATTTGACTCGAGCCGCCAAGCTTCATCTGCCGGTTCCACTCGCGCGAGTGCTCGAAGAGGCGTTCACGGGGCAGTCTCCGAATGGGGCTGACGGCGTCGGCGCACTGGCGGACGCGCTAGCCGCGTTGCCGCCGGTTCTGGTCGGACGAGAGCAAGAAGTGGTCAGCGAGTTGCAGCGAACGAGCGGCGATCTATTGGAAGAACGTCGTCGAAAGTTGGCCGCATTTCGCAGCGGGTCGATGGTCGATATCGAAGGGGCAACTCGCATCTTCGCCGCCCGACCGATCGCGGAAGAAGAGGCGGAGGAGGAAGCGACCCTTGCGGTGCCCTATCAGCGACCGGTGCCCCGAATGCTAGCCGTGCCCGCGCTGAGCACTGTGACTCGAACCGAACCCGAGTCGCACCGACCGCAGCGCGCATCTTCCGAGCCGCCACCGCTTCAGGCGAAGCCGCGCCCACGCTCGCGACTCTTGGGCTTGTCACGGCGGGAATGGTGGCTGCTCGCGGTCTGGTTCATGTTGGCGCTGGTAATGATCGCCTGGCAGCGTCGCGATTGGTTGAGCTCGGCGATCGTGCGACTGAACGCATGGAGCAGCGCGCGCTCCGATTAGCTACACGGCCCTTTCAATTCGACAATCAGTGCCTCCGTCGGCGTGTTGCCGATGTTGTGTCCGGTGTGGGTTTGAGCGGGCATCCACGCGGCGTCGCCCTGCTGGAAGACGCGCGAACGGCGATTGCCGTCCGGGAAGGTCAGCTCGCGCTCGAACCCGGCCAAGGCGTAGAGCACGAAGCAGGGGTGACGATGGGGGTGCGTGATCGCGCCCGGCTCATCGTGGTAACGGAGCACTCGCAGGAAGCGATTTTCGAGCAGCAGGTGGTACTTGTCTCCGTCGGTGTGCACTGGGTCCAACTCGGTTGGCTGTGCGGCAACGGCGCTGACGCAAGCGACGACCGCGCCCAGCAGCCCCGCAAGTAGCCCGAATTTTTTCAAGGCGCGCGAGAACGGAACGATGCGCTGGTTCATGCCCCTGATCTAGCTGACTTAGTGGCCAGGCAAGAATCCATGAAGCTGCCTTATCGTTATGCAATAATGCATAGGTGCTCGATTGGGATGATTTTCGAGTGTTCTTGAGCGTGGCGCGGGCCGGCACTCTGTCCGCCGCGGCGCGTCTATTGCACGTCGACCAATCCACGATGAGCCGGCGGCTCGCGGCGCTCGAAGCCACGGCCGGAGCACGTTTGTTCGATCGCACTCCGAAAGGCTATCTGCTGACGGCTGCCGGGGAAGCCGTGCGTAGCCGTGTCGAGGAGCTCGAGACTCAAGCCCTCGCCATCGAGCGACAATTGCTCGGCCAAGACTCGCAGCCCACGGGCGAGGTGCGCGTTGCTGCGTCGGACAGCTTTGCCGCTTGGTTCCTGGTGCCGCGGCTCGCGCCGTTCCACGCACGCTACCCGGGGATTCGGATCGAGCTCGTCACGGGCAACCAACCGGTGAATTTGGCTCGACGTGAAGCGGACATCTCGCTGCGACTGAGCAAGCCGAAGGAACCGAATCTGATTGCGCGTCGGCTCGGGCAAGCGGCTTGGTCGGTGTACGCTTCGGTCAGCTACCTCGCGCGCCATGGCAAGCCGTCACTGCGAGGGCGCTTGCGCGGCCAGCGCGTGGTCGGGCTCGATCCCGAGCTCCGCGGTACGGTGGGCGCACGCTGGCTCGCCAAGCAGGGCAACGCGGCAAGCGTGGTCTTGACGTGCAACTCGTTGCTCACGCAGGCAACAGCCGTCGTGGCGGGCATCGGTTTGAGCCCACTGCCTTGCCTATTCGGAGATCCCGAACCGAGTCTGGAACGAATCGTTCCGCGCACGATTGGCCATCATGACCTTTGGCTGGTCGTACACCCGGATATCCGAAACAGCGCGCGCGTACGCGCGGTCATGGACTACTTGAGCGAGCTGGTCTTGTCGGAGGTCGCGCTTCTCTCCGGTAACCCCAGAGTGAAGCGCTGACCTCTCGCCTCGAATCTGCCTACAGGGCTGCGTTGACGTACGCGGACAGCCAGCTCAGCGCGGCGTTCCAATTGATGGCGACCTCGTTCGCGCTGTACGCCTCGATGTGATCGACGTAGCAGGTCTGCCCAATGCAATGCGCGTTCATGCCCTTGGAGTAGGGATCTTGCAGATCGGAATTGGGGCCACCCGAGAGCACACCGGGCGGCGGCGACGGAAACTTGGGGTCGATGGAGTGCGCCCAGAGCCGGTGGTGTGGGTTGGTGAGCGCTCGCGTGCCGTAGCCGGTCACGTATGATTTGCCGAGCGCGTTGCGTCCCAGCACGTAGTCCATCGCCGCGACGGCGCCTTCGAGAAAGCGCGGATCTTTGGTGAAGGCGTGCGCGTACGCGAGGATCAGGCCGTTGTTCATGATGAACGAGTTCGAGCCCCACACGTAGTGCGCGCCGACATACGGCTGACCGAAAGCGTCCGCTCGGGACATGGCCAAATACTTCTCGGCCACCGCTACGACGCTCTTGCGATTGGCGTCGCGCACCGCAGGTTGCGTGTTACGCGCTGCCAGCGAGAGCGTGAGAGTGCCGAGTGCGTCGGTGGTTCGCCAGTCCAGCGCTTCGGGTGTCGCGCTCTCGCGCGCGTCCAGGTGCAGGTAGTGGGGGCTCTTGCTCAGGACGGCGAAGAAAGCCTTGTCGCCGGTGGTGACGAACAACTCCGTCGCGGCCCAAAAGCGCTCGTCACTGAGCGTGGCGTCGTCGTACGGGCCTCCGCCGTGATTATCGGCGTTGGTGGCGAGCAGATTGGGGTGCGCTTCAGCTGCGGCCCAAGCGCGCTTTGCGGCGGCGAGGCAGCGCTCGGCGAACTTGGGATCGAACTTGGCAAACACGCGGGCTGCCTGAGCCGCGGTCGCCGCTAGGTTGAGCGTTGCCGCGGTGCTCACGGGACGCAGCTCGCGCGGTGTGGAGCCGAGCACCGGCATCGTGCCGAGTGAGCTCCAGTCCGTGTCGTGCATCTTGTGATGAACGAGGCCGGCTTGTGGGTTGCCCTCTGGAACCTGCATCTCGAGCATGAAGGTCATTTCCCAACGCGCTTCGTCGAGCAAATCGGGCAGCTTGTTGCCACTCTCGGGCAGGTGCAGATCGCCGTCCTTGTTGCCCACCAGCGGGAGATTCAGTTGCTGGCCCGCCTCCCAAAGGTTCATCAGGAGCCAGACGCTGAGGCCGCCGTTGACCACGTATTTCCCGAAGTCACCGGCGTCATACCAACCCCCGCTCACATCGAGCGAGTAACTGCACTTGGCGTCGGCCGCACAGGGCACTTTCTTGTCGGTCGGGTGCCCTGCGGGGCGTACCCAACGCTCGTTCTCGACGTACGGTTGCTCGAGTGCGATGCCACTGCGCGTATAGTAAAAATAGCGCAGCGCATCTCGCGACAGCGGTTTCAGCGCCGCTTCGCGAATGGCGAATGCATCGCTAGTGATGGCGTTCTGACCGCCCGCGAGGCGAACGTGCAGGCCGTCTCCGACGCCCGTGTAGGTCGAGAAATCGAGGCGTTGCACGAATCGACCACTGGTTGGATCCTTGCCGAACGGTGCGGTCGTGCCCTTGTGTACGACTGTGCCCGAAGCGTCGATGACTTCGAACGGCAGCGCTTTCTTCGCCGTTGCCTCGGCATCGTTGCCGTCAATGACCCACGTCGCGCGCTTCGGACCCTTGGGAAAGTAGCCTAGCTGATTGACGCGGATCGCCGGCACCGGTGCTTCTGGCGCCTTTGCTACGGGCTTGAACGCCGGATCGGTCAGGTGCAAATCGTCGATACACACGGTCACAGGCGCTTTCGCCGTCGGATCGCCCATGTGAAATGCGAATTCTGCGGTCGGGTCATTGGCCGCATTGGCCGTGAACGTGCCGCTGAATGTTTGACGTGAGGTGCTGACCTGCGGGACGTCCGACCAATAGCTGGTGTACGGAGGTCCGGACATGCCGATCTGAGCGCGCACTCGAACTGGGGCAGACGCCCAGGCCGTGTAACGGACGGAGTAGGTGTGCCCTTTTTCGATCGTCATCTCGCGATGGCGAAGTTGAACGTCCCAGGCGTTCTTGCCGGGCTGATCGATGCGGGCGCAGTAACCGCCGTCCTTCACCAGGGTGTCGCCTTTCGCGGGCTCGAGGAACAGCGGCATCCAGGGGAGCGTTCGATCGCCGTCGAACGTCGAACGGCCGAGCAGCTCTCCGCCGGGCGCGGCGGTGGCCGCCCCGCTCTGCGCGCTGGCCGTAGCGACGGGGGCAGGCGCACTCGTCGGAAGGGGGGATTGCGTGGCGCACCCAGGCAAGGCGCCGAGCAGCGCGCAGCCGGCATGAGCCAACGCCAGCGCGCTGCCTGACGAAAACACTGCCCGGAGCGGATAGCGGATACGGTTCGCGGAGCTCGACGAGAGAGACGGATTTTTCATAGTAAAGAAGGCAATCTTTTCACGGCCAAAAAACGCTGAGCGCCCTTACATGGCCGCAGCTCGCCCCACTGATCACGGATTCGGTGAGCAGGTACAAAATTTCGGATGGTCAGCGGTTCGCCCCAAAACTTGGCCCAGGCTCGGCGGCTGGGGCATGGGACGAGCATCATGCGCCGCCGGACGGTATTGGCTGCATTGGCCCAGATCCCGCTACAATCCGCGGTTGCGTTCGCGCAAACCGAGGTGCGAGCTCGACTGAAGACGGAGGTGCGGGATGAACTCGGCACGACCATGGTGCTCGGGTTACCGCAAGCGCCGTTTGCCGGCACGGGCGACGACACCGTGGTCGTGTTCGTGCCCGACAAGTTCCGCTTTCAGGCCGATGAAGGCGTGTCGGCGCTGGTGCATTTCCATGGCCACAACAGCAGCGCAGAGAAGTCGATTTCGGCGCATGCCCTGCGCGAGCAGTTGGTCGACAGCCGTCAGAATGCCATCCTGGTCGTCCCGCAATTGGCCTTGTTTGCCGCCGATTCGTCGTGCGGAAAGCTCGCTTCGCCGGATGCGCTGGCGCGTCTTTTGGGCGGCGCCATCTCGACCAGCGCGCGCGTTGGGCGAACATCACTGGGTGAATCGCGTTTTCCAGAACGACCTCGGCTCGGTCGCGTGTGCCTTTCGGCGCACTCGGGTGGCTATCACGCTGCGGCATGCAGCCTCCGTCAGGGGGGCGTGGACGTCTCCGAGACTTACCTATTCGACGCGCTTTACGCCGAGAGCGAAGTGTTCCGCGAGTGGGTGCTCGCGCGCCGTGGCGATCCAGCGACCAGTCGCCACAAGTTGGTGAGCTACTTTACGACGGGCACGACGACCGAGGTGCTGAACCGCGGTTTGCGTGAGGCACTCGAGCGCTCCGGCGTGCTCGTCTCCGAAGAGTTGCGCGAGGGGGCGCTTTCGCGTCGCGATTTGTCGCATGCAGGCGCGGTGTTCGTGCGCACCGAGGTGGGCCATTCTTCGGTCACTTGGGAAACGAACGCGCTGCGGGACGTGCTGTACGCCTCGATGCTTCCGCGCCACCTCGGCTCGACTTGGTTCAAGGAGCGGGGCGAGCGCGGCGGAGCGCGGCTGATCGAACGACGCAACGTCACTCGCCGGCGCTCTTCCGGCAAAGCGGCGGAGTAAATTCCTCAAGCCGTTGCGAGCGCTTCGCGCACGCGCGCGAGCGTCGCCCAATCATGCGGGCTGCGTCGTTCGTTGTCGAGCGCGGCGAAGTCGGCCGAAAATTGCCGAAATAGGGCGATGATTTCGAGCTGCGCATCGAGGGTGCCGGCGGTGCCGCTGGCGCCTGTCGATTGCGCCGCGAGGTGCAACGGCGTGGAGCCGCGTGGACGTAAACGACAATCGGTACGCGCGCCGAGTTCGAGCAGCTTTCGGACCGCGCTCACGCTGCGCGCTCGCACGGCGCGATGTAGCGGCGTTGAGCCAGCGTGGTCACCCGAATCCAAGGCCGCTCCGCGTTCGACCAGCAATGCGATGATTGAGACTTGGGCGGCCGGATCCCAGCTGCGGCCAGAGTTCGGGCGCGCGTCGCAGGCGTAGTGAAGCGGGCCGGCTCCGCGCCGGTTCTTCGCGTTGGGGTCCGAGCCGTACTGGAGTAGGAGCTCGACGGTCTTCGGCTTCAGCGCAGCCGCTGCCAGGTGCAGTGGGATGTCCCCGACGTACAACCAGTGTGGGATCGCTTCGATCAGGACGTCCTCGCGCATAGGTGTGCGGTAGGCGTCTGGTACGTCGCACAAGACCCGGCCCAGCTCCGCGTCGCCGGCGAGGACGGCCGCGAAGATCGGCTCTAGTTTCGGAGGTCGAGCATCAGGGGGCGGGCTCATTTGCCATCAGCTCGTTCAGTTCGGACAGTTCACGCCGCGGCAGACGTTGAAGGCATGCAATTGAGCGCCGGTCGCGTGCACCTTCTTGCCGTCGGGGCAGGTGACGGTCACTTGCTCGCCGCTGCCCACGTAGCTGAGTTCTCGATCACCTTTGGTGAGGGTCGCGCCGTTGCTACTCAGCGCGGCGGTGATGCACGGATCGTCGTCGTCGGCACCGTATAGGCCTCCCGTCGCTCCGGAACGCGCGGTCTTCGAACCGTCACTCCAGCTCACCGAACCATCGTCGTTCGCGGTGCACGAGCCGCTCAGATCCGGCTCGTAGCAACCCGCGAGGAAATCATCCAAGCAGGAACCGAACAGCGGGTTGTCTTTGTCGTCGCAGTTGGGTGGCATATCCGGCGTGTCGCTGGTCGTGATGTACAAATAGCTGATGCACATTTCGTCCCTGGTGCTTTCGCCCCAGGTCACGACTTCGCTCCGTTCACGCGTGTCGTATCCACAGCGAATCGACAGCGACTGCGGTTTATCGATGAGCAACGGCTCTTGGTACCACCACGCGTTTTGCCAGTGAAAATCCCAGCGATCGACGTCGACCAAGCATTGGCTCGCGCCGTTGTTTTGTAGGTCCACGCGCAGCGTGCGACCCAGCGTGTGCATGTGAGGCATGGCTCCGAAGACTTTGAACGGGCCCGGCCGGAGTTGCGCGGTGGCCGACGACTCGACGTGCGCCTGGCCCGGATTCAAGCGTAGATCCGTGTTCAGCGCGGCCACGTATTGGCCGGTGATCGGGGGCTGATCGGCGAACTCGAGCGCGACCTTGGTCTGGTCGGGCGCCGCGCCGTTGTCGAGGTTGTAGTGGATCTGAAAGATCAGATCGCGATGCGCTTCGATTCGTACGCCCGTGCCGGTGGGCATGGGGATTGGCCCGGCACCGGGTGCCCACATCGCCACTGGTGAAGCATCAACGCCCGGGCCGCCAAAGCACGGATAGCCATCGCCGCTCGCTGCATCGTCCAGCGCGTGCGCGTTGGTTGCTTCAGTTTCGCTTACCGGCTGATAGACGATCAGGTGGTGCACCTCGCGCGGTTGCCCGGGAAATACCTCATAAGCGGTGAGGTAGCGGAGCGCGTCTACGGGGGACGGCACCAAGAAGCAGCGGTAATCGTCGTGCCCGAGTGATTCGTCTGGCGTGTACGAGACGCCCATGTCGAGCGTTGCGTCCACGCTGCTGAGCGAGCTGGGTGGCTCGGGCAATGGTTGCGCCTTGCTCGGATCGCCGGCGGGTGTGCCGCCTTTTGCCCAACGACCCAGCAGCGAAATTTCGTCGTCGCTCAGCCAACGCGCGTTGGAATAGGTGTTACACGAGCCGCTGTTGTTCACCGGCATCGGCGGCATGGCGCGGGCTGCGGTGGCACTGGCGATGTCGTTCGCGTGCGCGCGGGCTTGATCGTAGTTGGTGAGCGAAAACTGCGCGATGCCGCCATCGCGGTGACAGCCCACACAGTTGTGATTGAGGATCGGAGCGACGTCCTCGTAGTACTTCGGCGCGTTGCTGGTGGTTTCGTCCGATGAGCAGGCAAGTGCCGACCAGCCGCCACTCGAAAGCGCAATCGCCCAAAATAGTCGCGCCCCGGCCCTTCCAACCCCACTAGAAGTCGACATGTTCATCCTCCGAGCAAACCATGAATCTTCGAAATGACACGACCCTCATGCGATTGCTTACGGCGTGAGCGCCCGCGGGTTCCCGAGATTCGGAGGCAGTTACTCGCCGGTCTCCGCTAGCGATCGCCAGCCCGTTTTGACGGTTTTTTAGCACTCCCCACGCCGGCATGCTCGCTGCTCTGTCGTGGTGCATGCCCGACGCAGCACACATCACGACCATCTGCGGACCGGAGCTTGGGCTCGCCGTAGCCGAGGCCAGCGCCCTGATCGGGCTCGATGCGCATCCGATTCAGGTGGAGGTGTCGTCCACGCGCGGGCCGTCGTTCTTTCAACTCGTGGGCCTCGCGGAAGCGGCGGTGCGGGAGGCGCGCGTACGCGTGGCGAGCGCGCTCGCGCGCCTCGGCGTCTTGCTCGACGAGTACGCGATCACGGTGAATTTGGCACCCGCCGACGTGCGCAAAGGCGGAGCCGCGCTGGACTTGGCGATCGCAGTTGGGATCTTGGGGGCGATCGGCGTCGTGCCGTCGCACGCGCTCGAAGGCGTGTTGTTCATCGGCGAGTTGTCCTTGGACGGGAGCTTGCGGCCAGTGCGTGGGGTCTTACCGCAGCTCGACGGGGCGCGTGCGCGCGGCATCGCCGCTGCGATCGTGCCCGCGGGCAACGGCGCGGAGGCAGGGCTCGCTACTGGCATCACCGTGTATCGTGCCGAGTCGCTCGCTATGTTGGTCGCGCATCTATTGGGCGATCACGCGCTGCCCAAAGTTGCGCGCACCGAGTTCAAGCCTGAGTTTCCGGCGAGCCGCTTCGATTTGGCTGACGTGCGGGGCCAAGCCACCGCGCGCCGCGCGCTCGAAATCGCCGCGGCCGGGGGCCACAACCTGCTGATGATGGGACCGCCGGGCAGCGGTAAGACGATGCTCGCGCGGCTCTTACCGAGCTTATTGCCGCCGCTCCGTTTCGACGAAGCCATCGATTGTACGGCGATTCACAGCGTCGCCGGGCTGCTGCCCAATGACCGAGGGGTGGTTTGTGAACGGCCGTTTCGTGCGCCGCACCACTCCGTGAGTGAGGCCGGCTTGGTGGGCGGTGGTGACGTGCCGCGACCGGGTGAGGTCAGCCTGGCGCACCATGGTGTGCTGTTCCTCGATGAGCTGGCCGAGTTTCGCCGCACCGCTTTGGAGGCCTTGCGGCAACCGCTCGAAGATGGCTTCGTCCACATCGCGCGAGCACGCGCGCGGGCGCGCTTCCCGGCGCGGCCGTTGTTGGTGGGCGCCGTCAATCCTTGTGCCTGCGGCTACTACGGCCATCCGCGCTTGCCGTGTCGGTGCAGCGACGCGGGCCGCGAGCGTTACCGCGCGCGGCTCTCCGGTCCGTTGCTGGATCGGTTGGACATTCACGTCGCGGTGCCGCCGGTCGAGGTCTCGGCGCTGGTCCGAAGCGAGAAGGGTGAGGACTCGGCCAGCGTGCGCGAACGTGTCAGCCGCGCTCGGGCCGTTCAGCACGCCCGCGCGCGCAAACTCGGGCTGCAGCAAGCTTCGAACGCGCTGCTCTCGGGCTCGGAGTTGGAGCGAGTCGTTACACTCGAGCGTGATAGTCGGAAATTGATCGAAGCGGCGATCAATCGCTTGGGTCTGTCGGCGCGTGCGTTTAGCAAGGTGCTGCGTGTCGCGCGCACCATTGCCGACTTGGATCAGGAAGAGCGCGTACGCACGCCGCACGTGGCCGAGGCCGTTCAAGGACGGATCCTGGGGCCGAGCGTCAACGCGCGCTCGGCTCGAGTCGAGGACGAGTAGGGGTTCCGGAGCCGCGTGACGGTGCTCGTTCCGCGGGTCTGAATGCAAGAAGAGAAGGCAGTCATGAGTGAAGACAAGAAGATCCAAAAACAAGAAGCGTTGCGCCAAGTCGTGCAAGGACTCGAAAAGACCTACGGCCAGGGCACGATCATGCAGCTTGGTAGCGGGGTGGTCGAGCCGATCGCCGTCATTCCGAGCGGCGCGCTGGTGCTCGACGAAGCTCTCGGCGTGGGTGGTTACGCGCGCGGGCGGGTGATCGAGATTTTCGGTCCCGAGTCGAGCGGCAAGACCACGCTGACCTTGCACGCGATCGCCGAGACACAGCGAGCGGGTGGCACGGCCGCGTTCATCGACGCGGAGCACGCCTTCGACTTGCGCTACGCGCAGGGCATCGGCATCGACCTGAAGAAGCTCTTGATGTCGCAACCCGATTGCGGCGAACAAGCCTTGGAAATCGCCGAAGCCTTGACGCGGTCGGGCGCGGTCGACCTGATCGTGATCGACTCTGTGGCAGCGTTAGTGCCCAAGGCCGAGATCGAGGGTGACATGGGCGACGCGCACATGGGCCTTCAGGCCAGGCTGATGAGCCAGGCGTTGCGCAAATTGACGGCAATCGCCAGCAAGACGAGTACGACGCTGATCTTCATCAATCAACTGCGTCAAAAAATTGGAGTGGTCTTCGGCAATCCCGAAACGACGACCGGCGGGAACGCCCTCAAATTCTACGCCAGCGTTCGCCTGGACGTGCGGCGTACCGGAAAGGTGTCACTTGCCGAGACCGTGGTCGGCAACCGCACGCGTGTGAAGGTGGTTAAGAATAAGTGCGCGCCGCCTTTTACCGAGGCCGAGTTCGACATTCGCTGGGGCACGGGCATCGATGCGGGGGCGGACTTGGTCGAGGCGGCCGCGCTCGTCGGCGTGCTGGAGAAGAACGGCTCGCACTACTTGTTCGAGGGCAAGAGCATCGGCCAAGGTCGCGACAAGACTCGCGACGCGATTTTGACCGAACCGGCGCTGTTTCAAGCCGTGCGCAAGAAGACCCTCGAGCTGCTGCCCTCGCAAGCGCATCGGCGGGCCGTGCCCGTGCCGGCGGAGAGCCGCGAAAAGCCGGACAAGGCCGACAAAAAGAGCGCGGCGTGACTCGGCGCGTGGCCCCGGCGCGCTGAGCGCTGGGGCCGACGAGCACGACATTGCGTGGCTTGTTCGATAAGTCCCGGCGGCTTCGGCCCTGGCGCCGGACAGGAGCTCTGGCCAAAGGAAGGCGGTGCGAGTATGCATTTCAGTCGAGAAATGCCCTCGCTCAGCTCGAGCATCGTGAACCAGCAGGTCGCATCGGTCCGCGACGTGGAAGAGGCGCTGTCCCGCCAGTCGCTGTATGGCGGCGATCTCATCACGAACTTGCTCGAACTCGCCGCCGTCAGCGAGGAACGACTGGGCAAGGTGCTCGCGGAATCCCACGACCTCGAACCGGCGCCGACGGGAGAGCTCGCTGTTGCACCCGAGTACGTGCGGCGTCTCGTGCCGGCAGATGTCGCGCAGCGCTTTGCTTTGTATCCGCTCGAGGAGCGTGAAGGCACATTGACTCTAGCGGTCGCTGAACCGCTGCCAGCCGAAGCCGAGCAAGATCTATCGTTCTCGCTCGGCTCGAAGATCGTGCAGAAGGTCGCGCTCTTGGTGCGCGTGCGCCAAGCGATCGCCCGAGACTACGGTAGTCCGCTCGATCGTCGTTCGTTGCGCGTGCTCGCGCGCTTGAGCGGGCGGCCCGATCCGAGTCCAAGTTCGCTGCCGAGCGGCCCTGACGCGCCGCGCGTACAGAGACCTGTGCTGACCGCGCGTCCGGAGCAAGCCGCTGAACCCAAGCCAGCCCCCAAGTCTCGACCTGCGGCATCGGCTGCACCGAAGTCTGGGCCGGCGACGTCGACCGCGCCTAAGTCCGCACCTGCACCGAAGTCGCGGCCGCCAAAGTCGCCACCACCAAAATCGCCACCACCAAAGTCTGCGTCGCCGAAATCCAGCCCTCCAAAGGTGCCCAGCATTCAGCCGCGCGTTCCGCGCGCGCCCGCTTTGCCGGACTTTTCGAGCTTGGCTAAGCCGACCGACGTGACACGTCAGCGTCGGCTCGGTCCATTCACGGCTGCCATGGCCGAGCGCGCCCTCGCGGATGCTCAAACGCGCGATGACGTGCTACGCGCGTTCTTCGACTTTTCGAGCCAATATTTCGACTACTCCGCGTTGTTCGCGGTGCAGGGCGACCTGGCTGAGGGGCGTGACGCTTCTGGAGCGGGCGCGCCGCGTTCGCGGATTTTGGCGGTCGGTGTGCCGCTCGACTTGCCCAGCGCCATGTCGCGCGCGCGGGACGCGAGCACGTACGAGCTGACGCGATTGGCCAGCGGTGGTCTCGATGGAGCGCTCGCCAAAGATCTCGAGCGCCGTCCAGGGCGCCTCGTGTTGTTCCTTCCCGTGCAAGTTCGCGGACGTACCGTACTGATTCTGTACGGCGATCACGGCGAACGCGACGTCGAGCTGCAAGCCGTGGGCGAAGTGATCTCGTTCGCGCCGCTAGTTGCGAACGCCTTCGAACGTCTGATCTTGCGCAAGCGCCTGCGAGAAAAGGGCGAGGCCGGGCCGCCGAGCATGCGCATTCGTCCGCGTGAACAGACGCGCGCGCCGCTGCCCAACGCGGGCGAGCGCGCCGCGACGCTGGCTTCGTTGATCGAAGAACGCTCGCGCAGTTCGCTGCCGAGCAAACCCAGCGCGCTGCCGAGCAAGCCAAGTTCGCGGCCGCCGCAGGCTCCGACGACCAAGCGCTCATCGCTCCCGCCGCAACCTCCCGCGCAGCCGCAAGCGGAACCAATCACGCCGCCCACGCCGCGTTACACGCCAGCGCCCACCGTCGCCATTCCCGTGATCTCGATTGGTCCGCCGTCTCCACGGCGTCCAGCGGCGAGCGCTCCCGCGGCAACGCCTTCTGCGCGCCCGCTGCGCAACAGTGAGCCTCCCGACGATGGTTGGGACAGCGCAGATGCGCTGCCGTTCGCGCAGGTCGAGCGCGGCACGAAGCCTGGCGTGGGACGTGATTTGCCACCGTCGGTGCCCGCCGCCGCGGCGAGCGCACCACCAAACCAGGTCGCGCCGCCCCCGCCGCCTGTTGAAAGCATTCCCGAAAAGCCCGCCGCGGAAGTCGTCCCGGTGTCCATTCGGTCCGCCGCGCTGCCTCGCTTGCAGCTCGTTTCCGACGGGCCCCCGCCCTTGCCGACCCTGGTGGACACACCGCTGTTCGATGCGCCGGACATCGACGTCAATTCGAGCGAACTCGTCAATTCCAGCGAGCTCTTCGACGATGACGCCGAATATTCGCCCATCTCCGACGCCAGCGGCGTGCCGCTCGCGCCCGCCTCGCGCGCGCTCGCGTACAGCGCGCGACCGTTGCCTCCGCGCGATGTTTCCCAAGACGTGGGCCTGCCGACGGTGATCGTCGATCTGGCGAGCGACACGCAGGAGTTCGTGGATCGCTTGTTGGATGGCGACCCAACTGCGGGCGACAAGTTGGTGCAGATCGGCGACACGGCGATCACGGTGCTGGCGAGCATCTTCCCCGGTCCGATCACGTCTGAGCTCAGGCGGAGCTCGGGGGACGGACCGGGTAAAGCGTCCGAGTGTGGTCCGGTGTTGCGCACGCTGGCGCGCATGGGCACTCGCCCCGTGCCATTCATCGCCGTGCGCACGGCGGACGGCGATCCGGTGGTTCGCGCATGGGCCACGCGGCTGCTCGGCGAAATGCCGAGCTCTGAAGCTGCGCAAGCCGTGGTTCGCAGGTTGACCGATGACGACACGGACGTGCAGCGCGCAGCGCTCGCCGCGGGCCACATGCTGTTGCATCATCCCGAGGCTGCTGAGGCGTTGCAGGCAAAAATTGCCGAAACCGTGAGCGATGTCACTCGGCCTGAAGAGAGCCGCCACTCGCTGATCGAAGCCTTGGCGGAGCTGCGCGCGCCGCTGGTGATTCCGACGTTGATCCGCTTGCTCGAAGACGGCTCACCCGACATCGTGCGCTCGGCGCACTGGGCGCTCGGTGTAATTGCACGACAAGATTTCGGTACCAAGGCAGCGCTGTGGGAAGAGTGGTGGCTCTCCAACTCGACCCGCCACCGCATCGAATGGCTGATCGACTCGCTGATGCACGAGAATCAAGAGCTGCGTCGCGCTGCGGGTGACGAGCTCAAGAGCCTGACCAAAGAGTATTTCGGCTACTACGACGACCTGCCGAAGAAAGAGCGGCAGCGCGCGCAAGACCGCTATCGCGAATGGTGGGAGAGCAAGGGCAAGGCCCGCTTTCGCTGAGCGAATCCGGCCATCCGAGCCGGCGAGTTCGGCCGTCTAAACCTCGCGACCGAGCGTGCGTAGGCTATCGACACGCCACGAAAGCCGTGGCAGGTCCATGTCCCCGATGATCGAGCCCGAGCAACACTTTGACCCCGGATTGCGCGCTGCGAACCTCGCGCTTTCGGGCCGCAAGCGGCGCGAAGTGAATCGTATCACCTCGCTCGAACTCCGCTTCACCGATCCGCGCACCGAGCCTTGGGAAGTGCTGGCGATGGTGTCGGTCGGCTTGCTCGCGGTGCTCGTGGTGCTCGGGTTGTGGCTCGCCTGATTCGTCAGGGCGTGCGCGTTCACCCGAGCACCGAGCTGATCCTCACTCGCTCTTGGCGGCGGGGCCTGACTTCTTCCCGCCGGTGAGGTCGATCGTCCATTCTTCGGTGTGCTCCGAGCCAACGTAGGCTGGAACGATCACTGCGTTGAGCGCGCGCTGCACGCACTTGCCAACGGGATTCTCATCATAGGGTGGGGCCACGCTGAGCTCTTTCACGTGGCCGTCGTTGGCGAACGTGATCTTGACGTTGGCTTTCGTGTCCTTGCCCTTGCTCGGCGCCTTCGAACCCTTCGGCGGCTTGCCCGTCTTCGGGTCGATGTTCTTGTCACCCTCGACGACGGAGTCGGGGCAGGTCTCTGCAGAGTGCGCGGCGCGATGCAATTCGAGGTCCGCCTGTTTGGCGTCCCACTCGCGCTTCTTCTCTTCACTGCTCGACTCGGACGTGTCGGGGCGCGGGGCGGTCGCCTCTTTCTTCAATTGCTCGTCGCCCAGAGCTTCTTGCTCGGCCAAGATCTGATCGGGCGATTTGACCTCACCCGGTTCATTGGAAGCACAAGCCACGAGGGCCAATGCGAACAACCCTAAAAATCGCTGCTGCATGGCCGGCACATTAACCTCGACTCCGGCGGTGTGGGAAGAGCCCTCACGGCCGCTGAGGTGAGCCGGGGGAGCGGATTTTTGCAGGAATGAGCACCCGAGGCGTCAGCAAAGCGTCAACGCGGCGTGAATTGCCGAACCTGCTGCGCGTGCGGGCTCTCGGGAAAACGGCTCAGGAAGGCATGGGCGCGCTGCGCGGCGGAGGACCTCTGACCGGTGCGATAGAGCAACTCGATCAGCAGCGCCTCGCGCTCTTGATACAGCTCGGGCACGGAAAATTGACGTTGTGACGCCTCGAGGGTCGCGAGCGCGTCACTCAGACGTCCAGCGCGCAGTTCGTCGCGCGCACGCCGTAGCGCGCGGGTCTCACCTTCGAGTTGGCTCACGCGCGCAGTACTCGGCTGCGTCGAATCATCGAAACTGGCGACCGACGGCAGATTGGATTCGCGACTCGCGGGCGTCGGGTTTGCGCTGGCGCTCGCATGCGGCGCTACGCGTGGCGCCGCGTCGTCACGCGATTGCGCCTCCTCGCTCGTCGGCACGAGTGCCGCCGTAGGACTCGCGGTTGGCGTTTCGATGCCGCGCGGCATGCTGAAAGGAGCGCTCACGCGCGCTGCTTTGATCACCGGGGCAGGGTGGATGGTCACGCGATTCGAAATTTCACTCACACCTGCGCTCGCACCATAGACGGCCAATCCCACGACGAAGCCCTTGGCGACGGCGAGCCACACGGCGCTGGCCTTACCCACGCCGACGGCAGCGGCCTTCGCGCTCGCGGCCTCCACGCTCGCAGTCGCTGCGAGCACCGGAGCCACCGCGAGCGTGCCCATCAAACTCGACCAAACTCGGTCCTGCGTCGTTTGCGGCGGATCGCCTTCGAGCCCTGCACGTAGGATTGAACGCTCGAATTCGTCGGCGTCGCTGGACTCGTCCAACCAATGCTTCAAGTCACTCATCGCTCGCCTCCCATTCGGCGCAATTCGAACTGATCTCGCGCGCGATGGCGCTCCACGATTCGTCGGAAAATTTCGCGCGCGAGCCGCAGCCGCGAGGCCACGGTTGGACTCGGTATGCCCAAGAGCGCGGCGACCTCTTCGCCCGTTCGTCCTTCCAATTCGAAGAGTGTGAACACTGCTCTTTGCTCGAGTGACATGGCGTCGAGGGCTTCTGCGAGCAACGCTCGCCGTTCGTTCAGTCGTTGTGCTTCGGCGTCCGCCGCTAGTGCTTGCTCGGCCAATTCGGGCGGCTCTGCTTCTTGGTTGAGCTGTTCATGACGTTGCACGGCGCTGCGCCGTCGATTGCTGGCGATGCGCAGGCACACCGCGTAGACGTAGCCGGCGATCGAATGCTCCAGATCGAGCTGTCCGAGCTTGCGATGCACGACCAGGAACACCTCTTGCGTCGCATCGCCGAGGTCGCGCTCGGGCACACCGAGTCGGCGCAGTGAACGCCACACGAACGCGAAATGCTCACGGTAGAGCGCCTCGAACGTCGCGAGAACGTTGTCACTCACAGCTCGCCTCGCACGCCGAGGGAAACCAACGCACCGACGGAGCTCGGTCGAAAAGCCTCGTGCTGCACGCCATTGGCCTGAACGTCGAAACCGCTCCGAATCAGCGGCAATACGGCCTGGCCCGTGAGCAGCCAAGAAAACGAACGCGTGATCGGAAACACGACATCAGGACCGACACCCGCGGCGAGCCAGAGGGTGCTCTTGCTGAACACGTTCTCGTAGTCTCGCCCCTTCCCGTGCAGTGAACCGAGCATCGCGAGCAAACACCAGTTCAGCTGCAACCCGTTACTGTCGCCCAAAGCGCGTCCACAAGCGCCAACGTCGCCGTACGCGAGACTCAGTTCGACTTCGCCTCCGGGGCTCGTTACCGTGTCTTGCAGCACGTACCCGCCGCCCAGCAAGAGCGACCAGCGCGGCGACAGGTGCAGTCCTCCGGCCCCCACGAACGCTGGCGTTGCGTGTTCCAACACGTTGATCGTAACTCCTGCGCCCGCAGCCAAAAAGAAGCGCGGTAGCGGTGCTGCGCTGGGCGCCTTCGGCTTTGGTTCGGGCGCGCAGATCGGGACGGCGGGAGTTGCTTTGGGCGGTGGTGCGCTCGCATACGGATCCAAGACAATCGCGAGCGTGACCGCGACGGCGTCCGCCAAGTTTGCGCAGCTTGGGCCGACATCTTCCAAGGTACGGCTCCCGTGGCGCAGTCCGGAGGTGCTGATCTGCGCGCTGTAGCCGTTGAAATTGCGGGCAATCGCCACCTGTACCCAGGTCTCGAAAGCGGCTGAGCCCGGCTCGCTGCTGATGACGTTTGCGCCGGCCACAGCGCGTACACGTTCCGCAAGCGCCAGCGCATCCGGGCAATCTTGCGCACCTTCGCCGCGTGTGACGATCAGCGCGGCTTTGGGCGCAGGCGATTGCGCCACCGCGAGTGAAGCTTCACTCTCGGTGGCCACTAGCGCCAGCACACCTAGAAAGCGGGCGCGGGTCTTAGAAGTTATTGTGCGCAGGACCGCAGTTGCCATCGGAACACGTCGAGGTGTCTGCGTTTCGGTCGTACTGAGTGCCGGCGGGGATACAATAGGAACCCGCCAAGTCATCGGTACCGAAACCAAGGTCGTCGATCAAATGCTCACACTGCATGCTTTCCGGGCAGGTGCAGAACGGACCTGGTCCTGGGCCCGCACAACGACAGCTACAGATCGAAGCCACCTCGGCGCGTCGGTTGAGCAGTTGCGGTGGGATCTCGCCAATCACCGGGACGTTGCCCGCTGCAGGGAGACAATCTCCACCGTCCTTGTCTTGTCCATAAGGGCAACTGACCCGTCCTTGAAAGTGATTTTGGAGACAAATCCCCGTTTCACACATTGCAGCGTGGTCTTCGACGTTCACTTCTTTGACGTTCCAACCACGGAAATCAGGGTTGTTTTCGAGTTCGGGGATACATCGTTTGCCGAGCGCCGCGACCGGCTTAGGCAACGGGCAGCCGAGGAACAGCAAGTCATAAGGTGACGGCTCATCGATCGCGTGCTGCTGGACCGTGCCGAAGAGACGTAAGGCTTGCTTTTGGTGCGTCGCGCAGTCTTCGACGAGCGCCTGCTGCGCGGTGTCACCCGTATCGGCCACGTAACACCAACCTGTCGTGTTCGCGTTCGGCTCGGCCTGTGACTTGCACGCTTGCAAGCTAGAGCCGACCGCTGGATCGACCTTGCACACGCACATTTCTTCGCACGGGCCGTGGTTGAATAGAGATGGGCCACATTCCGCGCTGAGTCGCATGTGCTCCCGCGTTACGCGGGCGAGCTCGGCACTCACCGGCGACAGGCCTGCTGCTGCACAGTTGCAATCGGTGTCTCGCTGTACCGTCAACACGAAGCAAGCAGCGTTGCCCGTTGCGGGGTCAACGGGTAAGGCCTCTGGCAGACACGCCGGCCCGCTCTGTGGGAGCGAAAGGGCGATCTGCTGTTGCACGTAACCGAGCTCAGGATCGGGCGCGGTCCCGTTAGTCCCGTTACTCGCGTTCTTCCCCGCAGGGTTCTGGTCCCCGACGGGCTGCCCATCGTTGCCCACCACCTGGCTCGTCCCCGAACACGCAAACGCGCTCGTTCCCCCCAAGATAGCCGCAACCCCGATCGTTTTTTTGATCCAGCTCACGTTCGCCTCCCGCGCAAATTCACCATCACCCGGATCAATGGCGAGGGGGGGCGTGTTTTGATCAATTTGTTTAGCCGAAGCTCGAAATCAGCGCGGGCAGCTCGCTCAGCCGCTGAATCACGGCGTCCGGCCGCACGTCCCCGAGCGGCGGCGAGCCCGAATGGGGGCGCCACACGCCACGCATGCCGAGCTGCTGGGCCCCCCACACGTCGTCGATCGGCCGATCGCCGACCATCACTGCAGCTTCGGGCGGCACACCCAAGCGATCGAGCACGTGCAAGAACGCCTCTCGGTGCGGCTTGCTGTGGCTCATGTTCGAAGTGTAGGCACGCACATCGAGCAACTCGAGCAGGCCATCGCGCTGCAAGAAGTGCTCATGGTAGGCCTCGGGCCAATGCGTGTTGGAGAGCAGCCCCAGCTTCAACCCCGAAGCGCGCAGCGCCCGCAGTGAATCGACGGCGTCTGCGTGATGCCGGATGTGCGGAGTCCACGCGTCCAAGTGGCGTTGCGCGGTTTCTTCGACCACGGCGTGACTGACGTCGAGACCGAGCGCTCGTGACTCGGCCGCAAGGATTTCTCGCAACGTGCCGGTCCTCTGTGAACTTTTGACGCCATCCCAGTAGCGCAGCTCGGCGGCGAGCAATTGCGCGGTGAGCTCTGCCTCGGGGCGACCCGTTTCACGCGCGAGGTGCGCGGCCGCGAGCTTCCACATGTCATACAGCTCGATTTCGGCGTACTCCGAGAGTGTACCGCCCCAATCGAAAACCACGGCTGCGATCTGCATTGTTGCGACATTGTGCCCATCTCGGCATCGCTGCACAATCCATTCGCGCGCGAGCCTCCCCGAGCCACCTTTTCTGTACTACGGAAGAAGGATGACCACGCACACAGCAGTATTGATCCCTGGTGACGGCATCGGTCCTGAGGTGAGTGACGCCGTGCTCAGCGTGCTCGAGGCCGCCAAGGCGCCCGTCAAGTTCGAGACCCACCACGCTGGCCAAACCGCCATCGATCTCAAGTTGGGCGACACGCTGCCCGAAAGCACGCTAAACGCCATTCGTCAGCACCACGTCGCGCTCAAGGGGCCGTGCACCACGCCCATCGGCAAGGGCTTCAGCTCGGTGAACGTCGCCCTGCGCCGAACGTTGAATCTGTACGCAGCAGTGCGCCCGATTCGCAACATGCCGGGCGTGAAAACTCGCTTCGAGAATGTCGACTTGGTGATCGTTCGCGAAAATACCGAGGGCCTGTACAGCGGTATCGAGAACGTGATCACGGATGGCGTGGTGGTGAGCATGAAGGTCGCGACGCGCGTCGCCTGTCAGCGCATCTCATCTTGGGCCTTTCGCTATGCCACGCACCGTAAGCGCCGAAAAATCAGCGTCTTCCACAAGGCAAACATCATGAAGCTGAGCGACGGCATGCTGCTCGAGGAAGCGCGTAAAGTGCACAAGCGCGATTACCCGAACATCGAATACGAAGAAGTCATCATCGACGCCGCGCAAATGCGCATGGTGCAGGACCCGACGCAGTTCGATATCGTGATGTGCGAGAACTTGTACGGCGACATTTGCTCCGACTTGTGCGCAGGGCTCGTCGGTGGACTCGGCGTCACGCCCGGCGCCAACATCGGTGATGACGACGCCGTGTTCGAAGCCGTGCACGGCTCGGCGCCCGACATCGCTGGTAAGAATTTGGCAAACCCCTTGGCTTTGCTGATGAGCGGGGCCATGTTGCTCAAGCACCTCGCCGACACCCGCGCTGATGAAGCCTGTCGAGCTGCCGGCGAGCGCATCCGCCGCGCCTACGATCGCGCCTTGGAAGATGGCCAAAAGACTCGCGACATCGGCGGCTCGCTGGGCACGACCGAATTTGCGCGCGCGGTCATCGAGCGTCTCGACGCGTAGCGGAGGCGCGCCGAACGTGCTGAAGCCCAAACCTGGCACCGGTTCCAGGTTTGGGCTAAGCTCGCCGCCTGATGCAAAATATCTTGGTTACGGGCGCCAATCGCGGCATTGGCCTGGCTTTGACCCGCCGCTTGCTGGAACTCGGTCACCGCGTGTTCGCGGGCGTGCGAAACCCGGATCGTGCGAGCGCATTGACGGACCTGCCGCCCGAGCAACGCGAGCGCCTGATCCTCGTCGAGCTGGAAGTGACGTCGGACGAATCGGTGAAAAAGGCCGCAGCGCGCGTGGCCGGCCACACGCCGCGGCTGGACGTGCTCGTCAACATGGCCGGCGTCTCACCCGCACCGCACGACGCGCATCTGGATCAGGTTGACGTCAATGTGTGTCGCGAGGTCTACGAGATCAACGTGCTTGGCCCACTGCGCACCGCCAAGGCGTTCATTCCGCTGCTGCGCGCGGCCGCGAGCGCCGACAAGCCCGCGCGCTTGGTCAACGTCAGCTCCGGAGTCGCCTCCATGGCCGGCAAGGACAACGGCATGTTCTACGCCTATTGCGTGTCGAAGACGGCGCTCAACATGCTCTCGTTGACCGAGAGCTTCGACTTGAAGCGCGATCACGTGTGCGTGGTTGCGCTCGATCCGGGCTGGGTCCGCACCGATCTCGGCGGCCCCAACGCGCACTTGGCGCCTGAGGAATCAGCGCATCCGTGCGCCGATCTCATCCTCGGACTAACGCTCGCGCAGACCGGAAAATTTTTGCACTACTCGGGTTCTGAGATCGCGTTTTGATTTTTTGAAAGGGGGGCGCTCTCACGCGACCAATCGTATCGAGGGGGCGCGGACGCGGCTCAACTTCTCGCCGAAACTCTCACCACGCTGGGACGAAGCCGTACGGCAGATGGGTGGGCGATGAAGTGGTTGCCGGCTTGCGCGCCGCTTCGGTGGTGGCCGACTACGATGCCCCTTTGCTTTGCTCCGTTCGCCCGCAGCTGCATTCGCGGGGCGGTTGGGAGTGCACGGCGCAGGTTGGCTCGTGCACACCGTCTCGGCGGCACGCTGGGCAGTCACATGAGAATTGCGGATTTTGGTCCTGGGCCATGCCATCCGCAAAGCACGTACCGCGCCAGCCCACGAGGCCTCCAGCGGGTGCCCGCCATCGCGCTCGCTGGGCCACCGCCCCAATGCATGTGCGGTAAGCCGCCGCCCATTGAAACACCAGCGCCACTCGTAGCGGTAGGCCTCATTTGCGGCGATATCGGCGCCCCAGTCGCGAAGCGCGCGGCCCGCCGTGCTCAAAAGCATGAAGTAGGAGGGCTGGTGAAATGCCCCGTTCGACTGGAGCGCGCGTTGCGTGAGGGAGATTCACGTCGCAACACGCGGCGCGGGAGATGCCATGAAATCGTGCTTTATGAAATTGAGCAGTGCTTTGATTTTGGTGAGTATCGGTCTAGCGGGCGGTCCCGCTCGTGCCCAATCTGTCGAGCCTGCCTCGGCTGCTCCATCGGCAGCCGATCCCAGCGAGCGACCTCACGAAAGTGTCGTGCCGACAGCCGAGGCGCCGCAGGGCAATAAACTCGGTGTATCTGACAATGTGGGCTCGCTCGATCGCGAAGTCGAGCGCAAGACTTGGCCGAATGTTCCGTTGCTCGTCACCGGCTTGGTGCTGTTCGGCGGCTCATATGGCGCTTCGGCCATTGTCGGCGCTGCGTCCGATCGCAAGGCGGACGACAAGCTCTTCATTCCTGTCGTCGGCCCCTGGCTCGATCTGCATCAGCGAGATTGCGACGCGAATCCGTGTTCGCACGAGGGTTTGAACAAGGCGCTCCTGATCGGCGACGGCGTGCTGCAAGGTGTAGGCGCGTTGGGCATGGTGCTTAGCTTGGTGATCCCGCAGAGCACCACTCGCAACTGGTACTTGATCGGGAACGAGAGCGTGACTTTCACGCCCCAACTAACCAACCCCGGCCTCAGCGCGACAGGTCGATTCTAAGGTTTGTTGCTCGATACCGCCTGCTGCCGAGGCTAGTGGCAGCAGGCGGGGGCGTTCTTCAATCGTCGGTTAGCGGCGGCTAGCGCACGGATCGCTGTTGAGCGACGAGGTCGAATCAAACCAGAACTGGAGCCAGTTTTCAGTACCCGGTAGCGCTCGGGAGTGACGGTTCGGGTGAGCCATGCGCGACGCACCTCACCGGTGCGGAAATGGCGCGTTGTCCGGAAAAGCGGCTTGTCCGTTTCGGTAGTTCGCGCCGGACAGGGCCTTTTCCGGACAAGACTTGCTCCGCGAGAACACACTTTCCTCCCGCGTCGTCCGTTCAAGAATTTTGGAAAATCTATGCACGCCGTGCTGGCCGTCGGGGTGATTCCTCATCGCAGCGGGACGATCGATCACGCGCAGCGAGCGACCGTCCTACGATAGAGATGGTTGGCCCGAACTTCACGCGCTCTGCTTTTTCTTGCGCCGACGCGTTGGTTTAAAACTAGCTTCGCGGGATCCCGTGTTCCCCCGAGCAGTTCCTTCAGCAGTCCGTCCGCCGTTACGCCTTCGGCCCCGGCGCGTTCATACCGGCGCCCGCAGTCCGGGCATTCGAAGAATCGACCTGGTGGGGAGTACCGCTCCACCTCCTCTGGATTGCGGCACTTCGTGCAGTCTCGTCTTGAGTAGTCGAGGCTCATGCGACGGATTTAGATCAGCGGAAACGCCTGTCAAGCTGAGCTCGCGCACGGTCGCTCGAGCGTCATGTCGTTTCAACGCGGCTTGATGTCGGTGGGCATGTTCGGCAAATCTTCCGCAGCACCGCGCGGCGAGCCGTTGACGACCGAGCGTTGATTCATCGCCATCGACACGATCGCAACCAGCGCCGCGAGGATCACCAACAGCATTGCCAGTCTGGCGATCGAGTGCTTCGCCGCGGGCGGCGTCACTGGCGGCTCTTCATCCTCCGTGGCGTTCGGAAATAGCGGATCCCTCTGCGATTCTCTGCGCCAGACAGTAGACCGTTCGCTGACGCCGGAAGTGCTGTTCGCGCGCGGGGCCAAGGGTTGATCGGCGTTGTCTTCGGATTGTCGGGCGGTCTTGATCGGTTGCATGTCGTGCTACGGCTGCAACGCAGGTGCCAGCGCACTGGGGCAAAGTACGCGGTGTTCGCGTGCTGAGCACTCGGAGCATTCACGCGTTCGGCTCTTGGCGCTGACCGATACGATCTCGGAGGTGTATCGAGGGGAGTGTTGGCAGGGACGAATTGCGGCGGGTCCCCGTTTGCAGATGATTCCTCCCTCGAAACGTGTTGGTGCTCACTGGCGCGGCAAGGTCAGGCCAAACGTCGTCCCATGTTCTGCGGTCGACTTCACGTGCGCGTTCCCACCGTGCGACTTACCTATCTCGCTCACGATGAACAATCCCAGTCCGACACTACGGCCTGCGTTCGTTGCATTCGCGCCGCGTGTCATCGGTTGAAATAGCCTGGCTTGCGCGTGCAGCGGAATTGGTACGCCATCGTTGTGTATGGCGATGGTGAGTGAGCTAGCCTCGACGATTGAGGTCACGGTCACTGCTTTGTCGGGACTGCCATAGACCATCGCGTTCGAAACTAGGTTCCCCACGGCCTGAGCCAATCGGTTGGCGTCTGCAAAGCAAAGGCCTTCGCCGAGACATCGATGTTCCAGCTTTCGCGCGGGATACACGTCGGCGAGTTCTTCGACCGTTTGACGGATCACTTCATGCAGGTTGATCGTCACTCGCTCGACGGCCAAACCCTTACCCAGGCGCGCCTGGGTAAAGTCCAACAGGTCGGCGATCAGACGGTTCGCGCGATCGGCCGCGCGTTGAACACGAGTCAAGATGCGCTGCTGTGTGGGCGATGGGTCACTCTGAACCAGCAAATGCGCGCCCATCTGGATACTCGATAGCGGATTGCGCAAATCGTGGCTCACGATGCCGATCATCTGTTCGGCAAATAGTGCTCGGTCCTTCGCTTCCGCCTGCAGACGTGCCGATTCGGCCACCAGATCCTCCAGACGTTTGCGGGACTGGATCAGCTCTCGTTCGTACTTGTCTCGATCGCGCGCGATGAACGCCGCCAGCTCGTGCACGACCACGCCGTTTTCCTGGCGTTGGATGACATTGAGCACCATTGGAATTGCGTGACCATCGACGTGGACGAGTTCGAGTTTAATCTCGGAAATGGAGCCTTGCATCTGGAGCAGCGGAGCCCAGTGCGTTTGGTGGAAAATTCGCCCACCCATCGTCAGCAAGTCTTGGAAGCGACGGCGATCGACTAGCGCTTCAGGGGGCTGGCCAATCCAACTGCAGAACGTGCGGTTGACGCGGAGAAACGTGCCGTCTGCGGCGGTTTGCATCAAGCCGCAAGCTGCCTGATCCAGAAGCGCGGGGCCTGCGCTCTGGCGGCTGTCGTCACCGGCCAACCGCTACAGGCCTTCCTTCGCTAGGAACGAATCGAGCACGGTCGTGACTGGACCGGGCGCACTGAGGTGCGGGCAGTGGCCCACATTGTCGATGATACTCAACGTGCTGCGCGGCAACTGACGATGCAAATACGCGCCTACGGCGACCGGCGCGATGATATCGTCGTTGCACTGCACGATCAGGGTGGGCACAGTCAATAGTGGCAGTTCGGCGCGCGTGTCCGCCAGAAAGGTGACTCGCGCGAACTGTTTGGCAATTTCCGGATCGGTGCGACAGAAACTGTTGGTCAGTTCTCGGCCGAGTTCGGGTTGATCGGGGGCGCCCATGATTGCAGGCGCCATGTTGCTGGACCAGCCCAGATAATTGCCCTCGAGAGTTTCCAGCAGAGACTCGATGTCTTCACGTGTGAAGCCACCCACGTAATCTCCATCGTTGATGTAGCAAGGTGATGGCCCGATCATGATTTGCGCAGCGAAGCGGCCCGGATCCTGTAGGTTCGCCAGCATGCCGATCATCGCGCTCACGGAGTGACCGACGAAGATCACCGGGCCCTCGCCGAACGCTCGAACGATCTCCAGCACGTCGCTGGCATAACCCTGAAGGCTGCTGTACTTGACGACATCGTAGGCGGTTACGTCGGAATCGCCGCTCCCGACCAAATCGAAAAGGATAGTGCGATATCGCTTTGCGTATGCGGGGGCGAGCAAGCGCCACATGTTTTGGTCGCAGCCAAAGCCGTGAGCAAATACCATCGTCGTGCTTCCGCTGCCGCTCACTCGCACGTTGTTTCTAAGCTGAAGCGTCATTGCGAGACCGTAGTATCAATAGTCCTCTCACACAAATGTGCAGGCAGGTAGACGTCGAGGCAATTGCGCCTCACATTCTGCGCCTCCACGTTTCACGACTCATCCTAGCGGCAGGCCGCCGGTCACTCCGAGGATCAAGTCGGGTAGAGCGCTCTCGGCCGCTTCGAATTGCTCCCAGCTCACGTCGCGCAGGCTGCCAATCGTCGGCTCAGCGGCGCGGAGCATTGCCACTGCAATCTCACACTGCGCGCGACGCTCGTTGTACGCCGAAGACGCCAGCTCGTGTTTCGCGCGAGTATCGCAGATCAATAGACAGGCGGACCCGAGCGAGAGCGGGACCGGTTTGTGCGCGAGCGAACGGCAATCGATCAATAGCGCACAGTCAACCTCACCAAAGCTCGCGATGAATTGATCCATGATCCCGCAGCGTGTCCCCACATAGCGGTGCTCCGCTGACTGAGCGCTCAATGCGAGCGCTGTCAGATTCAGAGTGTCGCTTCCGGCGAGGCTGGCGAGCGCGTATCCCGTCGCAATCTCCAGTGCCGCGGACGACGATAGGCCGGCCCCCACTGGCACGTTGCTCGAGATCAGCAAGTCCGCGCCGCCCAACCTGAAGCCCCGGCTCATCATGACTTGCGCGGTGCCTTCCACGTAGTCCAACCAGGTGCCGTGGCGCTGTGCGACAGGTCGGTTTAGGTCGAAAGTGAACTCGGTCGACGTATTCAACGAGCGAACCGACACGAGCCGGTCCGCGCGAGTCGAGCCAACGACGTACGTGCGCCGTTCGATGGCGATGGGCGAGACGAAGCCGTCGTTGTAGTCGGTATGCTCACCATGCCCACGCTCTCGCCTGCGTAGACGTTCGAGTCGTCGATTTCGAGGGTACCGTTTGCCGAGACGACGTTGCGCGCCGGAAGGCCGCCAATCGCATTCGCTTCGAGCAAGGCAACGAACGTCGCTGGATCATTCATCAACGGCGCTTTTGACTGCGAAAGGTTGGTGGCGGCTTCGGCAGAGAGCTTCTTCTTGAGTGCTGACGGGACCGCATCGATGTCGACGTTCACCCCAAAGCTCGTTATGGGCCACCGCATCACGCACTTCGCTCGCACGCATCGTGGACCCGCTCGAACGCGCCGTCGCGACTGTGGGGCGCTGTCAAACGTCGCTCGGCGACCAATTGTCCCATCGCGCGCCGTTGTTGGCGCAACCCGCGGAGCAATGTGGACTCAGGCGACCCGCATCATCGCGCGCGCCCGCTGACTGATCTGGCGAGCAGAGAGATGACTGCTCTTCGCACCTCGGCGTTGCAGCGGTGAGAGTGAGTGCGCGCAGCCCCATGGTACGACTCGTGCAGTTCATTCGCTCTCAACCTGGCTCCGCGTACGTCGGCAGCTCAACTGACGAGTTTCCGTCGCCATGGCGGGCAGCGGTGTCATTTTGCTGGATCCCGTTGGGAGGCCAGGTCGAAACGCAATCGAAAGGAACGACATGACCACCCAAGATCCATTCCCGAAAACAGCGGAATCCAGCGTTTCTTTGGCGCCGGCGGAGCACGTCGATCAGGCCGTATCGGCGCTCAAGGCGAGCGTAACAGCCGATGCCCACGATCTGTCGGACGAGGCCAAACACGTCGCTGGCGATGTCATGGCGCACGCTCGGAAGTCCGCCGGAGCTCAAATTACCGGCGGCAAGGACCGAGTTGCCGAAGGGCTCGGCAGCATTGCCCACGCCATTCGTCAAACCGGCGAACAGTTGCGCGCCGGCGATGAAGCGGGTTTGACGGAGTATGCCGTACGCGCTGCCGATGGAGTGGAAGCCGCCTCAGACTACCTGAAGGAGAAGAGCCTGAGCGAGGTGCTCGGTGACGTTGCAGGATTCGCGCGCCGCGAGCCGGCAATGTTCTTGGGCGGGGCATTCGTGCTCGGAGTCTTGGGCGGACGGTTTCTCAAGAGCTCGCACATGCAACCCGCATTGAGCAACAACGGGTCCCGCAACAACAGGTCCGCCGCGCCGAGTTTCGAAGGAGGTCAGCGCACCGTAGGTCGCGATGCGCAGAGGAACTCGCGCGCCAAACCGTCTCAACACGCAAACGGCGGAGCAAAGACACCCGGGGCCGTGTAATGGTCGAAGGGCAGTCCCAGACCTCAGTGGCTGACTTGCTGGGCAAGCTCAGCCACGAAACCGGGGGGAGGTTCGAGACAAAGTCGGCGCGGAGCTCAAGCATGTGGAGGAGCGCGTGCGCACGGTGGTGCGAGAGCAGATGGGCGAAGCCAAAGCCGCCGTGCAAGCGGAGTTGGTCGAAGCCAAGGACCTCTTGCGAACGGAAATGAACGAAGCCGAAGAGAAGATCAAGCGCGGCCTGAGTGAAGCTCGAGCTGCGGTAAAACAAGACGTAAAAGAGGCGATCACTGGCGCGAAGCAGGCCGTGCGCGCCGTAACCTTGGGGCAAGTCGAGAAGCTTGCCACCGACATCGGAGACAAAATGAACGAAGCGCGTGACACCCTGGTCGATACGGTTCGCAATAACCCCGTCCCCGCTGCGCTCGTCGGCGTCGGGTTGGTCTGGCTACTGATGAACCGCAGCAAGAGCAGCAAGGAGCGCGATGGCGATCGCATCGGCGTCAGAAATTCTATGAATGGCGGGCACCCCCTGTTCGACCAGGTCAAACACGTAGGCGAAGACGCAGAGAGCGCGGTCACCGGTGCCACACGCCAGATTTCCGACGCGACTAGCAGCGGTGTACACCAGGCCGTCGACGCCGTGGGCAACGCCATTCACAGCGCGTCGGACGCGACTCGTGAATTTGCTCACAGCGCGGGTGACGCTGCTTCGCACCTTGCGGCTCAAGCAGGGCAGGCCGCGTCATCCATGGCACAGGGCGCAAAGCAGGGCGCAAAACGGGTCGAAGTGGGGTTGCGCAATCAGTTGCGCGAGAACCCGATGGCCCTTGGCACCGCCGCGCTTGCAATCGGCGCGTTGGTCGGCTTCTCGCTCCCGAGAACGCAGCGTGAGGATGCGCTCATGGGCGACACTCGGGATCGGCTCCTGCATCAAGCGGGCAATGCCGCGCACGAAGCCGCGAGCTCAGCGGGGCAACTCGCCGAGAAGGCACTCGAAAAGGTAAAGAGTACAGGCGAAGCGTCGCCGCGCACTGGATGATCACAACCCGTTGGGAGCGGAGTCGAGGGTTCGTGCACCTTCGCCGGGTTGGCCCCAGACTCCCGCGGAAGGTTCAACCGACGCCGGAGAAAATGACCCCGACCGAGCGCGAACCCTGCGTGTCGGCAAGCGAGCGGAAGAACGTGCGTGATTTCACGCAGGGGCACGGATCAGTGCGTGAAACCACCCGAGCGCGAGCTCAGGGCGTGCTATCCCACTCGCAGATCGACGCGATCGTGTGCATGCAGTAGCGGTCGTTCCACATATTGTCGTGGTCGCCGCCCTTCCACTGGAAGGCGCAGTGCTCGTAGCAATCGCCACCTTCCACGCACGAGGTCTTACTGGCATTGGGCTGGTCCTGCGACCAGTTCGTGTAGTCGAAGGGCTCGCCCGTGACCCAAGTGTATTTGCCGACGCCCGACTGCTTCGGCATCTTGCCATCTTGTGAGCCGATCCAGTGCTCGTCACCGTGAAGGCTCCAAGCGAAGTCGTTCTCGGCAACATTGGCGAGCGTGATCAGGTGCGCCTTCAGCTCTTTGCAATGCGTCTGCGCAGCGGCGAAGGTGCGTGGCTCGGTGTCGACCAAGTAACAGTGTTGGGTTGCGGGCAGGAACATCGCGTCCGGCGAGAACGCCGAGCACTCCGTTAGATCCGAGCCGGCACCCGCTTGATCATTGCCGCCGGCCGCTCCGCCAACCGCGCCATTGCCGCCGAGGCTCCGGCCGCCCTCGCCGCACGAGAACGCACAGCCCGCGCCGCTGCCACCGTTGCCGCCGCTGTCTTCGCTGCCGGCAATGCTCGAGCTGCCGCCGACCGTTTCCCCGCCGTTTCCGCCGCTGCTGAGCGAGCCAGCGGTTCCGGTGACACTTGCGCTTCCGGCACTCGGGCTGCCTCCGGCGGACGGCGTGGAGCCGCTGCCGAACATGTTGGGATCGGCAGCGCCGCAGCCCAACGCAGTAGTGAGCAGCGATGCGGAGCCTGCAGCGAGCAGGCAAGCGCGCACTCGTATCGATGTCGCTTTAAGTTGGGGAGTTGGCTTTACCAAAGGCCGGCAATCCAGTCGATCTGGAACTAGTACCAGATGTACTCTCGCTGGACTAGGAGTGCACGAAGCCTTCACGCAAAATCGTCACGGCGCTTATCGATACTTACATTGCGTTCGAAGGCACTCGCTGCCGTCAGTGTGCAAAAGAGGAGTGGAGCTGCCGCGCCTGCAACAGTCGTCCAGGCCGCATGTACGAATGGAGCGGTGCTGTCCGGCGGAATCAGCCAGACCGCAGCACGTCCCAAAGCGCTTCGTTTTAGCGCTAAGCAGCCGTCAATCGCGCGAGGTATTCCCGCCTGCGCCGAACTCGGCGAGTTTGGCGGTCAATGACGTGGGCTGCACGCCACTTGGCACCACTCCCGATACGGGCGGACTCGCTGGTTGCACGGAGAACTCTTGCACCGCGCCGCGTCGCGCTGACGTCTGCACCACGAGCGACTCTTGGCTCGGCGCCAGCAGTTCACTCACGCACGTACTGCACTGACCGCAACCAGCATTAGTCCCTTCACCCAGGTACTGACTCAAACACGAGAGTTTGCACTCGTTTGCTTCAGCGAACGCGCTCACGGACGCGAGCCGGCGCGCGTCTTGCTCACGCAGCGCGTACAATTGGGTGCCGAGTCGGCGGCATGCCTCGTCCAGCTCGGTCGCGGTGCACAGCACACGGACCCAGCCTGCGGAGCGCGAAACCACCCCGGCGTCAGCCAAGAGAGCGGTGAGGCGATCGGTGCTGCGTCGGCTTTGCCCAGTGCCCAGCGCGAGTGCTTCGATCGAAACCGTTCGCCCTTCGAGTGCTGGCGTTTCCAAGGCGCGTGCGAGCTCGGCGAGGTGAGTGGCCTTGAAGCGTTGCTGCGCCAGCATCACCTCGTGCAAGCTGCGGTGGCTGGACTCATGGAGGAGCACGCACATGGCCGTCGCGCCATCCGCGCCGACGCGCTGAATTTCCCGCAAATACTGCTCGATTGAGGCGGGTGACTGGTAGTGGACCAGAAACCGCAAATCGCGACGGTTCGGCCCGCGTCCAAAGCCGACACTCGCGTCCGCCTGCTCGCCGATACCAGGTAACCCGCTGCCTGGCACGAACGCGCTCACCGCGACCATCACCGAGCGTTGACCGGGCAAGCTAAACTGCGACAGCTCCGCTGCGCGATCCGCTGCAGTCATTCCGCCGTGGACACGTTGTGCGGCAATACCTGCGCCGCGCAGCGCCGAGTACACGCTGTCGACGTCATGTGGCGTCGCGCACAACACGACGCCCGGCAAGGTCAGGCGTTCGACCAGGCGCACCAGCGCGGCTTGGCGACCCTCACCGCGTGCCAGCTTGGTGACGATCTGCAAGTTGTCACGCACTGGGGCAGACTGAATGGTGACTGGCGCTTCAAGCCCCAGGCGTTCGCGAATGTCACGCCGCACGGCTGCAGTGGCTACGCGCGTGATGGCCATTACGGGCGGCGAATTCAGACCGCGTCGCGTTCCGCCGAGCTCCGCGTAAGAGGCGCGCCACTCATGCGACGCACCGGAAGCGCAATGCGCCTCTTCGATCACGAACAAAGCGACGCCGGCTTTGGTGAGCGCTTGCTCCACGTCCGGTGCGGTGAGGCTTTCTGGATTGAGTAGGACGAGCAGCGTTCCGCCGCGCGAAATGCGCGCGAGCGCGTTGCTCCGCTCCGGACCCGCGAGCTCCGCGGTGACGCACACGACCGGCAATTGATGCGCGCTCAGGACCTCGTGTTGAGCTTTGAGCTCGGCCGACACCGGCGAAACGACGACCGTCGGTTGTGCGAGCTGAAAAGCGGGCAGCTGATAGCAACTCATGGCGCGCTCGTCGTCAGGCAATACGACGACGCTATCGTGGCCTTCCAGCGCGGCGCGGATCGCGACGCGCTGCTCGTCATTCAGCGCTGCGCGTCCGAGGCGAGTGGACAACGCTTCGAGCGTTCGCCAAGTTTCGGCCGTGAGCGTGGCTCTGGGGACGCGCGTCCGAGAGCGGGCTGCCGACGCCGCCGCGCCGGGTGCGAGCTCGGCGAGCTTGATCGTGGTTCGCGTGGTCGTGTCATCCGGCGTGAACAGTTCTTCCGGCGGGAGCTCTTCCACGCGCGCGGCGCGGGGCGCACGGGCGACGAGCAGACGTGCGGCGAGTCGCTTGGGGCGCGGCGGCAAGATCAGCGCGTGCATCGTGCGCGGCGCCTGCTTCGGGCTGCGCGCGCGCACACTCTTGGCGCGCGGCTCGGCCTTGCCCCGGGCGCGCTCGGCCTTCGCGGGCGGTCTCGCCGCAGGCTTGGCCTTGGCCCTCGCTTTCACGAGCGGCTTGGCCTTGGGCTTCGACGGCGTGCTTTTGGCAGCCGGCTTGGCCTTCGCTGCTGGCTTGCTCTTCGCCTTCGGCTTTGCGACCGCTGAACGTTTGCCGACCTTCGGCTGCACCTTGGCCACTTTGGATTTGGTCTTGGACAGCGCGCTCGACGCACGCGTATTGCCCTTGCTGACTGGCTTTTTTGATTTCTGGGGCATGTCCGCGCTCCCGAACGAGCCCAGACGACTAACACCGCCCGTGACAGAAATACAGTGCACAAATGCGTAGCCTATTGGCTGATTCGGGCCAGCGGGCTGCTCTCCGAGCGGACTAGGCTTGGGACGTGAGCTTCCCGCTCTTCGAACTGTTTCCGAAGCTTTCCGAACGCGTGGCACGAGTGCCGCTGGGGGCGTTCCCGACGCCCGTCGAATCACTCCGAGCAGTGGTGCGTGAACTTGGCGCGGGTGATGGTGACGCCTGGATCAAGCGGGACGACATTTCTTCGGAGGTGTATGGCGGCAACAAGGTGCGCACCCTGGAGCTGCTCTTGGGACAGGCGCGTGCGCTCGGATATGCGCGCGTGCTTGCGACTGGCGCGTTCGGCTCCAACCACGCCTTGGCAACGGCACTTCATGCGCCGCGCGTCGGACTCGAGCCAGGCGCACTGCTCTTTCCGCAACCGGTGTCCCAGGCGGCATTCCTCAACTTGCGAGCATTGGCAGAGAGTGGCGCGGAGCTTCGAGCGCTTCCGCATTGGAGTGCTTTTCCATTTGGTTTGGCCTGGACTCGTTTCGGACGCGAGCCGCCGTACGTCATGGTGCCTGGTGGAGCAACGCCACTCGGCGCATTGGGCTACGTGTCGGCGGGGCTCGAGCTCGGACGACAAGTGGCGGCAGGGCAGCTGCCTGCACCGCGGCGCCTGATCTTGGCTGTCGGTTCGACGTGTACTTCCGCCGGACTGCTCGTGGGGCTGGCAATCGCGGCGCATTTTCGAGTCGGTTTCGAGCCCGCCACATTGCCTCGTGTGACCTCGGTCCGGGTGTCGCCTTGGCCGGTGACGAGTCGTCTGCGCATTCTTCGTCTGGCATCGCGCACGGCGCATTTCTTACGTGAGCTCGGAGGCTCCGAGGTCCCACGCTTGGACAGCGCGGCGCTCGGCGCGCGCTTCGAGGTCGACGGGCGCTACCTCGGTCCCGGTTATGGTGAGCCGAGCACTGCGGGTCGCCAGGCAGAAGCGCTGTGGGCGCGTCTGGGCTTGCCTGCGCTCGATGGCACGTACAGCGCCAAGGCGGCAGCGCGCGTCGTTTTCGGCTTGCGCGCGCGTGAAGCCGGGCCAGTGCTCTTTTGGTCGACCAAATCCAGCGTCCCGCTACCGGGTGCGGGCAGAGACAATGGCTCGATCAGCGAGGCTCCGCTGCGCATTCGCGCTTGGCTTCAGCACGCGGAGCACGTGCTGAGCCGCGATCCGGCGCGCTAACCCTTGGGCACCAGGCTGGCCAAAGCGCGCATCAACATGGTGTCGACGCGGTGATAATACTCGCGGGTGACGGCGATCGACTTCTCCTCATCCGCGGCTTCGAGCGTCGTCACCAGATCGCGCAAGTGTTGGGGGAAGCTCGGTTCGAGCATCCACAACGCCGGAAAGCGATCGAGCAGTTCGCGATACGCATCCAAAAATGGATTGGCGATCCAGCGCACGGCGACCGAATGACCCGCGTCGAGCAGCGCATCGAGCCAGCGTTGAAAGCCGTGCGCGATCACCACCGGATCGCGCCGTTCGAAGGCCGCGATCAAGAGCTCGGTGATGTCGCGTAGGCGCGAGATGTCGTCGGTGCTGGCGCGCTTCGCGGCCAAGCGCGTCGCGAACTCGAGCACCAACAGACGCGCGGGCAAGATGTCCTCGAGCAACGCGTGGATCTCGGCGGCGTTGCCGGTGTTTTCCAGAAATGGAGGCAAGAGCTCCATCGTGCCCGTCTTGCGGAAATCGGCGATCGTCACGCCTTGACCGTGGCGGACGGTGACGAGTCGCGCTTGCTCGAGCATGCGCACGGCCTCGCGCAAGGTATTGCGGTTGGTGCCATACTGCGCGGCGAGTTCGCGCTCCCCGGGCAGCCGCTCACTCGGTTTGAGCGTACCCTTCAGGATCTGACTGCGCAGATCGCGAAAGATCGTGGCAGCGATGTTGGTCGACGGGGGAGCGCGGTGTTCCATTGCAAGGTAGCCGAGGACAGCCAGCTTACAGCAAGATCGACACGCCAGCCGAAAGGTATGGATAGCCGAGTCTGAGCAGGAATCCGACCGAATCACTGATCAGAAACCGGCCGCCGGCTGCGAAATTGGCGTCGAAACCGTTGTCGCTGCCCGGACCGTAACAGACGTTTCCAGGGCCGCAGTTGTAGGCGCCGTCATAGCGACGGTGTTGAAACACGATACCCGCCTCGCCGAAGACGCTGACCTTGGGCACGAGGAAGAAGTTCCACTGCACGGCTACGGGTACCTGCCAAATGTCCGCCGTGTACCCGTCGCCGTAGTAGACGCCGTTGCGATAGTAAGCCTGGCAGCGTGAGTTGATCCCGGAGTGCGCCCAGTCCAACCCGAAGCTGATGCCCATGTTGTTGTTGATCTTGGGGATCGGGCCATTGTCCAAAAATGGAATGGTCGCGCGAAAGCCGGGGCCGAAGCCGTCGCTCGCGCACGACTCGCTCCATTGCACGACCAAGTGCGGTTCGAGTTCGACCGAGTAACGTGGGTGAGCACCGGGTTGCTTGATTTGAGCCGAGGCCAGCGCGGGTGTCGACAACAAGCCGAGCACGACGCAGGTTTGCGTGAAGCGCATCAATCTTCCTTCTTTGGGATGGTGCTCTGACAGTAGCTCTTGCAGGCGCTAACGGGCGATCTGCAAGCGCCGTTCGACTTCGCGCAGCAGTTCAGGCGCACCAGACGTGATTTGCGAGCGAGCACTTTCGACCCACTCCCGTACAACGGATAGCCCGTGGTCGTCCATCGCGAGTCGCGGGCGATCGGCCAAGATCCGTCGTAACCGCTCGGCGACCAGTTCACTCTCGGGGTTTTCTTGGAAGCGCCCGCGTTGCTGCAAGTCGTGGCAGAGACGCCGAAAACGTTCGCTGGCCTCGCTCGTTTGCCAGTGAATGAAGCCGTGCACCTGCACGGTCGTTGCGCAATCGATCGCCGACAAATACGCCTCGTTCGCGCCGCTTTCGCCAGCCAAGGCCGCGTCCAAGAGCAGCTCGACGCCGACGTGCGCGACCGCGCGTGCAGTCCCTCGCGACACCCCTCGCTCGCTCAAGAACCTCGAAGCTCGGCCCGAGTATTCCAAGAACGAGTTCGAGCCGTGAAACGCATCATCGGTTCGATGATGAAACGAAACCCCTGCGCTCAAGGCGGCGAGGGTCGCGTACGGCGGTCGCGCGCGCAGCATGGTCGCGAAGTCCGGCAACATCGCGCCTAGCACGAACTCTGCGCGAATCGGCCCACGAGTGGCCTCGTCGCGTTGCGCGATCAGTGCGTGACCAAAAAAATTCATGGCAAATGGGAAGACTTACCTTCTATGAACCAAGCGATGCCTGCCCAGCGCTTCGTGGTCGAACTGATTGCTCGATCGCCGCTTTCGAGCCGCGTCGATCGGCTGCGCTTTGCTGCGCGCGAGCCATTCGTTTGGCAGGCAGGTCAGCACTTGGTCGTCGTTGCTTCGGCGGGGCAAGCGCTTTTCCTACCCTATTCCGTCGCTTCCGCGAATGATCCCGAAAAGCCGGGCGAATTCGAGCTAGCCGTGGCCGTTCATGCCGGCGCGGACGTGATGGACAAGCTGCCCCTCGGCGCTCAGCTGGAGGTTGAAGGCCCGGCGGGCACATTCACCTGGCAAGCAGCGCCGAGTCCGGCCGCGCTACTCGTGGGTGCGGGCACCGGCATCGCGCCCTTGCGCGCGCTGGTCGAAGCGGAACTCGCGCGCCCGTCCGAAACGAGAGTCTTGCTGCTCGCCGGCCACCGTGAGCCAGAGGACGTGCTGTTCGCCCAAGATTTTGCGCGGTTTGCCGCACAGCATCCGCGCTTTCATTTCATTCCGACGCTCACCGCGGGCGACAACAGCTGGCTTGGTCGTCGTGGTCGAGTTCAGGCGCAGCTACTCGAGGCAGTGAGCGCACTCGCCCCGCTCGATGCCTACGTCTGCGGCCGTCTCGAGATGGTGAACGACGTCGTGCGCCTGCTCGTCGCCCACGGCGTTCCGGAGTCGCGCATTCGCAGCGAGGGGTTTTAGCGATTCACTGAAGCGCGGGCGTCGATTGTCGAGCTCGTGGCTTGCCAGCGGCGCGTCGCTCTGCCGAAGGGGGTGCGGGCGGTGCCGAGTTTGCGGTGGGCGCCGACTTGCTGGCAGGCACAGCCAACTTCGCCGCGGGCGCTGCCGACTTCGCTGACGGCGCTGCTGACTTCGCTGACGGCGCTGCCGACGTTGCCGCTGGGGGTGCAGATCTCGCGCTCGGCAAGAGCGACTTGATCGGCAAGGCTCCGCCACTTCCCAACTTGATCGCGAGCAGCTCTGCAGCTGCTTGCAAATCTTCCAGGCACGGTTCGTTTCCGTGTGCCGCGCTGCAGCGTGCTCGCGCCAAACGATAAGCTGCGCGACCCGCCCCGCCAGACTCGCGGACCAAGCGACGATAGCCGTCGCTCTCCGCAGTGAGTTCAGCCAACCACTCTCGGGGATTTGCGAATTCTTGTTGGGTGGGTCGCATGCTCATGTCTCGTGGCGTTTGTATGACAACGGCCGCATGGTGTGCAGCGTAAGTCGCACGGCGTCTCTCTGCTTACGCCTGCTTCTCTCTACCTGCTTCTGCTGCAACCTGCGTGCCTCACAAAAGAGTCCCTCATTGGCTGAGCTCGGTGGCTCTGGAAAGCGCTCAACTTTGTTGTTTAGAATCTGCACCGGCCGTTTGGCCATGGCGGGGGACGCCACGCGACTTCGACGGGTTTGTGGTGTCTGTACCCCCTGACGCCCGTGTCAGGCATGACGCACACCTTTGCGAACCAACCCCTCTCGAATGCGAACTCGTTTTCGCGCTGGCTGGATTGCTCTTCGCTGCTCAAAACGCGTCCGCAACGCTTCCCTCGCTGGCTGTTTCGATCCTGCGGCCGTGTATTGACGACGGGTGACGACGCGCGATCGCTTGTGCAAACTCGGGACAACTGAGATGGCAGCCCGAAAGACAGCCGCACCCGCGTCGAAAGTTCGTTGTTGGTGGTGCGGTGAAGATCCACTGATGATTGCTTATCACGATCGAGAGTGGGGCGTGCCCGTGTTCGACGATCGCGTGCTGTTCGAGTTTTTGACGTTGGAGGGCGCCCAGGCCGGCTTGAGTTGGCTCACGGTGCTGCGCAAACGCGACGCCTATCGTGCGGCGTTCGCCGGCTTCGATGTGGAGCGCGTCGCACGCTTCACCCAGCCGCGCATCGAGCGATTGATGCTGGACCCTGGCATCGTTCGCAATCGACTCAAGCTCGAGTCGACAGTGAAGAATGCACGCGCCTTCTTGAAGGTCCAGGAAGAGTTCGGAAGTTTCGCAGACTACCAGTGGCGTTTCGTCGACGGCGCGCCGCTTCAGAATGCCGTGCGCACGCGGAAGGACGTTCCTGCGCGGACGCCGGTCTCGGATGCGTTCAGCAAAGATCTGCGAAAGCGCGGCTTCAGCTTCGTCGGCTCGACGATCGTCTATGCACACATGCAGGCGGTCGGCATGGTCAACGACCATTGGTTGGATTGTTTCCGAGCCACAAAATTAGCCGGAAAATCAGCCAAACGACGCACGATACGCTGAGCGGGAGGGGGCGCCCCCAACCCAGCATCGCACCTCACAGAACGCACTGTTCCGAGCACGGACGTCAACGCATGACGCGGCCTAGGGCGACGCGGAAACGGCGCGGCCGCACGATAACGGCTCCTTGAGATTGAACCGCCAAGCCGCCAAGCCGCCAAGAAGAGGGACATGGGAATTTTGGGGGGCGCGATTTACGCCGGATTGCGTCGTGAAAACTTCGCGCTGCGCCTCGTTTGCCGACGACCGTGCGTCACTTTGCTCGATGATGTCTGTGCGCACCCAGACATCTCCACGAATTCATGCGTCGGGCAACGCCACCCCATCCCCCGCTCCCTCTTCCGGCGGCTTGGCGGCTTGGCGGTTGATCCCGCAATGCCTAGGTCTGTGTTGTTTCGTCGAGTCCCACGTCGTACGCGAGCCCATCGCTTTCGTTCATCCTTGCGTGAGCGAGAGGTCTCGCGCCGCGTCGTCGTGAGGTTCGACCGAGTGGCCGCGTGGGAGTAATGGGCTGTATCGTGTGCGGTGGTTGCTCGAAGGCCAGAATCGGGGCTTAGATATCGTGCGTGCGTCAGGAAACGCTCACGGTCGTTGCGAGGGTAGTCGGTGCTCCGCCATTTGCCGAATTGCGCGCGGCGCTGCGCCTGATTGCCGAGGATCGGGCACCGGGCGGGGGAGCGAGGCCGCGCATCTTCGCCCATGCCGAGCTCGGGATACACTTCGCGCGTCTGGTTTTGCTGGAAGAACCGAGCGAAGGGACGCTCGCATCATCGCTAATCTTCGAGTCGAACTTCGACACCGCGTTCGAAGACGAGCACGTGGCGCGCTTCGAGCACCTCAAGTCGTTGTGCGGCACGATCTACGAGCCCCTGAGCTCTGTGTTCCGCCACTGCGAGGGGTTCGCGCCATCCGCGAGCGAGAATGAGTTCGCGCTGTCTTTGGCGGGGTTTCAGGTGCAGTCCAGCGCCGCCTATCAAGGCCACATCGAGCGCGATCTGTCGCGCATCCGTCTCGAACGACATTTGCGCGAGGTGCTGATCGATTTCTTCTCGCAAGCCCCGAAGGCGCCCCTGCGGCAGCTGTATCACGCCGCGCGCGAGCACGTGCGCTTGCGCTGCGCGACCGACCCCGGGCTCGCCGGTCTGGACCTCGATCAGCCGCCCCCACCGTTACCCGACGCCGTGGCTCGAAGCCGTGGACTCCGGGCCGGGATCGTCCCTTGGGTCAAAAACCTGTCGAGCGATCTCATCGCCTACGTGCTGAGTCAGCTGTGCAACATTCGCCGCTGGCAGCGCGAGGACCCGGAGTACGACCAGCGCGCGCGCCAAGAAGCCTGGACCGCCGCGGATCGCCGAACGTTCGTGGAGCTCGCCGAGACGGAGGACCACGCGCTGCAAAATGCGCTGACGCACATCGTGCCGTTGAAGGGCGTCGAGCGCCTGGCGTTGTTGCTCTTTTCTCACGGCTACATCGACACGATGGCCCGACAGCACTTCGACCAGATCGGACAGCTGGGCGGCATCCCGACGATTCACTTCGCCAAGTGGCTGTTGATTGACGACAACGCGCGGCTCTTGTTCTTCAGCAACTACGACTCGAGCTGGGAGAGCTATCTGGGTGATTTCGTGGATCGCGCGGCGATCGGCTTGAATTTGGCCTGGACGCTGACGAAGGATTATCCGACCACCCGCTACCTGACGCGCCTTGGCGCGCGCGACGAAGAGCGCTTCAAGGCTTGGAGTCGCGCCTATCAACGGCCGACACAAGTGTTCTACACCGCGTATCCCGAACTCGGTATCGCTGCGCTCAACAACAACACGTGGATCCGCTGCGGTCTGCATCATCCCCCAGGCGCCGCCGAGCTCCGCTCCTGGTTTCGTCGTTTGACCTAAGAGCCCGCGACATGGACGCCAACGATCTGCGAGACATTCAGGGCCTGATTCTGAGCGGGTACGGAAAGAAGCCGGCCGCGCGCTACGCGATCTTCCAAATCGTGGATGGTGAGGCGGCGCGTCGCTGGTTGCGCCGCGTCCTGAACGACATCCAATATGGCTCGTATCGCGGAACACGCCGACGCGAGCCGCCGTTCGTGGATGACTTGTGTTTCAACGTCGCGTTCACCTACCAAGGCTTCCGCGAACTCGGCTTGCACGAAACGGCATTGGCCGGCTTTGCGTTGCCCTATCAGGAAGGCATGTGCGAGCCGAATCGCGCGCGCCGCCTGGGCGACGACGGTGAGAGCGATCCACGCAATTGGCGCTGGGGAAGGCCCGAACAAGCGGTGCATGGCTTGCTCGCCGTGTTCGCCGGTGAGGGTGACGCCGAGCCCAACCACTGGGTGTGCATTCAAGAGTTCATCGACGCACAGCTCTGTCACGCTCACGGTATTCGGCTGATCAGCGTGCTCGACACGGTGGCCTCCAACTTGACGCGTCGCAAAGAGCACTTCGGTTTTCGCGACGGCATCGCGAACCCGCGCATCGGCGGACTGCCCCGTGAACGCACGGATGATCTGCTCGCGGCTGGTGAGGTATTGCTCGGACAAGCCAACGAGTACGACAAGCTGCCGTTTTCGCCCGAGGTTCCCGCGAGCGCCGACCCAACCGAGATCTTGGCCAAGGTTGCCGGCCGGCCCGAGCGGCATGACTTCGGCAAGAACGGTAGCTACCTAGTGTTTCGGCAGCTGTCGCAAGACGTGCAAGGGTTTTGGAATTACATCGAACAGATGCGCAAGACCGTGCCCGACGCGCCGCCGGGCCGCGCGGGGCGCGAGTGGCTTGCGGCGAAGATGGTCGGTCGTTGGCCGAACGGCACCCCGCTCAGCCGATTTCCAGACGCGCCCGGAGCGCCCGTAGAAAAAGAGCTCGATAGCTTCGTCTATGGGCTGAATCAGGATTCGTTCGGAGATCGTTGCCCGATCGGCTCGCACATTCGCCGTACGAACCCGCGAGACACGGCGCTGCCAGTCCCGCACGACCCGGAGCTGAGCGGCGATCCGCGCAACGAGCGCGTGCGCACGGTGCGCTTGAATCTCACCAATCGTCACCGAATTTTGCGACGCGGGCGCGCCTATGGCCCCCCGGTGGACGAAGACTATGACATCGACGAGCTGCGCACGCGGGCCTGCCCGGAGGAGCGGGGGCTACACTTCTTGTGTTTCAACGCGAACCTGAATCGGCAATTCGAGTTCGTACAATCCAACTGGGTGCAGAACCCGTCGTTCGCGGGGCTCTCGAGCGATCCGGATCCGCTCCTCGCGGCAGATCGCGAGCTGCCGTATCGCGCGTCGGACTTCACGATCCAGGGCTGCCCGGTGCGGCGCGTTCGCCACTTACCGCGCGTGGTCGAGACGCGCGGCGGGGCCTACTTCTTCATGCCCAGTCGGCGCGCGCTGCAATTCTTGAGCAAGAAATGATTCTCAACCGCCGCAGGGCGGAAAGCGCATCAGCCGACGAAGGACTCCCAGTCCAAGTCGGCGCACAGTACGCGAATGCCTTCCATTTCGGGAATGGCAATCGAGAAGGTGACGCATGCTCGTGCGTCGGCAATCGACAGGTATGGTCTGGAGATTTGCACGACCATCGGTTGCGCGATGGCGCGCCGAAAATACGGGCGACGGAACCAGTTGGCGCCCTCCGCGTCGGCGCACGGCAAATAGCGCGGATCGAGCCGGCGCGCGGCTTCGCTGGTGCCGATGTTCCCGCCGAGCTGCACACCCTCGGACGACAACAAGTAGCAGCGCTGCACGCCGCCCAACGCCAGGAACTCCGAAAACGCCTGCTCGGGTTCACCACCTAGGCGCAGGAGTTCTGCCGCGCTCTCGAACTTCCTCGAGTAGTGCGAGAGCACCGAGCGTTCGCTGCTCGATTGTCGCCGAACTCGTTCCTGAAAGCTGTTGGATAGCTCGTTCAACGCATCCCGGTAATCTTCGTCCGGACTCAGGCATGACCGCGGTTCACCGAAGTAGAAGCCTTGCACGAAGTCGACGTCGCTCTCCATGGCGATCATCGAGTGTTCGGCGGTTTCGATGCCCTCCATCACGACCAGACAGCCCGCTTCGTGGATGAGTGAGACGAGGCCGGGCAGGATGCGCCGGACCCGCGGCGTGCGCATCGCTTCCACCACCATCGAGCGATCGAGTTTCACGATGTCCGGCTTGAGCCGCCAAATGCGTTCGAAATTCGACTCGCCCGCGCCGAAATCGTCGATTGCGACTAGGCAGCCGAGATCCCTGAAATACTGCACGCAGCGCGCCAAATTTTCTTCGTCGTAGGCCGAGGTCTCCAAGATCTCGACGACTACGCGATGAGCGGGTACCCCATAGTGTTCGAGTACGCGTGGCAGGATGGCGCGGGTCGAATGCCCTTCCAAAATCAATGCCGGGCTGACGTTCAGGAAGATCCAATGGTTGTTCGCGCTTTGCAACACGCAGTTCTGCAAGTGCAACGCGCGGCAGATTTGGTCTAGCGCAATCGCGTCGTCACCCGCCTTGCGAAACATGCGATGCGGCGAGACCAAGCGATCTCGAGCATCGTAGGCGCGCAACAGCGCTTCGTATCCGACCGGCTTGTGATGCGCGAGGCTGAGCACGGGCTGTAGCGCCGTGCGCAAGGTGTACTCGCCGAAGCGCGCGTGCGCGAGTCCGCCATCGAGCTGGATGTTGGCGAAGATTTGCGAAACCCAAGTCTGATCGACGCGGTCCGGCGCCGATGGCGGTGGGTGCGACGAGCGATGGATGGGTGGCGGTCGCGATGACAGACGTCGCTTCGCTGCATACTGCGCTGGCTCCGGCGTCTCCGCTTCGGCTTCGGCCCGTGGCAAGAAGACGGAGTCCGGATCCGAGGGATCTGCCAGGGCACGTCTCAGCATGAGTTTTCACAGCGTGCCACATTGGGCATTTCGCGTCCGTTTCCGAGCGGGCTTGCCGGCAAAGCAGGTGCGACTCTAGGCTACGGTGTGCGCGAGTGTGTCAACCGCGGCAGTGACGTCGGGCCCGTTCGGTGCGCGCTCCTGATCGCGCTCTCGTGGCTGTCGTTCTGCGCCCTATTTATCGCGGCAGCCGCGGTCTATCCCGGCGGGAATTGGCTCGATCGGACGGCCCCGGGGTACCATTTTTTCGCCAACTACTTCTGCGATCTCACGCAGCCGGTGTCACTGTCAGGGGTGAAGAACCCCCTGGGCTCGCGGCTCGCCCAGCTTTCGATGTCGTGCTTTGCCCTGGCCCTTGCGGGGTTCTTTTGGCTGGTGCCGCGCTTTTTCGGGCCTCCAGGTAGGCTCGGGACTTGGGTGCGCGTCCTTGGCGAATGCGCGGTGCTCTGTTACCTCGCCGTGCCGTTCACGCCCTCGGAGCTCTTTGGCGACCTGCACGCCTGGCTCTCGCTGGTTGCCGGTGGGTTCGGGCTCGTCGCCGCGCTGTGCGCCGTCTGGGGGCTGCTCCGCGGGGATCGAGGTGCGCGCGTGCTCGGCCTGCTCGGTGCGCTCGCACTCGTCGCCGGTGGCGTGCACGCCGCGATATTCGTCCGCGCCTTGTACGCGCACGAGTCGGCGCCGCTGTTCGTGCCCGCGGTGCAGAAGCTCGCCGCAGCGTTGCTCAGTGGCTGGATGCTCGGTGTCGCTTGGCTGACGCTCAGTCGTCGCCGCGAAATCGTTCCGTAGCGCGGCGCTCCGCCTTCGTTGGCCGACCTGCTCCGCGCGCGCGCACTGCGACGCGCTCTTCCTTGGGCGGAGGGGGCGGCGAATGATCTTCATACAGCAAGCGGGCTTGCGGCGCGCCTAGGCGCTTGTCCGTGAGCTGCAACACCTGCCAGACGATGTTGCCTCGTGGGGAAAATGCGCGGATCTCGTCGCCCACGCGCAGCGCGTGGCTCGAGCGAGCAGGGACGCCGTTGACGCGCACGTGGTTCGCCTCGCAGGCGCTCTGAGCGAGCGTGCGCGATTTGAACAAGCGCGAAGCAAACAAGAAGCGATCGAGTCGCACCGACTCTGTCAACGGTTCACCACACTTCGCTCATTGATTCGTCACTTCACGCGCGGGTCCGCCGGCTTCGGGCTGGATCACCACCACCGTACCAGGCATTGGAGCGGGAGGCTCGGCGCTCGCGTTTGCTGCGGGGACAGGCGCGGGCACCGCAACCGCCGCGGTCAACGTGGCCACTGGCGCGGGCGGGGGAACCGGTGGCGGCGCGGGCGGCGGGGTCAGCGGCTCGGGTCGCTCGAGGACCGGCGAGAAACCGCGTTGCACTGTCGCCGGAGCCGGCGCGCTCGCTGCGGGATTGCGCGGCGACGGGGGAGACACGCGGGCCATGCGCGCATTGCGTGCGAGTTCGGCTCGATGGTCGTCATCAGCACCACCGGTCTCGGGTCTCGGCAAGGCCGAGCTGAAGATGGCTCGCTGTGGTCGGAGGTCATCGTATGCGCTCAACGTGCTCACGACGCGCGCCTCACCGAAGTGCGTTGGAATCAAAATCAGCGCGAACGCGACGAACGCCAGCGAGCCCGCGGTTAGACCAACGCACGGCGCCCAGCGCCATTCGAAGAACTCACTGACCCATTGAGGAGCTCGCATGCAGACGTCCTTACTGCCAGGGTGGGCAATGCCTGTTGGACGCCGTGAAGCGTACACGCGACTCGGACTCCCGTCACGTGACAGCTACGGTAAGCCCGGGCTCACGTTTCGATTCAGTTTCTGGGTGTCGAAATCGGAACGGCCATTCTCGCCGCGTGGCGGGTTGGCACAACGGATGGCACACCCGCTCAACCGCCGGAAAATTCGTCCTCGGCGTCGGCGCTGGGGGGCGTCGCATCGTCGCGATCGAGCAAGTAATTCTCGGGCAAACTGACGTCTTGGGTGCCCGAGCCCTTGCCGCGTGGCACGCGCATTGCCGAGGGCGGGAAGGGCTGACTGCCATCGATGTTGGCAAGGGCTGCATGCAAATCCGACAGTGTGGCGATTTGCATGAGTCTTTGGCGGAGCTCGGCGGAGCCGCGGAAGCCTTTGGTGTACCAGGTCGAATGCCGGCGAAATGAGCGCATCGCCATGCGCTCACCGAACCAATTGCTGAGCAGTGTGGCGTGCTCCAGCATGATCTCGACGATGCCGCCGAGCAGCGGCGGATTCTCGGGTTCACGTCCGTCGAACACGCTGACCAGATCGCGGAACAACCACGGGCGTCCGAGGCAACCACGACCGACGATCACGCCGTCGCAACCGGTGCCGCGCATCATGCGCAGCGCGTCTTCGGCTTCCCAGATGTCGCCGTTGCCGAGCACGGGGATGCGGCGGACGGCTTGCTTCAGTTCAGCGATCGCTTCCCAGCGCGCTTCGCCATCGTACAGTTGCGACGCGGTGCGCGCGTGCAAACCGACAGCGCGACAACCCTCGGCTTCACCGACGCGACCCGCGTCCAGGAACGTCAAGAGCTGGTCGTGGATGCCCATGCGGAACTTGATCGTGACCGGCACCGCGCCGGCGTTTTGCACGCACGCGCGCACGATCGCGGCCAGCAACTTGGGCTTCACTGGGATCGCCGCGCCGCCACCTTTGCTCGTGACCTTACGCACCGGGCAACCGAAGTTCATGTCGATGTGATCGACGCGCCCTTCACCGACGAGGCGCTTGGTTGCCTCACCCACGTAGTACGGATCGACGCCGTACAACTGCAAGCTGCGTGGGTTTTCTTCCGGTCCGAAATCAGCGATGCGCAGCGTCTTTTGGTTGCCCTCGACCAGCGGCCGCGCGGTGATCATCTCGCTCACGTACAAACCCGCGCCGAAGCGCCGGCACAATGAGCGAAATGGATAGTTCGTGACGCCAGCCATCGGCGCGAGCACGACCGGTGGCCAGACGCGCATCGGCCCGATCTCGAGCGCTGAAAACTCACCTAGGGCCGCGGGCTTCACGTCGCGGTTCAAATCACTTTTGTACTGTTCGTCCATCGCGCTTCACGGTTTGTCGTAGGGCAAGGTCGCCCGCGGCTTTTTGTGGCGCCACACGCGCCAATCAGCGGCGGTGGCTTGTGCCGATACGTCATCGCAGCTCGGCGGTGCGTCCACGCCGATCAGCCGCCGCGGTTCGAGCTCTTGGCTATCGGCGCGCAAGATTCGTTCGTGTTCGTCCAAGAAGTACGCGTTCGTCAAGCCTTGGCCACGCTCAGCCGGCCAAGCATAGGCGTAAAAGTGACGCTCGGCCGCTTCATCGTCGATGGCGTCACCGGGTTTGGCGGTGTAGCCGCCGCCTTGCTTCGGCAAACAAACGAGCACCAAAAAGCCGCCCACTTCTGCTGCAGGTCCGAGCCGCGTATCGACGAGCTTCGGATAGCCCTCGATGACCGCCGGTTCCACGCGCTTGCCACCGCGCGCGCCGATCTCCGCGGTCAGCTCACCGAGCAACCCCGCCGAGCCCACGTGATCGCCATCCGGATCGTAGTAGGCGTTTTTCCGCCAAGCATCCTCGGCAAACAAGATCTCGCGCAAGCGCGACACGACGCGCTGCTCCGCCGCGGTCGTCCCTCCGTCGACCATCCCGGCCATGGCCTCGACGCGCAGGAATTGGAACGTGCCAAACATCGCGCACACGCCGGCCACACCCAGCGCGACCTTGAACCAGACCACTTGCCGCCGCGGCTCCGCAGGCAATGACACGAACCCGAGCAACGCACCCACCGCCGCAAACAACGAAAGCTTCGTCACCCACAACGACACAAGGCCCGCAATACACAACAACCCCACGCGCACGAGCACTCCCCGCCCAACCACCTCAACAGAGGCGTCAGCACCCGGTACCAACTCAGCGTCGCGACTCATGGAAGGCGCTCCTAGTAGCACCGCCAAGACACCCCGAGGCACAAATCAGGACCAAATCGCGCCCCCAGGATCTTTATTGATGGTCACGCACCACGTCATTCCCCGTCAAAGCCTTCGGCGTCGCGAACGAGTGGAGAGGAGAGGGATTAACCGCAGAGGCCGCAGAGGCCGCAGAGGCCTGAAGGAGCAGAGATTTGGGGGTTGCTCAATACGTCGCGCCACGTCGTAGATCACGCGCAGCTCCGACGCCCAACGCCTCCCCCAAAACCTTCCTCAGAAAAGCCTTCGGCGTCGCGAACAGTGGAGAGGAGAGGGGAGGGGAGGGGACTGACCGCCGAGCCGCAGAGGCCTGAAGGAGCAGAGATTTGGGGGTTACTCAATACGTCGCGTCACGTCCTAGATCACGCGCAGCTCCGACGCCCAACGCGCCCCCAAAATCTCCCTCAGATCTCTGCGGCCTCTGCGGCTCGGCGGTTCAAATTCAGGGAGTGTTCCTGTGCCGTCATCTCGGAATGCCCGCGCGGCGATCGTGTATTCCGCGTGGGCACGCGATGTGCCGGGAACGGTGACAGGCTTCGAGGTGCGATGCTGGGGCGCGGGCGCCCACTCTTTCGAACGTCCCGATGTCGGGGTGGGGGTTAGCGTTTGCCGCTGCTCGGGGGCGGGTGGGGAGTTAGGTGTGTTGCGCTCTCTAGGCTTTCGGGTTTGACGCTGCCGGTGCCCAGGGAGTAGCCGACTAGGGGGCGCGTGCTGGCGTCGGGCTTTTGTTTGAGCGGGGACGAGCGGCTCTCGACTGGCGGCTCCGATGACGTCGGGCCCGTCGACGAGACGAGTGTGCTCGTCAATGTGTGACGCAACTCCTCTGGAGGGATTGATGGCTGCGCGGGAGGGGGCGGCGAGAGACGCGATGGAGGCGGCGAGAGACGTGAGGAAAGGGGCGCGGTGAACGGGGTGCCGGCGGGCGGACTCAGGATGCTGCTGATCGGCTGGCTACGTTGGGAGTCGTGGCCCGCGGTCGGAAACGTCGCGCTCGCGCTCGGAGCGCTCGAGGGGACGCCTGGCTGACCGAGGCGCGCTTCCAACTCCAGTTGTGAGAGTGATTGAGCTGCGGGCATGCGCCCTGAACTCGAACGGGATTCGCCCGATGGCGGGCGAGTCGAGAGCGGAATGCGCGGGCCGCCGAGCTCACTGCGCAGGCGATGGATCTCGTACAGCAGCTCGTCGCGCTCTCGGCCGATGCGGACCACGGTGTCTTGCGCTTCATCCCGCTGGGCTTGCAGGCGCGAGACGGTTTCGCGCGCGCGTTCGCGATCTTCAGCCAGCTTTTGCGCGGTGCGTTCCAGCTCGTCGCGTTCGGCTCGCTCCAACTTGGAGAGTGTCGATACTGGAGGTTGCTCCGGTTCGACGAGCGTGACCGGCGGTGTCGGGGCGCTCTCTTGAATCATCGTTGGCGCGAGAGCGAGCTGGTTGCGCTCTTCGAACTTGGCCAGACGACCGCGCAGGGCCTCGAGCGCGAGGTCGCGTTGCTTCAATTCGAGCTCTTGCTCGTCGAGCAATTTGACCAAAAATAGATCCTGCTGGTCGATCAGGTAGCCGCGCTCTTGCGAGTGCTCTTTGCGCGTTCGGTCCAACACCTGTTCGAGCTCGCTGATCTTGCGCTCGAAGATCTGTTGCTGTTCGCTGGCCACGCCGAGCAAATCACGCAGGCCCTCCAGCTCGAGCGTTAGAGATTCATTGGCTTCGCGAGCTCCGCCCAGGCCGTTGCCCAACTGCTGAATGGCTCGGAACAGACCGGTCAAACTGGCGTCCGCGCGCGCGCTCGCGGCGAGCGCGGCTTGCAAGCGCGCATCGCTCTCGTTCGCCAAGACAGGCAGGGGTGTCGGTTTTCGCTGTGGCTCAGCAGCCGGCGGCAACGTGGGTGAGTTCGACATGTTCGGGGCGGTCTCGGCCAAGCCGACGCTGGGGCCGATGCTAGCTCATTTTCCGCGCCGGCGGTCATGCGACGGGGCATGCGGCTAGGCGCGCTGCCCGGCAGGGGTTATGTCATTGAAACATGGGCGCATCTTCCGCGAGTGTGATGACGACCAGCGGTCAGCCAGAGGCGCCGGCGGATACCGGTTTTCCCGAGCTGGAGCAGGCGCTGAGCGTCCTGAAGGAGCGAGCGACGTCGTTCGCGTGCGCGCCGCTCGCCGACAAGGTGGCGTGGCTCCGTGAGATGGGCAGCCGTTTTCATGAGCTTTCACCGCGCATGGTGGAAGCTGCCTGCGTTGCCAAGGGCGTTCAGTGGGGCTCGCCCCTCGAGGGTGAGGAATGGGTCGCGGGCCCCGTGCCCATCATTCGCAATTTGAAACAGCTGGCAGACTCGCTCGATCAGGTGCGGCGCGCTGGAGCGCCCATCATCGACCCAGGGCGCGTTTCGTTCACGGTGCAAGGCAACGCAGCGGTCGAGGTGACCCCGCACGAATGGTACGACTCACTTTTGTACGCGCCGTTCCGTGCGAAAACGTGGCTTTCGCCGAACGTGGACGTCACGAAGCTGGGCGAAGTTCAGGCGGGCTTCTACAAGCAGCGCGAGCCCGAGGGGCGCGTGGCCTTGGTGCTCGGCGCGGGCAACGTCGCGTCCATTCCGGTGCTCGACGTGATCTACAAGTCGTTCGTCGAGGGCAGCGTGTGCTTGCTCAAGATGAGCCCGGTCAATGCTTACTTGGGCCCCTTGTTCGAGCTGGCGATGGCGCCGCTGATCTCGCGCGGCTACCTGCGCATCGTCTACGGCGGACCCGACGTTGGCGCGCATTTGGTGGCGCACCCAGCGATCGATGAGCTGCACATCACCGGCTCGCTCGAGACGCACGATCGCATCGTCTGGGGTCCAGGCGATGCAGAGCGAGCCGCGCGCAAAAAACAGGGCACTCCGCTGTTCGACAAGCCGGTCACGAGTGAGCTCGGCAACATCAGCCCGGTCTTGGTCGTGCCCGGAAAGTACAGTGACGCCGAGCTCGACACGATGGCGCGCGGCCTGGCTGGCATGATCGTGCAAAATGCGTCGTTCAATTGCAACGCGGCCAAGATGTTGATCACGGCGAAAGGCTTCGAGCAACGCGAGCCGCTGCTCGCGCGTTTGGAAGCGGAGCTCGCCAAAATCCCGCCGCGCAGAGCGTACTATCCGGGCGCGGCAGCGCGTTACGAGTCATTGACCCAGGGCGCCGAACACATCACGCGCCTCGGAACCGCTGAATCCGGGCAATTGCCTTGGACGTTGATTACCGAACTCGATCCGCAGTCCGCTGCACCGCAGTTCAGTGTCGAACCGTTCTGCAGCATCTTGAGCGAGGTCAGCGTGGGCAGCGCAGATCCGGTCGAATTTCTAGTGAGCGCGACCGAGTTCGCCAACGAGCGCCTGTGGGGCACGCTGAACGCGATGCTGTACGTCACGCCGCGCACCGAGCGCGACCCGGCGCTGTCGAAAGCGCTCGAGAACGCGATCGCCGAGCTGCGCTACGGCACGGTCGCGATCAATCATTGGCCGGCGGCCGGCTACGCGCTCGTGACTGCGCCGTGGGGCGGGCACCCGAGTGTCACTTTGGCGGACGTGCAAAGCGGGGCCGGCTGGGTGCACAACACGCTGATGTTCGACGCAAACGCCGTCGAAAAAACGGTTCAGCGCGGGCGGCTGCGCGCTTTTCCAGCGCCCCCGTATTTCCCGGGCCACCGCTCGTTGCACCTGTTGGGGCGCGCTTTGGCCGATTTCGAGGCTGCGCCGAGCGCTGCAGGCCTCACCAAGGTGGGGTACTTTGCGGTCCGCGCCTGAGATGGCACAGTGCCGCCGCGTCTGGCCGACTCGGCCCACCAACACCCTCAGAGATTCATGTTTCACACGACCGACGACGTTCGTATCGAGAGCCTCAGGCCGCTGATCCCGCCCGCCATCTTGATGGAGGAGCTGCCGGTTTCCGAGGCGGATACCCTACTCATCGCCGAGGCCCGCGCTGAAGTCGCGCGCATCGTGATGGGCGAAGACGACCGCTTGGTGATCGTGGTCGGCCCGTGCTCGATTCACGATCCCGAGGCGGGCATCGAATACGCCAAGCGGCTCAAGACCGTGGCCGAGGCGCTGCGCGCGGATCTCAAGATCGTGATGCGCACGTACTTCGAGAAGCCGCGCACGACAGTCGGCTGGAAGGGCCTGATCAACGATCCCAAGCTCGACGGCTCCTTTTCGATCAACCTCGGTTTGCGTGTGGCTCGCAAATTCTTGCTCGACGTCGTGCAACTTGGCGTGCCGACGGCGACCGAGTTCCTCGACCCGATTTCGCCGCAATTCGTGGCCGATCTCGTGTCGTGGGGGGCGATCGGCGCGCGCACGACCGAGAGCCAAGTGCATCGCGAATTGGCCAGCGGTTTGAGCATGCCCGTGGGCTACAAGAACGGCACCAGCGGTGACGTTCAAATCGCGGTCGACGCCGTGCGCTCTTCGTCGGCTCCGCACCATTTCCTGTCCGTGACCAAACAAGGCTTGGCCGCGATCGTCTCGACGCGTGGCAACCCGCATTGTCACTTGATCCTGCGCGGTGGTCGCTCAGGCCCGAACTACGCTGCAGAACCCGTCGCCGATGCAGTGGCTGCGCTCGGCAAAGCCGGCATGCGCCCGTCGCTGATGGTCGATTGCAGCCACGCCAACAGTCAAAAGAACCACAAGAACCAAGTCCGCGTGGGCGAATCGCTCGCCGAACAAGTGGCCTCCGGCAGCCAAGCGATCTTCGGCGTCATGATCGAGAGCAACCTGGTCGAAGGTCGCCAAGACGTCGTCCCTGGCAAATCCCTCACTCACGGCCAAAGCATCACCGACGCCTGCCTCGGCTTCGAAGAAACCGTTCCCGTCCTAGAACGCCTAGCCGCCGGCGTCCGCGCCCGCCGCAAACTCAAGGGCTGATCCGACAAGCGCGCTGGCCCACTCGTTTCTTGGGAGAGTGGGCGCTCGCGATCCAGCAACGCACCTCGAAGCGCGGCCCTGTTCCCGGCGTGTTGCCGTCCGTCCCACTACGCGCCCACGGCGGCGTAGATGACGTCGGGGTGCGTCGCTTGACGAAGGGATTGGCCGCCAAAACGCCAAAACGCCAGAAGAGGCAGCAGAGATTGGGGGCGCTCTATCCGTTGCGGTTCGTCGTTGTGACTTCGCTTTCCGCCAGCGGCGTCAATCGACGAGATCTCCGTCGGAGAGCGAGCTCAGCGTGAACCCCCAAATCTTTCTCTTCTCTCCCTCTTCTGGCGTTTTGGCGTTTCTTATGATTGGTCACGTCTCTGACGGCCGCGCGGGGACACGGGCGAGTATGCGGCGTGCTCCCGGGGGGTGAGCAGTCACGCTCCTTTCAGGTGGCGTCGGAGCTCATCGTCGGCGCGAACGTTGCCGCGGAAGCGTGGCCTCGCGGAGCAACCTTGTCCGGAAATGGGCCTTGTCCGGCGCGAGCGGACAGCGCCACTTTCCGGGCATTCTCGCGCGGCGCGATCGGTCTCTTCGCCGGCAATTCTCTTGCGAATCGGTCTCATGCGCCGAGCCCTTTGAATTTCAGGCGCCAGAAGAGCGCGCCCGCTTGACGGCGAGTTTTGCTGCGAGATGTAGCGCTCCAAAGCATTGTCGAGCGTGAAAGCGGTTGTGGGCTCTGCAAAGCA
>DASQCO010000064.1:0-205371 GCA_035634635.1 Polyangiaceae bacterium
CGCGGGCACCGCCAAAGTGTCCGGTCGAAGCGGGCGCGATCACTTCGGCAATCACTCGGTCATGGTGATGATCGGCAAGAACGTCGCGCCCGGAGTCACCGGCGGTTGCACGCCGCTGAACGCAGCCTTCGTCGCCTCCGACATCGACAGCGCAAGCGGCGCGTCCAAACCGAGCGGCGGCGACATCCCCCGCGCCGACACCCACATCGCCGCCGCCAAAACCCTAGGCGTCGCCCTCGGCCTAGACGCAGAAACCCTAACCCCCGACTTCAACGACAACGGCTCCATAAAATACGCCAAAAACGCCATCGCCGGCTAAGCCGTCGCGGATCGACTCCAAGAGAATTGAACCGCCGAGCCGCAGAGGCCGCAGAGATCAGAAGGGAGTTTGGGGGTTGCCTTGGGCGGCGGATCGTTGCGCAGAAGCTCGACGGTCGCGTCGTAGACAAATTCGAGCTTGGTCTGCGCTCGCGAACCCCAATGGCTCAGTGGACCTGCGGTGTACCTTATGCCGTGCTGGGACGTGCTGGGACGCGCTGAGCGCCCTGCGGCCTCTGCGGCTCTGCGGTCAATCACTCAGGGAGCCGTTCAGGGACTCACACCGTGCTGCGCCGCGTGCAGCTAGCGCAAACGCGGCGGGAACAGTGGCGGGATTCGAGGTGCGATGCGGGATTGGGAGCGCCCACTCTCGAGAAGGCGCTCGCGGGAGCTCAGCGACGGGTTAGATGTCGCTGGGGCATTGGATGGATTCGTAGCGGAAGTTGGGGTTGTCGGCGGCGCCGTACCAGTCGACGAACCAGATGCAGCCTTTGCGCAGATCGCCGTCCGGGAGCTTCATGCACTTTGCGCGCACGCACTCTTTCTTTTCGGCGTATGAGCCGGTGCAAGCGGTGAGGAAACCGCCTTGGACAGGGCCGAGATCCGAGGAGCTCAACTTCCACTGACCCGTGCAGGTGTTGGCGTTTTGGCCCACGCCTCCGCCGGGAATCATCATATCGAATTGATTGCCTGCTACGTCACCGCCGGTGTTGCTGACCTTGACGATCATGTGCTTGTTGGTGAGCCAGACGGAACCCGGGTCTTTGGCGTTGAATTGCCCGGTGCCCGTGAACTGGAGGTTGTAGCAAGTGCCGCATTGCGGGTTCGGCACTGCGACGTAGCCGTACGCAACGTTGTCGCCGACGGCGCGCGGCGCCTGGCTGTAACAGGTGTACGCGGAGCCACCGCTGCATGCGCTACCACCACCGTTCTGCGAGACGCCGTCAGCACCGCAGGACTTGATGTTGCCGTTGGTCGAGCAGTGCGGCTTGCAGCAATCCCAATAGCGGCTCGCCCACATCACCTTGTTCGACGTCGGAACATCCGGCAGTGTCGGTCCGGGGCCGAGGCCCGTGCTGTACATGCCGCCACTACCGTTGCCACCAGAGCCGTTGCTCCCGCCACCGGAGCCGGAGCTCGAAGAGTCTTTGCAGATGCCGCAGCTCTTCAAGCAGTAGCCCGCGCCAGTCAACCACGAAGCACCGCAATTTTTCGCCATCGAGGGCGGGTTCGCGGCATCGTATTCCGGCCAAATCGAACACGGTTCGCCCGCGTGATCGGGGTTCTGAATATCAGTACATGGCGGTGTCATGCCGCCGCTTCCGCCACTGCCGCTGACAGGGCCAACGCCACCCACGGAGAAGCCACCGCCAGCGCTAGTCGGGTCGGTTCCGGAACCGCCGGACGCGACGACACTCTGACCGCCCGAACCGACGACGCCCGGCGTGCCAGCGGAACCCGCGATCGCGCGCGTTCCTGCAACGGAGCTCATCGAACCACCAGCAGCGTCATTCGTGATGCTGCCGCTATCGCAAGAGCTGAGCGCCAACGCGAAGAGCGAGCCGGCAACGGAAAGGCTGAAGAAATAACGCGGCTTGGGGACCAGCATCTGGATCCGGTATCATTTGAGGGCGGTCGAGGCGAACAAGATTTGCCGCTGGAAAAATCCAGTACGCGTTTTTCTCTCGCTTTGAGATCAATAAAAATCGACCTGCCCGCGTTTGTCCGCGCACGCTGCGTGCGGCACAAACACGCCATATTTCCTGCCTGGTCGCGCCCGATGCGGGTACGCGCGCGTTCAGTTCACGGCTTGCGCGGGTTCGGCTTCACGCCGGTGGGGCGCTCATCCGAGAATTCGCCAGGGACCTTGCCAATGCGCGTGATTTCGCTTTCGTCGTGCACACTCGGCCCGGTGTCACTCGGGCCAATCACCTCGATGGTATGCGTGCCGATCTGAATGCGATCGCCAATCACCAGGCGCTGTAGGCCCGTGATGCGGCGGCCATTGACCTGGACGCCGTTACCGCTGCTCAAGTCTTGAATCGCCGCGCTCGCATCGCTGACGATCACGCGCGCGTGTTCGCGCGAGATCTGCGGATCGTCGAGTACGAGATCGCAGGTGGATTTGCGGCCAATGGTGATCGAGCCAGCGCTGAGGAGCAACGTGCGAAACCCCATCTTCAGCCGCAGTAGGCGGTTGTTGCGCGGAGGGCCGTTCTTCGATGAGCCGGAACCAGACGAGTCCACTGTCTCAAAGCTAACACGATCGCGGACGAAGGGCGCGTCGCCCGGATTTTTTCGCCCGAAGTGCGCGCTCGGCCGCGCGTGACAGCTACTTAGCCCAGCTTTCACGTATGTTTTCCTGCTGGGCCGCGCGAGTACGTGGGGGCTTGGCAACGATGGCGCGGAATGTCGGATTGTGTCGGCATCGACGTTCGCTCGTCACGCACGAACCTGCGTCAAAGCGTGGCGCCGTCGCAGTGGCCGGCGCCCCTTGCCGATGTCTAGCTTCCAAGACGGGTAAAGGCGGCGCGTGTTACCCTATGCGCAATGCTCAGGAGTTGCTTGCTTGGTGCGTGTGCGCTGACACTCGCCATATCCGCATGTGGTGGAAGTGCGGCCACTCAGAGCACGGGTTCGCCGAGCGGCGGCGGAGCCGACGAGCACACGAACGCAGGAGCGAGCAGCGGCGGGGCGGCTTCGGCAAGTGGCGGCTCAGCAGTCGCTCTTGGTGGCACGGATAGCGGCACTGCCGGGGCGAGCGTGAGCGTCGCCGGCAGCGCGAACGGCGGCTCGAATGGGCACGGAGGCATGAGCGCCGCTGTCGGCGGCAATACGAATAGTGCGCATGGCGGTTCGGGAGGTCGCGCGGGCGCGAACGGCAGCGGAGGCTCCGCGGGCTCAGCCGCGACCTCGGGCGGTAAGCCATTCAAAGGCGTCGCCAATTCACCGTGTGCAGCGCGAACCGCGCTCAATGTCTCCTGGTATTACAACTGGGAGCAGAACGAGAAGGAGCCCTGCAAAGACGGCAAGGGCGGCGAGTTCGTGCCGATGATTTGGGGCCACACGGGAGCCGAGCAATCAGCTTCGGGCATCCAGAGCGCGATCGCGAGCATGGTGAGCAAGGGCTATCGTTACGTGCTCGGCTTCAACGAGCCCGACAATAGCGGTCAATCGAACCTATCGACGACGACCGCGATCTCGCTCTTGCCGGGGTTCGACGTGGCAACGTTGCAAGTGGGCACGCCGGCCACGCAAGCCAATACAACCGGACAAACTTGGTTCAAGGACTACATGGCCAAGCTCGCCGCCGACACCACGCTGCGCGACGACTTCATCGCCATTCACTGGTACGGCTGGAATGCCGGCTCGTGCGACGCGAGCGCGTCGCAGCTCGAGAGCTACATCAAGTACGCCGAAGGCTTCGCCGGCAATCGGCCGATTTGGATCACGGAGTGGTCCTGTTTGCACGACAGCGCCCCGACCAAGGAAGGCGTACTCGCGTTCTACAAAGGGGCTCTCGCCGTGTTCGCCAAGCATCCGCGCTTGGAGCGCTACGCTTGGTACCCGTGGACCACGAACTGCGAATTGAACGAGGACTCTGGCGCACTGACCGCCCTCGGCGAGGCCTACGCAGCAGCCCCCGCAACGAAGTGAAAAGGCCGACGTCGGCTGTCCCCTTAGCTGATCGATGAGCCCTCGGTTGTCACTAAGACGCGCGCTGCTGCTGGGATTGGCCAGTTCCCTTGCCTTGGTCGGCTGTAGCTCGAACCAATCCTCGGGAACGGACACGCAAGCGGCGGGCAGTGGCGTAGGCGGGACAATGGCCGGTACCCCGACGAACGGTGGAGGCGGCGCGGCCAATAGTGGGGGCAGCGGCGTGGTCTCGCCCCAGGCCGGCACGAACGCGGGCGGCTCGACGAGCGCAAGCGGTGGGGGACAGAGCGCAACCGGAGGAGTGAGCGCGCAGGCGGGCAGCGCAGGTCACAGTTCGAGCAGCAGCGGCGCGAGCGGTAGCGGTGGTCGCTCGGCCACTGGCGGTGCGAACTCCGGTGGAGCGCCGGGCAGTGCGGGTAGCGCGAGTGGCGGCGGTTCGAGCGGCACGCAGCCAAACATCACCATCTGGATCGCAGGCGACTCGACGGTCGCCAACGGCGGGCCCTGCCCCATCGGTTGGGGCGGGCAATTCAAAGCGCTCTTCAACGCTAAAGTCGCAGTCACAAACAGCGCGGTTGGCGGTCGCAGTGTGCGCACCTGGCTGTACGACGTGCAGGACACCAAAGACAGCGCCGGCGAGTGCAACCTCGGCAAGGACGCACAGGGCAATCCTACCGTGCAAGCGCGCTGGACGGCGATGCTGAACGGCATGAAGAGCGGGGATTACTTGTTCATTCAATTCGGCATCAACGACGGCGATTCGGCCTGCCCGCGCCACGTCGGTGCGAACGCCTTCAAGACCAGCTACGGCATGCTCGCGCAAGCCGCCAAAGATCACGGAGCTCAGCCGGTATTCATCACCCCAGTGAGCCAAATTGCCTGCTCCGGGAGCACGGTCAGCAAGGGCACACGTGAACCGTACGTGACCGCGACCAAAGAGGCCGGAACGCAATTCGGAGTGCCCGTGATCGACCTGAATCTGCTGAGCACCACGCTCTATCAATCGCTCGGCTTCTGCCCCATCCCCGGAGGCAGCGATGTCAGCGCGTCGACCACCGGCGCCGTGGGCACGTTCTTTTGCGACGATCACACCCACTTCGACACGTCTGGTGCCGTGCAGATTGCGGGCCTCGTCGCACAAGCGGTGCGTGATCAGAAGCTCGGCCTCGCCGCGTATTTGAAGTAGCGGAGCTAAGAGCCTATTGGGATAGGCTCTCAGGCGGCGGGCGCGACTTCGAGATAGATGCTGTCGCCCAGCATCTTCGCGAGCCTCGCCGCGCTCGTGCCTGACAAGCGGGAGCCCGCGGGCACCAGCAAGATGCCGCCATCGTTGCGAAGGTCGTGCGCGAGGACCATGCCCTCGGTCAACTTCGAGGCAGGCACACGCTGGTTCTCACGCTCTTTGATCTCGGCAGTGAACACCAAGCAGCCGGCGTCACCCCCGAGGGAGAGGGACCAGCAAGTACAGTCACCCGGAAACTGCTCGTTGCCACCGCTGACCGGCAACCCCGTCGTGAGTACGATGTTCTCGGTCGCGGCCGAGCGCTTGAAGGCACCGGACGCGGTATTGGTGAGTTCACGCAGTGCGTCGTCGGCCGCCGACTGGTCGGCGCTCGGATCACCCAGCAACGTCTCGCGGATCCAGCCCAGCGCGCGCTCGTCCGCGACGATCGAAATACGCACCTCGAGCTGATCGCCCGCTAGGGACATGGGCAGCGTCGCGCTGCTCAGCTTGCCTTCGAGCTGACCCGGCCAACCCTCGCTCACCACCAGCGTCTGTCCGGCCATTTGCGAGAGCTCTTCGCCAACGGTCGCGCCCAGGTTCGCCCAAGCGCGCAGTTGCGTGAGGTCGAGTTTGCCGGAAAAGTCGAATGCTGCTGGCTGCTTCAGCGATTTCACCCAGCGAATCAAGCGCGCGGGCGCCTTGATTCGCTCGAGCAGATCGCTATCGATCACCGGTCGCCGAATGAAGTCGTGTACCCCGGCTGCAACCAAGTGCGACACCTCTTTGCCTGACGAGGTGGCGTCGAGGATCGCGATCACGAATGCTTGTCCCGAGGCATCGGCAGCGCGCAATCGCCGCGCGAGGTCTGGGCCGCCTTTGGGCGGCACCGCGAACACGATCACCCGGGGGGATTGGCTCGCGATCACCTTGAGAGCCGTGGCTTCGTCCTGCACTGGCTCGACGCGAAACGGTTCGAGCGCGCGCGCTAGCGCCTCCCGTTCGGTTTTCTTTTCGCTGAGCAGCACGATGGGCACGGTCTCTGAACTCCTCTCGATCAAAAACGGCACGCAGCAGGCAAACTAAGTGTCGCTTTGCCCAGAACGCGAATAGCGCGCGGTTTTCCTACCGAATCCGCCGCTGCACACGCCCTTCTCTGGCAACATACGGTCGCCCCAAATTCGATGTTTAGTGCGAGAGATTCGGTATTTTCACACAAAAGCGCAACAGACTTATGGCGCCACTCGGCGCTACCGTAGGCAGAGCAGCGATGCGTCAGATTTCACCAGGGGTTTCCGCGCTGTGCCTGCTGCTATTTGCCACTCAGGCGGGCGCCGAATCACCGCCCTTGAAGGTCGGAATGTCGACCGCCCTGAGCGGCCCCGCGCAAGGGTTGGGGCTCGGCATGCGCGCGGGCGTCGAGGCGTACTTCGCGCGGGTCAACCGCGAAGGTGGGATATCGGGACGCAAGCTGGAGCTGATCGCGCTCGATGATCAATACGAACCGGCGCAAACCGGTCCGAACGTGCGACACCTGATCGACGGCGAGCACGTCTTGGCGATCGTCGGCAATGTAGGCACCCCGACGGCGGTGGTCACCGTGCCGATCGTGAACGAAAAGCACGTGCCGCTGTTCGGGGCGTTCACCGGCGCCGGTGTGCTGCGCAAGGACCCGCCCGATCGCTACGTGTTCAACGTGCGCGCAAGCTACGCGAACGAAACGGCCGAGATGGTTCGCGGATTGCTCGACGACCGCAAGCTCGCCCCGCACGACATCGCTTTCTTCGCGCAGGACGATGCCTACGGCGACGCGGGTTACAACGGTGCGCTCAAAGCGCTTGCCGCGCATGGCTTCACCGAAACGGCTCAATTGCCGCTCGGTCGCTACACGCGCAACACCTTGGACGTGGAAGACGGGCTCGCTCGCATCCTCGATCCGCGTGTACACCCCAAGGCGGTGATCATGGTGGGTACGGCGAAACCGTGCGCCAAGTTCATCAGCCTGGCGCGCAAGAGCGGCCTACACGCGATCTTCGCCAACGTCTCGTTCGTCGGTAGCGCCGAGTTGCTCAAGGAACTCGGTGGCGACGCCGAGGGCGTGGTGGTGACGCAAGTCGTGCCCCACTGGTCCGGGGATTTGCCCGTACTCGAGCAGTACCGCGAATCCGGACTCGAGCCGAACTTCGTCAGCCTCGAGGGCTTCTTGGTCGGGCGCGCCTTCAGCGAAGTGTTGCGACAGATGGGCAGCGACTTCACTCCAGCGCACTTCGTCGAGGCAGCCGAATCCGGCGCGCCGTTCGATCTCGGGCTCGGCGGCACGCAAACACTGAGCAAGGCGCGCCACGGCTTCAGCTCCAGCGTGTGGCCCACGGTGATCGAGAAGGGCTCGTTTCGCGCCTTCCAGAATTGGCGGGAATTGCAGGTCAGATGAGCAAGCGACGCTCTCTCGAAGCCAATCTGATTTCGCTCGGCATCGCGGCAGGCTCTCTGCTGGCCGTGCTGTTGCTCACGCTGTTCATCGTGGAGCGCGCCTTGGGCAGCAAGGTCGAGCGGCTCGGCAGCTCCAGCGTACCGGCGCAGCAATCGATCACTGGCCTCGAACACGCGATGTCCGATTTGTTCGAGCGCCAGTCCAAGATGCGCTCGACCAGCAGCGAGCAAGAGCTCACCGCGCTGGCCGATCGCATCCGCATCGAACGCAAGCTTGCCGATTCGCAGCGCGACCTCGCGAACGTGCTCCCGGAGCTCCTGTCCGCGCGCGACGCCGAGCAGCATTCGAAAAAGCTCGCGGACCGCGCTCGAGAAATGCTCGCGAACGATGCGCAACTGTTCGACAGCATCAAGGCGCGCCGCGCGAACGAGACGCATTTCGACGAGCGTGCCTCGCAAGTAAAGACTGGCCTCGACAAACTGAACCAGGACGCGCGCGCGGTAGCGGGCAACGCTCATTTGGATTTCGTGCTCGAACTGCGCCGAGTCGAGGCGGGCGGCTCTCCCGAGCAAGTCGTGCACGGAAATGCCCGCGCTCAGCAGGACGCCGCCGTGCAGGTGATGACGGCCGTCCTGCAGCTCGGTCAGCTCGTCGGCAAGGTTGCGCTGAGCAGGAACGAAGACGAACTCAACTCGGTCGTCGCCAACGAGCTCACACAGAACGTCAGTCGCGCCAAGAGCTACCTGAGCCTGCTCGCGACGTCGCTATCCCCCAGCGCGCCGACGGCCAAGCGAGTCGGCGACATGCGCAGCCAATTCGACACACTCTCCGTGCAGATCAGCGCTGCTGACGACCCCTACAGCTTGGTGCGACTGCGGCGCGCCAGTCTGGAAGAGGCGCAGCGCGCGAGTGCTATGCGCGAGCGAACCCAACAAGCGGCGCTCGCGCTGTCGCAAGAGCTCGCTCGAGCCGAGGCCATCGTGGCCAACGAGACGCAGAGTGCCACGCGCTCCGCGCGGCGCACCTTGTGGACCGTGCGCGGCTTGTCGCTCTTGGCGTTTCTTGCGGCCGCGCTCGTCGGAGCCCGTCAGGCCCGCCGCTTGCGGGAAAGCGTGGGCGGGCTCCGAGCACAGAATCAGGAGCTCGAATCGCTCAGCCGCGACCTGAAGCAGATGAACGAGGGCTTGGAGGGCTTGGTTGTGCAGCGCTCGGCCGAGCTCGCCGAGCGCGAACGCTCGATGCGCTTGGTCCTCGATTCGATGAGTGAAGCGCTGATCACCGTCGATTTGACGGGGCAAATCCTGGGTGAAAGCTCGAAAATGGCGCTCGCTTGGTTTGGCCGCCCCGAGAGCGGTCGCTCACTCTGGGCGCACCTGTTCCCGAACGACGCGAAGCGCCAAGCCGCCTACCAAGCCGGCTTTCAGCAGGTCGCGGAAGACATCATGCCTTTCGAGGTGAGTGCAGCGTGCTTGCCTCGGCATTTCGAGCGCGGCGAGCAAACGTTCTCGATGTCACTGCGCCAGGTCTTCGAGCAAGATCGCTTTGCGCGCGTGCTCCTGGTCATTCACGACGTGACCGAGCAAGTGGCGATCGAAGCGCGCGAACAAGACGCGAGCGAACAGCACCAACTGCTCGGCCAACTGTTGCGCGACAAGCAAGGCTTCCGCGTGTTCGTGCGCGACGGCGAGAAGCTCCTGCTCGAGCTGCGCAATCAGCCCACGCGCGAGGTCGCGCAGCGCGCGTTGCACACTCTGAAAGGAAACGCCGGAGTGTGCGGGATGGTGAGCGTGGCTCGGCGTTGCCACGCGCTGGAAGAGGCGCTCGCGGATTCGCAAGAATCGCTCTCGGCCGCTGCGAGTAAGTCGCTCACGGAGCTGTGGCGTTCGCGGCTCGCGCGTATCGAAGAGCTGCTCACGACCGACGGCCAGGTCGAGGTCAACGAGCGCGAACTCAGCGAATTGAGCGGCGGCCTGCGCGATCGGCGCGACTACAACGAGCTGCTCGAGATCGTGGAATCGTGGAAGTGGACCAAGACCTCGGTCTTGCTGCAGCGCCTCGCATCGCAGGCCCATCGCGTCGCGGAGGGGCTTGGCAAGCACGTGGACGTGCGCGTCGACCATCACTACTTGCGCATCACTCCTGGGCCGCTCGACGACTTTTGGAGCGCGCTGATCCACGTTGCGCGGAACGCCGTCGATCACGGCATCGAAGATGCCGACGAGCGAGAAGCCTGCGGCAAGCCGGCCACCGGCTGCGTCACGCTGCGCAGCGTGCTGCTCGACCGCGGCGGCTTTGCCATCGAGCTCGCGGACGACGGCCGCGGCGTCGACTTCGAGAAGCTGAAACGTACGGCCGAAGCCATCACCCTCTCTGCCACCACTCGTGACGAGCTGATCGCGTTGATGTTCCGAGACGGCGTGAGCACACGCAGCGAAGTGACCGAGATCTCGGGCCGCGGCATCGGGCTGGGCGCGGCATCAGCCGCGTGTCGCGCCGCGGGAGGCGTGGTTTCGGTGCAAACCGAACCTGGCAAGGGCAGCTGTTTTCGCTTCGAATTCCCGCTGCAGGCGGTGCGCGTCTCGAAACCACCGTCGATCTCGCTGCGGCCCCCAGGACGCTCCGGCTCGGGACTGAAACTCGTGACGCGCTAACGGCGGCTACGCAACGCGAGGATCGCGCCCATGGTTAGGACCGCGACAGCCAGCACGACGTCGAGGAAGCGAATGCCGCTCGTGTGCTCGCCGCTCGGCGCGACCGGTTCGGACGACGCCTGCGGTGCCCCGCCCACGGATTCACCCTCAGTTGTGATTGAACACTCGAAACGCGCATCGTCCGGGCGCAGCACCTTCTGACCCAAGAAGCTGCGCCTTCCCGTCACGGTCAGCACGATCCCGGCGCCCGACGGCAGACCGTTCAGCGTCGATGTCTCGAACGCCAGCGGGCTCTTGCTGGGCCGATCGTAGATGACGCGCATCTCGAGGTCGTCCTCGGGGCTCAGCTGCAACGACAGCGAGCGCACGGGCAGCCGTTCGTCAGCGACGCTGAGCGCGAAAAACTCGCGCGCACAACGCTCGAATTGAGCGCGGAATTGAGGAAATTCCCCGACCGCAAAGCGACGCGCAGGGGCGGCGCTGGTGAGGCAAATGCGCGCGGCGCTGTCGAGCGACAGCGTCGTGTGAAGGCCGAGTCCGTATTGCTCGAGGTGGGCGTCCGTGGTGATCTCGAACGGATCGTGCGCGCTCGCGGGCGCAGGAACCAAGAGCCCGAGCGTGACGCTCAGACCCCCCAGGAGTCGCCGTAAGCAGTTCGGCACCCGGCGCACTACTTGACGATGATCTTGGGCGCGGGCGGCGCGACCATACCGCTGCCGATGTGAAACCCGGTGTGCGGCGGTTGATTGTACGCAGTTTGCTCGGAGGTGACCTGCATTCGGTATTGCGGGTCGTGCATCAGGGTGTAGATGCGGCGCGCGGTCACTGCGGTCGTGGTGTAGATGCGCAGCGCGCTGCTGTCCGAAGTACGCCACACCACTTCCTCGCGCCAGTCACCGTACAGGTCGGCAGTCAGCGCGGGTGTCGACTTCGTGCCGTTGTTGGAGGTGACCCCAGAGGCAGTCAAGAGACGAGTCGTCTTGCCGCCCGCGTATTTGTCGATGTGATTCGAGTCCTCGAGTTCGCGAGTTTCGTCTTCATCCCAATACACCAAGAAGTTCTGCGAGCCCGGCGCCGCGCCCAAGTTCATGTTCGTGGTGGCTGAAAACGCCCCGGTCGTGCTGGATGCCCACATTTCCGCGCCTGGATTGGCTGCGTCCACGTCATCCGCGACGCAGCGCCCGGTGTCCGCGCCGTTGATCGGGCCTTCCTGAATGATGGCGCAGGTCTTGGCGTCGCGGACGTGATACGCGGGGTGGTCGCCGTCTTCATTGCACATGAAGAACTCGAGCCCAGGCCGCGACGGCACCAAGTCTCCGACGTGCTCCGCGTCGCCGTGGCCGTAACCGGTCGAACACAGCCCAGCACCCGTGTTGTCGATCGCCGCTGCGCCGTACATGACCTCTTGGCCCGGATCGTCGTCCACGTTCGCGACGGTCATGCTGTGCGAACCTTGGCCGGTGTACGGATGGCCCGCTGCGTCCTTCGGTGTCTTGTCGCTATCGAATTTCCAGAGCTGCGTTAGCTTGCCATCACGCCAGTTCCAAGCGCCGAGCGTGGCGCGCGTGTAATAACCGCGCGCCATGATGAAACTCGGCAGCCCGGTCGAATCGAGATACGCCGCGCTAGACAAGAAGCGATCGACGCGATTGCCGTAGTTGTCACCCCACGAGCTCACGGTGCCGCGCGCTTGATCGAAATCGACGGTGGCCATCTCTGCGCCCGTCTGCCCGTTGAATACCGTGAGGTATTCGGGCCCGCTCAAGACGTAGCCGTCCGCATTGCGGTAAATCATGCTGTCGGTATCATTGGCGGCAGGGCCCAGGTGCAGGAATTGGCCTGTGCCGTCTTTGGTTCCCGGCGCGGTTTTTACCGCCATTTCCGCCTTCCCGTCGCCGTCGAAGTCGTACACGATGAACTGCGTGTAGTGGGCGCCCGCGCGGATGTTCGGTCCCAGGTCGATCCGCCACAAGCGCGTGCCGTCGACCTTGTATGCATCCATGAACACGTTGCCGGTGCAGCCCGCCTGTGAGTTGTCCTTGGCGTTCGAAGGATCCCATTTGAGAAAAATCTCGTACACGCCGTCACCGTCGGCATCACCGGGGCTCGCGTCGTTCGCGCTGTACGTGTAGGCCTCGCTCGCGGTGGGACATGAGGCGGGCGTGGTTCCGCCCATCGGCACTTGTAGCGGCACGTTGATGTACTGCTGAGCTAGCACCTTGGCAGTTTCGGAGACCGCACCTTCGACACCGCCGATCACGGGCCGCACCGTGTACGTCGACGCGCTCTTGCCGTCTTTGTCTTGGTAGTTGGTGCTGTCCATCACGTTCGCGATCTTCGTGCCGTCGCGATACACGTTGTACGAAACGTTGGCCGGCGTGGTCGCGTCGTACTCGAAGCCGAACATGCGCCAGCCGACGTACACGCCGCCGCTCACGCTCACTGCCACGAGCCCGCGACTCAAGCGCTCCATGCGATAGAACCCGGTGCCACCCGTGTTTCCGCCGCCGCTCGTGGAACCACCGCTCGCCGTTCCGGTCGAGCCGCCACTCGTGGTCGTGCCCGCACTGCTCGTGCTCACCATTCCCGCGCTGCCCGGCGAGCCGCCCGCGTCAGTCGCCGAGCCCGCGCCGCTCCCACCAACACTGGTCGCACCGGCACTTCCGGGCGCGCCGGCGACCGTTGACCCGGTGTCCCCTGCGTGATTGACGGTTCCGGCACTTGCAGGGCTACTCCCCGCGTCGCCGCTCGGCTTCGGGCTGCTATTCGAGGCGGTGCCACAGGCAGCGACCCAACCGACGCCAACTGCGGCGAGCAAGCAACGACGGATGACCTGGGCGCCGAGAACGTTTCTCATGAGCGTGAATAGGGTGCGAGCCTAGAAATACTTTGCCCGGATCGCCTCCCGGACAAGGCGCAGGCCGATCCCTCCCTTATCCGGGCGTGGTGGAGCCCAACTCAATCATTCGAAGGCGCATTTACCAAGGCACGCTGGCGCTCGCGTGCGCAACGGCCTGGGCCGCCAGCGTGGCCGGCTGCTCGAGCGCGAGCGATGCGCCGATGCAATCTCCAACCACGGCAGGCAACGGCGGTTCGAGCGCGAGCGCGGGCGCGCACTCCTCACTCGCGGGTCAGGCCCCGAGCGTTGGCGCTGGCGCAGGGGGCACGGGCGGCAGTGTTGGCTCCGCGGGCACGAGCGACTCGTCGAGCGCAGGGCACGCCGACCGCAACGCGGGCGGCGCGCCGAGCAACAGCAACGGTGGCTCGAACGCAGGCAGCGCGAGTCACGGTGGCTCCACCGCAATCGCGGGTGCGAGCGCGAGCGCAGGCGCAGGCGGCATCGCAAGTGGCACGGCAGGCGCCGCGGGTGCAGCCAATCTGCCCGCACTCAGCGTGTACATCGCCGGTGACTCGACGGTTTCGGATTACACCCTCGATCCCCAAGATCCGAAGTCGCAAGCCGGCTGGGGACAGATGCTCGGCCCGAACTACATCGGCAAAGTCAAAGTCCTGAACAAAGCCGTCGGCGGCCGCACCGCACGCCGCTTCATTCAAGAAGGCTCACTCAGCGCGATCCTGAAAGTAATCCAAGCGGGTGATTACCTGCTCGTGCAGTTCGGCACCAACGACAGCAATAGCACCGCCAAGTACACGCTCGACGGCGTCGAATACCCTTATTTTGCCGACGCGCAGACCGACTTCAAATCCTACCTGCAGCAATACATCGACGGCGCGCTGGAAAAGAAAGCCATCCCTGTCTTGGTCACGCCGCCGCCGCGCAACTCCGCGTACTGCAACGGCCCTCGCTCACTCGGCAACTACGGGCAAGCGATGCTCGAACTGGGCAAAGCCGATAGCGTCTCCGTCGTCGATCTCGGCCTCAAAGCCCACGCGCACCTCTCGGCCATCTGCCCCAAACCGACCACCGCAAAAGACGAGACCTTCTTCAAAGTCAACGCCGACCAAAGCATCGACGGCACCCACTTCCAACAAAACGGCGCCCGCACCCTAGCCACCTTCGTCGCCGACGGCATCGACGAAACCAAACTCCCCCTCAGCACCTACCGCAAACACTAAGCCTCGCCCGAGATAGAGAGTGGGCGCTCACACCCCAGCAGCGCACCTCGAAGTCCGCCCCGTGTTCCCGCCACAGTGCGTCGCTCCGCGGCACGCTTTGGCTCGCACGGACGTGACGAGCGCAGTCACAGAACGCTCCCTGAATTAGACCGCCGAGCCGCAGAGGCCACAGAGATCAGAGGGAGAGGAGATTGGGTTTGCGCTTCGCGGCGAGTTTGCGTCGTGACAACGTGCGCTTCGACGTTGATTGGGACCCCCCAAATCTCCCTCAGATCTCTGTGGCCTCTGCGGCTCGGCGGTTAGTCCCTCCCTCTTTTGGCGTTGTAGCGGCCAATCCCCTTCGCGCCAATGCCGCGCGAACGTTGCTGCGACGTCAGCGTTGGGCTTCGAGGGCGCGCTTGGCGAGGTCGCGGTATTTGCCTTTGGGATACGCCGCCAAATAGCGGCGGGCGTAGTCGGCGGCGCGGGGGTCGTGCTGGGCGGAGGCGGCTTCGATCGAGAGGGCGAGGGCGTCACCCGAGAGGGTGCCGCGCGGGTTTTCCTTGAGGTAGTCGTTCAAGAGCGCTTGCGCGCGCGCGGGGTTGCGGTCGGTGCGCAGGGCTTGAATGGCCTCGACCATGCGCGTTGCGTCTTCGCCGGCTTCGGCGCGGGGGCGTGCGTTCTTCGCCGTCGAACGCGCGCTCGCAGCAGGCTCCGCGGGCGCAGCTGCCGATGCTGTGGGTTCGCTCGGCGCGGCGGCTACGGGCTCAGCCGCTTCCGCTACCGCGAGCGGCGCGCGGACGCGCTTTTGCGGAACTGCGCGCGGCGCGACCGCGGCGTTTGCCGATGTTGCGCTGGGCGAGCCAACCAACCCCAAGAAACCCGAGCCATGCAACACATAGCGGTGACCGAGCTCCGCCATCGCGGTTCCGCTGATCAACAACGCTCCGATCACGATCGGACGAATCCAAAAACGGCCCGCGCGACTCGGCAGTTTGAAGCCTCGCTCCAAGCGCACCCAAATCCGGCGCTTACGAAACGCATCATCTTCGAAGGGTGCAGCGCTCGAAAACAGCTCCGCTAACTGGCGATCGCCGTTGTCCAAGCTTTCCTGATCGGCCAAGCGCTTCATCAAGGCCTCTTCTGCTCTCTGCTCTCGTGCTTGGCGAGCGAGGCCTTCAACTTCTTACGTGCCTTGTGGATGCGCGCCCAAACGGTGTTCACGGGCACGCCTTGGATCTCGGCGATCTCTTCGCCACTGTAGCCGTCGATTTCGAACAGCACGACAGCGGCGCGCTCGGACTCGTTCAGCTTGCCGAGCAACCGTTCGAGCAAGACGCGCTTCTCGTTCGTTTCGAGAGAATCAGCCGGTGATGCCCCGCCCTTGCTGAGGCTTTCGGAGAGCGGCACACCGCCGATCAGTAGGTGCCGCACCCAGAGCAGACGGCGGAAATCACGCACGCGGTGACGGGCGATTTGGTACAGCCAACCGGCCACGTTCTGGCCGTCGAAATCAGGCAAGCGGCGATGCACGACCAGGAAGACGTCCTGCACCAGATCTTCCCGCTCGGCCTCGGGACCGCCCATCGCGCGCACCCAACGTGAGACCTCTGAAAACCAGCGCTCGTAGATGGCGCGGAATTCGAGCGACGAGCCAGGCTGAACTTCGACGACGGCAGTCTCGGCGTGTTCAACGAGCCACGTTTTGGCCTGGCTAGTACCCGGCATCACTGTTGGAAGGGGCTCTTTCAAGCGAACCTTCAAGAAAAGGTAAACCGCCCGCACATTGGGATCGTGGGGACGCTCGCGTTCCAATCAGGGTATCCTGTCCGGGTTCGTACTGCCATGCGTGTTCGCCCCCAGCGCTCATTCTTCGTCTGCACGCTCGCGCTGTCGTCGGCGCTCGTGCTGTGGACGGCGCCCGCGCTCGGCCAAATGCCGGAAAAACGCGACACCGCTGCACCCCCAGCGTTCGTTTTCGGCAGCATCGAATGTCCGGATCCCAAAACGGTACAGCAAGCCGTGCTGAACCTGATCCCGCCCGAGCGCCACTCGCTGCTCACGCGAGGCGTGCGCGTCGAGCTGGAAGATTTGGGTGACAGCTATCGCGTCACGGTTTGGAAAGACGGCGCTTCGGTCAAAAAGAGCTACTCGGATCCAGCTCGTGAATGCGACGGGCGCGCGCGCTTCGCGGCCGTATTTACGGTCTTGACCTTGATGCCACCGGAGCTCGGCGCGGAGCCCGTGGTCGAACCCGAGCCCAAGCCCGAACCCCCGAAGCCGCCGCCTCCGGTCGAAGCCAAGCGGGAAGCGCCTCCCGCGAAAGTCCCCGAGCCGCAGCTACCTCCGCTCCTGCATATCGAATTGAGTGCGCTGTACGCCAATGCGCCGGGCATCTTAGAAGCGCCCAACATGCACTCGTTCGGCGGTGAGCTGCGCCTCGCAATCGGGCGCGGCGTGCTCGCCGGCACGATCTCGACCGCGTACATGTCACGCGCGAAGTTCGAACTGGACGGCGTGCATGGCGAGCTCTCGCGCATCCCACTGAGCCTCGGCGCGCGACTGCGCGCTGATTTCGATTCGTGGTCATTGGCCGGCGATCTCGGTCTATCGCTGGCCGTCGAGCGGGTGCACGCGACCAACTTGCACATTGCGAGTACGCAAAGTGCGGCGAACTTCGGCCTCAACGCGAACCTGCACATCGCTCGCCAATTTGGGCCGCATTTTGCGCCGTTCGTGGGTGCGTTCGTGTGGTTCACTCCAGCGCCGAGTGAGATGTCCGCGTTACCTCAAGGCGCGATTGGCAATCTGCCTTATTTCTGGCTCGGCGGCGCCGCGGGAGTATCGTTTGGATTGTAAGACGATGCACGCTCGCTTCTGCTCACCCTTGGCAACGCTGTTGCTGCTCGCCCTGCAGACGTCCGCGTGTAGCCCGACGCTCGACGTCGGCAGCAACGTGCTGTGGGCCACCGATCACGAATCGAACCAGCTCAAGGATTGGTACGCAAACAACGAAGGTGGCGAGCTCAACGCCGACGCTGGAGCCAGCGCTGACACCCCCGCCCCCGCCGACATCGCCGATGGGCCCGCGCACAGTGGTCGATATTCGCTCGTGCTCACCGACTATGCGATGAGCGACTCGGATGGCGCTGGGGTCTTCCGTGAACTGCAGTCCCCGCCCGACGCATACTACAGCGCTTGGTACTACCTGCCGCGGCTGTACCAAACGAACTCACAGTGGACGATTCAGAAATTTCGATCGCGCTTGGACTCCGATCCCAGCGCGATCAGTCATGGGCATGATCTGAATTTGCGCACGCTGCCCGGTGGGCAAGTCGTGCTGTACGTATTCAGCCACGATCCGGCTTATTTGCAGGCACCTTTGTCCGATCCACCCGCGTTCGTGCCGGTCCAAACCTGGTTTCATCTCGAGGTCTTCTTCCGCCCGCGCACCGACGAGACGGGCAAGCTCTTGGTCTGGCTCGACGATCGCTTGGTCTACGATTTGGAAAATCGGCGCACCACCGGCTCGGACGACGTGATTTGGAATCCGTGCAACATCGGTGAGGACATCCAGCCCTCACCGCCAAAGCTCTATCTCGACGATGCCGCGATCAGCCTGGTGCGCGTCACGCGCGAGGGTAAGCTATTCTGAAAGTGAATCAGTGCTCGGTTTGCGGCAGGTTCACTCGCACGCGCTCGGGCATGCGTTGCGCCACGCCGTCCCCAAGCTGACCGTCGTTCTCGCGCACGGAGTGATCGAACAGCACGCTGCCCGAGCTTTCATCGAACGTCAGATCGAGCACGAGCCCGAGTTCGCCTTGCGAGAAATTCCCGGCAAATTCGCCGGAAAGCTGCTCCGCGCTGCGCACCGTTTCGAACACGTGCACGTCGTCCATTCGGCCTTGGAATAGATCGCGCGTGCCGTCGAGCGTGCCGATCCAACACGTGGTGGGCGTGCGCTTGTCGGGGAGATCCCCGGAGCTCGCGACCAGCGCACCGTCGACGTAGAGTTGATTGGTGGTACCGTCGAAGGTGTACGCGGCGTGGTGCCACTTGCCGGTGCTGATCGCCGTCTTGGCGATCACCAGCTGGCGATCGCCGTACAGGCGCCACGCACCGAGCAAGCCCTGACGCAACCCGAGTTCGACCCCGCTATCGAAGTCCTTGCGCAACGTGAGCAGCGCGACGCGCTCGGCGAGCGTGTCGACCATGAACCACGTCGACAAAGTTTGCTCGTGTCGCCCGTCCGGAAATTGCGCCGTGGCGCTGGTTGCATAGTCGTCGACGCCGTCGAAGGAGAGCGCGAAATTTTGGCCCGAGTCGCTGAATTGTCGCTCGAGGTGATCGGGCCCCGCGTCAGCGCGAGGCTCAGTGCAGGCGGCGAGCGTGCTGAACGCCGCTAGTGCACCGAGCCAACCGAGCCGAGCCACGCGCATCACTTTCGCGCTGGCGCGCTCAATACGGGAACCCTGGCACGCTCACAGCGATCGAGTACACGCCGCGCTGGCCCTCGGTGCCCTGTGCCGTGATGTAGAGCGTCTTGTGATCCGCGCCGCCGAAGGCGACGTTCGTCGTGTTGCCGGCACCACTGGCCAACTGAATGGTCGTGAGCAGCATGCCCGCGGGCGAATAGACGCGCACGGTGGTCGCGCCGTTGCCCGTGACGAACAAGTCGCCCGCGCAATCGACGGCCATACCGTCGCCGCCGCTGCCAGCAACGAAGTCGGAAGCGGTGCCCACCGAACCATCGGTCATCACCGCGTACTTCTTCAAACCGCCGTTGTTTGCGGCCACGTAGAGCGTTTTTTCATCGGGCGAGAGCGTGACGCCGTTGGGCGGCATCGGTGCGCCGTCGATCACGCTCACAGTGCGAGTCGGACCGGGCGTCGCGCGGTACAGGCGCTCGGCGCCCTGCGGATTGGCGCTGTTCTGATAGCTCGGATCCGAGAAGTAGATCGTGCCGTCACTGCGAATCGCCAGATCGTTGGGCGAGGTGAAGCGCTTGTTCATGTACATGCTGACGAGCGGTGTGGCGGCGCCGTCCGTCAGGGAGAACTGCGAGATCGAGCCGTCCTTGTGGCGCGCGCCGATCAGGTTTCCGCTGCCATCGACGGCCAAGCCGTTGCTGCCTGCGTCCATCGCGAAGACTGACACGGTGCTGCCCGTGATCTTCAAGATGCGCGACGGCGGGATCATGTTGCTGTTGGTCATCTCCGAGAAGTAGAGCGACTCGCCGATCCACACCGGCCCTTCTACGTTCGTCCAAGCGTCCTTGTTGAAGGAGTCTGCGGGCGGAGTGCCGGCGATGTGAGTCGCCATGCCGGTCGGCGCCGTGAACGTGAATGGACCGGCCGGGCACTTGTAGCCACCACCGGTTGCAGGTCCTCCCGCGGCGCCCGTGCTGCCGCCGGTGCTACCCGGAGTTCCACCGTTGCTCGGACTGCCACCACTCGCCGGAGTTCCACCGCTGCCGCCGGTGTTCGCGCTGCCGCCAACGACTGCGGGCGAGCCTCCCGCGCCGTTGCTCGTGCCGCCAGCTGCAGGTCCGCTGCCTCCAGGGTTTGCGCTGCCCCCGGTCGCCACCACCGAGCCACCGGTGCCGTTTGCACCACCTTTATTTCCCGTGCCTGGATTCGGGTCGCTAGTGGAGTTGCAACCGATGGCCAAGAACCAGACCGACGCACAAGCAAAGCACCGCTTCATCACGCAAATTCTCCGGATCACTCGAACGGGGGGACGCAGGTTTCTGGAGCGTAGCTCAAACGATCGCAACTGGAACGAGTTGCACACACAAAATTTCCCGATGAGCACGCCCAAGGTGTGCGCTGCTCGCTGCGGAACGTTCAGCGCGCGTAGGGAAAACGACTTTCAAAAGCCCCTGTGGGTGAATCTGCCCGCGCCATCCCCGCGCTCGCGAAAGAGTCCCAACTCGAACTACGCGCTACGCGGCCGACGCTTCATGCACTTCATTCGTGACGATGTCGAACTGCACGAGCTTCGATTGACCGAAGGTGGTGGTGATCGCGCAATCGGCCGCGTCACGGCCACGAGCGACCAAGATGCGGCCGATGCGGGGAGCGTTGTGGCGAGCGTCGAACGTATACCAGCGCCCGCCGAGATAGACTTCGAACCAGGCACTGAAGTCCATCGGCGCGGGCACGGGGGCTACACCGATATCTCCCAAGTAGCCGGTCGCGTAGCGAGCCGGGATGTTCATGCAACGACAGAAAGCGATCGCTAGATGCGCGAAGTCACGGCACACTCCCACTCGCTCTTCGAAGCCCTCCAAGGCCGTTCGCGTCGCTCGCGCGAACTGATAGCCGAACGTCAAGTGATGGTGCACGTAGTCGACGATGGCCTGAACCCGCGCCCAGCCGCGCGGTGTATTACCGAACAGGGCCCAGGCGATGGACGACAAGCGATCCGTCTCGCAGTAGCGGCTGCCGAGCAAGAAACTGACTGCTTCATCGGGTAGTTGCGAAACGGGTACTTCTTCGGCTGACGGCGCCGACTCATCGGGCAGCCCCGAGTCCTGGATCAGAAATTGGGCGGCGAGCTTCAGCATGCCCGCCGGCGCGATCGTACGGGTGCGCAGATTTCCGAATTCGTCGATGCTTGCGACGAGCGGCTCGGGACCGCTCGACGAAATCACGGCCGGGCTGCGCAAATCTGCCTGGCGCGAGGGGTGGACGCTCAACAGCGCCATCAGTGGAGTCTCAGCGCTGCATTCAATGGCGATCTGGTAACCGGCTCTAATCAACATGACCGGCGTGCTTTGCAAGCGACACGCCAAGCGTCGCGGGCGCTCGAAATACGCATTCGATCCCATAAAATTAGCATTTTTGGCGTTTCGCCACGCTCGCAGGATCTTGTGAGTGTGTTGCGCGAAGTCTCACACGGTGACGGGCGGGGCAAGCGTGCCCATTTGCTATGCTCGTTCCCTCGAAGACATCAGTCGGTCACGCCGACGACACGTGAGCCGCGCCAGGTTCTCGCTTCAAGAACATGAACGCGATCTATCGCTACGGGGTGTTGTGCGCGTTGATCCTGGGCAGCGCGGCGGGTTGCAGCGACGACGAATCACCCAGCCCGGGCGCCGCAGGGAGTTCCGCGACCGCGGGCGCAGCGGGCGCGCTCGCGGGGGCGGGTGGTGGCGCAGGTGAAACGGAAACGAGCGGAGGTGCCGGCGGAGCGATCGACGGCGGCAGCGCAGGCGTAGGCGCGGACGCGGGCGCAGGCGGAGATGGCGCAGCCGAAGGCGGTTCGGCAGGCGAGAGCGCAGCAGCCGGAGCCGCCGGAAGTGAGTCCAGCGATCCGCTCGCCTCTTCGACGGTTCTCGATCTCGACGACGTGAAGAGCAGTCCGGACAACTACACGTGGTTCGACTTCAAGCCCAACGTGAAAAAGCTGATCCTGGCCGGAGACGCGAACACTCAGCACATTGCCATCCTCTGGTACACAGTCGTGGATGGCGGAGTGGGCCTGCATTACCACTCGAAGACCGAGTCGGTTTACGTGATCCACGGCACTCAAACCGATGCCAAAGGCGTGTACACGGACGGCACGGTGTACTTCAACCCCCCAGGTAGCGGACATCAAATCAGCGACAGCAGCGGCTTCTTTCTGCTGGCGTATGCCGCGCCCCCAGACTTCGTCAATACGAACCTGATCGAGGCGTATGAACCAATCCGCATCGACACCACCGCCGCAAACCTGACCACGACACTCGCATTTACGGAGCAAGCTACGGGTGTGCGAGCTTATGCGGTACCCCTGGTCGCTACAGGCGGTCTCGCTGCCACGCTGCTCGAAACTACCACGTCCAACGCCTATGCATTCTCGGGCAACTACTTGCTCGTGCTCAAGGGTAGTTGTGTCGTCAATGGCGTCATCTTGAGTTCGGGCAAACTCGTCGTCGCGAAAGAGCTTACTCCGCAAGCGTACCAGCTGAGCACAACGACCAGCGGCCCATGCCTCGCCATGGGCGTCTCGTTCTAGTCGCTCGCCAGCGGGCCGGAGCTTCTTTTGGTTAGCGGACGCGGCGTCCGCGGCGCGTCGCGTAGCTCATTGCCCGTCACCCTCAACGACCCGCGATGCGTCGAACCACGCTCGCATGCGGGCTGTTCGGGTAGCGTGCGAGGAAGCTGCGCGCTTGGGCCGCGGCCTGCGCGTGATTGCCTTGCAGATCGAGTGTCTCAATCTGTAGCACCGCCGCCTCTTGACCAAAGGGCCCACGCGGAAAGCGCGTGCGGTAGCTAGTGAGCGCCGCTGAAGCCGCCGATGCGTTACCGGCAGCGACGGCGGCGCGTGCCGCATCGATCAGGCGCAATTGATCACTGAGATCCGCGGCGCTGTCGGCGGGCGCGGCCTTGCTCGCGCGTCTCGTCGGCGCGCTGTCTTCGCGCGCATTGGTCGGGGCAGCGCTCGGAGCCGGTTCGGTCGCAGGCAGCGCGGGGCTCGGCGCGGGAGCGGGCTCGGCCGTTGCAACCACGGGCGCGGCAGCTTGCTGCGTCGCAATCGGCGCGGCGGCTTGCTTGTCTGGGCTGTTCGGCTTTCGACCGACGGCGAAGAACAGCGCCAGCATTGCGCCCGCAACCACGACCAAACCGCCGCCGGCTTTCAACAACAACGCGCGACGACCAACGGGAGCCATCGTTGTCACTGACGGCGCAATCGCTGGCAGACCAAGAGCAAGCCGCACGCGCGCGCGTTGCTCGGCGGATGGCGCTTCCTTGGCCACAGCGTCGAGCAACTGCTGCTCGAAGGGAGTCGGCTGTTCGGGGGGGACCAACTTGAGATCGCTCATGACGTTTTCGGTCCAGATTTCAGCTTGGATTCGAGTTCTGCTGCGGCTGCTCGAAAAGCTTCGCGCGCGCGACGCAAGCGCGACGCAGCGGTGCCCACGGGGATCTCCACGAGCGCCGCGACCTCCGGCATGGTCATGCCTTCGAGCTCGGAGAGCACGAACACCGTGCGCAGATCGAGGGTCATGCCGTCGAGAATGCGCCCCATCAAATCGACCGCGCGCTGATGATCGATGCGCTCTTCGGGACGTGCGCCTTCGGAGCGCCGCACGTCCATGTCTTCTTCGAGCACCCAGCGACGGTCGGAACGGTTCTGCGAGCGCGCCACGCGCAACGCCGTGCCGAACAAGAACGAGCGCTCGCTGCCGACTTTGATGTCGTCGATGCGCTCCGCTGCCACCAAAAAGACGTGCTGCGCGGCGTCGTCCGCGCCACCCGTGCTCAGCCCGAGCCGGCGCAGCAGCCGCCAGATGAAATCGTGGTGCTCATTGAACATCCGCTCGAGGCGGGCCCGTCCTACGGTGGCCTCACCGCGCATCGGCTCCGAGGGGGTCGAGACCACGCTTTGAACGATACCGCTCATGCACTCGAGCCGTAATGCCGCAGCTCGCGATTTCGATCACCGAAACACGAAACGAGCTCCAATTCCGCTGGAGAGGTAGAGGGCCGGCGTTCGCCAGGCCTGATCCTGCTCGAACCCGAAGCTATCCCGCAGCAAAGTCGCGCCCGCGGCGAGATCTGCAACTATGTCGATGGTTTGCGACACGGAGAGGAAAAGGGCCAGCGAGCCACCCAGCGCCCCATAGGGTCGGGTGCGTTGCTGTAGGTTGGTGGTTTGCGAACCCCAAGCGTAGAGCACGCCCGCGCTGCCGAAACCGCACGGGCGGAGTTCCAAGATGCCAGCGGAAAGCCGGACCGGGCATGCCGAGAGGGTCGCCAGGGTGAGCGTGAAGTTCGCCTGTGCGCCATCAGTGGACGAGAGCCCGCGTCGTTCGACGTGACTCAGTGCCAGACGGAATAGCGGCGCGAAATGGGACTGCGAGGGCAAGGTCAAGTCCGCGAAGAGCGAGCCGCCGAGCGCGGTTGCGGGCAACGCGCTTGGGGCAACGTTGAACGCAGCGCCCAGCCCCACTTTGGTTGTTGATGGCTGCGTCGCCGCTGGTCGCTCCGGTGCGGCGGCGGGCTTCGGCGGCGGCTTCGCCGTGGGTGCGGGCGGTTTGGGCGCTGGAACGACGGCCGCGGGAGTTGCATCAGGTGGGGGCTTTTCTGGTTCGAGCAACGCTTGCGGATCGAGCGACATCACGGCGATCAGCGCCAGCCCTTCCAGCGCTTCGGCGCAGGTCCTGAAACGGACACTGCGCTGACTCGCGCGACCGTCGCGTTCGACGAGTCGGAGCTCCCCGTGCGTTGCGTCGCCCTCCTTGCGCACGGTGATCGATAGCTCTCGATCGTGCGCGCCCTGCTCGACGAAGCTCACGCGCGCCGATCGGCGCTGCACACTGCGACGAAAATCCGCAACCCCCGGGCAGCCGTCCGGCGCGCGATACGACAGCAACGTCGGGCCGAGCTCCTGCGCGTGCAGCCGGCGTGCACCCGAGAGCGCAATGCTGAGCACGACGCAAGCGATCAGAATACGAAATGCGCCGCGCACCACGTCGACCAAGTTCGAGAGTAGAGCATCAACTGGAGTGCCATAAAATGGGGGCGGTTGCTGGCCGCGCCACGTGAGCTAGGCTCGGCGACGTGCAAGCGACCCACCCGCCAGGAACGTCGTCGAGTCCGCCGAAATCGGAGCCGCCGAGTTTTTCGGCGCTGCGCGGTCCGGTAGGCTCGTTGTCCGCGGCGGCGAGCGTGTTGCGCGGCGCCTGGCGCTTGCTGCGCGGCTGGCACTTGCTTTCGCTGGACGCACCCACGGTGGCGGTCGTTTGGTGCGCGGCGTTCTTGAATGTCGTCGGCATTCCGTTGTCGCACCCCTCCGCGCACTGGCCGGTCACCTTTTTGTGTCTTGCGACTTGGCTCTGCTACGTCGGCGATCGCACTCAGGACGCGCGCTCGGCGAACACGACATCCGAACTGCGCGCTCGCCATCACTTTTACGGTCGCTGGTGGCGCACTCAGCGCAGCTCGCTCGTCACGCTGCTGTGCATCGCGGCGTTGGCGTGCGCGACCAGCGCGCTGCGCGGTCTGTCGTTGCCTCTGTTCGTCGACTACGTTGCGTTGACGCTCGCTTCGCTGCTGTATTTTGCGTGGGTGCATTCGGGCCGTGAGCGCAACGCGCGCGTGCTGGCCAAGGAGGCCGCAGTCGCGATCATCTTCGCGCTGGGCTGCATCTTGCCGGCGTGGTCCAGCACATCGAATTTTCTGCGCTCGCAGCTGGTGCCCGCGGGCGTGCTGTTCGCGGTCTTGTGTTGGTTGAACTGCGTCGCGATCGAGCGCTGGGAAGGGCGCGGTTTGGTTGGCATGCGCGCACACCCATCGACGAAGTGGGCCGCTCGCCACCTGATTGCGCTGTTGATCGCGAGCGCCTCGAGCGCGGCCGCGCTCGCCATCTGGCGGCACGCAGTGGGTCGACCGACGGCGCTCGCGCCCTACCTCGCCGGAGCATTCTTGCTGCTCGCGGCACTCGAGCACTTTCGTTTCCGGCTCTCGGTCGACTCATTGCGCATCTACGCGGACGTCGCGCTACTCACGCCGCTGCTCTGGTTTGCCGTGAGAATATCGGGGTAATGCTCCCCACCGCGGTCACGCCCAAGGCTGCGCCTCCGCTCACTCCGCCCGCGAATTTCAGCCGCTTTGCGCGACTCTACGCGCCGATCGAATGGCTGAGCTTTGGGCGGGCGCTCACACGCCGCAGAGAGTGCTTCCTCTCACATCCGCGCGTCGCGGGCGCGTGCCGCGTGCTGATCCTCGGCGACGGTGACGGTCGCTTCACCGCCGCTCTGCTCGAGCGCAACCCGAGCGCTGAAATCACCGCCGTCGACGTCAGCGCCGCAATGCTCAGTCAACTCGAACGCCGCGTCCGCGCTCGAACCCCCAACGCGCGTCTCGATCTCCAACAGGTCGACATTCGCTCCTGGCCCGTGCCCCCCGCGAATTACGACCTGGTCGTCGCTCACTTCTTCTTCGATTGCTTCACCACGGACGACCTCGCCACCGTAATTGCGCGCATCAGCCCCGCCCTCGCCCCAAACGCACTCTGGCTCCTCTCTGACTTCGCAATCCCCACCCACCCCATCTGGACTCCCTTCGCCAAAGCCCTGCTCCGACTTTTATATCTCACCATCGGTTCGCTCACCGGCCTCAAACACCGCCACCTCCCCGACCACCAAATCGCCCTAAATTCAGCTCACTTCGAACTCGCGAACGTCGACACTGCATTCGGCGGCACGCTACGCTCCGAAATCTGGCAACGAGCGCCTACGCCTCAGCTTCCTTCCACCGCTCCGTAACAGAACCAGCATCAGCATCGCAGGGCCGATCAGCAACCTTGCGGGGTCTTGGAAGGGAGGTGAAAGCGGTGGTGCTCCCCCACCGTGGCGGGTACGCCGGTTCGAGAACCAACAGCAGCTTGCGGCTGAAACTCGGGATGAATGCCAAGCAGCTCAACTCGAGATTCGAACCACTGGCACGTATCTATCCGGACCATTGGCAACCAGTCTGATCGCAGAGTGGATCTTTGACAATCCTGCGCACGCCCGGGAAATTGGCCTATCAGGGAACGATGCCGCACTTGGCACACCCATTGTTGGTTTACACGGAGCTGCTGCTCTCCGCAGAACCGCAAGCGGGTCAGACAGCCAGCATATTGCGCGAGCGGTTCTTGCCCGACCTCGCCAGCAACGCGCCTACTTGACCGGCGGCGTCATCGGCGCCCGGCTCTCCGCCTGCACGCACGACGAGAGGTCGAAGAGCATGAATTCGAGGGCCTTTTCTTGGGGGGTCAGCACGCTGCTCGTGCAGCCCTCCGGGAAGGGCGTCTCTTGGTCGGAAAAGTCCATCGCGTCGCCACCGTCGCTCTTGCTCACGTGGAGATCCGTGAACACGACGCGACCGCAAGCCTCTGGGGGCGGGTCGTCGTCGTTGACGGCAACGGGCGTGCTGATCGTGAAGTAGAAATCGCCTTTGGGATCGTCGTCTCGATAGATCCAGGGTTGAGCGCGGTTCGGGCTCAAGCTTACGACCGAGGTTTTGGCGGCGTAAATGTCGAGTTCACCGAGCGTCGTCGAAGCGTTCTCATTCATTAGCCATTGCGCGAAAGCTTGCCCCTTGGGGAACTTCGTGGTGTTGATGCGCGTGGCGAGCGGGCTCGGAATGTCGTTCGGGCCGGAGTTGAATTGCGCCGCGTTTTTCATCGGCGGCTCGGAGTTCTTCAGCCAGTTGTAGTGGTTGTGATCGAGGAACACGCGGCCACCGCGGTTTGCGAACTCGACCAATTGCGCGACATTCTCAGGTGTTTGGATGGTGTCGCACTTGTGTCCCTCGCACGAGAAGATCACCATGTCGTAATCGGTCAACGTGCCGGAATCGAACAGCTCGTTGGTGGAAGGGAAGGCCGCGCCCCCCAAACTCTCGGCGAACTTGTTAGCGCCAAAGTTGCCGCCGTCGTCACCCTGACAGCCGACGAACATGCTGACTCGACCCTCACCTGCGTCCGTCGTGAACTCGGTGTCGGCAATTCCTATCTTACGCAGCAAGCATTCGAGCGCGTCTGAGTGTCCTGTCGAGAGCGCGATCTTCGGAATATCTCCTTCGAGGCGCGTTTGCGGTAGACGCGTGAGGTTCTTGTCAGTGAGCGGATTGTCCTGACAAGGTGCCACAGTGATGGTCTGCTTGCGGCGCCACTTACCGACTTGCACCACCAAGTCGACGCTCCCCGACGGCACGTCTTCGAGCACGAACTTACCGTCGGGTCCGCTCAATGCGACCGCCCGTGCCGGCACCGGCTCCATGCACGTCTCACACGCCACACCGCGCGGGAACGGGGGCAATTCGCCGTTCTCCCGCGGGACGTACACGACGGCGTTGTAAAGCTTCAACTGGCCAGCGGGATCGTAAACGGTACCGCTAACCGTCGTCTTCTTGCCGTCGACGCAGACGGCGTTCGGATCCGGGTCGACGCCCAACCCGCCCGGCGCGCCCGCTGTCCCGCCTGCAGCAGTACCGTAACCAGCCGCGCCACCCGCTTTGTCACCCAGACTCACGGCGATCCCGGAACAAGCGGCGACCGCAGCGACCACGAGCGCAGTCGACACGGCAAACGGGAAGACGGCGCGAAGTTTCATCGGATGCTTTACTAATGCCGCCGGGCGCGCGTTCGATCAGCGCAGGCCATAGAAGAATTACACGGAAACGCCAGAAGCCCCACTATCCTAGGCCGCCATGCGTCTCCTACATCTGCTCCTCGCGTCGACTTGGATGATCGCAGCTTGCGTGCCGCGCAAGCCGGTGCCCGCGAATAGCCAGACCGCGGCCCCTGCACCCGCGCCCGACCCGGCTAGACCGCTGCCGCCGCCGCCACCAGTCGCGATTCACCAAGTGTCGGAAATCGAGCCGCCGCCAGTCGAGGCCGTGAGTGAGCCCATCCCCGGCTTCATGCGCGGAATCAACCTCGGCAATGCGCTCGACGCACCGCAAGAAGGCGCCTGGGGCGTGACCTTGGACGAAAAGCATTTCGCGATGGCCAAGGCGGCAGGGCTTGATCACATCCGCTTGCCCGTGCGCTTCAATTCGCACGCCGACAAGCAAGCGCCGTACACGATCGAACCCGCGTTCTTCAAACGCGTCGATTGGGCCGTCGATCAAGCCGCCGCGCACGGCCTCTCGATCATCATCGACTTGCATCACTACGAAGAGCTGATGAAAAAGCCGGCCGAGCACTCCGATCGCTTGCTCGGGATCTGGAAGCAAGTCGCCGAGCACTACAAGAGTCGCCCCGCGAGCGTGGCCTTCGAACTCATCAACGAGCCGTGCAACGAGCTCAAATCGGCGCTGCTCAACCCACTCCAGCAACGCGCCATCGCGATCATCCGTGCAACGAACCCGACGCGGCTCATCATCGCGGACGGCTATTTCTGGGCCGGTGCGGACTACTTGAAGGAACTCGAGCTGCCCGCCGATCCCAACGTGATCGCCTCATTTCACGACTATCAGCCGATCTTGTTCACGCACCAGAACATGCCCTTCATGCCCGGCGAGTTCCAGACCCGCGGAGTGGTCTTCCCGGGTCCGCCCGCAGAACCCGTCACGCCCGTGGAAATGGGCCAAAACACCGAATGGGTGCGCAACTGGTTCGCGTCCTACAACACCCAACCCATCGCCACGAACAGCAACGGGCCGAACGCCATCTTCGACTACTTCAAGCTGGTCGAGGCCTACATCAAAGCCAACAAGCGCCGCGTCTACATGGGCGAATTCGGCGTGGGCGACAACGCCGATCCCAAATCACGCGAAGAGTGGATCCGCATCGTCCGCAAAGAAGCCGAAAAGCGCAAAATCGGCTGGGCCATCTGGGACGACGGCGGAAAAATGCGCGCCATGAACATCACCCTAAACACCTGGGTCCAACCCATCCACGCAGGCCTCTTCGAATAGAACCCGCACAATGGCGCGTGCCCGTCCCAAATTTTATTGATGGTCACGCGCCACGTCACACCCCGTCAAAGCCTTCGGCGTCGCGGACGAGTGAGAGGGAGAGGGATCAACCGCCGAGCCGCAGAGGCCACAGAGATCTGAGAGAGCAGGGATCTGGGTTGCGCGCACTCCGGCGGTTTGCGTCGTTGGTCAGACGGAGTTCGGCGCGCATGGGTCCCCCAAACTCTCTTTCTGATCTCTGCGGCCTCTGCGGCTCGGCGGTTAATCGCTGGGAGCGCTCCAAGACGCCTGAGGATCGACAGCAACCACGATCGCGTCGCTTCGCGAGCCGAAGAGTGGCGGGAACAACGCGGGCTTTGAGGTGCGATGCTGGGGTGGGGGCGCCCAACTCTTGGGGGTTATGTTTGGGTGGTCTGCGAGGGGGCGTGGGCGGTGGTTACGGAGGCGCCGAAGAGGCCGTCGCGGCGGATGTAGAGTTGGAAGAAGGCGGCGATGAGGAGCAGCCAGCTGAACATGCGCAGGGAGCGGTAGCGCTCGAGGAGCATGGGGGGAACGGCCATGCCCAAGGCGATTCCGATGCAGGGGAGCGCGTTGAAGAGCACGCCTTTGGCTTCGGGATCTTGGTTGGCGGCGGCTTGCGATGCGAGCAGCAACATGCCCGCGGAGATCGCGAGCCGCACGATCGGCCACAGGAGGCTTGGCGGTACCGGCGGCGGCGCGATCGAAGTGGTCGGCGCGGAGGACGAGCGATACGAAGGCGAGCCGGGTCGCGGCGGGTCCGACGACGGGGGCGGTACGAACGAAGACGGGTCAGAATCCATTGATTTTCCCGCGACGAGGAGCTCGGCCTAGCACCGACCCATGATAACGTGGCGCGCGGTGGCAGCGCTACAGCTTCGACCGCTCGTGATTGTGCGCTGCCATGCGGAGGGCTCGTATTCGGCCTGCCCGGCGTTTCTGCCGCAGCTGCTGGCGTATTCCGATCATCAACAAGGCGCGCTCGACGAGTTGATCGATTTCTTGAGCGACTATTTCGCGGAGCTTTCGCCCGAGGCGTTGCAAAAATTCCTGATCACAGAAGAAGCCGCGGTGCGTGAGGTGTCCGTCGTGGTACCGCGCGAGGATCTACCGCGCGGACAACGAGTTCGCACACCGATCGCCGTTCCGGTGATCGAGGTCGCAGCGCAAGACGGCGCAAAATGGCTACTCTTGCCGACTTTGGCGCAGGCAACCTACCTGAGCGCACGCGCGGACCAAACCCTGGAAGAAGCGGCGCGCAGCGAGATCCTTCGGCTCGCAACCGCCAGTGATTTGAGCGGCGCGAGGTATCTGGATTTGTTGCCGCCGGTCAGCTTCGAGCTGCAGCGCCCTGCCGTCGAGGTGACGCCCGAACGCGGTGACGGCAAGGCCGGAGCTCGCGCGCGCGAATTGCGCGAGGCCGAGAAGCTGTTGTCGCAGATCGGGCGCAAGCTCAGCGCGCCTGCGTTCGGCTTGCTCTCGCGTCCGCTCGGCGAATTGCGCGCGTTGCTGGAGGCCGACGCGCGCACCAGTGTCGTGTTGGTCGGCGCGGAAGGCGCGGGAAAATCCGCCTGGTTGCGCGCGGCCGCGGCGCTCGGTTCACGCGCTGTCTATGCGACGTCGGGCGCCGAGTTGGTCGCGGGTCAATCCGGGCTCGGTCAATTGGAAGCGCGCCTGGAAACGGTCGTCAAAGCCGCGCAGCTGCTGGACGCCGCACTCTATTTCGAGAGCTTGGAAGATTTGTTTGCCGGACGTGCCGGCGGCTACGAGGACATCGCGGGGCTGCTTCGCCGTCACTTGCAAGCCGGAAACGTGCGCATCATCGGCGAGCTCAGCGTCGATGGCTACGACCGACTGAGTCAGCGGCACGTCGGTGTGTTCAGCTACCTGCAACGCTTCAGCGTCGAACCGCTGACGCGCGCGCAAACAACGGACGTACTAGGCGCACGCTCGAACGCTCGCCAGCGCGCAGGTGCTCGCGGGATGACTCCCGAAGCGTTGAACCAAGTACTAGCGCTAACTGAACGTTACGAACCGTATCGAGTGCTGCCGGGCAAAGCAGTGGCGCTGTGTGAGGAGTTGTTGCAGCAAGCGAGCGCGACGGCGAGCGACGCCGCTGCACCCGATCTCGACGCCGATGACGTGCTGGCCGCCTTTGCGCGCAAGAGTGGCATCCCCGAGTTCTTGTTGCGTGACGAGCGCAGCCTGCTGCTGCACGAGGTGGAGCGTTTCTTTCGGCAACACCTGGTCGGGCAAGAGCGCGCGGTGCGGCGCGTGGCCGAGACGCTGTGCACGATCAAGGCCGGCCTGCAGCCCGCGGGCAAACCGCTCGCCACGCTGCTTTTCTTGGGGCCGACCGGCGTCGGCAAAACCGAGTTGGCAAAGGCGCTGGCGCGCTTTCTGTTCGGTTCTGCAGAGCGCATGGCGCGCTTCGACATGAGCGAATACACCGATCGCTTGGCGGCGGATCGGCTGATTCGTGGCGACGATCGCGCAGACGGCGTGCTCACGCGGCGTGTCCGCGAGCAACCCTTCGGCGTCGTCCTGTTGGACGAGATCGAGAAGGCGCACCACAGCGTGTTCGATCTGCTACTGCAGGTGACCGGTGAAGGCCGCCTGAGCGACGCGCGTGGCAAGGTCGCCTACTTTCACAATACGATCATCGTTTTGACCAGCAATCTGGGCGCGCGCCACCGTCGCGCGAGCGTCGGCTTCGGCAGCGCGTCGGGCGGTGCGAGCGAGAGCGACGACGAGAGTTATTATCTGGGTCAAGTCGAGAAACACTTTCGCCCAGAGCTGGTCGGTCGCTTGGATAGCATCGTCAGCTTTGCCAGCCTCGATCGCGCGCAGATCGACCGCGTGGCTGCCATGTCGGTCGAGCGCATCGCACGCCGCGCGGGCATCGAGGGCCGTGGCTCGAAGTTGCTGGTTTCTCCCGCAGCATTGGCGGCACTGTCGGCCCAGGGCTTCTCCGCAGATTACGGCGCGCGCGGGCTGCGCCGCTACTTGGAGCAAGCGCTGGTTGCGCCACTGGCGAGCTTAGTTTCGGCGCTCGGCGAGCAAGCCGCAGGCGCGCTGTTGATGGTCCAAACCAGCGACGAGCCGCCGCTCGAGGCGTGGCGCGAAACGCTCGCCGGTTATCAGCGCTCCCCGGAACCGCCGGTTGCGGTGGGTGGTCTGCTGTTCTCCGCCGCGCTCGCGATCAAGCGCGAGCGCACGCGCGGCGAATCTGGCGTGTCTGACGTCAGCGACATGCGTCGCTTGGCGCGACGCTGGCTCAACCTCGCGCCGCTGGTCGAGGCTCGCGGACAGCTCGCCGAACGCACCATCGACCTGGCCCAGAACGCGCGACGAAGTGCCAAGTTCGGCGCACGTTACGCGGCAGGTCGGCGGACACACGCGGAGCTTTCGCGCGAACACGCCCAGCTCGAGCAACTCTTGTCACCGCTCGACAGCGAGTTGCAAAATCTGGAAACACTCGAGAGCCTGTTGCTCACCGCGCTCGACGAAACACCGCCCGATTTGCTGCCCGAAGCCACGGCCAGCATCACGCGCTTCAAGGACCGCTTGCTCGACGCGCTCTTGCGTTTGGCCAGCGAGGATGCGCTCACCTTCGCCATCCACGAACTCGACGACCAGTCGACCTTGCACGGCGTGCTCTTGCCGCTTTTGCGCTTTTGCGAGCAACAGAAATGGGAATGCACCTTCCACTTCGACCACTTGAAACGCGAACCAGATAGCGGTTGGCCGAGCCTCCAAGATCGACGCTGGGGGCCGCCCACGCGCAGCGAGGCGTACCTGCGAGACACACCTGCCAAACCCTCGGATGCCGTGCTGCTGCGCGTCCGCGGACCCGGCGCAGGTGCGCTGCTCTCCTTTTACATGGGTCGATTTCGCTTTCAGCAATCCGGTGGAGAGCTGCTATTCCGCCCACTCGCTCGCCGCTACGATTTACTCGAGTCGGACTGGGAGCATCGGCGCTTCAGCGCCAGCATCGACCGACGAGTGGGGCGCAGCGAGCCCCTCCTGTTCGACCTCGACGAGCGCGAGCGCACCATCACCCCCAAGGGTAGTATTGCTCGACCGCTCGAGCCGGCGCGACTGTTCGAGAGCTGGGGCAGCTTGCTCTTCGATCGCATCGTCAGCCAAGTACGCTCGGGGGAGCCACTTTCCGTGGGGATTGAGTGATTTCGGATGCAGATCGCGATCAGCGCTTTCCACCAGCAACGACGGGGCACGCACTTCCTCACGCCGATCGTGCCGGGCGCGTTCACTTGGACGGTGCAGTCTGGTGATTTGGCGAAGGCCCGCGAGCGCCTGATCGAGCGCGTGCGAAAAGAGCTTCCGAAGCTCGGGCGCGGCCTATTCACGCGCTTGCATGTGCCGAGCGGTCGTCGCTTGACGCACGCCCACGTCGAACTCGTGCTGCGCGAGGACGGCGAAAAGCGGCGCGTGAGCGGCAACTTTCCCGTGGTGCTCGAGGAGCGCCCCGCGGGCGGCGAGCACCTCTTGCGCATCGCGTATCACCCGCTCAGCCCCGCTGATTGGTTCGAGCTCGAAGAGCACAGCGAGCTCGCGGTCGACGTCGCACGCCACTACTCGCGCTCGTTTTCGCCCTCCCAAGATTTGGACGCACTGAAGCTAGGCCGCAATGATGCGTTGCTGACCGTGCGCTTTCAGGTCGATCCGCCGAGCCTGCGTGGACTCTTGAAGTCACAGCGACCCAGCGACGAGCTGACGGCTCTTGGGCACGCTGGAAACCTGAGCGCGCTCTTGCGCGTCGCGGTCAATCAGACGGCTCGCGCGGCCGCCGGACAGCTGAAGTTAGGCCTACCGCGCGAACGCGAACGGCAGCGTTTGGCGCAACTGCTGTGCGTTCCGAAGAAGAGCTCGGTGCTGCTCGTCGGGCCACCAGGTTCTGGAAAGTCCGCGCTCCTCGCGCAAGCCGTCAGCGACTTGCTCGAGGCCGAGGACTTTCACACGCATGGCAACTTGGACTTGGTGCACAACGTTCTCCGACTCAGCGGACGACAGATCATCGCCGGCATGTCGTACGTTGGACAATGGGAAGCGCGCGCGGTCGAATTGCTCGCCTTCGCCAAGCGCCACCGGCGCATCCTGTGGCTCGACGATGCGCACGCCTTCTCCAGCATCGGCAAAACGACGGTGAGCGACCGCGTGTTGGCGGATTTTTTCCGCGGACCGCTGGCGCGCGGGGATTTGATCGCGCTTGCTGAATGCACGCCCGAGCAGTTCAGCCTATTGCAGCACGAAGCGCCGGGGTTCGCCGCGGCGTTCACGGTGCTGCAGCTGGAGCCGACCACGACGGAGCAGGGCCTCGCCATGGCTCTGTTCGAAAGTCGGCGGCAAGAGGAAACGTTCCAGATCGCGTTCGAACCGCGAAGTCTGGCTGCGATCGTCGAGCAGAGTGGCAGCTTGTCGAGCGGCGCCGCGCTGCCGGGGCGCGCCCTTTCGGCGTTGAAAGCGCTGGCCAAGAGCCGCGCTTCGCAAGCCGATCCCGACGCGGACGAAGCACGCATCGGCGTCGATCAAGTGCTGCAGTTCTTCGGCGCTCGAACCGGGCTGCCCGAAGTTCTGTTATCACCCAACGAACGGCTGCCTCGCGAGCAACTCAAGCGCGAACTCGAGCAGCAGATCATGGGTCAAGATGCGGCGTTGGAGGCTGCCTGCGACCTAATCACGAGCCTGCGCGCCAAACTGACCGGGCCAGGGCGTCCCTACGGCGTATTCCTATTCACCGGACCAACCGGCACCGGCAAAACGGAGCTGGCCAAGTGCCTCGCTGAATACCTGTACGGCGCGTCTGAACGCTTGCTGCGCTTCGACATGGGCGAGTTGAATACGCCGGACGCCGCAGCGCGCCTGATCGGCGACGCGTTCGAGCCCGATGGGCAGCTCACCTCCGCGGTTCGCGCGCAGCCGTTCTGCGTGCTCCTGTTCGACGAGGTCGAAAAGGCGCATCCCTCGGTGTTGAACCTGATGCTGCAGATCTTCGAGGACGCGCGGCTCACCGATGCGCGCGGCACCGTGACGGACTTTCGACACACGGTGATCGTGCTCACCAGCAATTTGGGCACTGGGCGCCAAACCGTGCGCGGCTTCAACGCCGATGCATCCGGGCTCGCGTCGGACATCGCACGCGCCGTGCGCGAGTTCTTCCCGCCCGAGCTGTTCAATCGCATCGATCGCGTGGTGCCCTTTGCGCCGCTCAGTGAGCAGGCTGCGCGCCAGATCGTGCGCAAAGAGCTGGCCAACTTGATCGCGCGCCCTGGGCTCTCCGAGCGCAACACCTTCGTTCGCTTCACGGACGCCGTCGTCGAGCGCGTGGTCCGGGATGGCTACAGCCCCGAGTACGGCGCGCGCGCCCTCAAACGCCACATCGACCGCGAAATCGGCGGTGCGCTGGCGCGCGCGATCGCCTCGGACAAACCCGCAGAAATGCGCCTGCTCTGGATGCACGCGAGTGAGTCGGGAGCGGGCGTCGGGCTGCAAAATGAGGCGCTGCGCGAAGCCGAGCCATTCGCCGAACCGAGTTCACTCCAGGCCCTGCTCGACAGCGATTACACCAGACTCCGGGCGCGCATTCCCACGGCCTTGCGCGAACTGCGCGGTTTCGAGAGTGACGGCAGACTCGCCGCGCTCGGCGAGCAGCTCAGCGAGCAGCTCAGTCGCTACCGGCTCGGCGAGCGCGGGCGCGCGGATGAGGTGTTCAATCTCGATTCGCTGAAGGCGCATGCCGAGCAGCTGAGCCTGCGCATCGAAGCGCGCTCGATCACCGATCCGGGATTGCAAGCCGCCGAGCGACAACGCAAAGTGCGCGAGGGCGAGCAGCTCAGCGGGCAAGACTTCAGCACCGTGGGCGCGCACTTCGGCACGCGCTTCGGTGACGAACGACGAGCGGTCGAGGAAGCGCCGAACGCAGGCACGAGCTCCGAACGCACGCGCGCACTGCTGCGCGACTTGGCCGAGGTCGCGCTGCTCGAGGGCTTGCTCGAAAGCGCGCACGAGCCCGATCGTCACGTGGCGCTGGTCGAAATCGTGCAACTCTCACTGCACCACGAGCGACGCCGCTTCGCCAAGGGCAGCCCGGGGTTGTGTGCCTGGCTCGCCAAGGCCTACGCCGAGGCTCGCGGCGCGTTCGACGTCGCGGCCACCGCGAGCTGGGACGGCGCGGTGCGCCGCGTAACTCCCGCGCAACTCGACGAAGCGCTGTTGGAGCGACCCAAGCTAGTCATGCTGCGCTTGTTCGGCCCCGGGGTGGCGGATTTCTTGCAACGCGAAACGGGTTGCCAAGTGCGTCGCACGCTCGCCTCTGGTCCGGAAATCGTGCGCGTGCGCGTGCTGCCCGGTCATCACGATCCAGTGGCTTTGGCCGAGCGCCACCTCGAGTCGATTCGCGCGTTCGAGGACGGACTCGAAGCGCGCGGTCCCGTCCAAAGCAACCCCGAAGCGCTCTTGCCCGTGATTCGCGGCTTGCGCTTCGAACCTGAGGCGACCGGCCTCGCCCCTCTGCGCGTCGAAGACTATCGGCTAACCTGCGTGACGACGCGACGCGTGCGGCAAATTTCGGAACTCCTCGCGGAGCTGTGGCTGCTGGGCGCGGGCCTACCGCGACTCATCTCGCACGAGGTCGAATCGTGAGCCGCCGATCCCTACGCGTGTATTTCGTGGAAGACGCCAGTGGGCTCTTGACCGGGCACTTGATCGCTCGATCGAACATGGTCCAAGAGTTCGTCGCGAGCGGCACGACCGAAGACGAGATTTTGACGCAGCTCGAGATCTTGCTGCAAAAGGACGGTGCCGACCCGCTCGAGCAGAGCGAACCGTTCTCGTGGACTGAAGAGCTGCACGTCGACCAAGTGATGGTCGAAGTCCGTCCCCAAACCCAACTCGGCAAGCGAGTGGTGATCGGCAAGCAACGCATCCCGATTGCACTGACGTACGCCTGGGCCGCGCTGGAAGGCGAACAGGCGGATGGCGTTCCCGCTGGCTTTCGCATCATGCTGCCGCGCTTCGGCCTGTCCTTCGTGCTCGAAGATCTGCGCATGGCGTCCGAAGTGCTTCGTCAAGCCGTGGGCTCAGCGCTGGCCGGCGAGGCCGCACGCTCTTTATTCGAGTTTCGCGAAGTGGCGCGCGAATACGTGCTGCCTTGGTCGCCCAAATGGCGCACCGGCAAACGCCAGACCATTCGTCACGACGAGTTTCCGACACTGCAAGCAGTCGCCGAAGAGTGGAGTGAGCTCGCTCGCAGCGGCAAACTCGGCAGCCACTTCGGGACTGTCGATGAAGCGCGCTACACGAAGCTCTTGACCGCGCGCGAAAAGCCCTCTCTGTTGCTGGTCGGCCCATCCGGCGTTGGCAAGACGGAGTGGGTGCGAGAGCTCGCAAGGCGCGCAGGCCGCCCGCGTGAAGACCAGGACGAGGGCGTCAAAATCTGGGCGAGCTCGTCCGATCGCATCATGGCCGGGCAAGCCTACCTCGGCATGTGGGAACAGCGCTGCCTCGAGCTCTGTTACGAGCTCAGCGGAGAAGGCGACTACTTGTTCGTGGATCGCTTGACTGACTTCGTTCGCGCGCGAACGGGTGCATCGTCGCTCGCCGACTTGTTCGAAACCGCATTGGCCGAGGGCAGCGTGAGCCTGATCGCCGAGTGCACGCTCGAAGAGCACGAGCGCCTGCAAGCGAGCCACGCGAGCTTTCTCGCGCATTTCCAAATCGTGCGATTGTCGCCGCCGAGCGTCGAAGAAGCGTGCGCCTTGGTCGACGAACACCAACATCGAGCCCCGTCGCGCTTCGAGTTCTCCAGCGAGTCCATTCGACGGCTGGTGCGACACCTGGCCCTATTTCGCAAATCGAGCGCATTTCCCGGCAAAGTACTGATGTTCTTAGACTGGCTGAGCAAGGTCGAGGCACCGCGCTCACTAGCCACTACCGGTAGCTCCGCGCACAAACGGCTCACGCCTCGCGAAGTCGATCAGCTGTTTTCGAAATACTCGGGCCTCGCCGAACAGCTGATCAGCGACAGCGAACACGCTTCGGCGCCCCTGATCGCCGAAGCCTTGAAGCAGCGCGTGGTCGGTCAAACGCGCGCCTGCGAACGCGCGGCGGAGCTCTTGGCTCGCTTCAAAGCAGGCGTGAACGATCCCGAAAAGCCGCTCGGCAGCCTGCTCTTCGTCGGGCCAACTGGCGTCGGCAAGACCGAACTCGCAAAAGAGCTCGCGCGCTACTTGTTCGGCAGCCCAGAGCGCATGGTACGCATCGACATGAGCGAGCTGATGCTGGCAGGCTCCACCGATCGTTTACTGTCCGACGAACGCGGCGCCGCCAGCCTCGTTCAGCGCATCAGCCAAGAACCGTTGTCGCTGATCCTGCTCGACGAAATCGAAAAAGCTCACCCTGCCGTGTTCGACGTGCTGCTCGGCATGCTCGGCGAGGGTCGGCTCACGAGCAGCAGCGGGCGCTTGGTCGACTTCCGCATGACCCTCGTGATCATGACCAGCAACCTCGGCAGCGGCATCGCCAAAGTCGGGTTTGGAGCGCAAGCGGCGGATGCGCAAGGTTTGGAAAGCGCAGTCCGCGCCCATTTTCGCCCGGAGTTCTTCAACCGCTTGGACCACGTGGTGCCGTTCTCGGCGCTTTCAGCGGAAGCGTTGCGCAGCATCGTCGATCTGTCGTTGAACGAGCTCAGTGAGCGCGAGGGGCTCAAGCGGCGTAATTTGCGGCTGACCGTGAGCGACGAAGCGCGTGCCCACCTCGCCGTGCTCGGCTCGAGCGCCGAGTACGGCGCGCGACCGCTCAAGCGCGTACTCGAAGAAAAGATCGTGACGCCCGTGGCGACGGAGCTCGCGGTGCGCCCGAACACGCGAGATGCGCGAATCTCGGTGACGATGGTGGATGGGGTGTTAAGGGTGGAGGTTGGGCGGTGACCGTGTCCGAGGAAATTCAAATCATGACTCAACAGGCTTACCTCTTTCACGACGCCCAAGACGCGGCCGAGCTCGAACGATTGCAGCTCATCGAGTCGGTCTTCGACGAAAAGACTCGGCAATGGCTCGAGTCCGCGGGACCGCTGACGGGTCGTCGCTGCCTCGAGGTGGGAGCGGGTGCGGGCTCCATCGCAGCATGGCTTGCCTCCCAAGTGGGTCCCAACGGCGCGATCGTCGCGATGGATACCAATGTTCGTTTTCTTCGCCCGCTCCTCCCTCAGGTGCACGTGTTCGAAGGACAACTGGGGCCAAGCGCGGCGCCCATGCTCGATTTCGATCTCGTGCACGCACGCTACGTCTTGATTCACAATGCCGATCCCGGCGCGGTAGTCGACCAAATGCTCCGCGCCCTGAAGCCGGGTGGCGCCTTGGTTCTCGAAGAGCCGGACTTCAGCGCCGCCAAAGCGTTCACCGGTCCAGCGCCTCTCGAACGCGCATTCGACAATGTGACGCAAGCCATTCGCGCGACGTTTGCCGCGCGCAACATGGACTACGCCTTCGGCTCCGCACTGCCGGCATTGCTCGAGGAACGCGCGCTGAGGATCGCCGCGATCGAGCATGACTGCCCAGTCCGCCCCGGCGGCGACAACCTGGCCGAAATGATGCGTCGCTCCACGCTCGCGCTGCGCGAAAAGTACGTCGCAACCGGGTTGGTTTCGTCGTCGGATATCGATGGCTACGCGGAGTTTGCCGTCACTCCGCAGTGTTGGGGGAACTACTACGCGACCGTGCGCGTGCTGGCGTACAAAGCCTGATAAAACCCTGACCCGCGCGAGGCCACGAAAACGCGACGAGAAAGCCACCAAAAGCCAACACGCGCGTGACAATCAATGTCCGCGCTTGCATGGCCCCCATCGTTCCCGCCGCGTATTCTCCGCCTGTGAACAAGCGGCTTGCCGCCACGGCGTCCGCCGTCGTGTTCGACGGTGACGATACGCTGTGGAAGACCGAAGAGCTCTACGACAGCGCGCGAGCCGAAGCGCGGGCCATCGTGTCCCGTGCCGGATTGGACGGTGCGAAGTGGGAGGCCCTCGAGCGGCGTCTGGATCTCGAGAACGTGAGCACCCTCGGGTATAGCCCGGATCGATTCCCAAGGTCTTGCGTTCAGGCGTACGAGCTCTCGTGCCGCGAAATCGGTCGGGATCCGATCGAGGAATTGGCACGCCGTGTCGGCAGCGCAGCTCGCAGTGTTTTCGAGTCCGAGGCGCAGGTCATGCCTGACGCTCATCCAACCCTCGCTGCACTGCGCCGCAGCGGCCTGCGCTTGGCGCTGATGACGAAGGGCGATCGGCTCGTGCAGAAACGCCGAGTGGCACGCAGCGGGTTGCGCGACATCTTCCACGTCATCCGAATCGTCGATGAAAAGTCACCCGCGGAGATACTCAGCGTCGTGTCCGCGTTGGGGGTGCCCGTGGAACGAGCGTGGATGGTCGGCAACAGCATGCGTTCCGACGTGCTGCCGGCGCTCGCCGCCGGCCTGCGCGCAATCTGGATCAACGCTCACGTTTGGGAGCACGAACGGTCACACGATCACCTTGCCGACAGTCGAGCAATCACGCTGCCGAGCCTTGCCAGCACTTTGGGAATCATTCTCGATGAACAAGTACCTGCACAGTGTCGCGTTCCCCGTCGTAGAAGTGGGCAAAGTCGATACTAGCCTGCGCTACACGGATATTCTTTTCGGGTTCGTGATCAAGGAACTGTTCGTTCGCCTCCAAAATTGGAGCAACCTCGTTTGGACGGTGCGCCTCCATCTGGTGGTGGGCACGGTGCTCGTGCTCGGCAGCTGGATTGGGTATCGCCGCAGCGCTCATCGGCCAGCCTATGAGGTCAAGTTCTTCAACTTGCCGTTCTTTCGCTTCCTGATCGATCAGCTGATGCTCATCCTCTACTTTCGCATCGCGGTGTTGACGGACCTCGACTGGTCGAAACCGGGTCCAACGCCGGAGCATCTCGCTGCGCACACCGTCAAGCTGGTCGGTATGGTGTTCGTGCTCTATTGCGCGTGGGACTGCCTCGGAATCCTCATGGCGTTGCGCCAGGATCCAAGTGGGAATTGGAAATACTCTGAGGTCAAAGACGGACAGCGCACCGGCCTTCAGTCGGCCAAGAACTTCGACGGCTTTGCGATTTCAATCGGCGGCCTGCTGATGCTCCTCCTGCTCGCGTTCAGCCCGATTCGAGAGTGCTTCGGCGCGAACGCGATCTTGGTAGTCACCATCCTGCTTCTCCTCTCCTATCGCTTCATCAAAGAAGTTCGAACCTCGTGGCGTCGAATGCGTCAGGAAGAGCAGAACAGCCCCGTCGCCGCTTGAGACGCCCCCCCGCTCCACCGCTGTGCTCGCACTGCGAAAATCCGCGCCGAGCACCCACTCATCCAGGTCTCGGGGGGACAAAATCGACCTCTCGTGACGACGCGAGCGCATCGCTACCGTCACGGCATGTCACTCGAAGTGTCGCTACATTCATCCTCGGTTTCACGCACCGTTTGCCTCGTGGCGCTCGGCGTCAGCTCCGCATTGATTGGCTGCAGTAGCGATGCTCCGGCCACTTCCGCCGCAGCGGGAAGCGCGGGCAAGCCGACGCAATCCCCTGGTTCGGGCGGCTCGGCGAGCTCCCCCATGACCGGCTCGGGTGGCACTGCGAGCGCCGTCGCGGGCTCGTCATCGACATTGACTGCCGGAACAGGCGGGATCGCGCCGAGCAACACCGGCGGCACGTCGAGCCTTGGCGGCACAACGAGCCTTGGCGGCACATCCAGCACCAACACCGGCGGAAGCAACACGGCGAGCGGAGGAAGTCACAGCAGCGGCGGCAGCCCGAGCGGCGGCAGCAGCGCAGGTGGCGGCGCATCCGTCACTTGCCCGAGCACGGCGCTCACCGCGGGCAACACCGATAAAACGCTAAAGATTGGCAGTGCAACGCGCAACTACGTGCTGCACGTGCCCTCGGGTTACGACGGCAAAAAGGCCGTGCCCCTCGTGATCGACTTCCACGGACTCGGCGGCTCTGGATCGAATGAGCGCACGAGCTCTCCCTACCCGGCTCAAACCGATCCGGACGGTGTGATCATGGCATTCCCAACCGGCCTTTCCGGTCCATCCGGCGCTGCGTGGAACGTCGGACCGTGCTGCGTCAAAGATACCGATGACGTCGCCTTCGCGAAAGCGCTAGTCACCGAAGTAGAATCGCTCGCCTGCATCGACCCCAAGCGCGTCTACGCCGTCGGCTTCTCGATGGGCGGCGGCATGTCACACTACTTGGCCTGCCACGCCTCCGACGTATTCGCAGCAGTCGCGCCCGCGGCGTTCGACCTGCTCAAAGAAAACGTCGACGACTGCAAGCCCAAGCGGCCGATCAGCGTCATCTCATTTCGCAGCACTGGCGATCAGGTCGTGTCCTATGCGGGCGCCGCGTCCTCGGTGGTCTCGGGCATGCCGATCACGTTTTTGGGCGCAAAAGCCACCTTCGCAAAGTGGGCCGAGCTCAACCAATGCACGGGATCCGCGTCCGCCGAAGACGCCCAAGGCTGCGCGAGCTACTCGTCATGCAAAGACGGCGTAGACGTCGTGTTGTGCACGAAACAAGGCGGCTCCCACGAAGCCGGCAACGCCAAAGTCGCCTGGCCGCTCCTCAAGAAACACACATTGCCATAACTCTATTCGCAAAAGCGGCCATCCGCCGGCCCAAACACCCCCTCAAACAACGCCGCCCTTCGCGGAGAAGTCACGCTTCGCTTCCGAAGAACTCTCTTCAACGACTAACCCTTCGCGACACGAAATGATTCGCTTCTGAAGCCAACAACGAACCCTTCGCGGCGCGAAATAATGCTTCGCTTCCGAAGTATCTTTTTCAGCGATGAACCCCTTCGCGACTCGCGACGCGAAGGGGTTCGCTTCCGAGGCGAGCGACGACCCTCGCAACGCGAAATGATTCGCTTCCGAGGCCAGCGACGACCCTCGCGACGCGAAATGACACTTCGCTTCCGAAGTATCTTTTTCAGCGACGAACCCCCTTCGCGACGCGAAACAATGCTTCGCATACGAAGTATCTTTTTCAGCGATGAACCAACGAGCCCTTCGCGACGCGAAATGATGCTTCGCTTCCGAAGTATCTTTTTCAGCGATGAACCCCTTCGCGACTCGCAACGCGAAATGATGCTTCGCTTCCGAGGCCAGCGATGAACCCCTTCGCGACTCGCGACGCGAAATGGCACTTCGCTTCCGAAGCCAGCGACGACCCCTCGCGACGCGAAATGATACTTCGCTTCCGAAGTATCTTTCAGCGACGAACCCCGTCGCGACGCGAAATAACACTTCGCTTCCGAAGTATCTTTTTCAGCGACGAACCCGTCGTGACGCGCAACGCGAAATGATTCGCTTCCGAGGCCAGCGACGACCCTCGCAACGCGAAATGATTCGCTTCCGAGGCCAGCGACGACCCTCGCAACGCGAAATGATTCGCTTCCGAAGTATCTTTCAGCGACGAACCCTTCGCAACGCGAAATGATGCTTCGCTTCCGAAGTATCTTTTCCAGCGATGAACCCCTTCGTGACTCGCGACGCGAAATGATACTTCGCTTCCGAAGTCTTTCAGTGAAACCCCTCGCGATCGAGAACGTTCGCGGTGTCAGCCCGATCGTGGCGACACCGCGCTGCGTTTGCGGAGGTACTTGGCGCAACCCGTGTGAACCAAGCCTGGGTGGGATGTGAAAACCTTGGGCGCGGGTTGCTGAGTGTGTCCGTGATGCGCCCCAATGCGCACCGTTGACTAGTCTTTGGTTGGTTGGCGGGCGTGGGGCGGCGCGTCGCGGCGCGTAGCTCAAAGTTCTAGCTCGCCGCACGAGGGTGTAGTGGAACTCTGGGCTACGCGACGGGTCGTGCGCGACGCGCCCGCTAACCCCCAAATAAAAAAAGAAGTGCGACACCGTCGCGAACCGTCCGCTCATTGAGCGGGCGTCCACGACGGTGTTGGCACTTCTTTGCGATCGCGCGCTCGACGAGGGTGCCGAGCGCCCGGGCTCAGCCCGAGATGCGCTTCACGAGGTCGATGACCTTGTTCGAGTAACCCCACTCGTTGTCGTACCAGGAGACGACTTTGACGAAGGTCTTGTCGAGCGCGATGCCCGCTTCGGCGTCGAACACGGAGGTGTTGACCTCACCCACGAAGTCGGTCGAAACGACCTTTTCATCGGTGTAGCCGAGGACGCCCTTCATCTTGCCTTCGGAGGCGGCCTTCATGGCCTTGCAGATGTCGTCGTAGGTGGCTTCTTTGTTGAGTTCGACGGTGAGGTCGACCACGGACACGTCCGAGGTCGGCACGCGGAACGCCATGCCGGTGAGCTTACCGTTGAGCTCCGGGATGACCTTGCCCACGGCCTTGGCCGCGCCCGTCGACGACGGGATGATGTTTTCGAGGATGCCGCGGCCGCCGCGCCAGTCCTTCTTCGAGGGACCGTCGACCGTCTTTTGGGTCGCGGTCGTGGCGTGCACGGTGGTCATCAAGCCGCGCTTGATGCCCCAGTTGTCATTGAGCACCTTGGCGACGGGCGCGAGACAGTTGGTGGTGCAGGAAGCGTTCGAGACGATCGCTTGGCCGGCGTAGCTGTCGTCGTTCACGCCGATCACGAACATCGGAGTTTCGTCCTTGGACGGGGCCGAGAAGACGACCTTCTTCGCGCCAGCGGCCAAGTGCTTCTCGCCGCCCGGCTTGTCCAGGAAGATGCCGGTGGATTCGACGACGGTATCAGCGCCCACGGCGCCCCAGTTGAGCTTCGACGGATCGGTCTCGGCGCTGCAGCGGATTGCCTTGCCGTTGACGACGAGCTGGCCGCCCGACACTTCGACGCTGCCCTTGAAGCGACCGTGCACCGAGTCGTACTTCAACATGTATGCGAGGTACTCGACCTCGAGCAAATCGTTGATCGCGACGATCTCGACATCGCCACGGCCAATGGCAGCGCGAAAAACCATACGACCGATGCGGCCGAAGCCATTGATACCGACCTTGATCATTTCTATCGTTCCTTTTTCTAGACGCCCGCTCAGGAGGCTCGCGAGACGCGCATCCGTAGCACTACTGAGGCCGCGCGCCCACTTCCACCGCATCCATAGAGCCGCTGTTTCTGGAACGGCAGGGACTTTTCTCGAGCGTGTGCTGGCGCGTTGCTTCGTGCACGTTTCCGACAGCCCACGCAGCCGATGGCGCAGCGCATTGAAATGCGCCAAATCCGCGATTTTTACTGTTGACGGAACGAGGTCAGATGCGATCGGCCCGGCCGAATGCCGAGGGGTCCGCTCAGTGCGCAGCGCGTTGCGCAGCACCTTCGCGGATGAACACGAGGATCTCACTCAGATCTTTGATCTGCTCGCGGCTCCGCTTCACGGCTGGCGCGTATTCCTCGCTGTCTCCCGCGCGCGCCAGGAACTCCTCGTAGAGTCGGATCGCACGTTCAGCGTTTTCAAGGGCCCCCCGGTCACTCTCGCTCTCATCGTGATACTCGAGTGCGGTCGTCGCTGGCGCGGAGGGCTCGGACGGCACGCTCGGTGCGGCGGCCACCGGCGCGGTACGTGCGCTCGCAACCGGCGCAATGACGACCGCAGGCGTCGCCGGATGCGACACGGCGCCCGTCCCGACGCTCGAACAGCCCAACATGCCCACCAATCCGACGACGTAAATGCTTCGGCTCATGAATGAATGCTCCTCGAGTGAGTTCAGACCCGAGCCGCGCGGCGTTCTTGGGTCGAATCGTCAGCGGGCGAAACCTCAGCGGGCGAGGAGCCGGGTCCAGAATCGCTGAAACCAGGAGCGCTGACGCGCGCGCTGCGCGACCAAACGCTGCATCGCCACACGCTTATGGCTGAAGCTGCAGGCCGCCAGTTCGAGCGCGGCAGCATCGAGGCCGACGACGGATTCACGCTCGGCGTCACTGAGCCCAGCGGCATTGGCGCTGCCCACGCGATCGCCGAGAAACGCGGAGCGCGCGTCCGAGTCGACGTACAGCCGCGCCAAGAATGCTTCGAGCCGCGCAGGGTTGGGTTCAGCCCGCACGTCGCGCTCGCTCGCTCTCGCTGCGACGCGCTCGGCCGCGCGCCACGGCTTCCCGCGCGTGGTTCAGCTCGGCCAAGAGCTCGGAGAACGGAGGATAAGCACCGTCACGCTCGAGGATCACGGTCAAGCGTTGCGGCGCGCGGAACGCAAGCTCCTCGAGCAGCGAGAACACCGCGCCGGGCACCGCGTGCAGATGATCATCCAGCCGCAAGCGGCGTGCTTGGTTTGCCCCATTGGGCGCATCGAGCCAGGTGCCGCCCGCCACGTGCACGATTGAGATTTGCTCGACGGGCAAGCGCGCCAAGTATTCCGCCGCAGAGAAACCAAAGTTCTGAGCGTTGCTATACAAATTGTGCAAATCCAGCAGCAAGGGCGCTTTGGAACCGCTGACGATCGCCGACACCCAGCTGGCTTCGTCGAGCTCGCTGCCCGGCGGATCGAGCAAACTCGCGACGTTTTCCAGGGCGGGCGCCGAGCCGACGACTGCGCGCACGCGGCCCAAATTGGCGAGCGTGCCCGCGATCGTCGCCGCGCTGCGCGGCGGAGCCGCCAAGTGACCGAGCTCGATCGACCCCGCGCGCACGAAGGCCAAGTGCTCCGACCACGACTCCGGTTGCACGCGATTGACGAAGCGCGCGATGCGGTTCAAATGCGGCTCACTCACCGCGCTCGCCGAGGCGAGACCCAGGCCAATGCCGTGCACGATCAACGGCACTTGTGTGGCCAACGTCGACAGAGCGCGCACGCGCCGCAGTGGGGCGTCGAAATAGTCGTCCGCGATCACTTCGACGATGTCGATCGACTCGAGGTGCTGCCAAATTCCGGCAGCAAGCTCACTCCGCCAAGAGAGACCAACGCGGTCGCCTGAATTCAGCTGCCGCATCCGCCGCAGCCTCCTCCACCGCCACAACTCGAACCACCGCCGCAGCTCGAGCCACTGCTGCAACTCGAACCACTGCTACAGCTCGAGCTACTGCTGCAGCTCGACGAATCGCTCGAGCTGCCCCAGTTCGACGAATTGCTCGAGCCAAATGCGCCCGCCGGGAGGGGAGCCGGGAAAAGCGCGCTTTTATGCGGAAATATCGCATACGGCAGGGGCCCAATGCCGAACACGCCCACGAGCAGGGCGAGCTCCGCGGTGCCGCCACCGGGGACGATCGTCTGAGCGCGGTCGCGCAAGCCCGCGAAGAGTTCGCGCATGTCCGAAAGCACGCGCTGACCGAGCGCAGTGAGCCGAGGGTTCGCCCAGCGACGCACGATGAGGCACGCGATCGGCGCCGACACGACCAAGAACAGCACGTTGTGCCGTCCGCGCTCCAACGCAATCGCAATCTTGGTCAGTGCAACACCGCACAACACCAACATACTGAGCAGGTACACCAGGGCGCGGACACCGCTGAGCCCACGCTTCGCGAGCAAGCCGCGCCCGCGCAGCTCCTCTGCCACCGCCTCGCAGCTCGCGTCCAGAAATGGATCGCGCAGCAGAGCGTCCACCGACTTGGGTTGGATTTGCCGCAAGCGAGTCAGCGCGTCTCGTTCCAAGGGGCTGCGCACCGCGAGCACGGCTTGATCGTCACGCACCGCGACCATGCCGCGCTCGGTCAACATCAAGCCACGGTCGACCAATGAGACGACGGCCAACTCGACCACCTGTTGCTTACCCCCGCGCAGATACGCGAGCAGATACGGATTCGAAAGATCGAGATCCGGGATCTCTCCTCGCTCCAGTTGACGGCGCAAGAGCCACGCGCCGCCCACCGTTGCGGGCACGACGACCAGCCAATAGAAGGCCAAAAACGCCGGTCCGGGCAGGTCGAACGGATTCACTTCACGCCTCAGTCAAGCGCTCGCTGCGCTCGAGCAAGCACCGAGTGAGCTCGATCAGCTCGAAGAGCGTTTCGGTGCCCACACCGGGCTCGAGACGCCGAGTTTCGCGAGCTTGCGACAGCCGCTCCAGGAGCGAAAGCCACGGCTTTTCGGACAACGATTGCACGAACTGCAGCAGAGCCTCCTTGGGTGAGCCTGCCGCGCGCCCTTCCAACTCGAGCAAAGTCGCAGCGCAGGAACGCAGCGGCGCCGCTGCGTCCGCAATCGCGAGCACCAATTGCTCCTCGCGCAAACCGCGCGACACGAACTGCTCGCGCAGACGCAATTGGAGATTGAGCAACACTTGCTTCAGCCGAGCAATTCGCGCCGCCCGCGAGATCACCAACTGCGCGAACGGATCCGTGCCGAAAAGCAGCGTGCGGCGGTGCAAAATATCGTCGAACTTGACCGCGAATGCTTCCGCGACCGCGGGCACCTCAGACTCGAGCAGGAACATCGGTGTCAGCCGCACCGCCGCCTGGGCCACGCGCAGCGGGCGTTGCAGCTGCTCGGCCTGCGCGCGTTCGAATCGGCGCAGCACGACCACCAAATTGACGTCCGAGGTGGCTCGCAGCTTCCCCTCCGCGGCGCTGCCAAAGAGCACCACCGACGCCAAATCGCTACCAAACGCCGACTGCGTTCGAGTCACGAAATCCTCCAGCACCGCCTGCACCGGACCGAGTGACTCGAGCTCTGCAACCTTCACTGATCGCCCTCGAAACGCACGATCGCACTTCAGGCGCAGGGAGGCAAATGCCCAGTGCCGCTAGCCGCCGCTAGCTCGCGCCCCGCTCGAACCGGCTCACTTTGCGACACACGGCCGCAACATCGTACCGTTCGTCGCTCGGATTCGCGAAGAGCTCGTAGTAACTCCGTCAGTGGAACTGACAAGTGCGCCCAGGTTCGATATATCCTTCGCGATCATGAGCGGAAGCAGCGAAGGACTCAAGGCGAGCCAAGCCCGGTTGTGGAAACTGGTCGAAGAGCGCTGCCGGCCAGGCGCGGACGTGAGCGCCATCGATCAACGGATTTGGGACCTGTTCGGTGAAGACTGGGCGATCATGTTCACGGATCTGTCCGGCTTCTCGCGCCGCACCTCCGAGTTCGGCATCGTTCACTTTTTGCAAATCATTCACGAACAACGCAAGTTGCTGCTGCCCATCGTCGAATCTTACGACGGCCTCTTGCTCAAAGAAGAAGGCGACAGCTTCATGATCATGTTCCGCCGCGTCGATCGCGCGGTGGATTGCGCCGTGGACATGCAGCGCGCCTGCCGCAACGTGAACGAACGCCGCAAGCCCGAGGAACAGATCCTGCTTTGCCTCGGCATCGGCTACGGCCGAGTGCTGCGCATTGGCGATGAAGACGTGTGGGGCCGTGAAGTGAACAACGCCAGCAAACTCGGCGAAGACACGGCAAAGCCGTACGAGATCCTGCTCACCGGCGCCGCCAAAGCTGCATTGGGCGAACGAGCCGAGTTCACCTATGAAGACATCGGTGCAGGCTCGTTCGGCGGCGACCCGAATTATCGCATGGGTTACAAGTGACGAGAAATCTCCCACAACCCGCGTACATTATCAAAGCGGCGCACAGCACAAGCTGAAGTGAGCGCCCTCCGGAAGCACGGTGCTCTCACATTCCCGGCTGCCGGCTAACCACACCTTTTGGATGTACTCGTTGTCGCAGAAATACGCCTCCGGAATGCGCGTGCCGGGGTGAGCGCGAATGCACTCGACGTCGTAGCTCATCACGCGGCGACAGGCGCCGGTGTCAATGACGCCCCCGCTTCCGCCCGGATAGCTCTCTTGGAGACCACCACTGGCACCGGCGCCAACGCCCCCGCTGCCGCCCTGATAACTCGTGAGCAGGCCGCCATTGCTATAGCTCTCTTGGCGACCACCACTGCCAGCGGCGCCAACTCCGCCGCTGCCGCCGCCAGCAACGGCGCGAACGCCGCCAGCGCTGTTGCCCATTCCACCGCTACCCGCGACCACTCCCCCACTGCCACCAACGAGACCCGAGCTATCTGCCACGACCGGGCCGCGGCCACCCGCAGGGCTACCCGATTGCGTCGAGCTGCCACCGCAACCGAGTGCAGCACCGGACATCATTGCTCCCACCACGATCCAAGAACGTCGACCCATCGCTCCCTCCACTGCCCAGGAGTGTAGCTCCTTGTCCGCAAATGGCTCGCTGCTCTTCTGTCGTTCGAGCCATTTTTATGATGTTTTGATGGTTTGGGGTAGCGGGCGCGGCACGCGCGGTTCGTCCCAAAGCCCAGACTGCAACTATCCGCTCAGGTCGCCGCTTTGCGCGCCCGCGGCGTGAGCAACCAGCGATACGCGCTCGGCAACACCAACAACGTGAGCAACGTCGACGACACCAGTCCACCAATGACGACGGTCGCCAGTGGCCGCTGCACTTCGGCACCCGCCCCCGTCGCGAGCGCCATCGGCAAAAACCCAAGCGACGCAACCAACGCGGTCGTCAGCACAGGGCGCAAGCGCTGAGTCGCGCCGAGCTCCACCGCTTCGTCGATCGAGTGACCGTCACTCACCAGCTTCTCGATGCTCGACACCAAGACGAGCCCATTCAGCACCGCGACACCAAACAGCGCGATGAAGCCAATGCCCGCCGAGATGCTGAACGTGAGCCCGCGAATCATCAGCGCCAAGATCCCTCCAGAAACGCTCATCGGCACATTGGCAAAGATCAATAGCGCGGGTCGCACTTTGCCGAACGTCGCCATCAGCAGCACCAAGATCACGGCCAGCGAAATCGGCACGACTACCGCGAGTTGTCGCGTTGCGCTTTGCAAACGCTCGTACTCGCCCGCCCAAACCGTGAAATAGCCGACCGGCAATTTGACCGTGCGGTCGAGCACGTCCTTCGCTTCGTCCACGAACGTGCCAATGTCGCGACCGCGCACGTTGACCTGCACCGTGACCCGGCGCTGCAAGCGCGCGCGGCTGATCTGCGAAGGGCCCGGCGTGGTGTCGATCTGCGCCAGTTGCCCCAACGGCACCAATGCACCGCTCGGCGTGCGCACGGGCAGCGCGGCAATGCTGGCTTGATTCTCCCTCGCGCGCGAATCGAGCCGCACCCGGATCGGATAGCGCGTCGCACCGTCCACGATGTCACCGACTTGCACACCGCCGAGCGCGGCGACCGTGTCGAGCACCGCTTTCTCGTCCAACCCCTGACGGCCAATCGCCATGCGGTCTGCGCGCACGGTGAGCACATTCAAGCCCGCGATTTGCTCAGCACGCACATCCCGCGCACCGCGCACTTGGCGCAAGGCGCGCACCATGCGCTCGCTGCCTTTGCGCAGCTCGGTCAAATCTGGCCCGTACAAATCAATCGCCAGATCCGAGGAAAAGCCAGACAGCAGCTCATTCGACGCCATCTCGATCGGCTGCGTGTACGAAAAGCCCGCACCCGGCACGGACTCGCTGAGGCTCTTATCGAACGCCTCCACGAGTGACTCGCGATCGTGCGCGGTCTTCCAGGTGTTGCGCGGATTGAGCAAGATCCAGACGTCACTCATATTGACGCCCATCGGATCGACGGCGACCTCGGCGCGCCCGGTGCGCGTGACCACGCTCTTCACTTCCGGAAACGCGAGCAGCGTCTTCTCGGCTTGGCGCGTCGAATCGAGCGCTTGCGCGAGCGACACCGAGGGCAGCCGCACGGTTTCGGAAATCAGCGTGCCCTCGTCGAGCTGCGGCAAGAACTCGCGCCCCATTTGCGAACCAATGGCGATCGTCCCGCAAAACAAGAGCACGGACAGCGCCATCACGATCAGCGGGCGCTGCGTGGCCCAGCGCAGCGTGGGTCGATACAAGCGCAACGCAAAGTGCACGATCGGGCTCTCTTTGTCGTGCGCATCGCGCGGCAAGAACAGCGACGCCAGAGCCGGAATCAGCGTCAGCGAGAGCACGAAGGCCGTCGCCAGCGCGAACAGCACCGTGAGCGCCATCGGCCGAAACATACGGCCCTCGACGCTCTGCAGCGCGACCACCGGCAAATACACCAGCGCAATGATCGCCTCACCGAACGCCGTCGCGCCGCGCACTTCACGCGAAGCGCTGACCACGACTTCACTGCGCTCGGCGTCCGTCAAAATGCGCCCGAGCGCTTCACGTCGCTCCGACAAACGCCGCATCGCGTTTTCGACGATGATGATCGCGCCGTCCACGACCAAGCCGAAATCGATCGCTCCGAGGCTGATCAAATTCCCGGCCACGCCGCCCAGCCACATCCCCAAGAAGGCGCCCAGCAACGCCAGTGGAATCGCGATCGCGACCACCACGCCGCCGCGGAAGCTGACCAACATCACGAACAGCACCACCAGCACCAGCGCGCTCGCCTCGAGCATGTTGGTGGTCACGGTGTGGATGGTGCGCCGCACCAAATCCATGCGATCGTGATAGGCCTCGATCTTCACCCCCGGGGGTAAGCTCTTCTGGATTTCGGCGACCTCGGCGCGGACGCCTTCCACCACTTGTCCGCTGTTGGCGCCGGCCAGCATGACCACGATGCCGATCACCGCTTCATCGGCGCGGCCGTCACGCGTCACCGCGCCGTAGCGCACGAGCGGCGCGTAGCCGACTTGACCCAAATCACGCAGAAATAGCGGCGTGCGGTCAGCACGCGTTTCGACGACAACGGAGCCCAAATCTTCGGCCGTCTTGATGCGCCCTTCACCGCGCACGGTGACGTGCTCGCGGCCGTCTACCAGGTACGCACCGCCCGTCGCCAAGTGGTTGCGCGACAAGGCCGACAGCACTTCGGGCACGGAGACGCGCGCGGCGCTCAGCTTGGCGGCGTCCAAAGTGATCTCGAGCGACTTGGCCTCGCCGCCCATGGTGTTCACTTCGACCACGCCGGGGACAAGCCGCAGCCGCGGCACGATGATCCAATCGAGCGCGCTGCGGCGCTCCATCAGCGACACCGGCCCTTTGACTTCGAAGTGATAGATTTCGCCGAGGGCACCCGCCGCGGGGCCGAGCTGCGGCGTGCCGTAGTCTTCCGGAATGTCGCGGCGCGCGACGGCCAAGCGCTCGGCCACCAATTGCCGTGCGCGATACAGCTCCATCTGCTCGTTGAACACCACGGTCACGGCCGAAATACCGGCGCGCGACGTACTGCGCACTTCTTCCAAGCCAGGCAAACCCGCCATCGCGCGCTCGATCGGCGCGCTGACCAGCGTCTCGACGTCTTCAGGACCGAGCGCGAGCGCGGGCGTCAGCACCTGCACTTGCACGTTCGTGACGTCGGGCACGGCGTCGATCGGCACTTTGCTTGCGCCCACCAAGCCCAAGATCACGAACACGCACGAGAGCACAATCACCAGCGCGCGCTGCTGGACGGAAAAAGCGATGAGCCGATCGATCAATCGTTCGACCCCATCTGTGCGCGCAGCACCTCGCTCTTCAAAATGAACGAGCCCTCCGTGACGATGCTCTCTTCACCCGTCAGCCCTTGCTTGATCTCGATGCCTTGCTCGAGCTCGCCCCCGCGCTCGACCGCGCGCAGCTCGAACTTGCCGCCAGCGAGCTCGACGAACACGAACGGCTGACCGTCGATGGTCTGCAAGGCGCCGCGCGGCACACTGACTACCAGCGGCGCACCCGCCTCGGGCAGCGACAGAATTCGCGCCGTTGCCGTCATTCCCGGGCGCAGCGCGCCGTCCGGATTTTTCAGCACGATGCGCCCCTCGAGCACGCGGCGCTCGCTATCCACCACGCTCGCCAGCTGCTCGACTTTGCCCTCGAAACTGCGCTCGGGATACGCGACAGTGGTCGCGAGCACGTCATCGCCTTGATGCACGTGCGCCAGATCGCGCTCGTAAATGTCCACGTCCAGCCAAACCTCGGTCGTTTCACCCACGACCACGAGCGTGTCGGTGGGCCCCACGGGTTGACCGAGGCGCGCCTTCACCTCGAGCACCTTGCCCGCAATCGGCGACACCAAAGAAAACCCCGACGCGCCTTGACCTGCCGAAGCGCCCAACGTGTGCAAACGATCACTCGCCGCGCTCAGCCCGACCTTCGCCAAGTCGAGCGAAGTGCGCGCGCTTTGCTGAGCGCGTTCCGACGACGCACCGGCATCAATCAAACGATTCTCACGTGCGAGCTCGGACTCGGCCAACAGCACCTGCGATTTCGCCTGCAAGAAGTCCGCACGCGCACGACCGATATCCACGCTGTCCAGCGTCACGACGACCGCGCCGCGATTGACGGCCTGCCCAGGCGTCACCGGCACGCTCGCAACACGGCCCGAAATCTGCGGGCCGATGCGCGCCACGCGGCTGGGAACGAAGTCTACCAAACCCGCTACCGTCAGACTCGAACGCTTGGGCACCTTTTGCGGGCGACCCATGCTGAGCTTGGCGCCGGCCAGCGCGCGCGGCGAAAGGCTAACGTCAACGCCCGGCTCTTTCTTCTCGCTCGCAGGTTCAGCTTCGGCCGGCTGTTTGCACGCGCTGACTGCACCGAGCGTTAGAACCGCGCACACAAACGTGAAGACGGCACGGCCAGCAGCACGCGCAGACACGCTCGCTCGTCTCGTTCTCACCACGCCCCGCAGGGTGCCAGATTTGAGTGTTCGTTCCGAGCCTTTTTGGCTACGATCGAACGGTGGCGGATCACCGAAATCGCCGTTTCAAGACGGCGCATCTCTGGCAAATCGTTTCCGCGTTGATCGTGCTGTGCATGGGCAGCCTGATCCTGAGCGCCAAACTCGGGGCGAAAGCGCAGGCAGCCGCGCTCGGCGCGCCACTCGGCGCAAAGGCGGGCGTCGCTCCAGGGCCGAGCACAATGCCCGCGCTTGCCGCAGCCAATCCACCGCCGATCCCAACCTCGAGCGTCGCAGCGGTCGGCAGCGCCGCGCCGCCCGCGCCGAGCGCTGCGGCCGCCCCCAAAGCCGCAAGCGCCGAGAGTGAAGCCGCCAGCGGAGACAAAGACGACGTCTCGAACCTCACCCTCAACGGTGCAGTGATTCAAGACGAGACAGATATACCTCCAGGGTTAAGCCCGGAGCAGATCGACTCGCTCGGCAACGGTAAGGTGCCCATCCATCGCGAAGGCAAGTTCCGTTCGCCCCTCGCGAATCCGTCGTCGGGCGGCCCCGCGACCGTCAAAGTCGGCCTCGTGGTCTCGGAAATCCGCGACTATCAGATTACCGACGGTAGCTTCTCGGCGGACTTCTTCATGTCGTTCACGGCCGACAAGCTCTTGCCCAAGTTGCACCCCGTGTTCACCAACGGCCACGACGTGAACTGCACCAACATCGTGGACGTCGAGACCTTCCGCTTCTATCGCTGCACCGGCTCGTTCACGAGCGGTGTGGATCTGCGCGACTACCCGTTCGACACCCAGCGCCTGGACATCAACGTCGAAGACGCGGTGTACGGCGTCGACACCGTGATCTTCACGCCCGACCCGCGCCGCACCTCGCTCGACGCCACTTTCCGGCTCTCGGGTTACGGCGTAGCCTCGGTGGGCGCCGCAGCGATCAAGCATCAATATCCCTCCCGCTTCGATCGCGATGACCTGTACGTGTCGCGCTACAAGTTCACGCTCGGGCTCGACCGCTTCGCGCAATCGGCCGCCTTCAGCGTGTACGTGCCGGCCTTCATCATCGTGCTCATCTCGCTGATCGGCCTGTGGGTGCCGGCGGAAGAGCTGGAAGTACGCAGCAACGCCGGCGCGCCCATGCTCGCCGCCGCCGTGCTCTTCCACTACTCGCTGATTCAGTCGCTACCCGCGACCGGCTACCTGACCCACGCCGACAAGCTGATGCTCGGCGTGTACGTCTCGCTGCTGATGAACATGGCCACCACCTGGGTGTTCTTGGTCGTGGACGAAGAACGAGTGCAATTCTGGTTCAAATTCTTCCGCGCTTGGACGCCCCCCGCAACGCTCGCGGTGATGGTCGCAGCCGTGATCGTCTGAGCGAAACTACCGACTAACGACAATGACGAGGAACGCATGCGGAATTTGATTTTGGTCGGAGTGGCGGGCTTAGTCGTAGGACTCATCCTCGGCGTCATCATCGGTCGCTCCCTGCTCGAACGCGAATGGAGCCAACCGAGCGTGCTCAAGCGCGTCTCGGCCGCAGACGCCCAGCGCTCCACCGGCAAAGACGCCGACCCAAGTCCCAAAGAAGGCTCGCTCTTGCTCGGTCCCGCCCCCGTGTCACGCGCACGCCTGGTGCTCGCCGAAATCACCAAAACCGATCCTCTGGTGCTCGAGGTCGGTGACGTCGGCAACGGCGACGAAGGCAACGAGCTGCACCTCGATCTCAAAAATCGCGGCAAATGCGCGATCAAATCCTTCTCCGGCACCGCCTACGGCTACGACGCCTACGGCACACCCAGCGCGATGAACAAAGGCGGCGAATACTACGTCGCCTTCAGCGAGGACAACGTGACCGATCTCGCGCCCAACCAAACCCACTCCCTCAGCCTCCTCCTCCACCACGTCAGCGTCGCATCCCTAGCCGTCGCCCACGTCGACCAAGTCACCTGCACCGACGGCACCAAGTGGTCCCGCTCGAACCCCAGCTGAGCGCAAACCCGAACCGAGATTGAGAAGGGGCGCTCCCACCCCAGCAACGCACCTCGCAGCCCACATTGTTCCGAGCACGATCAGTCTCCCTGAGCGAGAGGGATTGACCGCCAAGCCGCCAAGACGCCAAGCCCCCAAGGCGACGCTGCGAGGCAAAGGGCACCGAAGCATACGTGAGATTTTGGGGGTCGCGATCGGCGGTACGGATCGACGCAATTTCGCCGGGGTCAGACTTCGCGACGAGTGCGCTTGCACGTACCTGTGAAGTGAAATGTCGAGGAGAGCGAACCCAACTCCCCTCTCTCTTGGTGGCTTGGCGGCTTGGCGGTTCAAACTCAGGGAGGGTCACGCGTGCATCCGAGGTGCGGTGAAGACTCGCACGTCGCTCATTGGAGAGACGGCGTGCGGCGGGAACTGTGCGTGATTTGAGGTGCGTGGCTGGAGCGGGTCCGCCCCAAAAAACGCGAGCGATCTCCACCGAGCCGGGCGGTCTAGTCGAAGAAGTCGTTGCCGTTCGCGAACAAGTACGTTTGCGCGGGGACCCCGTATGGGTTGGCGCATTTGAGTAGGCATGCATCTGAACCGTCGATCGGCAGGCGGAACAGATTCGCGTTAGCGGCATGAGTGACCGGGTCAGCGTCGAGTACGGTCACGTAGAGGCGCGCCCCATCGGCGTAGAGCTTTTGTGGGTAGCCAAGGAACGTCGAAAGCGTGACCGCTTCACCACCGTCAGCTGACACGCGCTTCACCGATCTCGAACCTTCCTCGCTGAAGTAGATCTGGTCCCCGATCTTGGCAAAACCGCGAGACACGTCGATGCCTGATACGATCTGCGTCAGCTCGTGGCTCGTGGTGTCGACTCGCAAGATCCCCCCAGGCTGGGACGAGCGAAGGAGCACGTAAGCGTAGCCGTCCGCGAGCAACAGCTGCTGGTCCGTCGCCTCGTCTAAAAGGTCCGCCAAACGCTCTGCACCTTTAGGCGACGACCAGCGCCACAGCTCCGCCGACTGCCCAAACGTCTGCGCAATGAAGTAGACGAAGCCATCCGCGAGGACCAGGCTGGTCGTTGGCCCGTCGAACAGCGTCGTCGCTGGACCTCCCAGTTTGCTCACCCTCTGCAGCGAGTCACCCGTCGAGTACACGTTCGTCGCGTCGATCGCAATCTCGCCATAACCCCGCGCGCTGTCGATGAATCGGTCTGGCTCGACACCCGATCGCGACTTCACCCAGATAGCGCCTGTTCCCTGCGCATAGTAGAAATTGTCGTCGTCGACAGCGAACATGCCCCCAGACGTGGTCGAGCCCTGCGGCGCGTCCGGCAACGGCTCGCATCGAGCGAACGCATCTTTCGCGTGCGGCTGACACACCGGCTCACTCGGTGGCAGATGATACTCAGTCCGAATGCTGTCGTCGCGGCTGCCACACCCGCACATGGCCAGAACCACGCACCCCACTACCCACGTGATGTTCCGCTCCACGACGCAAAAGATACTTCGAATCATCGCCCCAGGCCACGCACCAGCGCGCCCACTGGTTTCACGCCAAAAACCCGGGGAGAGAAAGAGAGGGGGCGCTCCCACCCCAGCCACGCACCTCACAGGCCGGCGCTGTTCCCGGCACTATCAGTCTCCCTGAGCGAGAGGGATTGACCGCCAAGCCGCCATGACGCCAAGCCCCCAGGGCGACGCTGCGAGTCAAAGGGCACCGAAGCACACGTGAGATTTTTGGGGGTCGCGATCAGCGGTACGGATCGACGCAATTTCGCCGGGGTCAGACTTCGCGACGAGTGCGCTCGAACGTACGGCTTGGCGGTTCAAATCTCTGGGAGCGCGTAAGCGTGCAGCCACGGTCCGATTGCGACTGCTCTGTCGCTCAGTGGAGAGACGGAGAGCGGCGGGAATCGTGCGTGATTTGAGGTGCGTGGCCGGAGCGCGAGCGCCCGTCAGATTATCGGCGGGCCATCCAGGGGCAGGTGGAGACTAGGCCTTTGAAGGGGCGGCGATTGCAGGAGAAGCCGGTGGTCATGCCGTAGGCGGTTTGGTCGCTGCACTCTTGCGACTTTTCGTAGGAGCCTTCGGACTCGGTCTCGATCGGTCGCTCACAGGCGCCGATTTTGTACACGTCCCACACGAAGTAGCCGCGGTCGTCCCACCAGTGTTTGACGAGTACGGGCAGCAGTTTGCCGACCTCGTATTGCTCCATGCATTTGGCGAACTCTTTGCCACCGCGCACGACCTGGAATTGATCGCCGGGGCACGGATCCCATTCGAGCTCGACGTCGAGAATTTCGGCTTCACCCTTGTCGTTCGTCTCGACGATGTCGCGGCGAACGAGCTGACAGGTGGATTCGAAGCGTTGCTCGGGCTTGCTGCAACCAGCGATGGACAGTGCGAGAGCGACGCCGAACAGGGACTGTACGAGCTTCAGGCGCATCGGAACACCGGGGCTGACGTTAACATGGTGCAGCGGCTTTCTTTCGCTCTTTCGATGCCTGATGATGCGCGCCATGCGCTTTTGCCCTCGTCGAATAGCGGTTCTGGCTGCGACTCTGCTCAGCCAGCCGGCTCGTGCCGAAACGGTCGCCCCCACGGCAACGCCCACACCGAACCTTGCGCCTTCGGTTTCTGCGCCCTCGGTTTCTGCGGCCTCTGTTTCTGTGCCCTCTGTTTCTGTGCCTTCGGGCGCGCCCGCGGGCGAGCGCACACGAGTCGAACTCTCGCTGGGACAAGCCGTTGAGCGCTTCGGCCACGAAAATCTGAGGCTCGCGGCTGCGCGCTATGAAATCAACGCGACGCGCGCGGACATCATTGCAGCAGGGCTCTTGCCGAATCCTCGCTTGGCGTTGGCGGGTGGCTGGCACATTCACGGCGAATCGGACAGTGCCGATCAACAGTACTCGATTCTACTCGCGCAAAGCTTGCCGATTTGGGGTCGACTCGGCGCTAGCAAAGACGCTGCACGCCTCACGGCGAGTGCGACCGAACGCGGCTTCGCCGCGGAAGGCTGGCAACTGCTCGGCGATGTGCGTCGCGCGTACCTCGCGCTGCAGCTCGCGGCTGGACATCACGGCGTGCTGAAAGCCGGGCTGAGCGATCTCGAGCGCGTGCAACACGTGCTCGAAGCGCGCACCGCGGCTGGCGCAAACCCCGCGTATGACCGCGTGCGCCTCGAGGTCGAACGCGGCAGTCTGCGCGCGCGCCTCGCCCAAGCCGAAGTCGAAGTTTCGGACGCGGGCGCGCAGCTCGCGGCTGCGATTGGCGGCACGCCGAGCCCGGGCGAGCTGGTCGCGGTGGACACATTGGTGGAGCCCATCGACGACAACCGCAACGCGGCTGAACTGGTGCGCTGGGCGTTCGAACATCGCCAGGAGATCGCCGCCATGCACCTGGAAACGGGCGCCGCAGACGCGCGCTTACGCGCCGCACGTAAGCGTTTCGTGCCCGAACCAGAGCTCGGCATCGGCTACGCACATTGGCGCGGGATCCCGGGCGCCCCCGCGGGCAGCTCAGGAGGCGGACTGCTCGCCTCTGCGTCGATCCCCCTGCCCCTGTTCGACCGCGGCCAAGGCACGATCGAACGTCATGTCGAGCAAGCGCGTGCCACGCGCGTACACGAACAAGATCTGAAGAACACCGTGGAGCGCGAAGTCGAGCACGCCGCGCGCACACTGCGGCTCACGACGGTCGCGTATCGCGCTTTCCGAGAAGAGGGCTCGCACAACGCGGAGAACGTGCGACGCATTGCGGAGGTCACCTATCGCGAAGGGCGCGGCACGATCTTGGAGTTGTTGGACGCTTATTCGAGTTACTTGCGCGTTGAAGAGCAAGCACTGGAGTTGCGCGGCGCGGCGTTGTTTGCTGCCGTCGAGTTAGAGCAAGCGGTCGGGCCGCTCGCGACAGCGGTTCGTAAACAATAGGCCGCCCGTGTCGAAACGCGGACGGCCATCGTCTGCGAACATCGAACGCTAGAACTTGAGCGTCCAGCCCGGATTATTCGCTTGCTGCTTCGTGTATGACACGCCGTCGATCTTGAGCCCCTCGGCGTTCACGAGTGTGATCAAGCCGCCCTTGTTCGAGAGTGCCATTGGCGGCTGGACGACGAAGAGCTTCGCCTCGCCGGCGGCGAGCTCTCCGGACAGCGCTGTTTTTGCCTCTGCTTTGTCGTGCAGGGACCAGCCGTTGAGCTTCACGCTCTTTGGGGAGGTGTTGAGCAGTGTGACGGTTTCACGCTCGGGTGTCTTCGCGTCATTCACGAGCGCAGCAACGATGCGAACGATGCCGTCTGGGCGATCCGTCGTTGGCAGGCCTCCGGAGGGGCCCGGCTGATCCGACGGTGGTCCTGAGACAGGAACGGAAAGCGCATGGCCCGTTTTGTTGTCCGTCTGCCAAGCCTGCGATTGAAAGCGCAAGAAGATGGCGACGAATTGGTTCGTCTTCGGGAAGTGAAAGATCAACCCACCGTCTTGCCAAACGCCGTCGTCGTTCTTGTGCCCAGGGTCATTGCCCTGGTTCATGTGAATGTCGTGAACGCCGTTGCCCGGCTTGAACCCAAAGATCTTGTCCTTCACGGACTCCGGGCCCCAACGCTGACCGAAGGCGTAGAGCAACGCGGTTTCGTCCGCCATCGCGCGCTGCACGTACTGATCGAGCTTCTCGTTCAGATCGTTGTCGGGCCCTGGTGCGGAGATCGGCAGCGGCACGAACTTTTTGGGATCGACGAGGTTGCCGCGGATGAAGTCGAGCGCGAGTCCGTTTGGCTCACTCTTCAACTTGTTGAAGCCCAGTGGTAGCTCGCTCAGCTTCTCGAGCAGTGGATGGGAGAAATGCGAGTCGACCACGTATTCGACCTCGGACTTGTCCTGCGATTGGACATTCACCGCAATGCGAAAGTCCTGATCGTTGTCGACGATCTGGATCTGATAGTGCGGATTGGCGCCAGAACCAAGGCGCCGATCGATCGCCGAACCTTTCAAGACCCCATACTGATTGAGCGGCATGTCGCTAACCTCCTCGAACGAATTCGGACGCGAACGCCTTCCCAAGGGCGCTCGAACTCGATATCAAAACTGACTGGGAGGGGCACGAAAGTCAATGGTGCTATCGCCCGTATTGGCACGACGATCGAATGGGATCATGCGCAAGACAGCGTGCTGCGGGAGAACGACTAAATGACTACTTGCTCGAACGAAGCGACGGCCCGAAGCGACGTCAACGAATCGAAATAATGGTTCGGATCCGAACCATTATTTCTACAGCAGAACCCCGACGCGGAATCATGTGTTTGCAAAGCGACGTCCCGAAGCGACGGTCAACGAATCGAAATTATGGTTCGGATCCGAACCATAATTTTGGCGTTTTTTTGGCGGCCAATCCCAATTCGCGACGCGCCGCGAACAGGTGCCCCCGACGCGCCCACGACCCCTCAAACCTCGGGAACCGCTCCCACCGCCGACACCTCCACTGCCCGCTCACTCGGGCTCGCCGCGGCTTCGTCCAACGCGCCAATCTCCCCGGTCTCAGGTGCCGACCCCGGCCGGCGCGCGACGGGATTGAATCCGCCGGACTGTTTGCGCCACAGCTCCGCGTACAAGCCGCCCTGACTCAAAAGCTCTCCGTGAGAGCCATCTGCCACGATCTTCCCGCGATCGAGCACGATCAATCGGTCCATATCCATCACCGTACTCAGGCGATGCGCGATCGCGATCACGGTTTTGCCGGCCATGGCTTCACGCATCGCGCTTTGGATGAGTTGCTCGCTGTGGCTGTCGAGTGCGCTGGTGGCTTCGTCGAGCAGCAGGATCGGCGCATTTTTCAAGATGGCGCGGGCGATGGCGATGCGTTGGCGTTGGCCGCCAGAGAGTTTGACGCCGCGCTCGCCGACCATGGTCTTGTAGCCATGCGTTTGCTCGATGATGAATTCGTGGGCGTGGGCACGGCGGGCGGCGAGCTCGACTTCTTCATCCGTGGCATTCGGGCGGCCATAGCGAATGTTCTCGAGCAGGTTGCGATGAAAGAGGGTCGTGTCTTGCGGAATGATGGCGATGGCTTGGCGCAGGCTTTCTTGGGTGACTTCGCGAATGTCTTGGCCGTCGATACGAATCGCGCCTTCGACGACGTCGTGCATGCGCAAAAGCAAACCCATCAGGGTGGTTTTGCCGGCGCCGCTCGGTCCAACCAAGCCAATTCGCTGGGCTGCCGGAATGACGAGCTCGAAGTCTTTGACGACGTGTCGCGATTCGCGCCCACCATCGCCCTTCGAGATTTCGTACGCGAACGCGACGTGCTCGAGGTGAATGCTGCCCGAAGGCACGGATAGCGCAGGAGCTCCGGGCTTGTCGGTAACCGTCGCGGGCACGATCAGCGTATCGATGCTCTCGCGCGCCGAACCCACCAAGTCATAGAACTCCGGAATCCGTTGCCCCAGGTTGTACGCGGTTTGCAACAACGAGCTGGTGAGCGCCGTGATCATCACGAAGTCGCCCGCGCCGATCAACCCGTGCACCCACGCATCGAGCGCGCCGCCCACGAACCCAAGCCACATCGTGATGTCCATCACGTACTGGAAGCAACGCAGACGAACCACCGCGCGGTACGACGCGCGGCGCCGGTTGCACTCTTCGCCCGTGTACTGCTCGAGCTGCTTGTCTTCGAGTGCTTGATTGGCAAAGAAGAACACGTTCCGAATGTTGGTCAACACATCCACCATTCGCCCGGTGACGGCCGCCTTTGCGTCATTGCTGGCAATGGCGCGTCGCGTGCACTCGCGCCCAACCAACAAACTGACCGTGAAATACGTGCAAATGGCCAGCGCCGCGGCGGCGCAAAACTTCGGACTGGCAATGAAGAAGAACACGGCGACGAACGCGAAGAAGGCAGCGCTGGGCAGAAAATCGAACACCACCATGTCGAACAGTTGCAGCACTTGGTCGGGCAACATGATCGCGCGATGCGCGATCTTTCCCGACAGCGAATTCTCGAAGTACGAGCTCGACAACCGCTGCGTGTAGCCGAACACCTCTTGCTTGATCCGCTGCAGCATCGGCGAGCGCGTGTGGTACGAGCAGAACCAAGCGCAGCCATCGATCGCGAACCGCGAGATGACGAGCGCCGCAAAGCCAGCAAACGGCACGAGCAGCTTGCCCGCTTCCTTCGCCGGGTGCTGCATGCCGAGCACCGCGTCAGTGAGCTGCTTGGTGGCATACGAAATGGACGCGAACGCGCCGCGGCTGAGCACGGGAAACGTGACTAGCCCCAGACCACCCCAGGGAAATTGGCGATAGAAGTGGAACGCGAAGGGTCCGAGACGATTAGGTAAAGTCGGTTGGTTCATGCTGCGAGGCGGAAGCTCATGCCGATACGGGGCGACGAACGCTCGTTCTCGGGGCGGCCGCGGTTCTGGGGATTTGCTGACTGCGCTGGAGCGGGTCAGGCTACCGAACTGTAGAGCAATTTCCCGATTTGGCTCGAATCTTCACGAGGCGACATGTTCAAGCTGCATTCATTCCTAGCGCCCGTGCTGGCCGTCACGGTGGTCGCGTGCGGCGCACGCTTTTCACCTCACGAGCACAACGGCGCGCCCGGCGGCGCCGGTGAAGCGAGCGGCGGCTTCACGAGTTCAGCGGGCAGCTCCAGCGTCGGAAATGGCGGCGAGCCTGAAACGGGCGGTAGCGGCGCCGCTGGCTCGAGCTCCACGGGCACGGGCGGCACGGTGGCAATAGCAACGGGTGGCGCGCCCACGGCAACGGGTGGCGCTGCCACAGCAACAGGTGGCGCTGCCACAGCAACAGCCGGCTCTGGCGGCCGCGGCTGGTGGACGGGCAACGGCGGGGGCTCCTCGCTCAGCCAATGCGCAACACTCAGGCAGGAGTACCAAGCGTCTATCGAAAAGGCGCGCGTGTGCGACAAGGGCTCAACCGATCAATGCAGCCCAACCTCGGCCGCGCCGATCATCAGTGGCTGCGGCTGTGCCACGCTGATCAACACCAAAAGCGCAGCCGGCGACGCCGTCAGGAAGGCCTACCAAGCCTATTTGGACGCCAAATGTGAGCCCGGCCCGGTCTGCGACATCGCCTGCCCGGTCGTCGAGAACGCCTCCTGCGCGCAATCGGTCGGCTCAGGGACGTTCGTGTGTACCGGTGACGGGTTTCAAAAGTAGGAGCGAACGGTCACGAATTCCGCCCGCGCGTCGCCCACGACCGCGCGGCATCACGACAGTCCGGCGGCACTTCCTCGATCGTACGCGGCTCGCACTCGATCACGCGACCGCGGCAATCGACGGAGATCTGAATTCGGAAAAAGGACGCAGAAAAAAGTGGCAATGCCAGACCAGCAACTTCGCTCTGCTTCGTTCGATGATTTGCAGAACGTGCTCGCGTTGCTTCGCAGCTGCCAACTGCTCGAATCGGGAGTCGCCGAAGCGATCAGCGACTTTTTGGTCGCCCGGTCCGCCGACGGGTTGCTCGGTTGCGTTGGGCTAGAAATCTACGGCGACCTAGGGTTGCTCAGGAGTGTCGCCGTAGATTTGCGCGCCAGGAAGTGCGGTCTGGGACGAAAGCTAGTCGAAGCAATGATAACGGTCGCGCGACACCGAAGACTTCGCGAGCTCTACCTTCTGACGACTACCGCGCCAACGTTCTTCGAGCGGCTCGGCTTCATGCCCACGACTCGCGCATCGGTCCCTACGGCCGTTGCTGCATCTTGGGAGTTCCAGAGCGGCTGCCCTCAGACAGCCCTGCCGATGCGGCTCGTGCTGGAAGACTGATTCAGCGAGCCCAGCCCTGAGCCGTAACCAACGCGGTGATCCGCTCGCGCACCTCATCGCGGATTTCGCGCACACGCTCGACGGGCTTTCCCTTTGGATCCTCGAGCGGCCAATCATCGCGCTTCAAGCCAGGCACGACCGGGCACTGCTCACCGCAGCCCATCGTGATCAGCATTTGAGCATGCTGAGCAAGCTCATCGGTCAATTTCTGCGGAGTCTGCTGGGAAAGGTCGATGCCGACCTCGCGCATTGCCTCGAGCACTTCTGGGTGCACGCGCGTGCCCGGATTCGTGCCCGCCGAGATCGCCCGGGCCTTTTGTGTATCGACGAGCGCGTTGAACCAAGCAGCGGCCATCTGCGAGCGTCCCGCGTTGTGAATGCAGGCAAAAATAACGGTGTTCATGATAGTTCCTGTGATGAAGTGACGGGTTCGACGACGCGCGCCGACGTGGTGCTTGGGACGAGCCAGCGAAACAGCGCTGTTGCCGCTGCGGCGCCAGCGAGCTGAGCAACGATGAAGCCAGGCGCGTCCACAGGACGAATGCCGGCAAACGTGTCACTCGCCGCGCGCGCTAGCGTGACCGCAGGGTTAGCAAACGAAGTGGACGCAGTGAACCAATAGGCAGCAGTGATGTACGCGCCAACGGCGAAAGGCACCGCGCTCGGGCGACTCCGAACGCAACCCCAGATCACCGCGAGCAACCCAAAGGTCGCGACGAATTCACTGACGAGCTGTGCGGCTCCGGAACGCTCGTGCTGCGAAGCGAAGAACAGGGCCGGTTCCTTGAACATGACATGCGCGATTGCAACGCCCACGAACGCACCCGCAACCTGAGCCATCATGTAAACGGGCACTTCACGCCAGGGCAGCCCACCCTGGCTGGCATCCGCGAGCGTGACCGCGGGGTTGAAATGCGCCCCAGAAATCGGCCCAAAGGTGAGGATGAGCGCAACGAGCCCTGCGCCGGTCGCAATCGTGTTCGCCAAGAGCGCGATCGCGACGTTCCCAGCAGCGAGGTGTTCGCCCATGATTCCAGAGCCGACCACCGTCGCGAGGAGCAGGGCCGTCCCGATGCCTTCAGCGATCGCTTTTCTCAGCAACATCCGCTCTTCTTGCCGAGCTGAAGCGGCGCAGACGCCGCCTGTAGGCTCGTTGGTGCGCAGCACGCGGCTGCTGTCTTTGCCGGATCATCATGCATCACGGGCGCGTCGCCCTTGACGACGAACACTTCCCACATGTTGCCATCCGGATCCTCGACCCAAACCTTGTCCTGAAGCGCGTAGCAACAGGTCGTGTTCTCTTCCGTGAACGTCGCGAGCCCCGCGTCTTTGAAGCGAGCCCAAGCGAGAGCAACATCCTCGGTCGCCGCGACCTGAATCCCAAAATGACTCGCGTTCACGCCCGTGCGCGGCGCTTCCTGCATCGTGAGGTTGAGCGAGGGCGCGACGAGATCGAACTTTGCGTAGCCGGGACGTCGCTTGCTGGGCGCAACGCCAAACGCCTTTTCGTAGAACGCGACCGAGGCGTCGATGTTCGAGACATTGAGCGAGACATGGGGCTTGATGACATTCATTGTTGCCTCCTTCCAAAATATTCGAAATACCAGGACAAAAAGAATCAGCAGCAGGACGCTTTCCCGCCGCGCTTGCAGCAATCTTCCCAAACGAAGTCGGTCAAACTGCGAAGTGACGCGTAGTCCGCGGTGTAAAACAGAAACGTTCCCTCAGAACGACTCGCCAGCACTCCCGCATCGCTGAGGCGCTTCAAGTGGTGACTCAAAGTCGACGCGGGGAGCTCCACATGGGTCTGGATATCGCCTGCGGCAACGCCTTCGGAGCCGGCTTGCACCACGAAACGCAGGATCTTGAGGCGAACGGGGTGCCCCAAGGCGCTGAGCTGTTCCGCGTGCCGTTCGAGCTTCGAGCTCATGGCGCTATTTCTAATTTATTCGAAACAGCGGAGCAAGCCGTATTTCCAATTTTCTCGAACAACCTGCCCCCCACGAAAAAGGCCCAGCTCCCTCTCCGGAAGCCGGGCCTCGACCAGCTCAGGAATCGCTCACTGCGCAGGCGCGCAAGTGAACGGCGGATTCGGGAAACCGGGGCACGTGGCGGGCGTCGCGTCGGAGGTGAACTTGAGCTCGGCCTTTGCGAGGAGGCTCTTGTGGCTCTCGAAGAAGTTCGCGAGTTGGCGAACCGGGTTGAGCGGGTTCATCGCATCCGTACCCGCATCGTAAGCCGGCGGGGTGAGCGTCGCGTCCGAGAATGCGTACAGGATGAATTCGTCGTTGTGAGTTTCGACCGCAGCGCCCAGGCCCGCAGCGCTGAGGTTCGGGCACGGTCCGAAGTAGCCGTAGGTACCTGGCGTGATGAACGGAGGAGCGCCATTTTGCTGCTGCACGCCGGGGATCGGCTCCTTGTCAATCGAGAGCGCCGCGCCGAGTTTGGTGGTTGAACCGGGGATGTTCCAAATCGTCCAGTGGAACGGATGCTCGGGATTCGTGTCGGCGGCGCTTTCGCCTGCTTCGATGGTCAGATCCTTCAATAGGATTGCATAGCTCTTCGTGCCGCTGGGCGCGTTGCTCCAGGTGAGCTCGGGCGAGACGCCATCACCGAATGCCTTATCGTCACAGGTGAACTCGTAGGGCAGCGGTTTGCCGGCTTGAATGTGCGGGCCAGTGAGGGTCATTTTGGCAGCGTCGTCCGAGCCGCAGCCGAGCGGCAGCAGAGCAGCGACGAAGGCCAGCGCGAAAACAGGACGGGGCGAAAGACGCATGTATATCTCCAAGTGTTAGAAGGGCCCCCCAGAGGGCCGTTTGGCTGCAGTATTCGGGCGCTATGCGCACGTCAACGGCGGCGCGGATGGTCATTTATTCGTGGACGAAGGTCAACCCGCGAGAGTGACAGTCTGGCTCGCTCAGGCATCGGCTCACGTCGCTAAATGGTCACGCTGATGAGAGCCTAATTCCGTCATGCGTGATCGTTTCGAGTGCATGTCGACACTCTCCGAGTCATGGAAACGAGAGACGCTCGTGATGTCGACTAGTGAGAATTTTCTCAGGTGGTTAATGGTCACTGAGGGTGCCTGGTCGCGGCGCAGCCTTCGGCGTCACTGACGGCGCGTCGCAATGGGCCGCCGAAGGCTACGCCGCCGTACGCCATCACGCGTGACCATCAAAAAACTCTCGACCTCTTCGAGTCGAAGTCGACAGCTGGCAACGTTCGGGCAAGTCCGGCCGGACTCAAGTGGACGGCGGAAGACCAGGCCCAGCATCACAACCTGGCGTTTCTCTTGGACATGTGCGGTGGCTTCGCCCGAGCGCGTGATCTTTGCTAATTTCGACCGTATATGTCCGCGGCTGCGCTTCTCAAGTTGTCCCGAGCCTTGCATGGAGTGCGGACCCTGGAGGACTTGCTCGATCGCGTGCGATCAGCGGTCACCGAATCCACCCGCTACAACCGAGCTTACGTTCACCTATTCCATCCGGACGAAAGGATATTCGAGATCGTCGGCTGGGTTCTGCCAGACATGCAGCTCGTCCGTCAGCGGCTGAAGACGATCGACGCGAGTCGCGACGCCCTCCTGCAACGTGTTCACAGCGCCACCGAGCCGTTCGTCATCGCCGATATGCGGCTCGACCCTGACGCCGATCAGCGCCAGGTGGAGTTCTTTGGCAATCGAACAGCGATCTGCGTGCCAATGTTCGATGGCGATCACCAGATCGGTCCCCTGGTCGTGCCCACCTATGCCGATCAGGGAGTAATGCCGCCGACCGATGAAGAATTCGAATTCATCGTGCAAGTCGCGTCCTTGATGGTCGTAGTCATTGGCCGTCTGCGTGCTGAAGAATCACATCGCAAGCTCGAAGGCGCTGCCGCGACGAATGAACGCATGTCCGCCCTTGGACGCATGGCGGGTGAAGTCGCGCACGACGTGAACAATGTATTGCTCACGATCTTATGCAATTTGGAGTTCGCCGAGGAAGAATTGGGGGCTCACTCGGTGACGCCGCTATTGAGCGAGGCTCGAGACGCGGCGCTGCGTGCGGGTCAATTCATGCGCCAACTATTGGCCTATTCGCGTGGCCAGGTGCTCGAAATGCAGCGCATCGACCCGGTTCAGCTTTTGGATTCGGTGTCCGAAATGATTCGGGCATTGCTGCCGAGCCACGTGCAGCTCGAGCTCGAGATGGGTCCCGAGCTCGGCTCAATCGTTGGAGACCGCAGCCAGCTCGAGCGCGTGTTTCTCAACTTGGCCGTGAACGCGCGCGATGCATTGCCCAATCAGGGCAAGATCACCATCGAGGCGCGGTTACTGACCGCCGAAGGCGAGTACGTAGCCATGCCAGAGCTCGCGCCCGGACACTATCTCGTCATTTCGGTCTCGGACGACGGCGTTGGTATGTCTCAAGAAACTCAGGCGCGTATCTTCGAGCCCTTCTTCTCGACCAAGGGCACGGATCGCGGCACGGGATTGGGACTTGCCGTCGTGGAAGGCATCGTCCGGCAGCATCGTGGTCACGTGCATGTTTACAGCGAGCTCGGCCTGGGCACGACCTTCAAAATCTATCTGCCGAGAGACTCCACCGCAGCGCCACCCGCGCCTGAACCCGCAACACCGCTCTCGGCGCTGCGCGGCGACGAAATGATCCTAGTGGTTGATGACGATGACGCGGTGCGGTCTACTTTGCTCCGTATTCTTCAGGGCGCCGGCTGCACGGCAAAGGTTGTCGGTACGACCACAGAAGCGCTGGAGTTTCTGCGCACGACGCCAGTCACCCTGCTGCTTACGGACGTAGTTCTGGGCAGATCAGACGGTCTGCAATTGGCTCGCGAGGCTCGTGAGATCGTGCCGGAACTAAAGGTGCTGTTCATGACCGGCTACGCACGGGGCAAGCTCAACGAACACAGCCTGCCCCACTTGAGCAAACCGTTCGCCGCAGGCGAACTCCTCACGCGCATTCGTCAGACGTTGGGGCAGCCAGCCGTCAGCTTGGAGTGATAGCAGCGCGCGAAGCTGCACCTGAGGTCGCGTGTCTCGACTCTTGCTCCCCGGTCTAAAGTGTACCCGGAGCCCCCGGTCAGTACCCGGATAGAACACTCAAACCTGCAACAAAACCCCGCGGGCCGCTTCGCCCGTCGCACGCTGCAACGCGTTCACATAGAGCCGCAGCTGCTCCGCATAGGCGCCCTCCGTCGGCACCACAGCGTCAGTCTTGAAATCGACGACCACCCACTCACTTTCAGTGCGATAGGCCAAGTCGATCACTCCTTCGGCAATGGTGCCGTCGCTCAGTTGCTCGGAGATCACCACTTCGCGACGCGCGTCGCTCGACTCCGCGGCGGCGCGGAGCAAAGGATGCGCGAGGGCCGCACTCGCGGCATCGACGGCGTGCGTCACCTCTGCGTCCGTGGCGCCGATCAGGCGGCCGAGCGAACTCGAGAGTGCACTCAACGCGGCGCGCTCGGCGTCGAACGGTGCGTGGGCCAATAGCGCGTGGACCAGGGTGCCGAAGCGTGGACCGCGCGGGCGTCCAGCGCGATCGTGTTCGGTGCGTTCTACGACTGCGGTGGCTGGTACGCTGAATGGCTGTTTCGAGAGTTCGGTCATCGTTCGAGCGACGACGCTAGCGCGGCTGCTCGAGGCGATCGTCGCTTCGCGGCCTTCTTTCCAGGCGGTGTAGCGGGACATGCCTTCGGCGGAGAGGGGCGATTCGCCGAGCAGCTTCTGTTGGCGCACCCCACTCAGCACTTGCGCGCGGAGACGTAGCGCTTTGGGATCCCACCAAACCACTCGATTTCCCGCTTCGGAACGATGCAGGCCGGGCGCGACTGCTTCTTCGGGAATGGCTTGGGTCTGAGCCGATCGGGTGAGCACCGTATCGTAGCCAAAGGGCGGGCAGCCGGGTGCGGGAGCGGCGTCTCGGCGGTCGGCATCGCTTGGATAGAGTGCGGGCGCGAGTGCGTCGCACCAGCCGATATCCACGCTGCGCGCGGTCGCGTCACCCAGTGTCGGCACGACGAGCAGATCGCGGGCGCGCGTGGCTGCGACGTAGCTCAGTCGCACGAGCTCTGCATCGTCATGACGCTTCGCGAGCTCTTCGTTTGCGATCAATTCGAGGGGGCGACAGCCGCAGATGGCGTGTGCGCTGAGCCGCCGATCGGGATCGGTGAATCGATAGGCTGTGGTCGTCTTTGCGGGCGCGGTTGGGTCGCACAAGATCACGACCGGGAATTCCAGGCCTTTGGCCTTGTGGACCGTCATCAGGCGCACGCCTTCCGTGCCTTCCTCGACGATCGGCGCTTCACCGCCCTGGCCGCGCCCTGCCTGCTCTTCCAAAGTTTCGACGAAGGCACGGAATGATGTGCCTCCGCGCGTGTCGAAATTGCGGGCCAAATCCACGATGGCGATGGCGTTCGCCAACGCTTGCTCGCCGCTCGGCCACATCGCGAGTGAGGCGTGGGCTCGCGTTTCGGAGAGCAAGCGATCGATGGTATCGGCGGTGGCTCGGCGATTGCGTTCGAAGTGCAGCGAACCCAAGAGTTCGAGTCCGTCGATCACGGCAGGGTGCTTGGCGCGCGCGTCGTCATCGAAGCGTTGCATCGGACGCAAGCGCGAGAACTCGTGCCGAAAGCACAAGATCTCTTCGTCGCTCACCGAGAGCAGTGGGCCGCGCAGCACGGCGTACACGCTGAGTTCGTCGTCTGGCCACTCGATCGCCTCCAAGGCAGCGCGGATCGCCACCACTTCTTCGCGATCGTGAAATGAGCGACCACCCACCAGGATGTGCGGAATTCTGCGCGCCTCGAGCGCCTGTACGTATGGGCGCGTGGTGTCACCGTAGTAAGACTGAAAGCGTTTGAAGAGCAGACAGATGTGCCGCGGTGAGATCGGCACGAGTGCGCCTTCCTCCTCGACTTGCCAACCGCTCTCCTTGAGCAACCATTCCACGAACCCGCCTACCGCGCGCGGAAACGAGCTCGAAATAGCGACTTTGGTCGGTTTGTACCAAGTCCCGTAAGGCTCCGGCACGGGCAGCGCTACCACGCTCGGTCGCGCGGGTAGCTCGGGGCGGTGTTCGGCGAGCGGGACGTATTCGGCTTGGCTGCCGTCGTCGCAGGCGATCATGAGCTGCGAGAACGCGCCATTCACTGCGGCCTGAATCTCGGGTAGCGAGCGAAAGTTGGTCGTCAGGTGCAGCAGTTCTGCGCCCTGCGCCAAGAGCTCGGCCTTGATTCGCTCGTACAGCGTTACCTCGGCGCGTCGGAAACGATAGATGGCTTGCTTCGGATCACCGACGACGAACAACTTGCCAGGCTTGCTGCGCACCTCGCGGTAGTCAGTGGCTTCTGGCGAAGCGCTGGCCAAAAGCAACAAGATCTCGGCCTGCAGCGGATCGGTGTCTTGGAATTCGTCGATGAATAAGTGGGTGAAGCGGTGTTGGAGCTGCTCTCGAACCTCGTGATTGTCTTTGATCAGATCGCGCGCAAACGAGAGCAGATCCACGAAATCCAGCGCACCACGGCGACGTTTGAGCTGTTCGCGCTCGGCAACGACCGCGAGCAACTCCTCTCGCAAGTGCGCGGCAAGGTCGGCGTCCGAAAGCGCGGTGAAGAGCTCGAGGCTGGCTTTGACTTCGTTGCGTTCGCTGACGACCGCGTTGCGATCCAGCGAAGGACCGTACAATTGCCCGTAGCCCACGGCGCTGAGCGCTCGTTTTTTGCTGCGCACGAACTCCGCTAATTCGACTTCGAGCGCGTCGTAGTCGCGCTTTCGAACACGCTCACGCGCATCCAAGGCATCAACGAACGCCTGAAATTCGGCCATCGCGCGCGCCAATTGATCGCCTGGATTGCGGGCTTGCGTGAGGAAACTGCCGAGCCCCCGAAAGCGCTCCACGAGTTCGTCGATCAACGGCTCGCGCTCGAATTCGGGGAACGTCCAAGGCGCGTCGAAGTCGCGATACTCGATCAAGTCGCGGCACGCGCGCAGCAACTCATCCCGAGGTGTCGTGCGTTCGGCACGCCAGCTGCGGCGACGGAGCATGCGGCGCAAGCCTTCACCTGGGACGGCCAGCGCGCGCTCGAACCAATTGCGAAAGGCTTCCTGCAGTAGCGCTTCTGCGGCGGTCTCATCGAGCACTTCGAACTTGGGATCGATCCCGGCGTCCACCGGGCGCTCTCGCAAGAGATCGGCGCAGAAGCCGTGGATGGTGTTGATGTGAGCCACCTCGAGCGCGGCCAGCGCGCGTTCCAAGTGTCCGCGTTCTTCGGCGCTGGTTGCTTCATGCCTTGCGCGATCGAGCTCTGCGCGCAAGCGCAGCTTCATCTCGCCGGCGGCCTTTTCCGTGAAGGTGACCGCGACCACGCGATCCAAGCTGGTTTGCCCCGAGCGAATCACGGAGGTAATGCGCGAGATCAGAGCAGTCGTCTTGCCCGTCCCTGCCGCGGCTTCGACGATCAGCGTCTTTTGCAAGTCGCGCTCGATGGTTTCGCGTGCGCGCGCGTCGATCAATTCAGTCAAGGCAGCGCTCGCAGTTGAACCAAAGGCTCGAGGCGCGTGGTGTCTTTGCGTTCCACTCGTTCGCGCTCGTAGGGGCCGCAGACTTTCAGAAAGTCACAGTATTCGCAGGTCTTCTCGGCGGGGGCGGCAGGAAAAAATCCGCTCGCGAACGCCGTAGCAATCGTCCGGTGCACGGTATCCGCAGCCGCTCGCGCGGGCGCAGCGAGTGGGACCTCATTGCGCGAGAACTCACCGCGTGAGGTGCAATAGAAGGCATTGCCGCCAGTGATGGTTCGCGTTGGATACAGCTTCTCCAGCACCATTGCGTAAAGGGCGGGTTGTAAGTGGCGTCCACCGCTGACCACCGTGTCGTCCTCGGGGCGCTGGCCAGTTTTGTAGTCAGTGGCGCGCAGGTGGTTGCCACTCTCTTCGACGGCGTCGATCACGCCGCGCAGGGGTAGCCCGGAATCGAGCACGATCGGGCCGGTGCCCTCGGACGAGCCAGTGAGAAATCGCCCAAATTCGTGTTCGAACGCACAAGGCGCCCAACCGCTCTCACGCGTCTCGAGCAACCAACGCAGCAAATCCGTCGTGATGTCGGCAATCGCGTCGTCCCAAACGCGTGTGATCACCGGGGCCAGCTTGTCTCGCCACTCACGCTCTTGATCATCGACGGTGCGCAGCAGCACGCGGCGCGCCTCCGCGAAATCCGAACTCGGCGCGAACAACCCCTGCTCGTGAAGCGCACTGCTGACGCTGCGCAAGAGCTCATGGATCAAGAGCCCGCGCGTGGGCGCGTCCATCTCTTCGACGGCCGTGGCTTCCCTTCGCGCGCTCAGCCCGACCACGGTGGCCAGGTAAAAACGATAGGGACACGCGGCGTATTTCTCCAAAGCGGTGACCGCAAAGCCGCGCTCGCTCAATTGTGTATGCCGCGCGCTCAACGCTTCGCGCGCGAACGCATTGGGGTCCACCAAGCCGTCGACATAGCGCCACTCGGGGCGCCAGCGGCGCGCGCGGAATTGCAGCGAACGTTTGAGCCGCTGACTCGCCGACAACAAATAGTGCGCCGCGCCGTCGACTTCCTTTTGCGCGCCATTGAGCAACTGCCGCAAAATAGCCAAATCATACTCGGCGGCGTCGATGGCGAGTTCCGGTCGGACGGGCGCGGGCCAGCCAATGCGCGTTTGGCTGGCTTCGTCGGCACGACGCGCCAACTCTGCAAACCCAGGCAAGCGACCTTCGGCCGCACGTATGGCCTCGAGCGCATAGAACGAGGGGACGCGCGGCCGTGCCTTGTCGCTCTCGAAACGCGGGTAGGAAAGCACGACTCGGCGACGTGCGGCGCCCACCGCGATCGCCAATGCCGCACGTTCGCTCTCTACGCGACGCAGCTGAGTTTCCAGGTGCTCACTAATGCGCGCGCGCTCTTCGTCCGACAGCAGCGGGTCCTCGACCACGCGCTGTGGGAACAACTTCTCGGCGAGGCCCGGCACGAACACCACGTCGAACACGCGCCCGCGCGCTTCGTCGACGGTGCTCACGAACACAGCGCCGGCCTTCTCTGCCTTGCTGGGCACCGTGATCTCACCGAGACGCTCGGAAAGAACGGCCAGCACGTCTTTCAGCCCGACTGGTCCCACATCACGCACGATTTCGAGCTGCGCGAGCACCGCGCGGATCGCCTCCGGTGTGTCGATGGTGCGCTCTGCGAGCAAGCTCAGCGTGTCCAGCCATGTTCCCCAAGGCGCCGCGCTTGGGAGCGCGCCCAACGCATCCACAATCGGTAGCGCAAAGGTGCGTAGAGCGTGCAAGGCCTCGAGTTGCCGCTCGAGACTTCCGCGCTCGTGCTCCGACGCCTTCTGAATGCGCTCCTCGAGCGAGCGCACGAGGCCATCGAGACGCCGATGCCAACGGCCGGGTCCGCCGATAACGGCGGCGTCCACCAACAGCGACTCCCAACGACGCGGCATGAGCAATTGCTTCGTTGGCCGCGAGTCACCCGGTTCCGCCGTTGCCAATGGCCCGCGCAGCAAGCGCAATAGCTCGTCGTCGATGGGTGCATCGAACGCGCGCTCGCCATCGGGTGTTGCTGATGGCGCCTTCGAGCCATCAGGCATCACGCCCAGCGAGAGGTACTCGGCAAAGCGCGTCGCGCTGAGCCCCTCCGCGGCACACTGAAGCAATACCAAAAACGCGCGTCCAGCGGGCGCAGGGCGCGTCGCGTCGCGCGTAAAATAGGCAGGGATCGCCGCTCGGCGCAGCGCCTCGAGCAGATGCGTTCGGTAGTGAAACGGCGAGCGCAACACAATCGCCATGGCGTCGAACGGCACACCACGCGCAGCCTCCGCCAAAATGCGACGCGCAATTTCCACGGCTTCGCGTGATTCACCGGGAGCGCTGAGAATGGACACGCTCTCGTCGCCGTCGGCGTTCGCAAGCTCACTGGCCGCGTTGGTCGAAAACAGATTGGCCTGCAATTGACGCAACGCCGCTGGCGCTGTCGGCAATTCGCTGCTCTCGACAGCGAGCATCGCCGTCGCGTCAGCGCGAGATCCATAGAGCGCCTTCACCACCGCAGGCTCCAGCTCGTTCGGCGGCACCGTGGCGAACGAATGCGACGCGCGTTCGAGCAACGCCGCCAAGAACGCGCGTTCGAGCTGTGTCTTCGGGCAAACGTCGAACACACACAGCGGCAGTCCGAGTGGCAGCGCGTTCGAAGTGCGCGCAAGCTCAATTGCAACCCCGAGCATCCCGGCGCGATCGGTCAGCGAAAGCCCAGCGAGCGTCGCTCGATAGTGCTGATACAGCTCGCCCAGCTCCCCGCGCAGCGCGCCCGGATCGACCGCGGCTTGGCCGAGCTCGGAGAATGTACGAAGCAGCGCGCTCGGCAATCCGGGTCGATCGCCAATTTGAGTGAGACGCCCGAGCTGGCCTTGCGCGGCGAACTCGGACACCACACGCACGCACACCGCCTCCTGCGCCAGGGGTGGCGCGAGGCTCAGCCCTCGCTCCGCGAGCCGCAGCGCGCTCAGCTTGACGGCGAGCGTGCCGAGCGACTCTACCGCCCAACCGAACACCGCCCCGCGCCTCGGAGTGATGGCGCGCAGCAATCCGTTACCCGCCTCGAGCGTTGGCGCAAGCACGAGTAGCGGCCGCGCGGGAGGCTGCTCCGAAAGGAAGCGCAATGCCTGACCGAAACGCACCTCAGCGTGAGGAGATTCGTTCAGGGTCGGCATGCGGCGGCAGTATCATCCGCCTCGCACCATGGTCCAGGCCAATCAGCGGCGGGCGAGGTTTCTCCGTTACCCTGTCACCCTGGCCGCGGGAAAGTGCGCCTGGCTCGATTCAGGCCGAGAACCTGAGCATCACGCGCTCCAACTTGCGCAGGAGGATCTGAGCGTCGTTCTTCTCCACGTAATCTTCTGCACCTAGCTCGAGCGAGATACGGCTGTCGGACTCATGCCCCGCGCGGCCGGACCAAACGACCACTGGGATGCTCGCGGTTCGAGGCTCGGCCTTCAAACGCGCCAGCACGTCGCGACCGTCCGCATCGGGAAACTCGATGTCGAGCACGATGATGTCGGGGCGTGACAGGATGGCCGCAGCCAGCACCCCCTGGCCTTCGGTCACTTCAATCAGCTTGTGGCCATGCTTTTCGACGACCCGTCGCACCATCCTTTGGATTGCGAGGCTATCGTCGGCGAGCAAGATCAGCCGCTGCATCGGCGAATGCTGTTCCGTCATCAGCACCTCCACGCCACGACGCTCGCACCGAGAACCGGCCCGCACCGCCGTAGCTCTTCCACTGTCTCGGAAAATTAGCACACTTTTCGAGACGCACGGCTGACGCGAACGGCGATGCAGCCCCAGCAAAATAGGCAAAAATGACTAGTGGCGAAAACCGGCACCCAGGCGGAGCCGGGCCGCGAGTATAACTCTTTTGGGTTACTAATTCGCGACCGCGCTCACCGCGGAGCAGACGAAGGTATTACCCTTGGCAGTTGCCGGCGCACAGCTCACGAGCGTGGGCTGCACGCACGCGCTAGCAGGGCAGACTGTGGTTTCGGAACACTTCGCGTCACGGTACGCTTGCCGCGCTTTCTTCGCGGCAGTGGTGTACTCACTGTTGGCGTTGACGAGCGTTGCGCAGCCGCACTCCAGCGGCTCGACCGTCGAGCTCGCACTGCATTGATTCGTGGAGCCCTCGGTGCAGAGCCGGGCTTTCTCCAGGGCGAGTTGATAATCCTGCTTGATTCTCGCACACGGGTCATCAGCAACTGTGCCGCCCATGCCTGCGATCGCGCCCGCGCCGCCTTGATTCATGTCGCCAGCGGTGCCTCCGGCATTGCTGCCGCCACTGCCCGTGTCACCCGCATCCCCTGAAGCAGTGCCGCCGGTTGCGCTCGATTCGCCGCCGTTCGCCGCATTGCCCGAACCCGCCAAGCTGCCGCCTTCACTCGCGGAGAATTTGCTACCGCACGCGACGCACGCGATCACCAACACGAACGATGAACAGAACTTGAACATCAGGCCCTCTCGAGCGACTCAGAACTAAGATTAGTGCTTGCTCTGATCGAGTAACCTGACTCACCGAGTTGCAGTCAGCAAGTTTGAGCGAGTGTGGTCGGAGCGTTCGCGTTGGGTCGAAGTGCCACAGCGCACTGGGGTGGGTGTCGTCGCACAGTGTCGGTGTGCGGTCGCAGAGCTAATGGGGGAGCAACGCTTTGAGTCCGATACCCACGATACCCGCGACGACGATGATCAGCGGTTCCTGAAGCTTCTTCACCTTCACGAGTAGCACAACGGTGATGAGCGCAATCAGAACCGTCGGCACATCGTGGAGTGCTCGGCGACCGAGAACGAATGCGGCGCCGGCGATGGCGCCCGTTGCAGCTGCGCTCACTCCGTCCACGAACGCTTTGATACTTTGGTTCTTGGAGAATCGTCGAAAATACGGCGCAGGAACGACGGTAAAGAGGTAGCACGGGCCAAACGTGGCGAGCGCTGCGACGCATGCACCCACGGGGCCACCGACCAGGTAGCCAATGAAGGCCACGGTAATCACCACCGGTCCCGGTGTGATCATCGCGACAGCAACAGCGTCCAGAAACTGCTGATCATTCAACCAATGGAATTGATTGACCACGCCGCCGTGCAAAAAAGGGACGATCGCTAGCCCACTGCCGAAGACGAACGCGCCGGCTTCAGCGAAATACCACGCGATTGTCCAGAGCGTGCTCTCCGACGCGACGCCGGCAAGCCCCGTGAGCCACCACGGCGAAATGGCCAACATACTGAGCGGAGATCCACGTCCGAGCGTGGGCGGCGCCTTGACGAGCAGCGCAAGAACACCACTGCCCAGAAAGACCCAGATGACCTCAGACTCGGTCCACGCCGTTACGACAGCGCTCACAGCGAACAGCGACCACAACAAGCGATCTTTGGCGAGCGTCATCTTGCCAAGTTTCCAGACGCTCCGTCCAATGATGGCGATGACCGCTGCTCCAATGCCGTAGAAGGCACCTCGCATCCAAGAAAGCCCGCCGAAGCGCAGATACAGCGCGGACAGCGCGAGCACCATCACGAACGAAGGCAGCACGAATGCTAGGCCGATCGCAGTTGCACCCACAACCCCTCCCCTGACCCATCCGAGGTAGATGGCGAGTTGGGCCGCCAGGGGTCCTGGGGCGAGCTGAGCGAGCGCTAGGCCCTCGACGTAGTCGTCCTTCGAGATCCAGCGGCGCTCTTCCACTAGATCCTTTTGCATGTACCCCGCGAGCGCGATCGGACCGCCGAAGCCAAGCGTCCCGAGCCGCAAAAAGTACGTCGTGAGCTCGCCCAACGTGCAGGGGGCCAACTCTGTCGTCGCAGCGCCTTCGGCAGCGTTGCTCATGATTGCCTCATTTTGCTGGGCTTGGGAGCGCGAAAAAACGCATGCAGCCCGTCCAACACGGGTGTCGCAGCGGCGATGCGCGCCTCGTCATCCCGAATTGAACTGCAGATACCGTGCACGAGACTCTGCACCCCGGTGGTCTCCGGCCGCGCGTATTTCTCCTCCTTCAAGTCGATGTCGTGGACGATCTCTGCGATGGCCGCGAGCGCGGCGTCATCCGTCAGTCCCATCCGGATGACGAGCACTTCGAAGCTGCAGCGCTCGCCGACGTGCGTGAATTCGCCCTCATACATGTCGAAGCGGAGCTCGCCTGGCTGAGGCTCGTAGCCCTTCGGCGGCACGAACTTCAGCGTCGCTTTTGGGTCAATGAAGCGGCGGATCAGCCAGGAACAAGCGATGCGGTCGATGTGTACGCCGGTGCGGGTGACCCATGTCGCAGCGCTTGGTCTCGCCACTCGCGTCAGCGGCTCTTGCTTAGTGTCACCGCGCAGCTCTGCCAGACTGCTTTCCACGCTGGTGAGCAGGCCCTGCGTTGGCATGCGACCGGGCGCGTGACAGAAATCCACGGCCACAATCTCGTTGAAGCGTCGGCGCAGCTTCATCGCCTGTTCGGAGAGCGCCGCCAGTCTGTCCGATGACACACGCTTTGCACCAAGTAGCTTAGAAACGCCGCGCGCTTCTGTCGCCAGCTCTGCGTAGTCCGTGTTCCGTGCTTCGACGAAGCGCCGCTCGATCTCTTCGTCGGTCACGCCATCGAAGAATTGGCCCTCGCACAGGGACGCTTGCCCGCCTAGCTCTTTGAGCTCCCGCGATACCCACTCGAAGGCTTCCACGCATTCGTCGCGGTTCGGCAACACGTAAACCGAGTTCTTGAGCGCGACGGCTCCGACCTTTTGCAGCTGCCGCCAGATCTTCACGCGGGTAGTCGAGTCAGAGCTGGGAATGGTCGGCATCAGCAGCACCCAGGGGCGCTTGTCACTCCGCGACGCGCTATGCGCGCGCGTAGAGCGGCGACCTCGAATTGGCACGTCGAGCGACATTCTTGGCCTAGCTAACACGTGCCGCTGACCGCTAGCAACAAATGTTGCGCCAGTGTAACGTCTGTTTCAACCGGCAACTGCGCGTAGTAGGCCGAAAATTGCGCCATCGGGGCCGTGCTCTACCAGCTGGCGCACGTCCGGAAGCCCACATAGGTCCAGAGATGCACCAGCGATCCATCAGTGTTTCGCGCGGTGGCAACCCCCGGAGCATCAAGGGAGGCACGCGAGAAGATGCCGCCGGAAACGGCAAGCACTGGACCGATCGATACATGGCGCCAAAGGGCAAACTGACCGTGCGCAGCGAGGCTCGCAGCAAAGCCTCGAGCGCCACGCCTGGAGACGGCATCGTTGTCGACTAGCTTTGTCGCGAGCCATTCGTAGCCAAATTCGAGATCAACATCGGGCTCCAATGACCTCCATCTGCCTGGGTGCCAGCGCCCGAGCGCGCCGACGCGAACGTCACGACCTATGCTCGAGATACAGTCGCTACCGGAGGCGCACAGCTTCGGGATTGACGCGCCGTAGTGCAGGGCGGCGCCTGCTGACCACAGTTGGTGCAGTCGATAGGCTCCGTCGACACTGATGTCGACAAGGCCGAGAGTGATGTCGGAAAGCTGCGACCCGCGTTCCAGACCTCCCGCTGGAAATGCGTATCCGAGCCCTCCAGCAAGCGCGACGCTTGGCGGCGGATCAGCGCGTGCCCCCCTCGAGAGAAGCAGTAGGAACGCCGCGAACGCGCGCAGGGCCCAGCCAGACGGGCGCGGAGTCACAGCGTTCCTGGTTGGTGATCGTCGACGCGAAGGATCTTTCCTCCGTCCGGATCGCAGACCCAAGCGTGCCCGATGTCGTCGGCGGTCGCGCAGTGCGTGCTGCTGGGAGCGGCCTCACGCTCCAAGAACGAGAGTTGTCCTTGGTTGTTTACGCCCGCGATGATCGAGCAGCTACACGCGCTACCGGCCAGGTACAGGTGCCCAAGCGTGGGGCTGTAGCCGATAACGTCGATGGCAGAGCCTCGTTCGAGAGTCGAGAGAATGCGCCCGTCGTTGGCGATGTCGAGCACCGCGGTCGTGCCTTCGCTGCATCCAGAAAACAGCCATCCTTGTGCTGAGTCGAGCGCGATTCCGCGCGAGGACGCGCAGCCATTCGCCCACTCCGCGACAATGGCGCGCGTTTTCAGATCGATCGCAACAGTGCTCTTTTGCCAGCGATGCGCGTAAGCGCGACCACGTGCCTCGTCAATGACGAGCGATTCGGGACCATTGTCCACCACGACCGTGCCGCTCGCTGTGACCGACCCATCACTGCCGATCGCGAGGATTTCGATCTGATCGGCACCGGGTTCGGTCACCCACAATTCGTTCGTCGCCTCGACAAAGCGCACATAGTCAGGACCGCTCGCCAGCGCCACGCTACCCACGATCTGTTGTGCGACCGGATCCACCGTCTCGAGTGAGCGTGTCGTGCGGTCGGTGACGTACAGCATGCCGGAAGCCTCGTCGACCGAGGTGGCCCCGTCGTCATGCCCGCCCGAATAGTCGGGTGTCGACGAAAATCCGGTGATCGAGGTCACCGCAAGCGTGTCCGGGTCGATCAAGTTCAGACGTCCGCTGCGCCCCGAAGGAACCAAAACTCGGTGCAACGTGCTCGAGTACCGAAGATCGTCGAACCCAATCCCCGGCGAGCCATCGGGCAATTCAACCGAGGTACCAACCGGCGTCTTGCCACACGCGACCAGGAGTCCAATCAGCCCAAGCCACGTCTTCACGACTCCCTCGAGCGTGTCGAACACGCTGTTCTCGGGGTGGGCACCCTGGCGAGAAGAATCGCCCTGAGTGAGTTCATCTCCAATTCTCCTGCTTCAGCAACCAAAGAGGAAGTGCGTGCGATCTTGGTCGCGCGCGGGACCGAGTCAAGCGTTGCAAGGTCGCGTTTCTGGCAGCGATGCCCAAACTCGGTGTTGCGGCGCCTCTCGTTTGTCTCCGGTTAAGGTTGGTGAGAGCCGCTCCCTTATCGTCACGAGCCCGGTGGCGACTTGCAAAGCCTCATTCACCCTGAGCCGAGCTGCGTGCGCTCTGGCAACTGAAGGCAACAAGGTTGGATCTCATGGTAAGGCTCCCGTCAGAGCGTCGAGAGTGATTCGCGCCTTCGCAACGGCAACCTCTGAGGAAGGGTTCTTGAAAACCGTCGTGAATCGTTTCCACTTCAACGGCGACCCGCAATCGCCACGCCGCGGGCTTGCATCGACACCGCAGGTCCCTCGTTTCATTGGGCTTCAGACGCATACGGGACGCGTGCTCTTTAGAAACATCCAATGGAGAGCGCTCTAAAACGTCGCTTTACTTGGTCGCAAGCGCCCAAGTAAAGCCGAGGCGCGCCTCGTCCAACTGCTGGCCGTTTAGCCAACCATGGCGAAAGCCAAAATCGAAAGACCAAGACTCACCCCAGCACGCGATTGCACCGAGCAAAACGCTTCGTTCGAGCCCACTCGACAGCTCTGGTTCGCCAAACTCCCGCGCTACCAAGAGCTCTGCAACCGGCCGAACTCGCCACGCCATCGGACCCTCGAGTATTAAACTGCTGGTCGCCGCGTAGTCGAACGAAGTCAAAAGGTCGTTGCCTAGGTTCCAATGCAGTGTGAGCGCGGGCCAGTACCAGGAAAGGATGCTCGCTACGTGCACCCCGAACCGCCGCTCCGAACCGGGCAGAAGTAGACCCGTTTCTAGTGCAACCGAAGCGCCGGTCGCGCCTTGCAAAGAGCCCTCGCGCAGCAGACTCTTCAGAGAAAGCGCAACATCTTCGAGCTCAGTGCCGTGAGAGTGTTTCACTGCCCACTTTTGTCGTCCCTCGAGCACTGCCTCGAAGCCCGGCGCGAGCCCATAGTTGATCACCAGCGCCGGTCCGACGAGGAAGCGCTGCTCGCCTTCTCGCGCATACCCCAGTGGTCCTACTTCGAACTCGAACTCGCGAGGCGCAGCGACGTCGGCGTCCGTACCATCGAAGGGTCGGTATGCGGACGCTTGCGTCGCCCAGGCGAACACCAGGCACACGCAAGCGCCAAGACGCGCTGCTCGTTGCAGCTTCATTCCGCGGTGGCTTGGAACGCGTCGTTGAAGACCAGAAGAGAGCCGGATTCGGGAGCACAAACCCAAATCCGTCCCTGGTCGTCAGCGGTGGCACAGTGGGCCCCTTTTGCGGCCTGAAGCACTCCCAGTTGGCTGAGTTTGCCTTGTGACCCGATGCCTAGAACCGCCACGCTCCCGTCCGACGACGCTGGCACGTAGAGATGATGCAGTGCAAGATTGACGGAAATGATGTCTACGCCGCTCGCAGTGTCGAGCGAGTCTAGGATCTTTCCACCGTGTTCGACGTCGAGCACGACGGCCTTGCCCTCAGAGCAACCGGCGAACAGCTGACTCCGGGCTGCGTCCAATGCAATGCCTCGCGAACCCTTGCATCCGTTTGCAAAGCTCTCGCTGACAGCGCGCGTTCCGATGTTCACTTGTACGGTGCTGCCCTGCCAAAGGTGTGTGAACGCACGGCCATGGTCGGCGTCGATGACCAGAGATTCCGGGCCGCCCTTGACCGCAATGGTACCCGCATTGGCGAGCTGGGGTGGACTATCGGAACCGAGTGTGAACACTTCAATCTGTTCTTGATCGGGCTCGGTGACCCACACTTCGCGTTTGCTCGCGACCCAACGCACGTAATCCGGTCCACCCGCGAGAGGAACCGTGGTCACGACACGCTTCGTTTTGGGGTCAACCGCTTGCAAGCTTTGCGAGCTGCGATCGATGGCGAAGACAAGACCAGCGCCGAAATCAGCCGAGGTCGTGCCGTCACCGTGGCCGCCCGCGTAATCCTTGCTAGGCCCAATGCCACACAGCGATGTCTGTTCGACCGAAGTACTGTCGAAGAGATCGACGCAACCGGTGCCCCCAGCAGGTGCCAGCACCGCGTGTAGGTCGGAGGAAAACCAAAGGTCGTCGAAGCCGATCCCACCGTCTGGTGTCAGGCGGAATGTCTTCACGGGACCGGTCGCGGAGTTCTCGGCGCCCGCCGCCGATTGCGGCGGTGCACGCGAGTCACTCCCGTGACCGTGGCAACCAACCAAGGCTGCGCAAATCACCAGCAATGACGTGAGGCACCGGTCTAGTGCCCACACGTTACGCTCCGCTCTCGACGTCCACTTTGACCTGACCACCGCCCGCCTTCGCGATCATCACATGAAAAATCGGCGAACGCTCGTGGATCGCGGGCTCGACTGAATATACCTGCCCTGGCTGCTGTGCGAGTGCCTTCGCGATAACCGCCGCGAGAGTCATCTTCGAACGCTGAACGAGCGTCAGATGATATGAGGCGCGCGTGATGTGCTTCACGTCCGCAAACACCTCTTCCTTCGGTTGCCATGCGGCCTGTGTTGGATCGCCGCTGAGCTCAGCCAACACGTTGTGCTCGGCGTCCAGCTCGATGCCTTTCTTAGCCGTATAGACGCTCAGCGACAGTTTTCCGTCTTCGAGCTCGAACTTGGCCGAGATGGCGCGTGCCCCTTGGGTTTCTGCCTGGGCGATCCCGCGCGCTAGGTCCAGTTTGGCGGACGGCAACGCCGCAAGTAAGGCGGTGTCGTCGTGCGCCTTCGATTCGGCCTCACCTGTGTGCTCTGCCGGAGGAGGCTCCGCGGGGACCGTCACAACCGAAGGCACTGCGACGACGGACTGCGCTGTCGCCGGCTGGGCGGGGCTGTTCGGGGCGGGTTCAGTGGCGCAGCCGACGAGTGCGACGCCCCAGGCCGCCACATTCAGTCGATTCATCCAGTGTTTCATTGTGTTCACCTATTGCGCCTTCCCATCAATGACCACGGCGATACCTTGACCATTCGCGGTGCGGATACGCACGTTGATGGCGGTCTTACCATCCTTCAGCGTCGGGATCGCGGAATAGACGCTGCCCTTCTTCATGGCGTCGGCCTTCGCGACCGCAATGTCGAGCGTCAATTGCGTCGTTTGCATGAGAGTGAGCTGCGCCGAAGCCCGCGTGAGGTGCTCCTTGTCCTGAAACACCTCGCGTTCGGGCGACCATTTCTCAACCGTGGCGTCGCCCTTCAACTCGAAGAGCTCATTCTTTTCGGCGCACTTGTCGAGTCCCGACTTTGCGCCGTAGGCGCTGAGCCAAAGTTTGCCATCCTCGAACTCGAGCTTTGCCGAGATGGGAACTCCACCGGCGGTGCGCACGGCGTCGAGGGCCTCTTGCAAAGCGTGCTTGCTCTTGGGCAAGCGAGAGAGGAGCTCTGCATCACTGTTTTCGGCGCGTGTTCCTGAGGCCAAGAGCGCCACTGCGCATCCCAACATCAAGCCTCGTAGCTGCCCCATTCGAAAGAGCGTCATCGGTGCCTCCATCTGCCCCTTGCTGTAGGGCGTTTTCGCTCAGTAGCGTCACGGGGCAAGCATCGCAATCAAGAGTGAGCGCGACGAGTCCTGACACCCAAGCGGTTCAGGTTCCGTTAATGTTCGACGAATCTCGCCAAAGCGTTCAGAGATGAAAGACAGCAATTCGCCTTAACCGCATCCTAACGCTGGCTGGCCCGCTATTGACCAGATCGATTTGGATCCGCAACTTGGAGTGCGTGAACCACACGACATTCGGGGAGTCAAAGTTGTTCGTCTACCGCCGAGGCCTTGGTCGCGGCGCACAGCGGTTAGGATTGGCCGTTCAGGCGCTCGTCATCGCACTAGCGTCTGGATGCGCGGAGCAAGCGGTTCAGATTGCAGAACCGGTTGGTCCCGATCCGAAGGGCGCATCATTGGTGAACCACGGACGCTTGCTCGTTTATACGGAGGAAACCGCAGCGGTGTACGATCAGGATCTACCCAGCGTTCACAGGTCCTACTCGGTCCTCGACGCCTCTCAACACGTGCTCATGAACGTGGACAACGCTTCCGGTGCAGAGGTCGTTACGCTATCCCCAGGGCAATACACTGTCCGAGTCGAAGCAACGCTTGGCCAAACCGTCAGCGTTCCCGTTCGAATCGTCGCGGGAATGACCACAGAGGCGCATTTAGACGGCAAGTGGGCCCCAGAGGGAGCGGACCAACGCATGCTGATTCACGGACCAGATGGCTCATTGATCGGGTATCGGGCCGACCAGCCGCTGAATACCGACACAAACCGGTAATCACAGGGACTAGCGAGGCGCTTCATTTCCCGGAAGCGCCTCCACTTTGAAGTCGTCGAACAGAACCTGCGAGTCCGCCTTCGACCAAAGACCAATGCGGCCTCGAGGAGCCGCGTCGAGCTTCTTTTCAAAGCGCAGCTTACCGTCGAGCATCGCGGTCAGTTTGGAGCCGCGGAGCTCGACGGCGAGCATATGCCACACCTTGCTCGGCGTCGGGACATCGCGAACGTTGTCGATGATGGTGCGCTTACCCTTTACCACACGGAAGAACAGCATGTTGTCTTCCAGTGCGTTCGCGCGCACGCCTAGGTAAGAGCCATTCGGGCTGATATCGAACGCAATTCCTGCGGCTTGGTCAATCTGTCCTGCAAGCGGATAAAAGCGAACGGAGATCCGCTCGTCACCACGCGGCGGCTCGCCCTTCCACACCGCGAACGGGAAGAAGGCAAACGCTTTCACCCCGTCCAAAAACTCCGCGTAGCGATCGCCGTAAAGCCGCTTGGCCTGGTCGGCGAGACTCGCAGAAGGCGTCCCGCTGCGCCATTTGCCGCCATCGACCTTGAGGCCGCGCGCGTCTGCGTCATTTGCGACGTACCAATCACCTACCGCGGCCTCGAAGGAGCGAGAAGGCTCACCGACGACTTCATCGTCGAAATTGGCGACATTCGGGTCGATCGCGCGGGGTTTGGGTTCAGGTGCGGCAGCCACCGTCGAAGGAGCGGAGCCCGACGCAGCAGGCGCACTGCTGGGACTCGGCCTCGATGTTGGCATTGCACTCGAGTCCGAGGCTGGCTTGGGAGGACTTGCTGACGTCGGCCGATCGCAAGCGGCGACGACAATGCACAACAAGGCCAGATTTCGGAACTGGGTCATCGAATCGTCCTCCTTCGCGTGAGCGCGAAGCCCAGCGCGGCCATGGTCAAAGGCAACCCCAAGTAGGCGATGGTAAGTAGCAAGCGACGCGCGCCGTCAGTCGGCACGAAAGGGAATCCCGAATATGGTGGTTGCTCCCAACTCGGGAGCGGGCGGGGAGCAGCATCGAAGATAAGAGTGACGAGCTCCCGTCGACTCGTGGAGCGCGTGATACGCCTCGCGCTGCCCGCGCGAACCGAGATGAGGCCGTAGTCCGCGTCGCGCCCGCTGAGCGTCTGCGAGCTCTCGTCGAGCGGCCAAACGATCGAGATATCGGGCCGTGCCAGGGCTAGCTTGGCAAGCGCGTCTGTCTCGAGCTGCCGGCGCCGCGAATCATCTCGATCGAGCCGCAATTCGAGGCCGATCGGCAGTTGAAGCGCCCTCAGGCCGTCCACAATCGCCGGCGGAAGTGACGCGCGACGTTGCTCGCTCCAATCAAAGCCTGCCCGAGCGCGGTTCGAAGCGATGAGCCCTAGCAGGCTGAGCAATGCGATCCCTGCCGCCCATGCCAGCTTGGAACCGCGGGTCGCGAAGGCGCCGCCAACCAAGGCCAAGCCCAGGAACATCATCCCAGCAATCAATAGCCAGAGCAGGGACCCAATGGACACCACGCCGCGCGAGAACGGTTGCAGTCGTTGCTCAATCGACCAGCTCGACGCTCCACCCAGCCACGACAGCGCAGCAAACCCCTCGGCGGCATCGACTGCCCACGCGGACACGGAAAGCAGCAGTCCGAACGTGACCGCTTGTGCCAACGTGCGCGACCACGCTGCAGCCGCAATCGAGGCACCGGTGATCACCACCAGATGCAACAGCTCGCCACCGACTGCGACGAACGTTTCGACCCAATCTAGATGAGCTCCGGCCGCGGCGATGGCCAGGAACAAGAGGACGGCAGGAACGAACAGCAGCCCGCAAGCCAGTCCGCTTGCCACACATTTCTCGAGAATTACTCGATTCGAGCTTCCGTGGGCCAAACACAGGGCACCGTAGGTATTTCGTTCCTTCTCGATCGCGAGCGTTCGAGAAGCGAGAATCGGACCTAGCAATGCTAGCGAGAAACTGACGCCACCGAGTGTCGGGCGCACGAGACCAAGCAGCGGGTCCATCTCACGGGTCTGTAGGACGCTGCTCAAGGCGCTGCGTGACGTTGCCGCGTACACATCAAGCGCCAAGACGAAGCTGTGCCCGACCAAGAGCGCAGCAAAGGCGGCGACCAACCACGCTACGCGTGATCGAAAAATGAGCGCGAGCTCACGCCGCATTCGAACTCCGCGATAGCAGAGTCAGGAATACCTGCTCTAGCGATGCATCTGCCTCGCCGGCAGTTTCTCGCAGCTGGGCAAACGAGCCAAAAGCGACCGCTCGGCCCGCAGCCAAGAGCAACAACTTGTCGGCAATGCGTTCGGCATCGCTTAGTTGGTGAATGCTCGCGATCACGCCCACGCCGCGATCGGCGGTGGCACGAATTGCGGCCAGCACGCCTCTCAGCTGAAGTGGATCGAATGCACTGAATGGTTCATCGAGAACGACGAAAGGCCGTCTGAGCAAGAGCGCGCAAAAGATCTGCAGGCGCTTGCGCTCTCCTTGCGACAGCACCCCGACGGGCTTGTGCAGGAGTTGAGCAACAGCCAGAAACTCTTCGATCTCCGCTGCATCCGAAACCCCACCGCCCAAGCGCTCGGCATGCTGGACCAAAGCACGCACGCTCAGCTCCAGAGGTAGTTCGCTGTGGTCTGGCAGGTAGGCGAATTGTGCGGCACGCTGGCGAAAGGAATCGAGCGTTCGCCCATCAACAGAGACTCGCCCGGCGCTGGCCTGTCGAAGCCCGACGATCGCTTCGAGTAAAGTCGTCTTCCCCGCGCCGTTGGGACCGATCACGACGGTGATCTCCTTTTGCTGCGCGGCCAAGTCTACCGACCTAACTAGCGCAAGCGAGCTCGACCTGACCGACAGGCCCTCGACTCGCAGCGTCGACAGCGCGGGACTTGCCGTGGTCATCTCGTCTCGCCCCGGAACTGACGGTGCTGGGTCATGTTTTTTACAGCTGCTACAAAATGCAACTAGCCTGGCTATCGAGCACCCGCACTTTAAGCAGTGGCAGCGAGGGGGAACGATTGCCTATCGACCAAGCCAGGTTCGATTCAGGTTCTGTTAAGGTTGGGTGCGGTCAACTTGCGTCGACCACACCCAAGACGGTAGGTTACTCGAGGCTGGCGGGGCATCGCGAGCATGAATCGGGTCACACGATGCGCATTCTGGTAGTCGACGATGAACTGGAGATGCGGGAGCTGCTAGGCCGCAACCTCGGCCGCACGCACGGGGTCAAGTCCGTGGGCACGTGCAAAGAAGCAGTGGCGATGCTCGCTCACGCGCGCTTCGACGTCCTGATCCTCGATGTGATGCTACCCGACGGCTCGGGGATCGATCTGTGCGGGAAACTCCGCACCGACGGGATCGAAGCGCCCATTCTGCTGTTGACTGCACGGGGCGAGGTCCGTTCCCGCGTGGCGGGGCTCGATGCCGGAGCTGACGACTACCTTGCAAAGCCATTCGCGCTGTCCGAACTGCGAGCGCGGATCGCCGCATTGGGTCGCCGTGGACCGATCAAACGCGACCGCGCTGTGGTCATCGGCGCGCTGGTTGTGGATTTGGAGGGGCGCCGCGTCCGCGTGAATGGTCGCGCCCTCCCGTTGACCGCAAAAGAGCTGGGGATCGTGGACTTGTTGGCAACGCGGCGAGGCAAGGTCGTGCCGCGTGAGGAGCTCATCGAATCGGTGTGGGGCGAGGTCACTGATTCGGCGCGCGCCAGCCTGGAAGTCCTGATTGCGCGAATCCGACACAAGCTCGGCGAGAGCGCCAACCTGCTTCAAACAATCCGGGGCGTCGGCTACATGCTCGGCGCCGATTGAGCGCTGCTAACCCGCGGCGGCGGTCACATCGTTCCAACCGACCAGCGGCAGCTGTAGAACCAGCTCCGTCTTGTGCGCCTTTTCACTCGCGAGCATCAGGTCGCCACCGTGCGCACGCGCCACCGCACGAGCAAACGGCAACCCCAGACCAAACCCTTCCGCCTTGGGGGTTGCCTCGTTCGAGCGGAAGAATGGCACGAACACGCGTGAGCGCGCCGCTTCGGGGATGCCAGCGCCGCCGTTCACGACGCTGACCTTGACGCTGCCCGGTGCACGCTCCACCTGCACCTCGATCGGGCCTTCGTCCCCGTACTTTATCGCATTGTCGAACAAATTGCCGAGCGCTCGAGCGATCAGGGGCTCTTCTGCCTGCACCAATGCTTCGTCGGGCAAGACCAAGACGAAGCGCTTGTCGGCGTGCGTGGCTCGCAACGACTCGGCAAGCGCGCGAATGACGTCACAGATGTTCACGACGTCCGTGCGATCATCGACGATTTTCCCCTGAGCCCGAGCGAACCATAGGAGCGACTCCGCGAGATTCGAGAGACGCGTCAGCGCGCTCATCGCACGCGCGGGCTCGGTGCCGTCACCTTCACCACGTGCCAACGCTTCCATCTCGGCCAGCGCGATCGTCAGCGGAGTGCGCAGCTCGTGCGACGCTTCCGCCGTAAATCGCTTTTCTCGTTCGAGCGCGTCCTCGAAGCGGGCGACTAAGGCGTCGAATCGTGATGCCAGGATATCGATCTCGGCAAGCTCGGATCGGAGCTTCAACCGTTCACCGCTGCCTGGTTCAAGCCCTTCCACCTTACTAGCCAGCACCGAGAGCGGACGTACCGCGCGGCCGGTCACGCCACGGCTGATGAAGGCGATGATCGCGGCGGCCAGCAACGAGATGAGGCCGAGCGCACCGACGATGGTTTGAAGAATCGCAACGTCGTCCGCGCGATTGCGTGCAGCGACCAGGCGGAGCCCGTGCGATTCCACGGTGCAGCCCCGCAGCGCGCCGAGGGTCGTACAGCCAGTCCACGCGCCCTCGAGTCCAGGGCCATCTCCTTGCGCCAGTTTCAGATGCCCAGCGGCGTCGCGAACCTCGATGCGGACATTGCTCGGTCGGACTTCTTGGATTTCGCCGTCGAGCCACTTCCAATCCATCGTCGCGGTTGGCTTCTCGTCGAGGTACGGCGTCGCTCGCCCCAGCACCGCATTCAGCTGCTGGTCCGTCTTGAGCGAGAGCGCGACGCTCACTGCGATGCCAGTACCAAGCGTCACCAGCGCCAGCGTGATGATGGTGACGCGGGTTTGCACCGCGGCGACACGCCCAGCCAACGTTGTCTGTCCCTTGCCCGTCATGGAACCGAGTATCTGTTTTGCTACGAGCGGTTGGCAAGCAGGTCTTATGGCACCTGGGGGATGCGCCGTCGTTCAATGCGCGATTTCGCGGGAACGCGGGCGCCGAATTCGAATATCTGAATCGTGTCAGCGTCCGGAAAAACTACGACTCGTTGTCCACAGGGAGGTAGGCAGAGCAGCCCCAGCTTAACGCAAGCTTAACCGCAGCGGCATCTACCTCGAGAGTGAGTCGCTCACCTAAGTGCGACTCGCTATCGATGGTGAAGCGCGTAATTCGCCAAATTCGAGAACACGAGTCGTTCCGACGCCGGACATCGTGTGACAAACGCGTGATTCAATGTGTTGCATGATGACGAGCTGAAGCGTATACGAGTCACGTAAGCAGCTCTGCCGGGGACGGTCCCGCGAGCACTCGAACAAAATAGTTCGTTTCGAGTTCTGTCATCGAGGGATCGGGGTGAGCGCAGCCACGTCTGCGTGCGCGATCGTGCGCTTTTATGGAGGAGGAAACTCGCATGTTTCGTTTCAAGGGATTAGCAATGGGGTGCGCCGCGCTCGTGTGCGCGGCGTGCGGAACCGGCGATGATCAGGGATCTGCGCCAACCACCGGAGCCGAGCTGACAGGGAGTGACGGGACGACTTTGCCCACCGTGATCGCGGCTAGTGATTCGCACCGATTCCTAGCCTATGCGCTGTCGGAGTACGACAACGCCATCAACGTCATCGATACGATCTCGAATAACGTTGTTTTCAACGTAACAGTGCCCGGATCGGTGAATCGCCCGCATCGTGGCTGGGTGCACCCGTCACAGAAGCGCTTGTACGTTTCGAACAAGGCAGGTGGCAAGCTGCTGGCCTTCGACATCAGCGATCCAAAGGTTGCGCCGAAGCTAGTGAATGAAGTGACGCTCGGTGTCGCCGACCTTCACAACGTGCAGATTACCGGTGCGTCTACCAACGCGGTCGATGGCACCGTTTGGGTGAGCTATGCCGGCAACAGTAGTGACCCGTCGTTCGTCGGTGCCTACAACGCGGCCGATCTCACCCCGATCACGAAGGTCTTCACCGGCATCACCAGCGCGCACGGCATGCTCATGCGACCCGGCACCAACGAGCTCTGGGTGACCAACCGTCCCTCGACTCCGTATGGAAACGTCATTCGGATCGACACGACCACCGCGCAGCCGATCACCACGCCGGTAATGAATCTGCCAACCCTGATGCAGGTCGAGGATCAACCGAACAATCTGGCGTTCAACGGCGATGCCAGCACCGCATACGTCGTAAATCAGGGCGACGACGCGAACATCAACGTGCCGACGGCTGTCACGCTAATCGACGCCAACGCGTTCACGGTAAAGCAGCAGCTCCAGCTGGATCCAGTGCTGGGGCGTCGCCCGCACGCCCTGACGTACGATGCGGCTCACAAGTGGATGTGGATTTGCACGAGGCTCGGTGGCGTCGTCGCCATCATCGACACAGTCGCTCAGCCACAGCCACGTGTCGTGACGCACATCCCCGTCGGAACGGAATGCCACGACGTCGTGCTCACGCCTGACGGTCGCTATGCGTACACGTCGAGCATGGGCGGCCCCGGTATCGGCGCCCAGGCAGGCAAGCCCTGGTACGAAGACAACGTGAAGGTGATCGACACCTCCACGCTTCAGGTCATCAAGACCATTCCGATCCCCTCGCACGCAATCGTGATGCGAAAACTCTGACGGATACGACGGTGGGCACTGCCCACCCGAAACAGAAGAGCTCGGGCGCCGGAATTCGCCGGCGTCGCCGAGCACTTATTTTTCCGGGTTCAGTTGAGCTGACACGGCAGCACGAGCCGTGTGGAGGTAAAGATGGAAGCTTGTGGTCTAACGCAGTTTTCGACGTGTGGCGGCTGCGCCGCCAAGCTCAGCCCGACGCGCCTTTCGGCGGCGCTCGAGGGGTTGAGGATTCCGAAGCGAGATGACGTGCTGATCGGCACGGACACGCATGACGACGCCGCCGTCATTCAGCTCTCAGGTGACTTGGCGCTCGTGCAGACGCTCGACTACGTCACCCCAATGATTGACGACCCATTCCTGTTTGGACAGGTGGCGGCCGCCAACGCACTGAGCGATGTCTATGCCAAGGGTGGGAAGCCTCTCACTGCCATGAATATTTGTAACTTCCCAGAAGCGCTCTCTGGCGAAACGATGTTGGCGATTCTCGAAGGCGGCCTTTCGAAGATCACCGAGGCCGGCGCGGTTCTGGTTGGAGGCCACACGATCCGCGATCCAGAGCTGAAGTACGGGCTCTCCGTCACCGGAACCATTCAACCCAGCAAGGTCATCCGCAACTCCACCCTGCGTGCGGGGGACGTGATGGTCCTGACCAAGCGCCTCGGCACAGGTGTCATGATCACTGGCTACCGGAAGGGCGCGGTCAGTTCGGAAGCGTTACGCGACGTCGCCAAGTCGTTGTTAGCCGTACTGAACCGTACGTCGAGCGAGACCATGCAGGAATTCGATACCCACGGCTGTACCGACGTGACCGGCTTCGGCCTGGCCGGTCACGCGCTCTGGATGGTCAAGGGTGCTCACGTTGGGATGCGCATTTTCACCGACAAGATCCCGTTCTGTGCGGAGAGCTTGCAGCTCGTTGCGCAAGGGATCCGCACGGGCGTCACCGAATCCAACAGATCGCTCGTGGCCGACTTCGTGCAGTGTGGGACGAGCGTTCCATATGAGTACGAATCGCTCATGTACGATCCGCAAACTTCGGGTGGATTGCTGATCGGCGTCCCCGAGCGTCAAGCAGAGAGCTTGGTGCGTCGCCTTCGCGAGCGTGGCGTCGCGGACGCCGCAATTATCGGCGAGGTGTTCGAGAGCCCAAAGCCCGTCATCGAGCTGACGTCCAGCAATCACCGTTAGTCACTTGTACTCTCAGCTGTTGATCTTCGCGATCGGTCTGCTTGGCGGGCTGGCTTCGGGCCTGCTCGGAATTGGAGGGGGCATCGTGCTTGCGCCGATGCTCCTTTATCTGGCCCCCGCGTTGGGCCACTCGCCAATCGGGATGAAGACGGTCTCGGGCCTGACGATGGTTCAAAGCTGCGCCGCGAGCTTGGCCGCCGCGCGGGTTCACCATCGTTTTCGATTCCTCCATCGTCGGCTGGTTGCCGTGGTCGCACCTCCGCTCGCTCTCGCGAGCTTCGGCGGTGCCTTCGCGTCTCGACTAGTCGACGGCAAGGTGCTTTTGGCCTTGTTTGCCGGCATGGCGCTGATCGCTGCGGCGGTCATGTGTATTCCGAAGCCGCAGGCGGATCATGAGGTTTCGCTCGAATCAGTAACGTTCCGCGCTCCGCTTGCGATCACTTTGGCCTTGGTCCTCGGCACTCTGGGTGGCTTGGTCGGCCAGAGCGGTTCGTTCCTCCTGATCCCGATTCTGATCTACGTGCTTCAAATCCCGACTCGCATCGCCTTGGGCTCATCGTTGGGAATCGTCCTGTGCGCTGCGGTGTTCGGCACAATCGGTAAGGTGTTCGCGGGTCAAGTCGACCTCGGCTTGGTATTCCCGCTCGTGCCTGGCGCCTTGCTTGGCGCGCATTTTGGCGGACATTGGAGTCGCAAAGTCGCGACGCAAAACCTTCGTTATGGCGTCGGTTTGGTCAGCGCGCTTGCCGCTGCACGAATTCTGTACGGGCTCGGTTCATGATGCAAAAGTTCACGTTCAACGAGAGTAGCGGCAAGTTGCGCAACCGACTCGTACGACTGCTCGTTGGAGCAGCTCTCGTCGCCGTTGCTGGCCCCGCAGCCGCCAACGGGCAGTTTCCCGCGGCCAACCAAGTAGTCGTGGCCCCCAAGGATCCGCAAATGCTCGTGCTCCGCACGACCTTCGGCGTACTCCTGTCACGCGATCGCGGGCAGAACTGGGATTGGATCTGCGAGCAAGGGATTGGTTACCCGAACGGGGAAGAGGCCTTTCTCGGCATCACCAGCAATTCGACCGTCATTGGCGGGACATTCGGGGGGCTCGTTCTCTCCTCGGATCACGGTTGTTCGTGGAGCGGCAGCACCGATCTCACCTCTGGGAACCCAATCAGTGATCTCGCAGTGAACCCAGCAACGCCACAGAGCGTCGTTGCGTTGAGCAGTGCGTTCTCGGGCGACGCCGATGGCAAGCTGAAATACGTGACGAAGTTGTTCACGACGGACGACAACGGCCGCAACTGGGCTCAACTCGGGGACGATCTATCACCCACGGCGAAGGCACTGACGGTCGATGTGTGCAAGGCAGACCCCGACCGTATCTACGTCTCGGCCGCACGAGCTAGCGAGGACGGAAGCGGTTGGATCGGCGTGCTCTTCGTCTCCAGTGACCACGGCGCTCATTGGGAAGAACGCACGATCGAGCTAACCGCGGACGAGCGAGCCGCATACATTGCGGGTGTCGACCCAACCAATGCCGACCGGCTCTACCTGCGCACGTTTGGAGTCACTGGCCGATTGCTCGTATCCGACAACGCGGGCAAGTCATTGCGCACCGTGTTCTCCGGGGGACAGCTACTCGGATTCGCGCTCTCACCGGACGGTTCGCGAGTGTACATCGGAGGCCCAACGGACGGCCTTTCAGTAGCTGATTCGACCGACCTACGCTTCGAGCAAAAGGCCGACATCCCGGTGCGTTGCCTGAATTCGAACGGTTCGACGCTGTTCGTCTGCTCCACCGAGGAGAGCGGGTTCACCCTGGGCGCGACCGAGGACGAAGGCACAACACTCACGCCTCTACTCACCTACCCGACGATTCGAGGTCCGCTCGCTTGCCCCGCGGATGCCTCCACAGCTGTCTGTCCAAGCTTTTGGAGCAACCAACGCGCGGCGCTGGGCGTGAACGTCGGAGGGAGCAATACCGCCGCGAGCGACGCTAGCGATGCTGAATCCGAGGGCGGAGCTCCAGCGTCGACCGAAGCACCGCGAGCCCACTCGGAGAGTAGTTGCAGCATGCCGCGCAAGCCTCCGAGCAGCAGCCTGCTCGCATATCTCGCCTCAATCGTCGCTGCCGGGAGCCTAATGCGTCGACGCAGCCGCCCAACCCAAGGAAACCATGCGAACCGCTAGAAGCGCGTGGCTGCTCATCACCGCGTTGCTAGTGGCGTCGACTACCGCCTGTTCGAATCACGCAGATAGGGTGGTGGGCGACCCATACGACGGCACCGCATTTCCTGATAGGCGAGCAAGAATCACATTGCCTGATGGTGACTTTGGTCTGACCTCCAACAACGGGTCTGACTCCGTCACGCTACTCGACCTGAATCGCTTCGAATCGCTCGATTCCGGACCGGTTGGCATCGATCCGGTCGCACTCGATGGGCCGCATCACATCGCCGTGAGCCGAAGTCTCAACGCGGCCTTCGTTGCCCTTTCCTACCCTGCACCAGCGCTCGCACCCGGCCCTCATGCAGCGCACGGCTCGAGTCAGCGGGCCGGTGTGGTGGAGGAACTAGCGCTCGAGAACCTCGCCCCCCAGGTCAGCCATCGGGTGGAAACGAATCCGGGAGACATCGTACTGAGTCAAGACAGCACGCGCTTGGTGGTCAGCCACTTCGACCTGCTTCGCGCTTCGCGCGAAACAGAGCTCGAGAAGCAACGCGCCGATCTTGCGGTGCTCGATCCGCTCGCGATTGACGCGCCTCCCCACTACATTCGGACCTGTATCGCACCGCATGGAGTCGCCTTGTCGCGCCCGAGCGGCGAGCTGGCGTTCGTTGCGTGCTATGGCGAGGATGCCATCGGCGTGGTCAACCTCAACGAACCGAGCGGGCAGGTCGAGCTGATTAGGATCGGCGCAGGAGGCGATCCCGGGCGTCCGCTGTACGGTCCGTACGCTGCCATCCTATCGAACGATGGCCAAAGCGTCGCCGTCAGCAACACTGAATCGAGCGATGTCCGCATCTTCGACGTGGGCAGTCGTGCGTTCAACAAGGTCATCATCGTGACCCCTGGCAAGCCATTCTTCAGCGCATGGGACGACGAGGACGAGTCGCTGTACGTTCCGACCCAGAACCCGGACGCGCTACTGATCGTCGACCCGAGCACTGCACGAATCAAGCGCACCCGCGTGTTCGCGAAAGAAGAGTGTCAGGCGCCCCATGAGGCCGTTTTTGGCTCGGATCCGCACACACTTTTCGTCGTCTGCGAAGGCGACCACCAGGCACCGTCGGTAGTCCTGGCGCTCGACGCCGAGTCACTCGAAACCAAGGCTTCGCTGCCGGTGGGCGTCTATCCGGACCGACTCGTCATCTCACGAGAAGCAGAATGAAACACCTGTTGTCGCTGTCACTGCTGGCCGTCGCCTGTGGCGGAGAAGGCGGCGTCGCCCATGAGTCAGCGGTCCAACGAGGCGAGCGGCTTTTCAACACGGATTTTTCGGGCGTTTCATGCTCAACGTGCCACGTCGTCGATGAAGCTATACCGAGCGGTCGCTTGATGCCCGGCGGGTCACTCGCCGGTGTGACCGGGCGCCCCTCGTATTGGGGCGGACAAGAAGACGATCTCTTGCGCGCCTTGAATGACTGCCGGCGTTCGTTTCAAAACGTCAGCGCCCCGCTTGCTGCAACGGACCCAGACGCCGTAGACATTTACGCGTTTCTCGATTCGCTACCCGGCACTCCGGATCCCATCCCGTTCACCGTCGTGAGATCGGTTTCAGACTTGCCCCCAGGTGACGAAACCCGAGGTCAGAAGGTGTTCAGCTCGGCCTGCGCGACGTGCCACGGCACACTCGGCTCAGGAAAGGGTCGCATCGACGACGAAGTTCCGGCTCTGCCGGACGAAGTGCTCGAAGAGCATGCGCAGTTCTCCGAGGAGGATCGGCGCGTGATCTTCGTCGAAAAGATTCGACACGGCGGTTTTCTCGGCTACGGCGGGCGTATGCCGCCCTTCTCCGTCGAGACACTCAGCGATGAGCAACTGTCCGATCTGTTGAGCGCTTTGGGCCTCTGGCCGCAATAGGCAGCGATCTCTCAGCTATTCCGGCCCCACCGCGTCGAGCAACGCACGCTCGGGATCGCGCGGGGGAGTCGAGAGCCGCAAACGATTTCCGTCGAGTTGGCAGGTGGCCGCTTCGGCGCTGAACGAGAGGATTCTGCCGAGCGAAGTCGTGTCACCTCGCAGGTAAGCGCTGGATCCGATGATCGGCAGTCCGGCCTCTACGATGCTCACGCTGAGCGCGCTCGTTTCGGGCGGTAATTGTACACGGAAGCGCGCCGTGTCGGGTGCGCGCTCGATCGTCGCTTTGCCCGCGAGCACGTGACCATCGAGCGCGACACGCAAGCAATCAGGGGCTAGGGGCATCACGCAGTAGTTGTAGTCGCGAGCAGTGTACTCGGCGAAGCAGATCTGTAATTCTCGAGGCACTGTTCCGTGCGCTCCTTCGGCGACATCGACGAAGAGTGCGTCCGTCTCGGACACGACAGCCCGTAGCACGGCGGTCGACTTGGCGGTTCTTTGAAAGGCGACGCTGTGGCGCGAATCGATCGTGGTCGCGCACTGATCCATGCTCGCCGTTCTCCAACCGCCGTCGAGGAACGCTTTTCCCAATTCTAGCTTCGGGATGTCGAAAAACGGGCCGCGTTTTCGTGCTTTGCACGCGCCGCTCGTTTGCCATTCCGACTTGAACGACCAGTCACTGAAGTCCAAGTAAGTGTGGACCGAATCATCTGGCCCGATAGTGCGGCTGTGCCATTGGCTACGACGGATCACGGCAAACGACTCCAACGAGACCTCGATATCGCCGCTTGCTCGCTGCGTGCCACCACACCTGGGACCAGGGCCTTCCCAGGCTACGACCACTGTATCCTGCGTTGGGCTCCTGGGCGGCTGAATACTGATCACGGCGTCGCATGCCGCAGAATAGGAAAAGTCTTCGGCGCAGCCCGAGCCAATGAGCTGTCGATCGATGACGGAGCCGTCCTCGCCCTCCCGGACCACCCAGACTTCGTTGCCCTGGCACTCGTGCGACGCGTCGCCCGAAGACACAGAAAACTTCTCGCGAACGAGCACGACGAGACGCGCGTCGCCGTCGGTACCCGCGGTACTGAACACCTTCTGCGCGACGCACTCAGCGTGTTCACCACACAGTGTCTGTTGAACGCCGAGACGGCGGGCTTCCGGAACCGAAACCGGTGCGCCTGCAGGCGGTGGTAGCACCGAGACCGCCGCTGCCGAGTCTGCCGTCACCGGCGCGCCCGCTGTCACGGGTCCGGGCCGCGAGGATGTGCACGCAGTGCCCAGCAGCGCCGCCAATACCCGCGCGAGTCGCATTCCGAGTTCGATGTTCCTCACGTCATCACGCGAGCGAGCGTCTCGAACAATTCACTCAAGGTGTAGGGTTTGGCGAGAAAGGCCTGAAAGCTGTCGCGCTCCACGTCGAGCGCTGCAGCGTGATAGCCCGAGGAGAGGATCACTGGCGCCACCACGCCTCGTGCGCGAATACGACGCAGCAGCTCTATTCCGGAAATATCTGGCATTGTCACATCCAGCACGATCGCTGATGGCACATCTTGCTCGATGGCTGCGAGTGCATCAGTGCCCGTCGCCGCCTCGATCACCTCGTAACCTTGCGAGCGGAGCGCATGTCGCAGATGCGATCGGACCAAGCGCTCATCGTCGACGACGAGCACTCGGCGTTCCGCGATGCGTTCGCGTGGCGCTGAGGGCACGGCCTCAGCAGGTTTCCCCTGATACGCCGGGAGCAGCACTGAAAATGTGCTACCTCTGCCTGGCTCGCTCTCCACCAAGATCGCGCCCCCGTGCGACGACACGATGCCAATGCACGCAGCCAGACCGAGCCCGTGCCCCTGTTGCTTCGTCGTGAAGAAGGGCTCGAAGACGCGCAATCGCGTCACCTCATCCATGCCGATCCCGGTGTCGCTCACCTCGATCAAAACCCAGTGTCCAGGGCCAGCGCGGACGCCGAGCGCGCGCGCGAAGCGTGCGTCCGGCCGAGTGACGCTCGCGAGCCGAATGCCAATCGACCCAGGCTCATCAACCAGTGCGTCCGACGCATTGGTCAGCAGGTTCATCAGCAACTGCGTGAGGGTGGCTGGGTTGCCGAGGACCACGCTTCCGGCTTCGAGCGCCAGCTCGACCTTGGCTTTCTTCGAGAGCGTTGCGTCGAGTAGGACGCGCAGCTGTGTGACGAGTGCTCCGAGGTCTACTGGTGTTCTCGGTCCGAGTTCGCTCTTACCGGCGTATGCCAACATTTGCGCGGTGAGCCCGGCGGCGCGCTGAGCGGCTTCCCCGATAGTTTGGGCAAGCAGCTGTAGCGGCGGCTCGTTGAGCTGGCCGCGCAGAAGATCCGCATTGCCCAAGATGGCCGTGAGCAGATTATTGAAATCGTGAGCGATGCCGCCGGCCAGCAAACCAAGGCCGTCCAAGCGCTGAGTTTGCGCGAAGACGCGTTCGAGATCGCGGCGTTCGCGCTCGAGCGCCCGCTGTGTGCGCAAGTCGCGAACGACGCTCATGCGAATCGGCTCGCCGCGCAGCGTGGATTGAATGGCCACGACCTCGATCGGGATCGACTCCCCGCTCGCGCTTTGCACGCTCGATTCGAAAACACCCGTGGTTGATCGCTCGATCACGCGACCAGCCTCGGGCGCAACCGCGATCGGGATGAACTCGATGATGCGGTGGCCCACGAGCTGCTCGCGCGTGTAACCGAGAATGCGCTCGAACGCGCCCGAAACGTCCACGATGACGCCGTCGCGACTAAACACGGTGATGTCGAAAGCGATCGCGGCGAGCTCGGCCAGCCGAGCTTCACTTTCGCGCAGTAGGGCTTGAGTGCGCTCGCGTTCGGAGACGTCACGCACGGCCACGACGCGCACTGGCCGGTCACCGAGCTTGCCTTGCTTGCTCTGCAATTCCGCACGATAGCGCGAGCCGTCTTTTCGGATCCCAGTGACGACGTACTCGCCTTCGATGCGATTGCGGGTTCGCCGGACTACTTCCGGCAAATCCGCGGGATCGACGCAGCGTTGCAGCAACTGATCGCCGAGCAGCTCCTCGCGATCGAAGCCCGTGATTTCCAGCATGCGCTGGTTCACGTCGAAGACTACGCCGTCGACATGGAACACCAGGCCCTCGAAGGAAGCCGACGAAAGGAGAGCCAAGCGCTCGCGAACGCGCGCCGCCTGGTCGTTGAGCTCCCCGTGCTCGGATGGCGCGCCCGGGACCGTGTCCCTCGTTGTCGAACTTTTTCCGGTCATCGGCGGGCTCTCTACTGGCAATCGTAGCCTACCCGCCGGCTCAGGACTGACGGCAACTACTCCTTTGGTAGTATTGCCTGCGACCTACGGAACCGTTAGTCGTCGACAAGTGAATCATCAGGCGATCCCCACACGGAGCCGCGCGTTCAATGTCCGCTCGGTTTCGCGGCAGTTTGCCTCTGTCCTCGCGTTCGGCTTGGCGGCGACGATTGCGGCCTGTGCGCAGCGACTCGGCCCGCTGACCCCGGTCGACAGCGTCCATTTTCAGATCGGTGTGACGCGCAAGACCGACGTGGCAAACACCTTGGGGCTCCCCACGTCCCGTTCCGAGGACCAGGACTACGAGTACTGGAACTATTCGGACGGCCCGGCGGTGAGCAGCGTTCAGGTCCCCGTGGTGACGAGCATCACGCCGACGGTGGTCGTGACCACTGACAACGTCGCCGTGAACGAGGAAGAGGAGACGGTGCTGGTCTGCATCTTTCGACGAGACGGCGTGCTCGCAAGCGTTCGTGATCTGCGAGGCGGACGATGAAGCAAGTGCTGGCGTTCCTGGCCTCGCTGCTGGTCGTCGTTGGTTGCGCCAGCGAGCACGCCCCGCCGCAAACCGCAGCGGCGCTCCACCGAGAACCCGTCGCGGCCGCCTTCTGCATGAACGCGAAGCGCATCCATTACTCGGAGATGGTGTACAAGGTCCTGTACAACGAGACCGTGACCCACGACTCGGTGTTCGATGGTCTTTGGGATGTCGACTCCGAGCTCTCGGTGGCCTGGGCAAAGGTGTTACCGCAGGCGGGAATTCACAGCCGCCCAATCATTGAAGTGCTCCCAAGCAGCGAACTGCCGAGCGATTGGTGTCGCAAGCTCGAAGACACCTCCAAGCCCCAAACCCTCTCCGCTCCGATTCAAAAGGCCCTACTCGAGCGCCAGATCCATTACTTGATGGTGCTTCGTGCCTATCAGTTCACGGTGGCCTCTTACTCCATCGGAAGCTTCAGCCAGCTAACCATTCAAGGGGAGCTTGCATTTCACAATGTGGGCAGCAATCGGCAAGAGTTTTCGGAGCACGTGAGCATGGGTGTTTCGCTCGGCAGTCGCCCGCCGCGCGAGCTCGAGGCCGACAATCTGGCGTGGCTCAAGCAAACGGCACTCGAGCTTCTCGCAACGCAGGGCTTGAAATGGACGCGATCGGCACTCGAGGCCGATTAGATGCTGAGTTCGCGAGGTGCTCGCGGTCCCACTTTGCTGCGCCTCGCCAGACCTGTACGCTCGTCGGGTGGTCAAGACTGTGGGGCGCGCCCACGCGAAGGCAGACGAAAATCGACTCTTCGCGGAGCTGTTTGAAGCCCTGGGTGCGTCGTTGGACGTACGGAAGATCCTCGAGACGGCGTACCCCCTGTTAACTCGCCTCATCCCAGTGGACTACGGCGCGCTCGGTGTTTCGTCCTCGGCCAAGGCAGAGGCCTTCGAGTGGAACGTTGCCGAGTTGCCCGAGGCTTTCTTCGCGTCATACGCGGAGATGGCGACACACGACTTCGTGCGCACGGCGGTGGCCCAACAACCAGGCGTCGTCCTGCGCGATCAGGAAATGATCGCGCGGCGTTCACTCGAGCGAAACCCGCTCTACCTGCGGGCACACGAGCTCGGCTCGCCGCTCGAGCAGGTCATGGCCGTCATGTTGCACAGCGACGAGCGCTGGCAGAGCGGGCTGTCCCTGTACCGCGATCGGACCAGGCCATTTTCCGACGCCGAGAGGGCGCGACTGCAGCGCGTCACTCCGGCCCTCATCAACGCAGTCCGCAACTGCCACGAGTTCGGCGTTGCCGCGGATTGGAAGCTGGCTTTGGAGCGGCTGCTCGGAGATCCCGCCGTCGCCATCGTGCTTGCGACGAGCAACGGGAGCGAACTTTCGCGCAGTGAAAAGGCTAGCGCGCTACTCGATCACTGGTTCGGGCCGCAACATCGCTGTAACAGGCAATTGCCGGTCGCGTTGGTCGACGCGATTCGGCAAGCCGCGTCGTCGATGGCGCCACTCGTGTGGACCGCCCGCAAGCTGCAACGTCAGCTCGATGTAACGCTCGTCCGCACGACAGGCCACTTTGGTGACGAGCGCTGGCTGTTGCGCTTCGAAGAACGCGAAGAACGCGGCGCCAATTCGCCGATTTTGCTCCACAAGCTCACCGAGCGAGAGCGGCAGGTGGTCCAGGCGCTGCAGCGGGGATGGGACAATCGCCTGATCGCCGAGGAGCTGGGCTGCGCCGAGGGAACGGTGAAGAAGCACCTGGGCAATGTCTTTTCGAAGCTAGGGGTTAGAAACGGCAAAGCGCTGGTCGCTGCGCTCGCCGAGCGCAACGAAGAGGCGGGGTAGTGCACTTTCGTCACGAAAACATGTAAGGACGCCCGATCGATTGCTTCATTCCTAGCCGAGACGAAATCCTAACCAAGTTCCCGACCGTCCTCGACGCGCGGGGCTCAGGACTCTCGCATGGAATACATCCGCAAGCTCAATTCCGAATCCGAAGCGTTCGTTTTCACACTCGACCAGTGCCCGGTGGTCGGGGGTGTCATTAGCGGGACGGTGACGCCAGAAGAGTACGTCTCGTTCCTCGTGGGTACGTATCAGTACGTACGCTGGTCTGGCTTCTTGTTGGCTCAAACCGCGCTCGGACTGCGCAGTAGCGGACGCTGTCCCGAGCTGATCAGGGCCATTGCAAGCAAGGCCGCGGAGGAGGGCCCGCACGACGGCATGCTCCTCCGCGATTTGCGGCGTTTGGGGCAAGATGTCGAGTTGATTAAAGGGCGTCCCTCCCCTCAGGCGGTGCGCGCCTATGTCTCTTTCAATCTTTCCCTGGCCGAGGGCAGCTCGCCCGCGTTTCTAGGCGCGGCCTACACTCTCGAATATATCTCGATGCAACGCGCCGCCGTCGCGGCACGTGAGCTGCGGCGTTCCGGGAGCGTGACCAACATCGATCATGCATTGAGCTTTCTCGACTCGCACGGCATCGCAGACGTCGGGCACATCGCCGAGCTCGAGGAGCTCCTCGCGACGATCTCGGACCCCGCCGACCAGAACGACATTCTGCTGTCTGCGCGCGTCCTTCAGCGTCTTTACCCCGACTTCTTCGAATTGCCGCTCGGGGCCGTGAGGGCGTCGTGCTCCGCCTGATTGTCGCCCGGAGCGAGCGCGAGCTCGCAGACGCCCAGCGTGTGCGAGCTCGCGTCTATTGTGAGGAAGAGCGCTTGCTGTCTCCCGAAGTGGCGCCTGACGGCCGCGAGCGCGACGACCGAGATTACGCCGATTCCACCCTGCACCTGCTGATGTATTCCGACGCAGAACCGGTTGGAACGGTTCGCCTGAGCCCGGCGACTGCGTTTCCGGACGCTGCGTCTGCGGGGTTTGGCTTCGACCTCGAGACCACGTTTGCGCTCCACGGCTTCGATCTGAAGGCCATGCGCCTGGCGGAGATCACGCGCTATTGCGTGGTGCGTAAGATGCGCGGCACCCGCGTGGCGCCGGCGCTGTTCGCCGCCCTGCAGATCTACAGCATGCGCCTCGGCATTACGCATTGGGTCGCCGCCGCGAACATGGAGACCGACTGTGCTGAGGATGCCGCGATCGCCCATCGCGTGATTCAAGCCAAGCAGCTCGTCAGCCCGGACTTCGCTGCTTCGGCTCGGGCGGGCCTAGGACCAGCCACTGCTCGGCGCTTTGTGTACACACCGGAGGAACGCCTGCTCGCCCGGCATGGTCAGCTGTCGTCGTTGAAGCTACCCAGAATTTTGTCCCTGTTCGCCGGAAAATTAGGGGCACGCTACCTGGGCAGCCCCGGCTACGACGCGCACTTCGGCGTCTTCGCAATGCCGCTCGCGGTAGACGTTCATGCCATTAGCAGTGGGGCAACTAATCGGCGCCAGAGCAAAAAGACTGAGCTCCATCTTTTTCTGTAATGCGCTGAGGGCCGGCCCGTCATTGACTGGAGAGTCCAGGCGAGTTTTCAGCAGTGATGGAGTATCGTGGTGTCGGAGCATCAATTGGAGCGTAGAGGCGCAGAGCTGTTGACAGAGCTGGCGATTACGAAGCCCTGGCCGCAACCCACGCGAGCCTTGCGTCAAGACCGCCAGAAGCGACGCGGCTGGGTCACCACTCCTCGCGAGCTGCTGCGGCGTGCTCGAACACTCGAGCCGCGAGCAGTGGCTTCGCTATTCGAGAAGTACCGCCCTGCGGTACAGAATTTTCTCAAAGGTCGCGGCGTGACTCCGGACCAGGCCGAAGACATCACCCAAGGGGTCTTCGAGCGCATCCTCAAATACGACAGTTTGGCTCAGGTGGATCCGAGCCGCAGCTTTGGCGCGTGGCTGCGCAGCTGCACGCTGCACCATCTGTACAACGAGCGAGACCGAGCGCGAGCGCTCAAGGCTCATCTCGATGAGGAAAAAGCAACCGAGCTACGCGCGCAACTCGAAGCCGAGCGGGCACCGACCGGTGAGCGAACACTCGACCAGCAACGGGCAAAGTTGCTCGTCGACAGGGCCTGGGCGCGGCTCAGGCCTGCCTACGCCAAAGTGGGTGAAGAGGTCTTGTTCGAGCACTTGCGGCGAACGCTACTCCTCGAGGCAACCGAGACCACGGATGCCGAGCTCTGCCGCAGGTTGGGGCGTTCCGCAGCCTACGTTGCGGTTGCTCGGCACCGCCTGCGCAACGAAGAATTCCCAGCCGCCATCATGGCGGAGCTCAAAGACGCGCGCAGTGGTGGGTCACGTGGACGCGGGAACGCCAACGCGACGACCCTTCAGAAAGACCTGCGACTGTTGCTCGATGCCATCACCTGATCCGCCTGAGCTCGACCCACCTGGGTTGAGCGAAGCGAGAAGCCTCCTCGCCGACGTGCTCACGAGCGTCGAGCAACACGGCACGCTGTTCGGCGGCTACCTATTGTTCGAAAAGCTCGGCCACGGCGGTTCCGGGGTCGTGTATCGCGCCCGTCGAGTGGGTAGCGACACGATCGTGGCACTCAAGCAGATGCGCGGAGGCGCGCAGGCCACCGCCGAAGAGCGCCGTGATTTCCTGGCCGGGGCCAAGACCCTGGCTGGGCTCGCCCATTCCGAACACGCGGTCGGCATCGCGCCCGTGCTCGACTTCGGCGAACACGAGGGCTGTCCTTTCTACACGATGCCTCTGTTCGAGGGCGGCGACCTGGCAGCCGCATTGGCTGACGGGCGGCCATCGCAGGCGCAGGCGGCGCGTTGGATCGCAGCCGCAGCCAAAGCCGTCGACTACGCGCATAGCAAGCGCGTGTTGCATTGCGACCTCAAGCCCGCAAACATCCTGCTCGATGCGAACGGCTCGGCGTGGGTCGCCGATTTCGGCTCGGCTCGAAAGCTGAGCGAACACGGCGCCTGCGATGAGTCCGGGTCCGGGCTGCTGAGCTACTACATGGCTCCCGAACAGGGCATCATCGGCATGCGGGGACTCACCCGACAAGCCGACATCTATAGTCTCGGTGTCGTTCTGTATGAGCTGCTCAGCGGGCGAGTTCCATACGAAGAGCTCGGCTTTGCACACTGGTTCGTCGCGTTGGCGACCGCGGAGCCGATACGTGCCCCGAGCGAATTCGAGCCCGGCGTCAATCCGCATTTGGAGCTGATCTGCCTCAAGTGTCTCGAGAAGGAACCGAGTGCTCGCTACTCGAGCGCAGCGCTGCTCGCGGAGGATCTCGAGTTGGTGCTGGCAGGCTGGAGCCCACTTCATGCGCGGCCGCCACGCGTCATGTCGCGTAGCCTGCGCTGGCTCCGTCGCCACCCGTCATTGGCTTTCGTCTTTGCTGCGGTACTCGTGCTCGCAACGGCGGTGAGCGTCGCGCTGCTCTCGATCTGGCAGGACGACCGCGAGCAGCAGCAGGCCGCATTGGAAACGAACGGCTTCATCGCCAACAGCCAGGCCGGCGCACTGCTATTTCAACTGCGCGAGTTCGCCGATCGCATCGAGCACTGCGCTCGACAACCCAGCGTTGCCGCGCTGCTCCGTCGCGGAGAAGTGGCCGAAGAGGCGAACCTGGGACAGGTGTGCGGGGCCGGCTTCCGCGAAGTCTACCTGTTTGACGTCAGCGGGCGTCTGCTCGCGCATGAGCCCCCTGCGAAGCAGAGCATCTTGGGCAAGAGCTACGCTTTCAGAGGCTATTTCCGCGGCGCGCGCGAGCTCGCGGAGCGAGGCCTTCCCGGTGCGTTCTTGGGCCCCGCGTACCGATCGGAGTCGAACGAGCAGCTCCAATTCGCACTCGGGGTTCCAGTGCACGACGCGAACGGCGATTGGCTGGGTGTTGCGGCCGGCTCACTGGAAGTCGCATCCACGATCGGTCAAGTCGGGCTCACCGACGCGAGCGGCGGAGGGCGGGTCGTCGCCTTGCTCGGACCACGCGATCACGATCGTGCAGCGACTCAGACGCCACGACTGGACTTCATCATTCATCCGCATCTCGCGCATGGTCGCGAAGTGGCGGTGGCGGATCCGAGCCGTGCGATCTTGCGCCTGGCTCCTGTGGCACCTCCGGGGGAACAGTTCGCGCTGCACTGGAGCGCTCCGCTGCTCCAATCTGACTATCGCGATCCTCTTCTTCCATCACTTACGCCCTCGCTCGCGGCGTTCGCGCCCGTCGGACGGACGGGCTACGTCGTCGCCATCCAAACTCCGACGAGCGCCGTGTTGAGCCATGGTCGGAACTTAGCCAATCGGCTCGTTTGGCGCGCGGGCGCGCCAGGCGCGTTGGGGCTCGGATTTCTCAGCCTTTTCATGCTCCGGAGCGCTTCGCGTAGGACCAAGCTGGAGCGGCGCCCAGGGGCGAAGACAGCCTCATGATGGTGGCGCCGCGCACGCAGCTCACTGCTACCTTAGTGGTATTTCAAATATGACTCACGAGAGTGGACACGAAACTTTCGAAGTTTTGACGCGCTTCCTGCGATCGGTCACCGCGATGGAGGAAGTCGCGGGTCCTGGGCGCATGTACCGCTCGGCGATTCTTCAGCGCTTGGACCGCGTCTCGCTCGGCGAAATGCCTGGGGTGCCTTGGGCCCAACGCGGCTCACGGCGCTCCGCCGGAAACTGTGCCGGCAATTCAGAGCGAGCTCGGGCAGATTGAGCGCGCCTTGACCCAATCGCGCCGCTTCAGCTGATAGCGGGCTCTGCTACGCGGAGCGCGCGACCTGGTTCGACTCCTTCATTGCCCGCTTTTCGCGATACATCGCCGCATCCGCGTCTTCCAACAGCCGCTCGACGTCGATCTCCGCGTGCCCGTCATACGCCGCCGATCCGACGCTCAGCGACAGCTCGAACAGCTCCCCGGCGCGTTCGTTGAATTCAGCCACACAGGCCCGAAGCCGTTGGCGAACGCCCGCAATGTCATCGGGGCCGCATTCTGCGGCCAGTACTGCGAATTCATCACCGCCGAGGCGGCTCACGATGTCGGCTTCGCGGAACACCGTGCGCAGCACGCCGGCAGTCGCCACCAGTGCGCGGTCGCCAGCATCGTGACCGAAGGTGTCGTTGATGTGCTTCATGCCGTTGAGGTCGACGAAGAACAGACACGAACTGCGGCGACTGCGCAGCGCGCTGCGCAATTGTTGACGCGCATGTTCCATGAAGCCGCGGCGATTGAAGAGCTGGGTGAGTTCGTCGCTGAGTGACAAGGCCTTGAGTTGCTCGGCCTGTTGACGCAGCTCGGCTTCTTGGCGTTTGCGCTCCGTGACGTCGCGAATGGCGGCGATGCGCACGGTCTTGCCGTGGAACGTTGCGTCGCGCCCGCGTACTTCGACGGGGAAGCGCGTGCCGTCCGGGCGCAACATGTTTGCTTCGTAGAAGCCGGATTGACCACTGCGCGTCCGGACCTGTTCGCGACTCTCGGGGGCGAACAGTGACAAGCCCACTTCGCCGATGATGTCCTCCGGAGTACGTCCGAACCACGATGCAAACGTGGGGTTTGCGTCCACCACGATGCCGGCCTTGGTGATGGCCACCCCTTCGAAGCTCGCTTCGGCGAGCACGCGCATGCGGTGCTCGCTCTCTTCGATTTCCTTTTGAGCCAGTTGGCGCTCGGTGATGTCGCGACACACGCAGACGCAACCGGTGATCACGTTACCATCCAAGATCGGGCTGACGGTAACGCTGAGCGCGACCGATGTCCCGGAATTGCCGCTCACCAGAACTTCGACGGTTTGCGAACCTTGGCCGCGCAACGCTCGCGCGACCGGACCATCCGTGGCCGAGAGCACCGAGCCGTCCACGGCTCGCGTCGAAAGCTCTTGTCTCCACTCGACAGAGGGCAACTCACCGTGTACTTGCTGGGCGATGGTCGCCGCAGCGGGATTGGCGAGCACCACATTCTTCCGCACGTCGAACACCACGACGGCATCCTTCATGTTCTGCAGAATCGACTCGAGCCGCTGAGTTTGCGCACGCAGCGCTTCTTCGGCCGCCTTGCGATCCGTGATGTCGCGCGAGGTGAGGTGCATGCTGCCGGAAGCGGCGTTGCTCGCCAGCCGATACTTGGTCTCGAACCAGCGATACGAGCCGTCCTTGGCAACCAAGCGATGAATGAATGGCTCGTAGGCGCCTTCGCCGTTCCGCGCGGCGGCAACGAGCGCCAATGCCAGCGCGCGATCGCTATCCGGAAGCAGCGAAGTCGGCGGCAAACCTTGCATTTCCTCAGGCGTGTAGCCCAAAATGTGTTCGCAGGATGGGCTTGCGTAGAGCGTCACGCCGTTCGGCCCGACGATGCGAACCAAGTCGCTCGCATCGTCGGCGAGCGCTTGCAACGCGCGCTCACTCTTGGCAAGCCGCGCGTTCGCTTTCATCGCATCAGAGACGCCGCGACTGGCCGCCCAGAGCGCCGCAGCGGTGATGGCGAGAAACAGGGCCGACGAGCCGTAGAGCACGTAGCGCAGTTGCCGTCGCTTGCGATCGGCGTCGGCTTTACGACGAGCAAACTTCACTCGCTCCAGGACCAACATGCGGTCGGTCTCCGTGCGAATCGCGCGCATCAGCACTCGACCTTGCCCCTGCCGCACGATCTCCAGCGCCTGGTCGGTATGCCCACTGCGGGCCAGCGCAATCGTACTCGCCAGTTCATCGAGCTTGGCCAACGCAAGGCGACGGATCTCTTCCGCCCCCGTCGCCTGCGGAGCGTCTGAGTGAACGATCGCTTGCAAGTGGTCCAGCTGTGCCGGAACCAGGCGTCGTGCGCGCTCGTAGGGATACAAGAACGCTTCGTCATTCGTGAGCAGGAAGCCGCGCTGACCCGTTTCAGAGTCCACGAGCAACGACTGCGTATCGGCAATCGCCTGACGGATCTCGAGCGACTCCATCACAGCGTCATCCGCCGAACCGCGGTTCTCTTCGTGCACGAAGGACAGCACTGCGAGGCTCGCTACAGCGAACAAGGCTGCGAGCCAGCCAGCGCGTCTTTTCCGGGTCGAGAACATGGTGCGGGTCAGGTCAGCACGACGAGCCACGCCGCGTGGCCGAAATACGGCACGACTGTTTAGGGTCTTAAGTCTGCCCCACAAGGTGCGCAACGCTACGCCCACCCCCGTGCCCGTGCCCGTGCCCGTGCCCGTGCCCGTGCCCGAAAGAGGCCTCAGGCGCGGAGGAAGCTGCGCTACGTCCGGTATTTCCCAGACGAGTCAGCTATTTGACGCGCGTCGCAAAGCCTGACTTACGGCCCACACGCAATCGCGCCTCAAAGCGTGAAGTGAAACTCAGATTCGGAGAGGGGATTTGGGTAGATGGTCACCGAGCACGTCAGGTTGCGGCGCAGCCTTCGGCGTCACTGACGTCGCGTCGCAATTTTCGGGATGGCAGGGCTTCGAGTTAGCAAAAATGGTTCGGATCCGAACTATCTTTTCGGGATGGCAGGGGGCTTCGAGTTCGCAAAATTGGTTCGGATCCGAGCTATTTTTTCGGGATGGCAAGGGGCTCCGAGTTCGCAAAAATGGTTCGGATCCGAACTATTTTTTCGGAATGGCAGCGGGATTCGAGTTCGCAAAAATGGTTCGGATCCGAACTATTCTTTCGGGATGCAGGGGGGCTTTGAGTTCGCAAAAATGGTTCGGATCCGAACTATCTTTTCGGAATGGCAGGGAGTTTCGAGTTCGCAAAAATGGTTCGGATCCGAACTATTTTTTCGGGATGGCAGGGGGCTTCGAGTTCGCAAAAATGGTTCGGATCCGAACTATCTTTTCGGGATGGCAGGGGGCTTTGAGTTCGCAAAATTGGTTCGGATCCGAACTATTTTTTCGGAATGGTTTCGGAATGGCAGGGGGCTTCGAGTTCGCAAAATTGGTTCGGATCCGAACTATCTTTTCGGGATGGCAGGGGCTTCGAGTTCGCAAAATTGGTTCGGATCCGAACTATCTTTTCGGGATGGCAGGGGGCCTCGAGTTGGCAAAAATGGTTCAGATCCGTCCATGATTGATCACATCTCAGAAAGCGCTCGGCCCCCCTTCGCTTGTTGCCGGTGCGAACGCGCGGGGCGATCAGTCTCTTCAAACAACCCACGCACCACGACGGTTCGCGCGGTGGGCGACGCGCACGCGCACTCAAACACCACCGGTGGAGTCGCGCCTGGCTCGGCGTCCCGGACGGCGCGCCGCGACGCCGAAGGCTACGCCGCAGCGCGCCGCCACACGTGACCATCAAAAAAACTTCTGGAAGATGAATAGAGCGGCGGCCGAGACGTCGAAGAAACGTTGGCCGAAGCAGCGGCGGACGCACGCTGTCGATCGACTCGCTACGTCAATATCGATGATGATCAGGAATGGGCCACTGCTGACCTAAACGCACGCTTCACGGCGACGACGATGCGCCTTAATTCGTGCTCTTCCAGCGTCACTCGGCGTTCCAGTCACGTGCGCTCTACGACGCGAGCAGTGCTTGCATCACAAGGGCGTTTCGCATAGCGTCGCGCGCGAACGCGGCGCGCCTTCATGGCGACGGGCGCGCAGGGTCGTATGGAATTCGTTTGTCGGAGATTTGGAGAGTCATGCCGCGATTAGCAGCCAGCGTTTGCTGTGCTCTTTTGTGCACGGTTTGCAGTGTTGCGGGTTGCAGCGACAAAGCCACGGATAGCGTGGCTAACGGCGGCCAATCCTCGAGCGGTGGGCGCAGTGCGGCGGCCGGTTCGCCCGTGACGGGCGACGCTGGCGCAGGCGGCACCACGACCGCTACCAACCCAGACGACGGGAGCGCCGGTGATGCGGGTGAAACCAACCACGGCGGCACGAGCAACGGCGGCGGCGCTTCGATCCCGGAAGGCAGCTTTCCCTGGCCCGCGGATGGCGGCGCACCGACCGCATTCGAAACGCCGTTGCCCGTCGGTTGCAAACTGTCGCGTGTCCCGCCGTGGTGGACCGCGGCGGACCATTCAGAGGTGTTGGGCGAATGCGGGACCACGCTCAGTTCGATCCCGCTGGACGGCTCGACGCCGACGGAAATCGCCGAATTTAGTGGCCAACTCACGATCGTCGACGCGGGCCCCAAGCGCGTCGTGTTCCTCGACTCGACCTTTTTGAAGTCTGCACCCGTCGCTGGTGGCAAGACCGTCACCCTCGCGAGTGACGTGAAGCTTGCGAAGGCGAGTCTCGACGGCACGCGAGTCGTGTACATCGCGCCGCTCACGGGCAGCGGAAATCCAGGGCTCTTCTCGGTCGCGAGCACGGGCGGCACGCCCGTCACCCTGAGTGATTCACTCCGTGAAGGGGTCTTGTTCGAGAACGGAGACGTCTGGTGGTTCACCGCGGACAGTCAAACCGTGTGGTTCACGACTAGCGACAGTTTTCTCGCCACCGTCCCGATCAAGGGTGGTGACATCAAGAAGATCGGCGTGGGTCCGCGCGACGAGGGCCAAAGGATCTGGTCGAGCGACGGTCGCAAAATTGCGTACCAGGGTTTCGACAATTCAAACGGCCGCGTGGCTCGGGTACTGAGTGCCGACGCGGATGCCGCGGTCGATCTGCTATTGCCCGCAGATATCTCGCTCATTGACCTGGCCATATCACCCGCGGGTGATTCGGTCTGGTTCAGCGCCACCCACAAGGACAAGCAAGTCGAGCTGCTGGCAGCCCCGACGAGCGGTGGTGAGTGGTCACAGTTGGCCAAGTACGACAACCTACGAGTGCTTGGTCCCGTTGGCAAGGACAGCACCCAACTGCTGTTTTCGGCAAAGAACGGGCAGGCCAGCCCGGACCTACTCGTGGTTCCGCTGAGTGGCGGAGAGCCCCACTCTCTCGGCACTCTCTCCTCACTGTGCGATTTCCTGTACGTGCCAGACCAAGTGCTGCCGGGACTCAGCGCAGATAAACGAAAGCTCGCGTTCATCGATTCAAGCGGTGCGCTCTTGCTCGCTGATCTCGACAGCGCGAAGGTCGACACCGTGCTTACCTCAGCTGCCGCGCTGACTAAATCAGGGCTGTGCAGCCACGGTACGATCCTGTCGCCCGACACCAAGCGCGTTGCCGTGCCGCCGATTCTCGGCAAAGGCAACACAGCAGTGGTCGACCTCAAAGGCAATGTGTTGGCGACCGACCCTGGCGCAGGCGCGGTGAGCTACTCGTTCTCAGCAGACTCGTCGCTCTTGGAGCACCACAACCTGTACGGCTTGCGCGTGCTATCGATTGACGACAACGAGGTGAAGTACACCTACAACGACGCGGCTGGCCGCATTCGAAACGTCGTCTGGATCGACGAGAAGCGGCTCACGGTCCCCGTTTCGGCCAAGTCCTACGAGCAAATCGTTACCATCCAGTAGGCGGCGCGAACCACGAGCGATCGGACTTTGCGGCGTCCGATCGCTCACCTCGCCGTGTACCCAATATCGAACATGGCCGCGAGGTCCAGCGCGGTTGGCCCGCGCCGCACGCCGTTGATCAACTTGGGTGTCATTAGCGCTTCGACTCCGTCCGACTGAGTGCCCTCGGCGAAGTGCCCGTGATCGGCTTCGAGCGGCACTGCGCCGCCGTAGGCGTCAAAGGCGCGCTTGCCGAGGAAGTTGTCATCGCGCTCGAGCGAAACGAACGCCGGGCACGAGGCAAAGCCGAGCACGTGGCCGAGCTCATGCGTCGCAAGCGTGATGAAGTCGTATTTGGTTTTGGGGATGTCGCTCGTCGTCGCAGGCGTCTTGTCGAAGAAGTAATCGACGGAACCCTTGAAGCTGATCGAACCTGCCCAGGGTTGAAAGTCATTGCCGATTTGGCGAGTGAAGAAGGACTGTTGCAGCTCCATGTCGTCGGTTTCAGCGGGCCCGGCAGGGCCGCCACGGCCATAGCCATCGATTGCTTCGGAGGTGCCGACGAACACCAATAGGTCGTCAATGTCTTCTTCGAGGCTGTCGACCGTCACTAGTTGATCTCGGTCTTCCGGATCGGTCAACGTGAGTTTGACGCCCGCGGGGACGCTGGGAAAGTCGTTCGAGATCAGCGCGGACCAGGTGGCCGCGGCGGCCTCCAGCGCAGCACGCCGCTCGGGTGCGTCGAAGTAGCCCGCGCGATCGAAGCGATAGTCGAACTTGATCGAGAACACGTGTCCGGTAGGCTCGCTCGTTTCACCGGCTTCACCGCTCGGTCCATCGCCGACGTCAGTCGTGCCACCGGCGCCCGGCGATTCGCCCGTGTCGGGCGCTCCGCCGTCATCAGCGGCTCCGGCGTTGTCCGCGCCGGTGTTCTCCACGCCCGCGCCGCCAGCTTTACCGCCGTGCGCCGGCTCGTCGCTCGAACCGCAACCAAAGAAGAACAGACTCGTGCTCGTCGCTGCCACGAGCAACGCATTCCTAGTGCGAGATAAGATCATTCGAAGCTCAACCCTAGCTGAACTCGTAGGTAGGAGTCTCCCCTCCACGGTCACCACGGGTGGTGCAGAGTGAGCAAGAGCTCAGCTGAGCAGCTCCTCTTGCACAAAAATACGTGTGTAGTCGGCAAAGCTCGAACCAGCCAGGTCCGCTTCGATCACGCGCCGTGCGAGCTCGAAGTCGACCACGAGACAACACACTTCCATCGTGCCGTAGCCGATGTTGCCGCCTTCGCACTGACCCAGCCCGACCCAGCCCAACACTTCATTCATCCGATCTTCGAGGGCGTGGCGCTTACTCAAGTCCACCGCACTCCCCATGCCGTGGATTCGATACTCGATCATGAGCATCCGCAGCTCGTCGTCGTCGAGTTCGGCGAAGCCGGCGGCGCGCGCGGGTGCGAGCACGGTCTCCAACACTTCATCCGGGTCATCGGCCTCAGTCAGCTCGTGATCGCGAGTCGACCCACTCTCGCCCAGCTTGCCCCAGTGTTCGGTGATGGTGAGATCGGCAGTCCAAGCCTCGTGATACAGCACCCCGCCAGGTGTTCCCTTGTAAAGCTTGATCATTGCGCCTCACTTGCCGCCCCCGCGGGTTCTCGATGCGTGCCTTCGAGCCTACCCCAATTTCCCGGCTTGGAGGCTGCCCTTCTTGGCCAATTGCATGATCGAGGTGCCGATCAACACGCGGTCGTTCTCTTCGAGCGTGGTCTTGTCGCGCAATTGAAAGCCATTGACGAAAGTCCCATTGGTCGAGGACAGATTCTCGAGTACCACTCCTGTTGGAGATACGGTGAGCCGGGCGTGGCGCCGCGACACCATCTCTTCGACCAATACCAGGCCCAAGTCCGAGTTGCGGCCGATTTCCAGGGTCTCACCGACCATCAGGCCACGTTCGCTATCCGCGTACTTGCCAGTGAGGAAACGAAGGACCCAGTCGCCCGGCTTCGGGATCTTGTGGTCAGTGTCCGGTTCTGGGCCCTTCAGCATCACCGGAACGAGTGAGTGACGCCCCTGCACCTGCTCCAGGGCCTGTGCAAGTTCCTCGGCGCTGGAAAAGCGATCTACCGGACTCCGTTGCAGGCAACGACGAATCACGCGCAGCAGATCATTCGGCACGTTCGCGCGCAGCTCTCGGACCGGCCGCGGAGGTTGCGTCAAGATCTGGCCCAAGATCGCGAGCGCGTTTTCGCCTTGGAAGGGCAGCGCGCGGGTCAGTACTTGATAACAGATCACGCCGAGTGACCAGATGTCGCTGGCGAAGCCAACGGTCGAGGGCTGGCTGAGCTGCTCCGGAGACATATAGGCAATTGCGCCCGGCGGAGCATCGCCCACGGCTTTGTCACCAACGGAGCTCTTGGACACGCCGAGCTCCAGCACTTTGACTACATTGCGGCCGCTATCAGTGGCGCATAAAAACAAGTTCGCCGGCTTCAAGTCGCGAAGCACCGTTCCCTGGCGATGAAGCGCGGAAACACCGATACACGCCTCGCGCATGTAGCTCAGGATTTCGGCGATCTCGAGAGCTGCGTTGCGCTCTTCCATCAGAGCGCTCAAATCCAGCCCGTGCATGTCCTCCATCACGATGAAGGGCAACCCCGAGCCGGCACGCCTCCATTCTTTTTCGCCATTGCGCGCGACGAAGCCGCAATCGTAGATGGTCACGACGTGCGGCTCGGTGATCCGCCCCACGGCCCGGGCCTCGCGCAAAAAACGCTCAACTTGGGCCGAATCGTGGATGCGGGTGGTGCGAATCTTGATGACCACCGTTCGCCGCAAGGACTTCTGTAGGGCCCGTAACAAGATGCCGACACCGTCCGTAGGGATCGTGGCAGTGATCTCGTATTGGCCCAGGAGTTCGTCACCGATCTGCGGAAGGTCGCTCGGGATCTCGTCGCCTGGCATCGCCACGGACGATACGTCACGGTCGGGTGGGGGGCAAATGTGCGCCTCGCAATCAAATCCGCTGTCGCTCATCTGGGCGACGACTATTCCAAGTATTCAAATGTAAGCAGCGGACGCCGGATGCTCATGTGGTCGTGGCTCAAACTCCCTAGCTTGCCGGACGAGGAAGACGCGCGTCGTCAACGCCTGCTGTCGCGCATGCTCGCGGCCATGGTCGGCCTTGCCTTCCTCGGCTGTGGGTCGTCTCTGCTCGAGCCACACAACAGCGCCAAGATCACGCTGCTGTTCTACGGCATCGTCTTGGTGTGCCTGCTGGGCGTGGGCGTCTTTCTGTGGCGTGGACGGGTGATTGCTGCAGGCTGGGTGCTGTCGATCTTCTTCTGGCTCCTGATCGCGTTCGTGACCGTTTTGTTCGGCGGCATGCAGGGGCAGAATGCAGCCAGTTTTACGGTCTGTGTGCTGCTTTTGGGTAGCACGGTGAGCGGACGAGCAGCGGTCGTCATGGCGCTCGTGACGTCCGCCTGGTGCGTCCTGATCGCGACGCTCGAGAAGCGCGGTCTGCTGCCGACGCCGCTCGAACCGTACAGCCCAATCAACGCATGGGCCGCCGTCACGATCACCGTGTTGCTCACTGCAGTCTTGCTGCGCAGTTCGCTCGAATCTCTGCAACGCATGCACGCGCGCGCCGAACAATCCGCCCGCGAGCGCGATGAAGCGCTGCGGCGCTCGATCCACGGCCAAAAAATGGAACTGGTCGGCAACCTGACCAGCGGCATCGCGCACGACTTCAACAATCTCTTGACCGTGATCTGCAACGTGTCCGAACTATTGCGCGCGGAGGGAGAGGCTCAACGCCCAAGCGTTGCAAATTTGCTGGACGACTTAGACGAGGCCACGTCACGCGCCACGCTGATGACCGGGCAATTGCTGTCCCTGGGCCGCGCACCCGTCACGGGCACCGAGCGCGTCGACGTAAGCCTCGCGGTCAAGAGCTTGGCTCGGACGCTGCCGCGCTTGCTCGGCTCCAACGTGCGCTTGGAAGTCCATGCGCCCGACCCAGCAATCGTCAGCGCGTCGCCCGCGGGCCTACAACAAATCGTGCTGAATTTGGCGGTGAACGCCAAAGACGCGCTGCCCGACGGCGGGCGTATCGCGATCAGCGTCCGCGTGCACGAGAGCCGCGTTTCACTCGTGGCCGAGGACAATGGCGTCGGCATGACCGAAGCCACGCGAGCGCGGATCTTCGAACCCTTCTTCACTACGAAATCGCACGGCACCGGCCTCGGGTTGGCGACCGTTCGCGAACTCGTCAAACGCTACGGCGCCGAGATCGAAGTCACGAGCACACTCGGCAAAGGCACGCGCTTCGAAGTGCGCTTCCCTCGCCTCGTGCCCGTCACGCTGTCGGAGCGCGCGCCACGCCCGTCCGATCGCGCCCCCGCCCCTTCGCGTCAACGGCGCCTACTCTTGGTCGAAGACGACCAACTGGTGCGTCGTAGCCTCACGCGCTGGCTAATCTCCGAAGGCTTCGAAGTGATCGCCGTAGCCCACGGTGAAGAAGCGCTTTCCGTACTCAAAGCCGCCGGAGACATCGCTTGCGTCGTCTCCGACATCGCCATGTCCGGCCTCGACGGCGAACGCCTCGCCGACATGATCGCAGAACAACAGCCCGACCTACCCGTGGTACTCGTAAGCGGCAATCGCACGCCCAGCAGCAACTTCACCGCCTCACCACGCAGAGCCTTCGTCCCCAAACCGGTGAGCCAGGAGTCCCTCGTGAACGCACTGGCACGCATGATCGCGGAGCCCGCGCCGGGAGCTATCGCCAAAGAAGCAACGACAGAGGCACGTTGACGAGGCGAATTCGGGCTTCGTCATTCGCGCCGCTGGCCTCGACGATGTGAGGGGGGCCGGTGACGGGGATTGCAGAGCTAGATCAGCCCCCACACTCGCAGCGCCTCTTCGAACGTGTTGAGGTGCAGCTCGACTACGCGCGGGATCGAACCGTCGGGTTCGACTTGATAGCCGCCGGCGAGGTTCCACGTCAGTGGAATCGAGAGATCATGCGCGATTTCGAACATGGCGTGGTCGCGTTGGCGCATTTGTTCGGAGGTGAGCAGTCCGCCGAGCGGGTCGTCGATGTGCGTGTCGGCGCCGGCTTGGTACAGAATGAGCCCGGGGCGATGTTGCTCGAGGACCGCTTTGAGCTCATGCACGTGTGCCAAGTATGCGTCGGCTTGCGCGGGCATTTTGTAGGTCAATCCGAAGCTGAAGTGCAGTACCTGATCGGAAAGCTCGAGCGCGTCGATGATGGCTTGGGTGCCGTCGCCGTAGTGATAGTCACAATCGACGATCGCGACTTTTTTGACGCGCTTCGCGGAGAGCAATTGCACGGCAGCAATCATCAACCCGTTGAAGGTGCAGAAGCCGCGGGCCCCGTTGCGCCCGGCGTGGTGAAAGCCGGATGCCAGCGAGGCTGTGATGCCGTCCTTCAAAGCGATGACTGCGGCGTCGTGACACGCTCCGCACGTATACGGCAGCGAGCGCGCCACGGATGCCGAAATGGAGCCAAAGCCGCTGGCACGGCGCAGCTCGAGCACGTCCGTGACGTAGCTTGCGTCGTGAATCCGACAAATGTCGACCACCGCAGTCGGTTCAGGCGCGATCAGCTCGATCGGCCAATGCCGACACTGCAGGGCGTCCGCAACCTCACGCGGCTTGCGATCGCTCGGTGAGATCCTGCGGCCCGACTCGGAGACCATGTCCGGCGAGTAGAAGACTTTGAGGGAATCGAGCGAGCTCGGCATGCTAGATCTGTCGCAGTGCTAAACGATGGAGTTGCGCGATAGTCGTTTCACCAGGAGCAAATAGGCCGGCCGCGACCTGTGCCTGAAAGTGCGTCGTGAATGCGCGCTCGCGGTGCGCGGGCGAAACCGAAAGCGTGCTCAAGCGCAGAAATCGGAATCCGGAGCAGTCAGTGATTGAAATGATGTCGCCGGGGAGTTCGCGATTCTTTCTCGAAGCGACTACGCCCTCGTAGTGAACGCCGAACAAGCTGCCCGGCGGAAGCGCAACGCCATTCAAAATCAAGGGTGCCACGCTGATGCACGAATGATCGTCGCCCAAGTTGATTTTTTCGATCAGGAGCGGCTCGCCCGCTGGCGAGATCAGCACGTTTGCTAGGCCCTTGCGCCGCACGAACGCTTCGGCAAGTTCCAGAAAGTACTTCTCGGCGAGCGGACACGTCCCAATCTTGAGATCCTCGGGCCAGGCCGACAGCTCGACAATCGCGTCCGATGCGGCTCGCGGAAACACGAGGTCGACGATGATCGCCGCCAATAGGCGGCTCTCCTCGCGCGATAGCTCGCTCGGCACTTGCCGCAGAATGTCGCATGCGTCGATGTTGCTGGGATTCGCAAATAGCGGCGCGGCAAAGTGCTCGCCCAATTCACGCGGTCGATTCACGAGCCGTGCCAAGTGGCGCGTGGCTTGCGTAAAACCCGCGCCGCGGCGCTCGGTTCGGTGTGAGTAGTGTTCGTTCAGCATCTCGCGTAGCGTCGCGTTGAGGGCAAAGCCGTGCGTCGCGAATACCCGCAACAACTCGTGATCCGCCTCCACCGGCGGGTCTGATGACGGGCCCGAGTTTCGCTGTGTCGAACCGCTAGAATCCAAATTTCATCCCTCTGTCATTGCGGTCATCGCGTTCATCGCGCTTTGAGACATGTGAGGCAAACCGGCAATCGACCAAACTCGCCTGGACTTTTTGCAACAATCAGCAAATCTAAAAACTGTGAGCAGCGCGCCATCGGCTCTGCCTTTGGCTCTGAGGAGATTTACGGAATGATTCGCCGCCAGCAGCTCGAAGCATTGGCCGAGGCCGTGCAAGGCATCCCCGTCTTGGGTTGTCTGCCCGGCAGCACCGCCTCCCAGGCGGGTGTCCGGTACGGAGACATCGTGCTCGAGGTGAATGGGTTGCGAACGATCAACATCGACGACTACCTCGCCGGTCGGAAGCTCCGATCGGACGGCATGGATTTGCGTCTCTTTAGGGACGGCACCGAGTTTTCGCTGTTCGTCGAACTACGACCGCTCGAGGGTGAAGCCCGCTGGGAGGCGCTCACCCAAATGCTGGCGGACGCGCGCGTCGGTGCCGAGTCCGAGCCGCCGCCCAAGTCGATCCCCAGCTGACATCTACGTTACCGGGCAATCCGCAGCAGTCGAGGGCGCGCCACCCGCAGCCAAATCTCAGACGTTTCGCGACCCGCGAGGCCCGCCCAACGCCGCGCGTTTGTTGAGGTTTCGCAAGCGAATCAGCCATTTCGGCAGCATTCATGGGAATTGCCCGCGCACCGGTCAGCGGCCAAGCTGCCCGTATCAGCTACACGACTGTGGCAAGACCCCCGCGCACGCGGTTATCTTCAAGGCTAGCGGCGTCTCGTGCGCCGGCCACTGACCGGGGGCTCCAACACCATCCTGCCCATGAAGCCGCAATGATCAAATCGAAGTTGCATACGGTCGTTTCCCCCGCGACACCCGAGCCGACATTCGGCGAACGTTTGAGTGACGAACGACTCCGTTGGTTCGTCGGACGAGAGGCGGATCTTGCTGCGCTCGACGCAGCGCTCGATGACCCGAGCTGCTCGCTCTTGCACCTCACTGGGCAAGCCGGAGTCGGCAAGACCAGCCTGCTGCTCGAGTTCGCGCGCGAGTGCGAGCGGCTGTCGTTGCCGGTCAGTTACGTCGACGCCGCTGAAGTCAATCAACACACCGCCGAAGAACTTCAGCGCTGGTACACGCGGCACGCCACGCAGCTGGTCGAGTCGACTCGTTCCAACACGACGCAGGCGCGGCCGGTGCTCTTGCTCGATTCCTACGAGCGACTCGGCGCCCTTGAACCGTGGCTCCTCGGGCAATTCATGCCCGGCCTTCCAGCAAACGTGCTGCTCGTGGTTGCCTCGCGGCGCCCGCAATCTCCACGTCTGAGCGTCGACCCCGCGTGGTCCAGTTTGAGCCGCAATTGGCGGCTCAAACCTTGGCCCGAGGTGGACGCGCAACGGTTCCTCGAACTGCGTGAAGTGGCGGGCACCGCGCAACGCGCGATCATGAGCGTGGTCGGAGGCTACCCACTCGGGCTGGCTTTTGCCGCCGAGATCGTCAAACGCGCTGGCGCGCTCGTTTTCACCCCCGAGTGCCTGCGCGAACTTCAACACACCCTCAGCCAAGCCCTCGAGCTACGCGCGGCCTCGCAAGCGCAACAGCTCGCGCTCGATGTCTGTGCCTTGGCGCACACGACCACGCCCGAGCTCCTCGAACACGTGCTGCTCGCCAATCCGACCATCGGTGCGAGTCACGCTCCAGAAGTGTTCGAATGGCTCGCCAATCGGCCCTTCGTCGAGCATGCGGGCGGCGGACTGCGTCCACACACACTGGCACGCTTGGCGCTCGTCGCGCGCGCACATCGCGCCAACGCTCAACGCTACCAATCGGTTTATCGACCAGTGAGAGAGTTCGTCGTGGCAGAGCTGGCCGCCGACAGTCCGCCCAAGGCTGGCTTCGACGACTTGTTCTACTTGGACCGCGACGTGCCGTCGATCGAGCAATTGACCGGGCGTGACGACGAGCGCGAAGCGCCATCGTTCCACACGGCCAAAACCTCCGACGAGCAAGCGCTCGTCGAGCTACTCCGCGAACACGAGGGCGAACAGGCCGCGGAAATCGCCCGTGCGCACTTTCGCACCGAACCGGAAACCTTCGAAGTGTCACGCGACGGACTACCCAATGGTGCCCTCGACTCGATGTGGCACGCCACGATGATCACGAGCTCCGCCGACATTCCATTGGTCGAGCGCGATCCCGCGGCACGCATGGCAGCCGATTTCGTCAATCAGCATCCGCTCGAAAGCGGCACCCGCGCGCTCTATCTACGCTGGTTCCTGAATCGAAACGACTATCAAAAACCCACTCCGCGCGGCCTGACCATCACCGCACGGATCTCGAACCTGATTATGTCCAGCGAGCGGCTCGCCTACTCCCTGAGCGTCTTCAGAAACCCCGAAGAATGGGCGGAACTCTGGGACCGAGCCAGCTCGCCTCGAAAAGTCGTCGGCACCTTCACCTTGGGCTCGGAAACCTACACGATGATGGCCTTTCCCTTCCACGAGCGCACCCTTCGCGATCAGCTCGTCGACGCCTGGCAAGTCCCCGCGAGCCCCGCCGCTGCTGCGCCACCGAGCGGTGACGGCCAGAAATCGAAAATCCAACAGCGCATCGCAACCCTCGGCAAGACCACCAAACTGACCGAACGCGAAGCCCAAATTCTCGAACTCCTCTGCCTCGGCGGCAATTTCGACGACATCGCCGTGCGCCTCGGCATCAGCCCCCGCACCGTCAAATTCCATCAAGAAAACGTACTCCGCAAAACCGGCTCGAGCTCCCGAGTCGAACTCTTCAGGAAACTGATCTAACGCTCCGCGGGGGCGAATCACCCTGCCTTGAATTGGGCGACAATCGCGCGCGCCCAATCAGGCTTCTTTTGTTGATGGGGCCACAACACGTCACAGAGCACTCAACCTTCGGCGTCGCGGACGAGTGAGAGCGCCGTGGCTCAACGCTTGTTGGCCCAGAACGATCCCTGAGATTGAACCGCCGAGCCGCAGAGGCCACAGAGATCTGAAAGAGATCTTGGGTAATTAGTGCGCGGCGAAGTTCGTCTTACTCACGACGCAATCCGTCGAACCGCGGGCACCCCAATCCCCTCTCTCTCTGATCTCTGTGGCCTCTGCGGCTCAGCGGTTAGCCCCTCTCCTCTCTTCTCGTCCGCGACGCCGAAGGCTTTGACGTTTCTGACGTGGCGCGTGACCATCAACAAAATTAAAAACGGCGGGCTTGGGGGTCCTGCTTCAGAATTTTGCTTCGGATCCGAACCATAATTTTGCGTCGGATAGCGTCACCCAATCCCTTCTCTCTTTAGCTCTGCGACCTCTGCGGCTCGGCGGTCAATCCCTCTCTTCTCGTCCGCGACGCTACGAGCTGTGAGGACCCAAGCGGAAGCTGAGATCCCAGAGCCAGTCGTTTTTTCCATCGGCGGCGCGGGTGTGGCAGCGAAGGAGGCGTTCTTCGCCTGCTTGGCTGAATTCGATCAGGCCGGACGCGGCGCCGACCCAGGTGTCGTCGTCCGTGGGTTTGCCTAGGCGCTCATTCACCCGCAAGGTTTGCACGGGCTCGCAGTGGTTGGCGTGAAGCTCGGCGGCGTGTTGGCCGAGAGCGATTGGGTTTGGTTCATCCTGGAGTGCGCTCCAGAAGAAGAGCGAGTTCGGATCGCTCAGGTCTTGGTACGTGGAGCGCACGTCGCTTCCGCCGTTTTCTTCGAAGGCGACGACCACGACGTAGATCCGCAACGGAAACTGCTCGACGAGTACGGGCAGATCGAGCACACGGTCTTCACGGACCACTTCACAAGGCGGCGACTGACCGAGTTCGAAGCGATAGACCGCTCGACCGAGGACTTCGGCTTCGGAAGCGTCGACTCGATAGCACGCCGCGAGTAGGCACAAATCCGGCGCTCCGCGCAGAAAGCCGTCTTGCGCGCTGGCAACTTCGACGCGTTCCACCACCGCCTGCAAGCGCGGCAATTGGAGCGGCGAAGGACGCGGCGAGGCTTCGCGCATCCGCGTTGCCTTGGTCTTGCCCCAGAGGATCGCTTCGCTGCGCGTGTTCGGCAGAGTCGTGGCCGTCTCGAGTGCGGGTGGCTTCGGCGCGGCCGTGGGCAATGCCGACTCGTGCACGACCAACGAGAAGCGCCGCGCAGTAACGTTGGGAACTCCGAAGGTCGCGATCGCTTCGAGCCACAGCCGCGCATGTTCGGTTCGGGAGTGCGCCTCGATCGCCGCCTCGTTCGGATACAGTTCGCGTATCGAGAAGCCGGCTTCGCCGTCGAGTTCGAGCACTTCGACTCGCGGCTTGGTCGGCTCGTTGCGCGTGCGGAGGGCGTAGAGGCGTGTGGCGTGTAGAAAGCGCTCTCGGTATTCGTCTTCAATCCGTAGCTCGATCAGGACGCCAGCGCTCACTCAGCCTCCGTAGGACTCGTCTTGCTCGATGCGCGACAATACCCAGTCGAAGTCGCCGCTCGTGACTTTGACTCGGCAGTATTCGCATTGGCCAGCCATGGAGATGGCGAGCGGCGCGCCGCAATTTGGGCAGTTGTTGTCGCGACGCGGTTCGCCGCGGCGCGCGGTACCGCGGATGAGTGTCCAATACTCTGAGTACGTCCTCGGCCGACTGCGATGACCGCTCAGTAGCTTGCCCTCGTCGGAGACGGTGTAGTCGATGCTGCGCGCAAAGATGCGCAGCGTGATGGCGTCGAAGCTCGCGTCACTGAGCACGTTCGCCAGATCGACGCGCAGGATCGTCGCGTTCTCGGTGATGTTGCGGCAGCGCTGTTGAGTGTAGAGATCGATCCAGTAGTAGAGGGATTGAAATAGGTTGTCCGAGACGAAGGGACGGATTTTCAATGGGTCCCGTCCGGACCAGGCCACTTGCAGCTCGGCAAAGATCATTGCCACTCGCCCTTGTAGGGCTTGCCAGCCAACTGCCGGGTCCTTGCGCGCCAGCTCTTCGAAACGCTGAGGCGCACCGCTGTCGACGATGGTAGGCAGTTCCGTGCCGGACTCGGCGACGTCTCCGGTCAACAGCGGGCCGCGCGCTTCGCGCGTTTGGTTGGCAAAGCCGGCGATCATCCAGTCGAACCGGCCAAAGCCGACATTCTGACGACAGTAGCTGCACTCGGTGCCACGCACGGCTTCGAGTGGAGCGCCGCAGTTCGGGCAATCGAGCGTGTGCGATCGGGCTTTGGCGCGAGATCGGGCCGTAGCAGCGCGAGTGAGCACGACGCGATCGACCGCGTAGAAGCGCCGCGTGCCGCCTGCGCGAAGCACCTCGACGTAGTTGGACTCGATTTCGATTTCGACTTCGAGCATCTGGGCCTGCGTGCCGGAGAAGCGCACGTAGCGCAGCGCACCGATCACGATGCCTTGCACGTCCCCAAGCTGCGGGTCGACCAGGGACTGCGCGAGGTTAGGCGCCAAGTATGGCGCGAGCGCTTGCGTGCCGATGGCGCGGCCGCGCTGCACGGCAGCGTACAGCATGTACACGAAGTCCTCGAACAGCACGAGCGAGAAACCGGGGTCGAGCGCGCGAATCGTGTCCAGCTCGGCGCGCCCCACGCGCGCGCTGCGCTCGACGCGTTCCACGGCTTGCACGTCGGGCGTCGTCGTCGACCAGCCCTTTTGCCCGGCGCCCACCACGGCTTTGCCCACGAAAAAGAGAATCACGAGGATCAACAGCGGCACGCCCAACGCCGGGTGTTGAATGCAAAGTAGGATCAGCTGGAAGATCAGACCGGAAGCGTCACCCCCGCCGCCCCCTCCGCCGCCACCCGAGGAGCGCGACGACGACGAACGCGACGAACCACCGGAGTAAGTGTGCCCACCACCTGGGCGCGCCCAAGCGTTGACCGAATACAGCACCAGACCAACGGCCAACGCCAAGGTCAGCCAGGACAACAGCCGACGTACGTCGCTTCGAGAAACACGAATCATTGCACTTCGTCCGGCAGTTCGTTCACGTCATCCGCCGTGCGCGGATGCGGCTCGCACAGCACTGCGCCGAGACCCGAGAGCGCGCGTTGAAATGCCGAAAGATCACGGTGTTTCACAGCTTCAGCCAAGCCACTCTGCGAGGCAACCCAGCTCGGCCCGAGCTGAGCCGCATTGATCCCGATGTCGGTCAGCACGACGCAGCGTCGCTCGAACATCGATGCGTAGACGAGCAAGCCATGCCGCCCTGACGTACGCGAGATCCCCAGATCGAAGAATGCCGCGCGCGCGGCGCGGTTCACGTTTTCATCGAGCGTCGCGCCACGCGAGAGAGCGCGCTTCACCGTGTCGAGATTGGCGGCAAGCAGCGCGCCCAACGCGAAGGCGATAACGCCGTCGAGCGCGATCGCGAAGGCGCTGTACTCTTGGGGAACGACCAGCAGATACGCCACCACGAGCGCCGAAAATCCCAAACCGAAGTGATAGGCGAGCACGCCGTAGCGCGCCGAACTCTTGCGCACGGCCACCACGATCTCGGCACAGGTTTGCGCCTCGGCACTTTCCACCGAGGTCTTCGTCGCTCGTTTGGCCTCATCGCTGAAAAAGTCGGCCTCGCTCATGAACGGCTGACTGTAGACGCGCGCTCGCGGCTTGCCTACTGCGATTTCGGGGCCTGCAATCGGCCCAATAGCTCGGCCACGCGCGTCTCGAGCGTCTTCGTGTCGAACGGTTTTTGCAGATAGGCAATGGCTTTCATGGGGTCGCTCGCAGGGAGCGACTCACCCCAGCTGTAGCCGGACATGAAGAGCACGCCGATCCCCGGGCGCAGCTCGCCCAAGATGCGCGCGGTCTCACCACCACCCAAGTTCGGCATGACTACGTCGGTGACGAGCAAGTCGATCGGGCCAGAGTGCGCAGCGGCGGCCGCCAAAGCCTGTTGTCCGTCTGCAGCAGCGAGCACCGTGTGACCCGAACGGGCGAGCGTGCGCCGGATCATCGCGCGCAGGGTCGGCTCGTCCTCGGCGACCAAGATCGTGGCGTTGGCGACTGCTGCCACGCGAGGTTCGAGCAGCGCTTCACCCGCACCGTTCCCGTGCTCGGCGATGGGCAGATACACAGCGAAGCGTGAGCCCTTGCCTGGCTCCGACTCGACCGTAACGCAGCCTCCGTTTTGCTCGACGATGCCGTGAACGGTGGCGAGTCCCAAACCAGTACCGAAACCAGGTGCCTTGGTGGAAAAGAACGGATCGAATGCGCGCCGCAGTGTCTCTCGATCCATGCCCACACCGGTGTCCTCGATGCGAAAGAGTGCGTATCGGCCTGCGCCGTGCGTCGCGCTCGGCAGTTGCAGCTCGACACTTTCGCTCGACACGCGCAGCTCTCCTCCATCAGGCATCGCGTCGCGCGCGTTGCTCACCAAGCTGACCAGCACTTGCTCGAGCTGCGCAGGATCAGCCAATACGAATAGTGGCTCGGCGCTCAACGCGAAACGGGTCTCGATTCGCTCGCCGACGAGCCGGCGAAGGAGCGGTTCCATGTCCGCAGCGGCTCGGTTGCAGTCGAGCACCCGCGGTTCGATGCGCTCACGCCGCCCGAATGCCAACAACTGACGAGCGAGAAAGGCGCCACGCCGCGCGGCAGCACGCGTTCGGTCCACCGCCGCCGCATCGAACGAAGCCTTTTCATCCAAAACGTCGATGCTGGTCAAAACGATGGTGAGCAGGTTGTTGAATTCGTGGGCGATGCCGCCCGCCAATCGACTCACCACCTCGAGGCGCTGAGCGTTGCGCAATACCTCACTTTGGCGTTCGAGCTCGGCTGTGCGTTCTGCGACGCGACGTTCGAGCGTGCGGTTGGTTTCTTCGAGCCCCTTCTGTGAGGTCGACAAGCGTTCGAGCAGCTGCGCGTTCTCGAGTGCGAGCCGAAACGCTTGCGTGAACGCCTGATGATTGCTGCGGGCGACGCGTTGCATGCCGGCCGCATAGGAGAGCAGCATGCTGCCCATGGCGAGATGCGCCAGGTCGCCCTGCGCGAGCGTGCGCACCACGAACGGGCCCAGCGCGCTACAGAAGTAGCCCCAGAACACGGGCAAATGACAAGACCAGGTGCCGGCCGCAGCGGCAGTCATCCCGCCAATCGCAAAGCCGAATACCAGCTCCGAGGGCCCACTCACTGCGTCGAAGAAGACCACGCTCGCACAGCCCCACACCGCTCCCGCCGAGATGGATCCGACCAAGAAGCGCCGCGCCCATGGTTCGAGCTGCGCCTGTTTGGGGTTCGCCCGCTCGAAGCGAAGCGTGAGATCGGTGCGAGCCAAAGCGACCAACGCGGAGACACCCACCCACGCAACGAGCAAGACCCGAGAGGCGCTGGGCCAGAGCGCCGCCGCTGCCAGCCCAGACACGGCCACGTTCAACCACAGAACCCCGCGGTTCTGACGGAAAAGCGCGCGCACTTGCTCTGCTCGGACAGAAGCCCCCAAGTCCATGGGCCACTGATCATATCATATCGGCTGTGGCGAGTTTGAAGTGCGACACTCCGCCGCAGCAGTCTGGTATCAACCCGAGACTTTGGGTGGCAGTCCGAGCAGTGGGTGAGAGTCGGAGCACCTCTAGGAACTGATAGGCAGAAGTACTATGCTTCTTTGTAAACTCGTACGTTTTGGCGCAATACACAGGCAGTCCATGAAACCTGGTCTCGTGACCAGCACAGCTGTCCAGCGCGACAGGTGAGGCGGAAAGTTACTGTTCCAATTGACACTCCCACATTAATCGACGTACCCAAGCACGATGTCCAAAGTTGATGAGGAAGTGCGAGAAGCCGTCGAAACGTTCGTGGAGCAACTGAAGGGATTGATCCAACGCGCGGCGCTCGAATCCGTCCAAAGTGCTTTGAATGGCGGCGGCTCAGCGCCGCGCCGTGGCGCGAAACGCGCGCTCCCCCAACCCGCGCTCGGCTCCGACCGCTACGAAGCGAGCGCCAAACGCAGCCCCGCGGAGCTCGCCGCGTTGATCAAGAAGTTGCACAGCCACATTTCCAAACACCCCGGCCTGCGCATCGAGAAGATTGGTGAAGGCCTCGGTGTTCCGACGAAAGCGCTGGTTCTCCCGGTCAAGCGCTTGATCAGCGAGAGGAAGGTCACCACTAAGGGACAGAAGCGCGCCACCGTGTACTACGCGCACTGACAGCCTGGCTATCGCCGACAACGCTACTGCGAAGCAAGTCTCTCGTCACAGAGTCGTCACCCGCCGCGACAGCGCGATCTGAATTCGGCCGTTCCAAACTCGAACTGGGAAGACAGAGAGACGGGTGTTTCTGTCTTCCAAGCATTCGCCCGTCTCGAGGTAAAAGCTCTGTAGATAGATGGGCGAGGTGATGGTCGGCGCGTTCGCATATTCGCCGACCATCCCGCGCGCGATCACGAAGGCGTTGCTGAACGGGTCGAAGTTGGAGAGCGCCGCCAACACCCCGTCTTGGGTCCGCACGATGGCAATCTGCTCGTCCCTGATCGAAACGGCCAAGCTGCCGCCCGGCGCGACTTCGTCGATGACGCAGGCGTCGTGCCATTCGAACTCGTTATGGACCAAAGTTGCGTGCTTCCGTTGCCGGGCCGTCATGGTTCCGTGTCTTCTCACCTCGGTCACGGTCCGCGGGATTTCAGAGTCGCGCGGCCGAGTCTCATACTTCCAGCTGTGCAGACGATGGAGCGGTCGCATTCTCCTCGGGGACTGACGACGTGCGCTCGCGTTGCTTGACGGGTGCTGCGCCGACGCGCGCGTGATCCTCCAAGAAGCCAATCAGACGCTCACGGAGTACGTAGTACTCGGGGTCTTCGAGCACGGTTGCGCGATCGCGGGGACGCGCAAAGGGCACTTCGAGGATCTCACCGACGGTAGCGCGTGGACCATTGGTCATCATCACGACGCGATCCGAGAGGAACAACGCCTCGTCGACGTCGTGCGTCACCATCAGCAGCGTTTTGCGATTCTCGCGCCACAGGGTCAGCAGCACTTCGTGCAGTTCGAGGCGCGTGAGCGAATCCAACATTCCGAAAGGCTCGTCCAAGAGCAACATCTTGGGTGACAGCGCGAACGCGCGCGCCAAGCCGACGCGCTGGCGCATGCCTTGCGACAACTCCGTCGGTCGCTTGTGCAGCGAATCGCGCAGATCGACGAGTTCCAGGTAGTGACTGGCAACGTCCGCGCGTTCGGCGGGACTCGCCTGCGGCATCACCTGCTCGAGCCCGAGCGTGACATTCTCGAGCACCGTCATCCACGGGAAGAGGCAGGGCGTTTGGAAAACGACTCCGCGATCCGGTCCGGGTGCCGTGATTTCTTTGTTACCCAGAATCACGGTGCCCGCGCTGGCCTGAGTCAGGCCGGCAACAATCGACAGCACGGTCGACTTACCGCATCCCGAGTGCCCGATCAGCGACACGAACTCCCCCTGCTGGACGGCGAGATTGAAGTTCTCGACGACCACGAGCGGACCACCGGCGGACGGAAACGACTTCTGCAGTTGCCAGATGTCGAGGTACTTCTTTTGGTTCTGGGCAGTCATGTGCCCTCCAGCGGCTCGGCGAGCGCAATCGGGATCTGGCGTGGAGCCTGGGACGCTCGACGCTGCGCTGCGCTGCCGAGTAGATATTCGATGACGCGAGTGCGCACCCGCTTGAACTCCGGATGATGATTGAGCGCTTTGCGATCCCGCGGACGTTCGATGTCCACCGCGACCGCAGGTCCCAAGGTGGCCTTGGGACCTGCGCTGAGAGGAATGATGCGATCCGCGAGCAAGATGGCCTCGTCCACGTCGTTCGTGATCATGACGACCGTTTTTCGGTCGGCCTGCCAGATACGCTCGATCTCGGTCTGCAAAGTGCCGCGCGTGAGCGCATCGAGCGCCCCGAGCGGCTCGTCCAACAGCAGCACCGCGGGGTCCATTGCCAACGCGCGCGCCACCGAAACACGCTGGCGCATGCCGCCCGAGAGCTGGCCAGGCTTGCGATCTTTGGCATGTGCGAGGTTCACCAGCTCGATGTAGCGCTCGGTTCGTGCGCGTTTTTCAGCCTGGGTCTCGCTGGAGAACACCTGATCGACGGCGAGGTGAATGTTTTCGAACACGGTGAGCCAGGGCAAAAGCGAGTAGTTCTGAAACACGACCCCTCGGTCGGGACCGGGGCCGCGAACGGGCTTCCCCGCCACGTTGACGCTACCCGAGTCCGGCATGAGCAAACCTGCCAGCATCGAGACGAGCGTCGTTTTGCCGGAGCCCGAGTAGCCCACGATGGCGACGAACTCCCCCTGTTCCACCTCCAGATTGACGTTTTCGAGCACGTTCACTCGGCCCGACGCCGAGTCGAAGCCCTTGCTCACTCCGCGCAGCTCGACGAACGCGCTCATACTACCTTGAACCTCCGCTCGACGAGCCCCATGAGTCGGTCGAGCGCGAAACCAACGACGCCGATCGTGATGATGCACAGAATGATGTGCTCATAGATCAACGCGTTGTACTCCTGCCAGAGGAAGCCACCGACGCCCGGTGCGCCGGTCAGCATTTCCGCGGCCACGATCACCAACCACGCGATACCGAGACTCAGCCGAAAACCCGTGAACATGTAGGGCAACGCGGCTGGCAAGAGCACGCGGAACAAGGTCTTACGCTTCGAGAGCTGCAGTACGCGCGCCACGTTCAAGTAATCCTGCGGGATGGAGCGAACACCGAGCGCGGTATTGAGCACCGTCGGCCACATCGAGCACATGGCAATGGTGAAGATGCCGGCGGGCTCTGGCTTCTGAAAGATGACGAGCCCGAGCGGCAACCATGCAAGCGGCGAGACGGGTCGCAAGATCTGAATGATCGGATCGAAGGAGTGCGTGAACCACTTCGAGACACCGAGCAACAAGCCGAGCGGTGTCCCGAGCAAAATGGCCAGCACGTAGCCCTTCGCCACGCGAATCAAGGAGTACCAAGTGAAGCGCAAGATCCCTTGATCGAGCTCACCGCGTTTTTCGAACGGAGCGAGGATGTAGGGTTTGCTGACCTCCCAGGTGCGCGCAGGCGAGGGTAACGCGGGCGCCCAGGTCGTGCTGGTGAGCGCCCACACTACGACGACGAACAGAATGCCCAGAAGCGGCAGAAAGAGCCCTTTCGACAAACGAGCGGAAGCAATCTTCGACATTTTGAGATCCATCACTGCAAAGCGCCGCCGTTTGCGCGGCAAATGCTCTCTCGAAGCGCCTGAGTCACCTGTCCCTGGGTGAGGTCAACACTGACCCAAGGAGATCTTAGCGCCTGAATGTTTCCGGTTAGCCTTTCAAAGATTTCACAGAGAAGCTCGCTGCGTAACCTTCTGGATCCTTGGGATCGAAGCGCACGCCGTCAAACAGCGTTTCCGGGTCCTCGTTGGCCCCGCCGTGGGCGTAACCGAGCTCCTTCATGGCTTCTTCGTAGATGTCGCCGCGCATGACTTGTTTCGCGACGCCTGCGTAGTCCGGCTTGCCTTCGACCATGCCCCAACGACGGAATTGCGACAGCCACCAAGTCGAGTACTTCGCCTGCGGGTAGTTGCAGTTCCGCTTGCTGAAGATCATGTAGTTCTCGTCCTGCTTCTTTCGACCGTCACCAAAGTCGTAATCACCCGTGAGCCGCCCGAGGATCGACTCCGGCGGACAGTTGATGTAAGTCGGCAGGGAAACGATCTTGGCTTGCTCGGGGCGATTGGCTAGATCGTCGAGCCAGGTGCTCGCTTCGTGCAGCGCCTTCAGCACGGCCTTGACGGTCTTTGGATTCTTTTGCGCAAATTCCTCGGTGAAAGCGCAGACCTTCTCTGGATGGTCTTTCCAGATGTCCTGAGTGGTCGTCGCGGTATATCCGATGCCGTCGGCGATCGCGCGCGCCCCCCAAGGTTCGCCCACACAGAAGCCGTCCATCTTGCCCACCTTCATGTTGGCGATCATTTGTGGGGGAGGTACGGTCACGAGGGCCACGTCCTTGTCCGGATCGATGCCGCCCGAGGCGAGGAAGTAGCGCATCCACATGGCGTGCGTGCCAGGAGGGAACGTCATCGCGAACGTCATCGGAGTGCCCTTGGCTTTCGCCGCGTCGACCAACGGTTTGAGCGCCTTGGGGTCGGCCGCGATCTTGCCCTTGAGCTCGGACTTCATCGTGATCGCCTGACCGTTCCGGTTCAGCATCCAGGGGATGATCATCGGCTTCTTGGGCGAGCCCAAGAGGCCCATCGTGGAAGCGATGGGCATGCCGATTAGCATGTGCGTCGCCTGAATATCGCCGTTGGAAAGCGAATCGCGGATCGCGGCCCAGCTCGCACCCTTGATTATCGTCGAGTTGATGCCGTACTTCTTGAATAGGCCTTTTTCGTGGGCGATCACGATCGGCGAGCAGTCGGTCAACGCGATCATGCCGAAGCGCAAATCGGGTGTCTCGGGCTTGCTGGCATTGCCGACCAGGGCGGGCATTCCGCTTGCGGCCGGTTCGGGAGCGGGAGCAGGACTTGCCTTCGATTTGCTACAGTTTGGGAGCGCTGCGAGCGCCGCCAAGCTTGCGCCGGCGCGGATGAACTCACGTCGTGTCTTGTTTTGGGTCATGGCGGTTTTCCTCGAAGGTTCAGAATGAAATGGGCAAGTCGAGCTGCGCGATCTTGAAATCGCGCCGGTTCATTGGATCATCGATGGGCAGAGCCAGCGCGATACCGGGGCGGAACCAAACTTTTTCCGAGAGCTTGAAGTGAAAGCGCGGACCGATGGCGAACGTCGTCTGGGCGCGGAACTTGTCGTCTTTCTTCACCTGAGCCGGCGTCGACAGCCAATGCTGGTGTCGGATCTCTGCGCCGAGCGACAACATCGGCAGAACGAAGTAACCAGCGTGCAGACCCGTCGTGAAGTTGGTGTTCGACTTATCGAGGGTATCTGGGCCGCGGGTCTTGGCCAGTTGAAAGATGGTGGCTTCCGCTTGGACAGTGAGACCGCCGTGTACGTACGCGACGTCGACGCCCGGAAAGACAGTGAAGTAGTTCGTCGCGAACATTGCGTTATCCATCATCGAACGCGCCATGGCGCCGGTCGTGTTCGCCGTGGCCTTGTCCTTGTTCGGGTTGTCTCCGCCGCCCGAGCCAACCGGGATCGTGACGCCCAAGAAGAGACCAAGCTTGAAGTCAGGTGAAAGTTTGAGTCCGTATAACCCGCCCAGTACCGGGTTGAGGATGCTCGTCGCCTCTTTGGCAGGCGGGCTCGCTGGATCAGGAGGGGTATTGTGGACCAAGCCGACGCGCGCAATCACCGCCAAGTCCGGGATGACCTTGTAGCTACCGAGCAATGAAGTTGCTTGCGCAGCGCCGTTCTTGCCGGTGACTGCGTCATCATAAAATACGAATGCCGTGTCGAGGCGGATCACCGTTGCCGGCGCTACCGGACGAAGTTGCCACGGCAACGAGTACGGCGGAGGTTTCGGCTTTGTTGCCGCTGGTTTCGCGGGTTCTTCGAGAGGCGCAGGTGCAGGCGCGGGTTCTTCAGGCGGAGCCGCAGCAGGCGGGGGAGCAGCAGGTTCAGCGGGCGCCACGGCGGCAGGAGCAGCTGGAGCAGGGGCGGCAGCAGGAGCAGCTGGAGCAGCTGGCAGAGGCGCTGCGGCATCGGCGTGGGCCGAATTCGCACAGGTGATCAAAGCGCTCAGAAGTGATGCGGAAGCAGCGAATTGAGAAGCACGGAATCGGCGATTGAACATGTTTGAGAAGAGCTCCGATAACAAGCGATGGGTGGAAGGGATGAAGAGCGGGGCACACGACCGCCTTCGCATTCGAGGTGCGTTTCGAGAAACATCGGCGACTCACAATTGGTCGCCGCAAACTGACTTCAAGGAACTCGCCGAGTGAGTTCGTCGAGCAGTAAGCGGGCGACGCTGCCTCGCAAGCAGCGCCTCAGTCGTCTCTGCGTCACCACCAACATGGCACTCCCTAGTGCAACGCATATGCCACTCAGCAAAAGCGCAACAAACCGCACATCACCCTCAACGGTGAAACAGACGAGAAATGGCGAATTCCGAATGTTTCCGACAAATCTGTCGGACTCACACTCACCCACGAACAAATTTGTTCGCGTGTGCTGCAGGTTTTGAGAGCGTTTCGCACCCCTCGAATGCAGGGAATTTCTGCCATTTCGAGCGTTCGCTCGAAACGAAACCGACACTCGCCAACGCCGCGCAGAACGACGGAATTGTCTGAATCGCTAGCCGCGAAATCGGTCTTTGCCGATTCCGAGCTTTTGGATCTTGTACCGGACGACGCGCACGGTGGTCTGGAGCGCCTGTGCTGCTGCGATGACACTGCCGTCGTTCGCTTCGAGCGCATTCTCGATCAATTGACGCTCCAGTCGCTCCACGGCCACGTGCAGCGGCAAACTGGGTTCGGTGGTTGCGGGCGCGCGTAGTGCCAGCGGTAGATCCGACTCTTGGATCAACGAACCGTGGCTCACCACCACGGCGCGTTCGATGACGTTCTCCAGCTCTCGTACGTTGCCCGGAAATGGCAGAGAACGCAGGCGATCCATGGCGGCGCTCGAAATTCCGGTCACCCGACGCTGGTGCTCCGCCGCGAATTTACGCACGAAGAACTCGACCAGCGCGGGGATATCACTGGTACGTTCGCGCAACGGCGGAAGGGTGATCGTGAAGACGTTGATCCGATAGTAAAGGTCCTCTCGAAACGTTCCCTTGGCGATCTTGCCTTCGATATCTGCGTTGGTCGCCGCTACGATGCGAGCGTCCGAATGCAGCGTCTCCGTGCCACCAAGCCGCTCGAACTCGCGAAATTGTAGGGCTCTGAGCAACTTCGACTGGGTCGATAGCGGTAGCTCGCCGATCTCGTCCAGGAACAGCGTGCCGCCCTGCGCGAGCTCGAAGCGGCCCTTCTTCCGTGCGTGCGCGCCGGTGAACGCCCCTCGCTCATGGCCGAACAACTCCGATTCGAAAAGTGACTCGGGCAGGGCCGCACAGTTGACCTTGATGAACGGCTGCGACGCGCGCGACGAGTTGAGGTGGATCGCACGCGCAACCAGCTCCTTGCCGGTGCCTGATTCACCACGCAGCAAGGTCGTGGCATTGGTCCGCGCCACCTGCCTCACCTTCTCGAAGACCTTGCGCATCGCGGGGCCGCCGCCAATCATGTTCGATTGGTCGAAGGGCAGCTCCGACCAATCGAAGAACCGCGCCTCACTCACGATGGGTTCGGCCCCGTGCACCGCCGGTTGGTCGCGCACGGCTTTACCAATCAGGCCCGCGACCACCTCCAACGCGATGTGACGCTCCCCGAAACCGTGAGGATCGCGTTGCCGAAAATAAGCGCCGAGCACGCCAATGCAGCGTCCCAAAGCGGTGACCGGCACTGCAACCAAGTTCCACCCAGTGTCCAGCCAGCGCGAAACGTCGGAGACCTCCGACAAAGCCATCGGATCATGACAGAGCACCGGCACAATCACCGGCTTTGCGCTGGACGCCACTCGCCCGGCTGCGCCAGCCGAATAGCGGGGACAAAACGCATCCGGCTCGAGACCGTGGGCAGCATCTACCGTCAGCGAGCGAGTCTCTGAACTGGCTGAGTAGAAGACTGAGCGCCCAGCGCCAATTCGCTCGAGGACCCGCAGCGCCGAGCGCAGCCGTGCTGCCAATGTCCCCGCGCCTGCGAGCGCGCTACCAATCTCGGCTAGCGCAATCAGCACGTCCGAGGAGAAGCTGCGACGGCTCGGACTGAAGTCGCTCAAGGCGACCACGGGGCTTGTCATATCGACTGCTAGTGTGCCACGCAGCCCACATTGTTAAACGAACTATTAACAGGTACTCCGGCGCGGACTCGAAGTTCCGAGAGTGGCAACTTCGAGTCGTTCGCGCCGGAAACCTGCGCGACTCATTCCGCGCCGGCGCGCTCCAGGGCTTTTTCGAGGGGTTCGTTGCCAACGCCGAGAAGCTCATCGAGCTCGGCCTCACCGCGATCGGCCTTTGCCTTCTTGCGGCGCGCGAACCAGTCGAGCACGTCGTCCACGAAGCTGTGGATTACGGGCACCGCCAACAAGGTGAGCAACAGCGACAGCGTTTGACCGCCGACGACGATGCTGGCCGTAGCCTTGTTGAAGCCAGAACCGATGCCGGACGAGAGGATGAGCGGGGCCATGCCGGCCACGAACGCGATCGTGGTCATCAAGATTGGGCGCAAGCGATCGCGATTGGCCTGCATCAGCGAATCGAACTTGTTGCGACCGAGCTTGCGGAGGTGATTCGTGTGATCGACTTGCAGAATGCTGTTCTTCTTCACCACACCGAACAGCACGAGCATGCCCAGCATCGAGAACATGTTGATGCTTTGGTTGAAGATCTTGAGGCTGATGAAGGCGAACGGCACCGTCAACGGCAGTGACGCCAGAATGATGCCCGGATAAACCCACGACTCGAACTGCGCCGCGAGGATCAGGTACATGAAGACGAAGGCCATCGACAACGCGAGGATGAAGCCTGCGGCCGTCTCTTCTTGGGACTTCGAACGCCCAGTCGGACGCAGCTGATAGCCTGCACCGAGATCGAGTGATTTGAATTCCTTTTGAATGATGCCGCTCACGTCGTTGTCGCCGGCACCGGCGGCCGCGTTGGCCAAGATCGTGATCTGGCGTTCACGCGCATAGCGGTTGATGCGCGAGGGGCCGAGGCCACGTTTCCAAGTGACCACGGAGCTGAGCGGGACGCTACCGTATTTCGACGACGGCACGCTCATCAGCGAGAGCGCGTTCTGATCGGCGCGATACTGCTCGTCCGCGCGAATGCGGATTTCGTATTCGTTGCCGTTCTCGGGGTAGGTCGAGGCTTTGACGCCCGCGACCAGCATTTGCAGCGTGGTCGCGACGTTGGAGACGCTCACGCCGAGATCAGCAGCGCGATCGCGGTCGATGTTGACCCGCACCTCGGGACGACCGTCGATGTTGGTCGTATCGACGTCCACCGCTTTGCCGCTCTTTTTGAGCGCTTTGGTGATGACGTCCGCGCCCTTCTCCAGCTCCGCAAAGTTCGGCCCGGACAGGATGTACTGCACGCCCTGCGTGTTCGAGCCGACCGAGAAGTCCGGCACTTCCGCGATGTTGATGCGCAGCTCTTTGGGCATGTTCGGGATCACGAGCTCACGCGCGCGGTCCATCAGCTGAAACTGCGTCGAGGCGCGGTGAGCCGGGTCGACGAGATCGACGTACAGCTGAGCGTAGTTGCGCGTGCGCTGGTCGTCTTCCGCGACGGTGATCAGGATGTGTGTCACGCCGGGCAACTTGCGCAGCAATGTGCTCGCGCGGTCGGCGATGAGCAGCGTTTCCTCCGCGCTCGTACCTTCGGGCATGCGCATCGTGACCTGGAATTTGGCTTTGTCGTCGAGCGGGAGGAACGAGCCTGGCAGTGACTTGGCCACTGGCACACACGAGCCCATCACGCCGGCGCAGGCCAGCGCGACCACCCAGCGATTCCTGAGCGAAAAGCCGAGCATCGCCATGTACACGCGCTCGATCGGTCGATAAAAGAAGTCGACTAGGCGACCGAGCCGGCTCCCCCCTTCGTGACCCAAGAGTAGGCGAGCCGACATCATTGGCGTCAGCGAGAAGCTGACGATCAGCGAAACGCCGATCGAGAACGCCATCGTATAGCCGAAGCTCTTCAAAAAGCGGCCGGGGATACCGCCGATGAACGCCACCGGAATGAACACCGCCATCAAAGACAGCGTGGTCGCGAGCACGGCAAAGCCGATTTCCTTGGTCGCGAGCACCGCCGCAGGGAACGGCTTCATCCCTTTTTCGTCGATGAACCGAATGATATTTTCGAGCACCACAATCGCGTCGTCGATCACGATACCGACCGCGAGCGCGAGCGCGAGCAGCGTGATGTTGTTCAGCGTGTAGCCTTGGATCCACATCAAGCCGAAGGTACCGATCACGGAAATCGGGATCGAGAGCGCGGCGATCAACGTGCTGCGAGCGTTGCCGAGGAACAAGAGCACGACAGCCGCGGCCAGCAATGCACCCACGATCAAGTGCTCGATGACGGAGTGCACGCTGGTGCGAATCGTCTGCGAATTGTCGCGGATGATTTGCAGCTCCATGCCCTTCGGCAGGGATGCATTCAGGCTCTTGATGCGCTTCTGGATGTTGTCCACGACCTCGATCGTGTTCGTGCCGGCTTGCTTGACGATCGAGAGCACGACGACTTCTTCGCCGTCATAGCGAGCAAGGCTTTCCACGGCCTCTTGGTCATCGACCACACGCGCCACGTCCGAGAGCCGGATGATGCGACCATCTTTGGCGCGCATCACCAAGCGCCCCACTGCGTCGACGGACGTCACTCGACCGTCGATGCGCAAGGTAACGCTCTCCGGACCCGTTTCCAGGTTACCGCCGGGCGTCATCAGGTTCTGCTGCTGCAGCGTATTCATCACGTCGATGGCGGTGAAGCCATTGGCGCGCAGCGCGAGCGGATCCATGCGCACGTGGATCTGTCGCTCGCGGCCACCGATGATGGTGACCTTACCGACGCCAAGAATGGTCTCTAGCTGGCGGCGCACCTTCTTGTCCGCGACCTCGGTCAAGTCGCGCATGCTCTGGCCTTTGCCGCGCACGCCGAGGTACAGCACTGGAGCCGCACTCGGCTCGACCTTGCTGATGATCGGTTGCTCGATACCGCTCGGCAGCTCACGCAGAACGGTGTTCACCTTGTCGCGCACCTCTTGGGCTGCGACATCGGTGTCCTTGTCCAGCTTGAACATGATCACGACCTGCGACACGCCTTCGCTCGAAACCGAGTTCAGGTCGTCGACGCCGGAGATCTGATTGACCGCGCCTTCGATCTTGTCCGTGACGTCAGTCTCGATTTCTTCCGGCGCAGCACCGGGCAATTGCGTGGTGATCACCACGACCGGCACGTCCACGTTCGGGAATTGATCGACGCCCAGGCCGCGGTAACCCACAGTGCCCAGCACCAAGATCACGAGCATCAGCACGGAGGCCAAAACTGGCCTTTGAACGCAAACTCTCGCTAGCCATTGCATGACAGGGCCCTCTTTCGTCCACTGGGGTTCGCCATGTTCTGGTTCATTTCACGTGCATTCCGTTCTTGAGCTCGGGGCGATACGCCGACACCACTTGCTCGCCAGCAACCACCCCGTGACGCACCGTCACGCGGCCATCGACCTCGGGGCCCGGTTGAAGGACCCGCTGCTCCAACGCGCCCGCCTGTACGACGAACACGTTGAGCTTGCCGTTGGACTCGAAGCTCGCGGCCTTTGGAATCGAGGGCAGCGCTTCTTTGCCAATCGTGAGCTCGACGTCCGCGAACATGCCAGGCAAGAGTTTGTGTTCGGGGTTCTTCACGCTGGCTTCGACCAGCACGTCACGAGTATCGCGCACCGCGCCCGAGACGTGCGAGACCGCGCCGGAAAACAGCTGCTCACCGTAGGCCGCGACGCGAAAACCGACGCTCTGAGCGAGCTGCACGTCCGGATAGTTTTGCTCGGGCAAGCTGAATTCGAGGCGTAGATCCGCCACTTGAGCGAGCGAGGCCACGCGCGACGACGCCTGCACGTACTCGCCCACTTGAATGTAGCGATCGGTGACGACGCCCGCGAACGGCGACAAGATCCGACCATCACCGACGTTCTTCGCGGCGATGTTTCGCCGCGCTTCGGCGGCTTCGCGGTTGAGCGGCGCAGTCTTGCACTTGGCCGTCACCTGATCGTACTCGAGGTCCGTCACGGCCTTGCTGGCCTTGAGTCGTTCGTAGCGCTCGCAATCCGCTTGGTTGATTTCTTCTTGCGTCTTGGAGGTCTGCACGGCGACACGCGCCTCCGCGAGCGCGAGCGCGGCACTACTCACGTCGACCAGCGCGATCAGCTCGCCCTTCGCCACGCGCTGGCCACGCTCGATCTTCGTGCTGACGACGCGTCCGGCGACGTTTGCGGCGAGATCAGTTTCACGCTCACCGCGCAGCGTGCCGGTGAGTCGCAACGTCCGGGGAGCGTCGATCGTCGTGACGGCCTCGGTGACCACCGCGACGGGCGGCGGGGGCGGCGGAGGCGCGGCGTCTGTCTTCTTTTTGCAGCCCGTGGCGGCCGCGGCGAAAGCCAAGGAGGCAGTCAGGGTGAACGCGGCGAAGCGGGGAAACGAGCGGTGGAGTGTAATGGCGGACATGGCTTTCAGCGGGCCCCGGGAGTAGCGGTGGGGGGATTGGCAGCGGGCGCGGGTGGAGTTGCAGCCGCTGGAGGGGGAATGGGATTGGTTTCGGGCGGCGGCGGCACCGCGAGGTCCTTGGCGGACTTGTTCGGCAGCGTCGAAGGCTGGACGTTGGGAGACTTTCCGGCGGCCAGTCGTAACACCACACGTGAGTAGAGCAGATCCGCATCGGCTTGAATGCGCGCGGCTTGAGCTTGGAATGCATCGCGTTGCGCTTGGGTGACATCCAATTGCGTGAGTGCGCCGGATTGATAACGGGCGAGCGCGAGCTCTTCGGCGCGCAGCGCGGCGTCGGCCTGCGCTCGCGTCGACTCGCTCTTGATGATGCCGGTGCGCACGCGCTCCCAGGCGTCGAAGATGTCGTCTTCGACACCGCGACGCGCGCGCTCCGAGCGCACCTTTTGCGCGTCTGCAGCGGCCGCCTGCGCTTGTGCGGTGGAGTATGCGCTGTAGTCGAGTCGCCACGACAGCACACCTTGAATCGTGTACGCACTGGTGCGGCCCGTGAATCCGGTCGCGTTCGTGACCCGCTCTTGCCCGTTCGCGGAGAGCGTCGGCAAAAGAGCGTATGCGGCCGCTTTTTTCGCGGCAGTCGCAGCGCGGCCTAATTCTGCCTGAATGCGGTCGCTCGGAGTATCAGTGCTACCCAGCCATGTGCCGAGCGGCGCTTCGGGATGCAAGTCGTCCAGTGGATACTCTTCGACCGGCGTGGGCGCGATGCCCGACACGGTCTCGAGATTGCGAGCCGCGTTGATGCCGATCAGCTCGGCCTGAGCTCGATCTTGTTTGCTCTGCTCGACCTGTGCTCGCGCGCGCTCACGGTCGAGCTCGGTGGCCACACCGATCGAGTGACGTGTCGTGACGTACGCCAGATTGTCCTCAGCGATCTTCTGGGCACGCTCGGCGGCTTGCACCAATGCAGCGCCGCCCACGTAAGCGTAGTAAGCGCGAGCGACCAAGCGCTGCACGTCGTTCTGAGACTGCTCGAGTTGAATGCTCGACGCCCTCGCCAAGTGGCCCGCCTGGCCGAGACGTTGGTAACTTGCCAGATCGACCAGCGGCACGTCGAGCTGGAGGAACAAGTCGAGCTGGTTCTGCGGCGTGATCGTGAGTGGAACTGGCGAAACCGGCCCCGCGGGGATCTCTGCGGCATACTGATTGCGCGTGTACACCCCGCGCGCGGACAACGCGGGCAGCAACCGACCCTTTGCCGACTCGCGCTCCCAGTTGCGCTGTTCGACGGTCGCGGTTTGCTCGCGCACGTCGTAGTTGCTCTTGCGAGCGGATTCGAGAAAGGTTTCGAGCGGCTGCGTCGCGCCCGCGGGAGCGCTGGCCAGCAGCGGAATCGCAGCAACAGCGATTCCTAAGCTAGAACTCAATAATTGACGGCGAAGGGCAGTCGTTCGGCGGGTGGTCATCTGGGTCACTCTTACTGGGGTCTTCGAGGGGGGGCTGAACTCACGGTCGCGTGGCGAAGCGTGTATTGCGAGGTGGCAGCGTGGAGGCGACTGCCGCGCCATTCAAAAGTAGATCGGCCAAGCCGCGCACGAACATGCCTTCCGGCATCGTGGAGCCATCGCCTTCTTCGATCAGAATCCGCGTGAGTACGAAGTGGTGCACGGAGCCTAGCAACGTGCGCGCAAGCACCTCCGCGTCCATTTGCCGCAGCTTGCCGCGCGCCATCTGTAGCTCGAAATAGCTGCCGAGCGCCTTCAAAATTTGCTGGAATTTCTTGCGCTTTTCATCGAACAGCGGTGCGGCGAGCGGCTGTGGATTCGACCACGACATCATCATGATCGGCAGCGCCACGCGACCAACCTCGACCAGCGTCGAGGCCAAGCGAATAATCCCTTCCCGCGCGTCCAGCTCTTCGTGCTGCCGTAGCTCTTCGATCACCTTCAGCACGCGCAGTGGGGGCTCTTCGCGATCGAAGTCCATGGCAGCGCTGAACAGCCCTTCCTTCGACTTGAAGCGATGAAAGAGCACCCCCTCAGAAACCCCGGCACGCTCCGCCACCTCGAGCGTGGTCGCCCGAATGCCGCGCTCGAGAAACACATCACGCGCTACATTGAGCAACAGCTGCGAATCAATCGTGGGCGGACGACCCCGACGAGGGCTCTTTGCAACAGGCGCAGCTAAATTTCCACGGGACCGAGGCACGTTGAATTAATGAGGCCGCACTCAATAACGTCAAGCCCCACTTTTTCTTTAGCGCCATTTACTGAACATAAGATCAGTATTAGAGTTGCGGCCCCGATGGCACTCGCTGCCCCGCGCATCTGCTGTTTGGACCTCGACACGTTCTTCGTGTCGGTGGAGCGGCTGCTCGATCCCCGGCTGCAGGGCAAACCGGTGATCGTCGGAGGCTTACCGGGCCAGCGTGGAGTGGTCACTTCGGCCAGCTACGAAGTGCGCGCGCTCGGTGTGCGCGCGGGCATGTCACTCACCAAGGCACAAGAGCTCGCGCCCAATGCCGTGTACTTGCCGACACGGCACGGCGTATACGGTGAGTACTCCGAGCAGACGCGACGCATCGCACAGGACTACACCCCGGTCTCCCAGGTCGCCAGCATCGACGAAATGTTCCTCGACTTCTCCGGTTGTGAACGTTTGTACTTCGCGCCGGGCGATGGCAACGCAGATCAAACCATCGAGCGCACCGTGCGGCGCCTCACGGACGAGATCGCAACACGCGTCGGTTTGCCGTCCAGCGCAGGCATCGCCACTAGCCGCTCACTCGCGAAAGTCGCGAGTGGCTTGGCCAAACCACGCGGCGTGCTGCTCGTACCCGCGGGCGGAGAGCTCGGCTTTTTGAGACCGCTCCCCGTGCGCAAATTTCCGGGCATTGGCCCAGTGGCAGAGCAGAAATTGCACGCGATTGGCCTGCATACCCTCGGTGATCTCGAAGCCGCACCGCTGCCCGCTTTACGGCGCGTATTGGGCTCTTGGGCGGAGGTGATTCAACAGAGCTGCCGCGGCTTCGGCGCGCACGAACTCGGCCGCGAACGCCCAGCCTTTCAAGAGCACGACCCCGAGGATTGCGCCCTCGGCACGCTCTCCAACGAACGCACGTTCCGCGAAGACGTGCGCGATCCCGCTTGCATCGACGCCATGCTGTGCGCCTTGTGTGAGCGCGTTTGCTGGCGCGCGCGCAAACGCGGCGTCCAAGCGCGCACCGTCACACTCAAGCTGCGCTATGCGGATTTTCAAACCCTGCAGCGCTCACGCACGGTCACGCCAACCTGTTCGGAGCTCGAGCTCTACCCCGTGATCCGTGATTTGTTCAAACGCGCTCGCACCCGCCGCACCGCGATCCGTTTGCTCGGAGTTCGGCTTTCCAACTTGCACCGGCAAGGCGCGCAATTGAACCTCTTCGACCAAGGCGAGCCGCTACATCGCGCCATGGATCGCGTGCGGCAGCGCTACGGCTATGACGCGCTCCGCGTCGCCCTCGGCAACTCGGGGGAAAGAGAGCGCGCTGAAATCGATTGATGCTACGAACAACAACCAGGAGTCAGCAATGAGCGAGAGCAAGACGTATCGAGGGTCGTGTCACTGTGGCAACGTCGAGTACGAGGTCGAGCTGGACTTGAGCGGCCCCGTACTCGCGTGCAATTGCTCGATGTGCGGGCGCACGGGTTCACTGATGGCCTTCGTCCCCGAAGATAAATTCCAACTGAAGTCCGGTGACGACTCGCTCAGCGACTATCAGTTCAACACCAAAAAGATCCATCACCTGTTTTGCAGCAACTGTGGCGTACGTTCCTTCGCGCGCGGCCGTGGCCCCGGTGACAGCGCCATGTGCATGATCAACGTCCGCTGTCTCGAAGGCGTCGACCCGCAAGCGCTGACCGTAAACCACTGGGACGGTAAAAACAGCTGAAGGCTGACTGGCAAACCGCCGCTAAAAACAGCTGGAGGCTGACTGGCAAACTGCCGGGCGCCAGGCCAGACTAGGCGAGCGAGAAGATGGCTCCCCCCGCTGAAGTCCTCCAAGAAGGACCGATCCTGCTCTACGACGGCGCGTGCGGCGTCTGCAGCGAAACGGTGCAGTGGGTGCTCGCTCACGAGCGCACGCACTCACTGCGCTTTGCGCCTCTCGAAAGCGCAGTCGGCACTGAGCTCCGCGCGCTCGCCGGCGTATCGACAGATGTGGACTCCGTGCTCTGGGCCGAGCTACGCGACGGCCGCGTCCACACCGATCTGCGCTCGACCGCGATCCTGCGCGTCCTTGCATACGTCGGCGGACCATGGCGTTGGCTGACCGCGCTGCGCATCGTGCCCGCGTTCCTGCGTGACGTGGGCTACCGCGCGTTCGCGAAACTCCGTTATCGTTTCCGCGCGCAGGCCTGCCTCGTGCCCTCCGCCGCCGAGCGAGCGCGTTTTCTAGGCGTGAACTAAGCTCTTATTTTTTGGGGTTCAACACGCCCCAGCCGCGCGCCGGAGCCTCACCGAACTGAGGCTTGGGGTCGGCCACACTTGGGGTCGGCCACACTGGGGGTCGGCCACACTGGGGTCGGCCACACTGGGGTCGGCCACACTGGGTCTGAGCATTCACCGTGCGAGGCAGTCGCATCACGCGAGCGGGCCCGCCCCCAAAAAGCACCATCTTTCTCTGGCAGTTGCGTGACCAGAGGGCGGAGACTGCAGCACGGGGTCGCGCCCGTGGAGGCGAACCATTATTTCTGTGCGCGGACGGCTTCGGCGCGCGAAAAAACACTTCGGATCCGAACCATTATTTCTGTGCGCGATGGGCTTCGGCGCGCGAATAAGCACTTCGGAAGCTGCTCGAGATCCTACACGTCGCGCCGTACTTTCACGCCTTTGGTCGCGCGTGGCGCTGAGCCTTCGGTGTCGCGGGCGTCGCGGGCGTCGTGAAGGGAGTGGTCGGACTGGGTGGATTTCTCCCTGAGCGCGCCGCGGCGGCCGCGCGACCCAGCCAGAACGACGTTAGAGGCTGCGAAGGGTCAAATCGGCGGTACACCCTCCGGGGTTGTTGAAGGCTCGGTGGCGGGCCGGATGACGTCAGCCGGCTGTGAAAGGACCGATTGTGGGACGCTCGGGGGAATTGGGGGCGCGCGTTTTGGCGCGCGTTTCCAGAAGCCGCCGTCGGAGAAGGAGAGCCAGCCCCAGCGCAGCCAGCGGAGCAGCGAGAGTGCGAGCCACAGCGCCCACGCCAACATCACGCCGCGGTACGCGAGCATCGGGACCGAGAGCACAGCAGGTTGTTCGGGGATGGGGCCGGTGCGATCGTCGAACCATTGCAAGAGTTCGCTGGAGGAGCCGTTGCCTTGGATTTGCATTTCGGGCGTGCCCATGAGGCCTTGCTGCACCGCGTACACCAGGATGCCGAGCGCGATGAATGTCCAGCCGACGAGCACGAGTTGTCCGAGATCGAAGAAGACGGCGCGTTGAGCGGGGCGCGCGCGACGGAAGCCGAGCGCGACGAGCCAACCGATGACCAATGCGGCCGCGGGGAGCGGGATTTGTGAGAGGCCGATCGCGAGCAGCATCCATTCGTGGCGCTTGAGCGGGACCCAGGTGATTTTGCCGAGCGCGAACGCGATCACCACGAGCACCAAGAGCAAGCTCCAAAACAGCACCGCAGGGCCCAGGCGTGGGCCGTGCACGAACAGCACCCAACGCGCATCCGACGCGCGAATGCTGGTCGTGGCATTCACGGTTTTGGTGCCGAAGTCGAAGGGCGGCGCTTTGAACCAGGCCGTGATGCCTTGGGGCAAGCGGAACGCGAGCTCGACGGTTTGCTGTCCCGGGACGATGGCGAGCGTGACCTTGCGACCTTGTTGGCGGAGCGGTTGAGGGGCGCCGTTGAACTTCACGGATTCGAGTTGCGCGCCCTCGGGCAAGTGCATGACGTGCTCGCCACCGCGGCTGGAGCGCAAGCTGAAACTCACGGTTGCGTCGGTCGCGCGTAGACCTGGGCGCACGTCATAAGTGCTGTTGTCGATCGTCAAGGTTTGACCGGTGATGCCCGCAGGTTTCAGCAGCTGAATGGTGACGGTCTCACCCGGCCAAGGGCGCCACTCGGGCACGCGCACCGACGCTTCGCTATGAACGACTGGCACGCCCGAAAGCGTCGCGTGCCAAATGGGGCTCAAATCGAGCCGCCAAACCTCGCTCCACCCGACCGATTTGGGCGCGACTAGGTTGAGCGGCGAGCGCTCTTCGAGCACCGAACGAAACTCGACCGCGCTCGCGTCGGGCGCCATGTTGACGAGCACTCTGCCCTGCGTGACGCGCACGTCGGGCGTGGTCACCGACTCGCCGCGGAGCAACGGCACTTCGAGCACGACGGCGCTACCCGTGGGGGTGACGCGCTCGATGCGCGTGTGGACCTGCCAATTGAGTCCGATCATGAGCGTACGTTCCACGCGCACGAACGGCGGCAATGCGCCGGCCGCGAGCGCTGCGCCCTTGCCGCCGTCTTCTTTGGCTACGCGAGTGAGTTGCAGGTGTTCGTCGGCTAGGCCGTCTTCGTGCACGCCTTCTAGCAACCAACCGTCGACGTTTGCTCGAACGTGGTGTGGCTTGAGGGGCAGCGCGATCTGCAGGGATTCGCGCGCGGGCAACGCGCCTTCGACGATCACGTCGTGCGCGCCGGGTGAGAGGCGCAACCAGAGCGCGCCGTCGTCCGAGCGGAGTAAGCCCTGAGCGGGATTTCCGTCGAGCAGCACGCGCTCGGGCAACCATTGTGCGGCTCCGCCGGGCAGCGGCACAGCCGTCGTGGCGCTGGCTTCGATCGCCAAACGCACGCGCAGTACGTTGTTTTGCACTTCGAGCAGCATGCGCGAACTGGAAGCACAGGTCGGCGAGCAGTCTGGTTTCTCGAGTAGGCGTTCTCGGTATTGATCGAGTAGCGCGTCGTTGGGAATGTCCGCGCGCGCTGTAGGGGCCATCAAGAAAACCAACGCCAGCGACGCCAAGGCCGCTGCGGGTCGGCCAAAGCCCGGCAGCCGCGCCGTGCCGAAGGGCAAGAGCCGAGCAAAGAGCAGGACGAGCAACGCAGCGCGCAGCAACGCCAAGAGCAGGTTGATCGGCGGTGACAGGAAGTAGAAGTGCAGACGCTGCGAGCGCTCGACCGGACCGCTGAAGGTCACGTTCGTGGTGGACCAACTCCACTTGGGGAGTCCTGGTCCGGTTTGAACCATCGCGTTCGGGTCGTACGCTTCGTTGAATTGTCGGTACTCAGGGCTCCCGCTGCCGGGCCCTTGGGAGCTGAGCGCACCGAGGGGTTGCATCTTCAGGACGTCCAGGTCCGGGTGCTTGGTTCGCCGATCATCGGTCGGCTTTTCGGGGGCCAGCTCCACCGGTGCCGCCGCGGGCACCTTCTGCTCAGGCGCCGGCATTGGCGGCGGCGCGGGCGCGACCGCGCTCTCCTCCATCTTGCGTTCTAAGAATCCGCCGCTCGTCGCTGCCTCGTAGTTGCCCTCACCCTCGGCGAGCGCTGGATAGATACCCTCACGAATGTGCTGCACGACGAACGGCAGTGTGCTGAGCAACAAGATCAAGAGCGCACCGAGGCGCAGCACGCTGCACGCGACGCGCGCTTTGCCCGCGGGGATCACGCGCGAAAGCGCTTCCGTCACGAGCGCTGCCGCCCATAGCCAACGCGCGGCGTCGGTTTCCGGGAACACCAAGGTGAAGGTCAAACACGCGAGCGCCCCCCAGCCGCGCCCGAACAGCTTGGCAAAGGAAAGCGAGAGCACGAGCACCAGGAACAATTCGAGCAAGGTCCAGTGGCGAATCCAGGTGCCGGGCACTTCATCCGCACCCGACGCGTGAAACAGCCGAAATCCCGGCGGAACGTGCAGCGTGGCCGACACTTCGTGAAAATCGTGATCCCAGCCGACTGCGGGCAGCTCTCGCGCGTCGGCATTGATGCGGCTATCGGCCGAGACCGTAAGCGGGCCTTGGCGCAGCTCGACGCCGGCCTTGTTCGGGTCTTTGTCCAAGTGCGTGATGAATTGATCTTTGCCGTCGACGGCGACGCGGCCGAGCACCGTCGGCGGCAGCATCTCCAAACGTGTGGCGCGGTGCACAGTGCCCGTGATCGTGTCATTCACGGTGTAGCCGCCACCGTCGAAGTCGAGCCAGAGCGAGCGTGACAGCGACAAGCGATCGGGTTCCGGCTCGACGTCACCGCGACGCTTTTCGACGAGCTGCATCTTGTCGCCAAGAGCCACGGCGTAAGTCGGCAGCGCTTTCCAATCGTCGGCCAGCAGCGTTTGCTGGGGATCGATCGCGCGCACGCCCTCCACGGACGTCAGACGCAACGCGCTTTTGGCCTCGAAAACCCATACTTCCTCGCCCTCTCGCCACGGTCCGTCGGGCACGGGGCGCGCGAGCTCGCTGACCGGGCCTTCACTGCGCGCGGTGATTTCGATCGTCCAAGTGCCCGGGCGCGCCTGCACACGCAGGCGCGTGTCGGGTTCGATGCGCGCGGGTAACTCACTGCTGATCGACATGGGCGTGAAGCCCGGAGGCAATGCCTTGCCCAGCACGAGCTCGCGGCTCTTGCCCGCGACATTGAGCACCACCCGCGTCGTGAGCGAAAGCGGCACATCGTCCGTCACTTTGCGCTGGACGACGATCTCGAGCCGCTCGCCTTCACTCTCGACGCTGGTCTTTTGCAGAAAGACGCGGCCCTCTTCGTCGCGCCGCGGCTCGGCCACACGCGAACCTTCGAGCTGAAGTGAGACGATCCCGGTCGCTGGGGGCACTTGCAGTGAATCTGGCATCGAGTCCCAGGCGAACGCGCCGACAATCGTGTGCTCTCCGGACTCGAGTTCGACACTGGGTAGGCTCGCGTGCTCAACCACGACCAGCCTCTTACCGCCCTCGGTGACGTCCAAGGGCCAGCGCACGAGATCGCCGGGCAGCGGCACCCAGGCGCGTGCATCGAGGTGCCAGCGCTGTTCGAAGTGCCCACCCTTTTCGCCCAAACTGAGCGAGAGCGCCGTGGGCCAAAAACAATGCACGGACTCTGCCGAACCCTGCATGAACGGGCAGAGCGCCTCGGGTTTGCTGGAGAGCACCCAGGACGTCCACGGACGCAGCGGCTCGGGTGCTTGTTTGGGATCGAGCCGCTGTGCGCGCGAATCGAACGAAACGAGCAACAGCGAGACCGTGAGTAACACCACGACCCAGCCCCAAAATCGGCTCATGGTAGCTAGAGTATCAGCCCTCGCCGCAAAAAGACGAGCGCCTTGCCGCGCGGAATTTAGCCCAAAAAACCGCTCAATTACTCAATCGCACGAGATGCGCACGCTCAGCTGCCGGCCGCCAGCCTTGATCGCTTCACAGGCGTTGCCGACGATCGCCAAGTGGCGCGAGTCCTTCAGGACGTAGCCATCAGCCACGCTGTAAGGGAGCGGCTGACCATCCAACACTACGTGTGCGCCGTTGAGTTCGGCCGCGGTCACGTCGCGTTGCAGCTGCACTTCGCACAACGGAATGTTTCTCAGGATGTCGCTGAACTGCTCCGCCAATTCGAGCACGTTGTCGCTCGCTTGGAACGGTTGGGCAGCACCGGGATCGACGCCATATACCCAATCGATCGGCTTGCCCTTTCCGGCGTTGGCGAGCTGCTGCAGATTCACACCTGCGATGCCGTTGGAGATGCCGAGCACGTACAGCTCGATGCCGGCCGCGAAGGCGCGTTGCGCGGCAGCGACGGCCTCGGGTTGCCCTTGATCGGGATTGGGCTGCAGACAGGTGTCCGGATTGCCATCCGTAACCAGGAGAATGTAACGAGGCCCTTGGCTCGGAGTCTGCTGCAGCTCGGTCACGACTTGCTGCAGAGCATCACCCGTCGGGGTGTCACCATCCGGACCCAGGCTGCGATACAGCATGTTGAGCGCGTCGTAGTTGCGAATCTTGGCCGGCACCTCGTTCAGGATCGGACACGAGCCAGGGCGACTGGTGAAAAACGCGACGCCGAAGCGAACCGTGGCCTCGAATTGCTTCACGACTCCGAAGGTGGGATCGAAAAGTGCGTCCCCCACCAAGGACCAGCGACTGGCCGGGCTGTCCTCCGTGGGATAGCGGTAACGCATGCTGAGCGATTGATCGATGACCAGCGTGAGCGCTGGTCGCAGCTCGTCAATCGCAACCGTGACCGCTTCGCAGGCGGGGATGATGGGTGCTGTGCCGCCGCTCCCGCCGCCTGCGCGCCCTGGGGAGCCCGCAATGGGCGACGAGCCGCCGACCGAGTGCGCCCCGGCGATAGCCGACGCTCCGCCACCGCCCTCGGGTAGCGAAGGTTGCCCGGGGTCCGCCTTGGGCCCTGAGCCTCCCACCGGACCCGCGCCGAGCAAGTCGACCGAGGAACGAGCGCCGCACGCCCCCAGCGCGCCCGCGCATAGCAGCAGGCCGATGACCAGCGCGCGGAGCGGACGCCGTACCCCGTGGGCTGAACCGTGTGTGAGCTCGACCATGCGCTGGACTTAAACGAGTGACCCAACCCCCAACGCGGGTCACGCTAACACGTCCTCGACGCAACGGGAACGAATCCATGTTGCAACGCAAACGCCTCACCTGCGAAGCCGAACAGTGGTGACGCTCTCGTGTGTGCGTGGGCCGTGGGCTGCGCATTGGCTAGCGATGCTTCTATTTTCGGCTTACAGCGAATACGAACCGCGATGAAATTCTCGGCCCTCATTTTGATCCTGTGCGTTGCGCCCGCGTGCAACGAACGCGCGACGAAGTCGCGCGCAAACGCCGATCCGAACTCGAAAAATCCAAGTACCACTGGCCACTCACTTCGCCCCGTCAATCGTTCAGTGCGCGGCTCGATCGTGGTGCTCGGTTCGTCCACCGCGGCCGGCATTGGCCCGAACGATCCGAACAACGCCTGGGTGGCTCGCTATCAGGCGTTCTTGGCTACGCAGTTTCCTAACGTGACCGTGGTGAACTTGGCGGTCGGTGGTCAAACGACGTTCGAAGTCCAGCCCACGGGTTACGTGCCGCCCGCGAATCGCCCAGCGCCAGTCGAAGGCAAGAACATCACCGCTGCACTGCGCTTGAACCCGAGCGCGATTGTCGTCAATTTGCCGAGCAACGATCAGGCGAACAATTATCCGCTCACCGAGCAGCTCGAGAATTACGATCGTCTAGCAAACTCCGCACGCGATGCGCACGTGGCGCTCTGGGTCAGCACCTCGCAGCCACGAAATTTCAACGAGTCGGCCCAGGTCGACGACTTGATGGAAGCGCGCGACGCCATCCTCGAGAAATTCGCGCCGCGCGCGCTCGACTTTTGGACTCCGTTCGCCGCTGCCAACGGCTTCATCAAAGCAACCTACAACGCCGGCGACGGCACCCACCTCAACGACGCCGCCCACGCCCTCCTAGCCACCATCGTCGAATCCGCCCAAATCCCCGAGCACTTCGCGCCCCAGCCCAACCCGGATTGAGGCCGACAGGGACGGCTCTGCAACATCGCGGACAGTGAAGAAAGAGAGGGATTGACCGCCGAGCCGCAGAGGCCGCAGAGATCTGAGAGAGAGGGGGGAGGGGGTTACCTCGGCGCGCCGCTGTGATTCACGGGAAGCCCACTTCGAGTGCTAAGGAAGTTCGTCTGACGGTTTTCGCGGTCCCTTCATCGTCGTGAACTGGGCCGACCCCCGCAGGCAACCGCGAACCCCCAAATCTCCCTCAGATCTCTGCGGCCTCTGCGGCTCGGCGGTTTAAACTCAGGGAGCCGTTCTCCGGTGGTTCCGCGCGTTCAATGCGTCTCCTCTCCAAGTCGTCCGCGACGCCGAAGGCTGAGTGTGATTCGACGTGGTGCGTGACCATCAATAATCAAACTCGAAGGGCGGTGCGTTCGGCTAGGGCTAGCGCGCCGGCGATGCCGGAGGTGGTGCCGAGGTGCGGCGGAACAACGTAGTCGTCGATGCGTTCGAGGAGTGCGGGGGCTTGGACGTAGCCGGCGAGGGAGCGGGTGAGGTGTTTGCGAATGAGCGGAAAGAGGGAGCTCACTTGCATGACTCCGCCGCCTAAAATCACGCGTTCGGGCGAGAGCACGAGGACTAGGCTGGTGAGCGCGCTGGCGATGTAGCGTCCTTCCAGATCCCACGCGGGATGATCGCCGGGGAGAGTTTCGGCGCGTTGACCGTAGCGGCGTTCGAGCGCAGGGCCCGCGGCGAGACCTTCCCAGCAACGCCCGCCGTGGAATGGACATGCGCCGTCGAAAGCCAGGTCATCCGGCTCGCGCGGCACGAGCAAGTGCCCCATTTCAGGGTGCACTAGGCCGTGCGCGAGCTGGCCACCGATCAGCGCGCCGCCACCGATGCCGGTGCCGATCGTGATGTAGATCGCGGTGTCGAGATTTCGTGCGGCACCCCAGCGCGCTTCACCGAGTACGGCAGCGTTGACGTCGGTATCGAAAGCGACGGGCACGCCGAGCCCGCGCGCGAGCGGGCCTACGACGTCCGCATGGCTCCAGCCGGGTTTGGGCGTGGCCGTGACGTGACCGTAGTAGCGCGCGTCACGGCGCAGCTCGAGCGGGCCAAAGCAGCCCACGCCGAGCGCGTCGATCTTGGGTTGTGAGTCGAAGAACGCTAGGCATTGCTCGAGCGTTTCGCGCGGGGTCGTGGTCGGAATGCGCTGCTCTGCGCGGAGATCGTCCGGGCTGGTCCCCACTGCGCATACGAACTTGGTGCCGCCGGCCTCTATCGCTCCGTACAGCGCCATGGCGAGCTCGTGTCAGTGCGGCTTTTGGATCACGAACAACGCGACCAGAACGGCGAGCACCACGAGCGTGACCAAGGTGACCCGCAGTCGACGCGCGCTAGCTGAACGCACCACGCTGGGATGCGTTGCTTCAGCGAGCGATACCAGACCACGCGAGTCACTGGTCGGCTTATCCCCGACCGTGGGCGGCTCCGACGTGGACGGCCCCTCTTGCTGAACTTCGCCAGTCTTGTCGTCGTCGTCGGCAACCGCATCCGCGTTGGCGGGAGGACGTCCGGTAATGGCCGAGTTCTCGGGGTTTTCAGGGGGCGGAGCCGAACTGAACGAGGGCACCCCGGGTGAGCCCATGGCGGGGACGGGCGGCGGCGGTGCAGTCGGAGGGGCGTCCGGCGCGTCCGGCGGCGGGGGCTGCGTGCGCTGCGCGAACATGCGTTCGAATTCGAGCGCCTCCCTCGGAATCTGTCCGATCACGGTGCGCTCTTCGTGAACGGACATGTCGTCACCGAAGCGCGAGCGCGCGATCATGGTCCGATCTTCTTCGCGCATCTCCTCGGAAATCGACGAATGAATCGGCGCGGACAGCGGAGACGAAACGGGCGCATGCATGGGCGCCGAAACCGCGGCGTGCGCGGGCGATGACACCGCGGCCTTCGCGCGCGCAGGCGCGATCGATTGCGGCATGTGAGCGATCACCGACTCGTCTCGGCGAGGCAACACGTAGGCCGCCAAAGGCTTCTGCGACGGGACTTCGACCTCCGACATCTGTCGGCCATCGACGACGATCGCCGTCGAGCAGTGTTTGCAGGTGATGCGAACCAACTTGCCGCGCACCTTCGCGTCGGAAACCGAGTACTGCGCCGAGCAAGAATTGCAGACGATAATCAAACCGACGTCTTCTCTTTCTCCGAATTACGGCGGTGGCCGCGAGCATCCACCCTCTCCATGGTTACCACACGCCATCGACTATGTCGTAACCACTAACGAGAATCGCCGATCGGCGGCAAGAAACGGCAAATTTGTCGCATTCTATCGCGGAATTAGCGCACGGCGCCCGAGCAGCACCCACCTTGCCACTTGTCGGTGCGCATGTTTGCGCCCGCGAACGCACATCGTCGTCCGCGGGCGCCGGGTTTGCCGTTTCGGCCTTGGATTTCAGCCGTTCGGAACGCAGACTTTGCGGTTCTTCGAGCCTCCGCCGGTCGAGCGGCAGATGAAGGCGGCGTTCGCCTTCGCTTGGCAAAAGGCCGTCGAGTCGCTGAAACCCGCGTTCGTCACGTCGTCCGCTTCGCAGCTCAGGAAGCAGTCCATCTGCCCGGTCGACTCGAAGGGCGCGCAGACCTGGGGCAGGCCGTTCGGGCATTCGCCCATCACGGCGCAGCAGTCCAGGTCTTGCGTACACTCGTGGGTGCAGTAGCCGTTCGGCACCCGGGTCATGCACACCGGATCACCCTGCAGGGTAGCCGGGTCGATCCCCGGGTAGCAATCGGTCGCCACCTTGCAAGCCTGCCCGGCGTTGGTCGGTCCAGGGTCATCGCTCGAGCCGCAGGCACTCGCGAGGACGAAGACCAGCGCCAAGAGCGGACCGGAGAGTCGCGCCAAGTCCATCATTTCACCACTACGGCGCAAATCCCGTTGTTACACGGCACGCCATTGCAGCAGTCGCTGTCCTGGCCGCAAATCTGGCCGTACTCGGAGCACACGCCGGGCGTTCCCGCACTGCCACCGGTGCCCGCGTTACTCGAGCCACCCGTGCCAGAGCCACCGTTCTCCGAACCACCATTGCTCGAACCGGCGTTGCCAGAGCCAGCGCTACCCGTGGGCGGCGGCGGGGTCGAGGTGGTGCAGGAACCGACGGTCGAGCCCGGATCGCGATGGCACAGGCCACCGGGGCAACAGTCGCCGTTGATCGTGCAGCTGCCACCCTTGGGCACGCACGCGCCGTCATCCAAGCAACGCAGAGCGCCCGCACCGTCCGGCACACAGGGCACGCTGTCGCAGCAGTCGGCGGCGGAAGCGCAGATCTCACCACGCGGCTTGCACTCACCGACGCCGAGGCAACGCGGCACGCCGAGCGCGTCGAGCTTGCACATCTGCCATTTGGGATTCACATCGCCGCAGCAGTCCGAGCGAGCCGCCGAGCTACTGCAGGTGTAGTTCGCGTCGGCCAAGTAGTGACAGACATTACCTTCGGGATTGCAGGCGTTATTTCCGCCGTTCACCGGGTTCGAGCAAATGCCGACTTTGGCTCCGGCTTGGATGACACACTTGCCGTTGCCCGCGCCGGGCAAGCCCGTAGTGGCGTCGCCACCGCAGCAGTCGGTGTCTTGCCGGCACAGATCGCCGGTCACGTGGCAGCCGCTCGCGGGCTGGCAAATGTCGATGCCTTCCGGCCCAGGCGCGCACAGACGGCTGCAGCAATCGCCGCAGCCGTTGCACAGCATGCCGTCGACTTTGTTGCAGTACGAGGGGCCCGTGGGCGGCACATCACACACGCCCACGGTGTGACCGTCGGCGATCGTGCAGCTGCCCGTGCAGCAATCGTTGTCACGCGCGCACGAGTCGCCCGGCTGAATACAGAAGGACGAGCTCAGCTTGCAGTGCAAGGTGCCATCGCACAGACCGGAACAGCAATCGCCATTGTCGGCGCACTCGTTTCCACCGGTTTTACAGCTGTCGTTCAGCGCGACGCACTTGCCGTCCGCGCCACAGTTACCGCCGCAGCAAGCATCGTTATCGGTGCAAGCTTGGCCGTCGGAGATGCATTGATCGCCCGAACAGAGACCGCCGACGCAACTGAGCGAACAGCAGTCGGCGCCTGACGTGCAAGAGCCGCCCGGGGCCGCGCACACCGTCACATTGGAGACGCAACCCGAGTTCGGATCGCATGCGCCTGAGCAACACTCGGTACCGCCCTGACAGGCTTCACCAACGGCCAGACAAGAGCCTCCAGCGGGCGTTTGGCCTGTGCCGGCGTGGCCACTGTGACCACTGTGCCCGCTACCACTGGCGCTGCTGTCATCTCCGGCGCTTCCATTCACTTCGAGACCGGCTGCGGCTCCAGATCCTCCATGGCTATTGTTCGAGCTACTGCCGCAGCCGATCCAGATGGTCGATGCGGTCAGGGTGATTGCCAAGAAGCGGCTGGCGATTCGCATTTGGTGAGTCTCCGTCGTGGTGAGGCAACGCGGCCTTGCGGACAGCTGCCGTGGAGCCAGTAAGCGGCGCGCCAGGGGTGAACTTTATGAAGCGAGAGTGATCATAAAATCAGGCGTATTCCGCCACGCACCAGGGATGAGCCTATTTGCAACCTGTTGCGAGTTTTCGCTGAGGGCTGCCCCTGATATCGTGCCGCGCGGTGAAAAGGACACTCTCTGCGTTGATGTGCGTCGGGCTCATGGCTCCGCACTGGGCGCAGGCAAAGAGTAAGGGCAGCGCCGCGGCACGCCTCCAAGTGACCAAGGGCCCAGGCACGGAGCAGTGTCTGGACGAACAGAGGCTCACACGCGCGGTCGAAGCGCGCCTGCGACGGCTCGTCTTTCGCACGGACGTGCCTGCCACGCTCGACGTGCAAATCGCGTTCACGCGTGACAGCGGCGGTTGGTCTGCGCTGCTCAAGATGCGCGACGGCAACGGCGCTTTTCTCGGTCGTCGCTCACTGACCACCGAGGCCGCGGATTGCTCTGCGTTGGACGACTCATTGGCGTTAGTCGTTGCGTTGCTCGTCGATTCACCGCCGCCTCCCAGTGCTGAAGAAGACGAAGTTCCGGCTGCACCCGCGCCGACCCCAAGCGCCGCACCGGCGGTTGCAGCGCCGCCAACGGCGAACAGCGAAACCAAAACCCCTCGCAGCGAAAAGCCATCGCCAATCGTGCTGCCTCCCGACACGCCGGCGCCACGCGAACCCTGGCGATTTCAGCTCGCTGCCGAAGGCGTGGGGGCGCTCGGCGTGCTGCCCGGATTCGCGCTCGGCGCAGAGCTCGGACTCGGCGCGAAGGCGCCGCGGTTGCCCGAGCTCCGACTGTTCGGCGGCTGGTACGCGCCACGCGAACAACGCAGAGCTAGTGGCGATGCCGGCGCACGCTTCAACGCTTTTTATGTCGGGCTCGAGGTCTGCCCATTCGAGCAGTTGCTTGGCATCACCGAGTGGACACTGTGCGCTGGTCAAGCCATTGGTCGTGTGCGTATGACCGCGTTTGGCTTCGATGAAAACTCGACCAACGATCACCTCACCTACGCGCTCTTGGCGCGCGGCGCGGTGCATCTCGCGCTCGGCTCGCATTGGGCCGTGCGGCTGGGCGCGCGGGCGGAGCTGCCACTGAGCCGTGGAGTGTACGAATACGGGACGCCCGACGGCGCTCAGGAGAGCCTTTTCCAGCCCAGTCCCGTTGCAGCGGTGCTCGATCTTGGCCTAATCGTGCGTCTGTAGCTTGAGCATTAATAATCGGTCGCCTGACGCCCCACTCACCATGAGAGACGCTCGAACCCCCTTTCAGACGCCGCGAGTCGCTCATGACTGATGAGCCTCGCCCGTCACTGCGACAGATTTTTGATGAGCATGCACGCTACGTCTGGAGAACACTCCGCCACCTCGGCATCCCGGAGGCCGATGCCCCCGATCTGTGCCAAGAGGTGTTCGTTACCGTGCACCGCAAGCTCTCGAGCTTCGAGGGCCGTTCGTCGCTTCGGACCTGGCTCTACGGCATCTGCATTCGCATCGCCTCAGAACATCGACGCCGCCCACACGTACGCAAAGAAACCCCGCTCTCGGAGCCTGCACGTGAAGCCCATGAGGAACAAGCATCTGCACCGGACTCGAGCGCTGAACAGCGCAGCGCAGTTCAGCATTTGCTCTCCGTCCTCGACGAGGACAAGCGCCAGGTCGTCGTTCTGTATGAAATCGAGGGCTTCTCGATGAAGGAAGTGGCAGAAATCCTCGATTGTCCCGTGCAAACGGCGTACTCGCGGCTGCACGCGGCGCGCGCATTGATGCTGGCCGCGTTCAACGCAGAAAGCGGGGGTGCACAATGAACATGCCCGACGATCCCGAGCGACTCGCAGACGGGGCTTCGCGCTCGCCGCTCGGAGAGCTGTTTGCCTCAGCAACGCGGGATCTGCCTTCGGACGAGCAACTCGCAAAGCTCGCCGCAGCGCTCGGCCCGATCATGGACGCGCCTGCGCCCGCGCCGAGCCCCCCGAAGTCGCCCACCAGCATATCGGGCTTGATGAAGCTCGGTGCCGTCGCAGGCGCACTCGCAGCGGTCGTCGGCGCTGGAGTCGCACTGCGCCACACCTCACACACCACCCCGGTTCCCCCTACTGAAGCGCCCAAAGTCGCTGTGCCCCTCCAGCCGAGTGAGGCATTGCCGACTCCCCCACCCTCGGCCGCGCCTCCAGCGGCCGAAGCACACTCCGAGGAGGTGCAGCCCTCTGCAAGCAGCTCGAGCGCCAAACCAACCGTCGCTCCGGCCAAAGCAGCCACTGAAGCCGCGCTGCTCGAGCAAGCACGCCGCGCGCTCAACACCTCACCGAGCTACGCGCTGCAACTCGCCAATCAACACCGCGCTCGTTTCCCGAACGGCGTGCTCACGCAAGAGCGAGAGGTGATCGCGATCGAAGCGTTGCGCAGGCTCCATCGCAGCACCGAAGCCGATCAACGCGCGAGCGGATTTTCCAAATCGTTCCCCGGCTCCGCGCACCAGCGCATGGTCGACGAAGCTGCGCCCAAGTGATAGCGTCGTGAGCCGTGAGGAAGTTCCGAACATGGGCCGTCGTTTTCGGCTGGTTCGCAAGCCTCTCGGCATTCAGCTGCACTGAGAATATCGAAGTCGGTCGCGATCACGCCGCGAGCGCAGGCGCGAGTATGGGTGCGGGCTCGGGCGGCGAGGTGCCCACGACGGGCGGCATGAGCGCGGGTGGCTCTGCCGGTGCCGCGCAAGGCTGCCAAGAGAGCGCTTGCCAAGGCAAAGTCTACAAATGCGGCGACTGTATGGACAACGACGGCGATGGGCTGATCGACTCGGCCGATCCCGAATGCACCGGTCCGTGCGACAACACCGAAGACTCGTACTACGGCGGCATCCCCGGCCAAAACAACGCTCCTTGTCGTCAGGATTGCTATTTCGATCAGGACACGGGCGCGGGCAATGACCAATGCTACTGGAGCCATCAGTGCGACTCGAAGTCGATAGCGCCGGACTATCCACCCAGCGGTGATTCACACTGCGCCTACGACGAGAGCTCCAAAATCCCCGGCAGCAACGCAAGCTGCGAAGAGCTGAGGACGACGCAGACCAGCACGTGTCTCAACGTTTGCTTGCCCATCACTCCCAACGGTTGTGATTGTTTCGGCTGCTGCGAGCTGCCGTCGGCGAGCGGCAACTATGTTTGGATCGGCTCTGCGACGCAAAACGTCGGCACCTGCGACGGCGCTCACCTCGACGACCCGACCGCTTGCCGTCCGTGCACTCCGGTGCGCTCCTGTTTCAATGCCTGCGATCCGTGCGAGGTGTGCGTAGGTTCAACCGCGCCCTTGGCTGATTGCGGGTCGAGCAGCCCGCTGCGCTGCCCGGGCTCGGCCGCAGCCTGCGGACAACCCGGCGAACCCGACTGCGACGTCGGCTACTATTGCATCACCGGCTGTTGCGCCGCCGCGCCGCGCTGAGCGCACGACTCGTCAATCACCCTCATGGTTTATTTTTGTGGGGCGCTCGCAGGTCGAGCCACGCACCTCACAGAGCACTTGGCGCCTCACACGGCGTCCAAGTCTCGGAACGCCGCTTTCGCGCGTCCTTCAGCGACGAGCCTTCGAAATTCGTGCTGACCACCGCTTGCTCGGCCGCCGCGATCTGCGGAAACAGAGCTCGGCGCGCGATCGCAACTTGTCGCTCACCCGCGAGCTCGCGGCAGATTGCGTACGTCAATTCGCGACACTTGGCGCAGAAATGAAATGCCACTTCGCCCGAAGCAAAGCGCGTCACGATGGTTTCGTTACTGGCGTCGAGCAGCAAGCGGCCGCGCGGATCCGAAATCCATGTGCCGTCGTGTTCTCGGCAAAAGTCACAAGTCTGCGCATCTGACCGAGGTCGAAATTCTTCGGGCGTCAGGCGACTGCACAAGGTCACCCGCGTCGCGCCACAGCGACAGCTCCCGAGATAGGTTCGCTCGCTCATCGCGCTCCCTGTTATGGGCTCGCTTCGAGGAGCGTCAATCGCGAAACGTAACTTCACACAGCGGGCGCCGAAGAGGTGCTAGAGGGAGCCCTATGCGAGTCAAGCGTTGGCAGTGGATCGCAATTGGGGTGGTCGCCTCTTTCGTCGTCGCAGGGCACTTTTTGCTCGGTACGGCGGCCGCGCCCGGCGAAAAGTTCGTGATTGACGTGGAAGCGCTGCACCGCGCGGCGATTGCGGCCGGGCCGCTGCCCGAGCGAATCGAGGTCGAAAAGGTCGCAGAGTTCGCCTTTCCGCAAACCTTGGTCGTCGCGGGCGACGGCTTTCGCATGCACCCGATGATCTTGCTCGCCCACCGCGTGGTCTGGCCGAATCGCTCTTTGCTGATCGACACGGCGATGAGCCCCGAGGCGACCAAGGTGCTGCCCGGCAGCAAGGCGGACACGGCAGCATTCGCCCGCGTGGAAGCCGCAATGAAGCAAGCGGATGCGATCGTGTTCACTCACGAGCACAGTGATCACGTCGGCGGAGTCGCCGCCGCGCCGGACTTTGCAGCAATCGCGCCGAAAGTGCGCATGACGCGCGAACAACTGAATGGCCCCAAGCTCGAACGCGGTGAATTCGCGGCCGGCAATCTGGAGAGCCTAAAGCCGCTCGATTATCAGGGCCTCTACACGCTGGCTCCCGGCGTGGTGTTGCAGAAGGCGCCGGGGCACAGCGTGGGCACTCAACTCGTGTACGTCGAGCTCGAAAGCGGCACGCGCTACCTCTTCGTGGGCGACATCGCCTGGACGAACGACAACATCACCCGCCAAATCGGCCGCCCCGCCATCGCAACGCTACTCATGAAAGAAGACCGCCCAGCAGTGGCCGCCCAAGTCCAAGCCCTCGCCCAACTCCCCAAAGACCTCCACGTAATCGTCGCCCACGATCCCGTCGAGTTCGAAGCAGACCTCAAAGCCGGCCTATTCAAGCAAGGTTTCACGCAATAGAGACCAGGACGCAAAGGAGAGTAGACGCTCTCAATCCGGCAACTCGGTACGGCTCCCGGAGGGATGAACCGCCAAGCCGCCAAGCCGCCAAGTCCTTTCGCCGTCCCAGAGCCCTCGGCATCCACCGGAGCTCGCAAAGATTTTTGGGGGCGCGAAACACGTCGCGCTAGTCGTGTGTGTGCCCAGCGAGCTTGCAGCTTGGGTCGCTCGACACGCCGCAATTCGCCGTGATCGACGACTACCACGATTGTGCTGAGCGAACCCCCAATCCTCTTGGCGCTCTCCCTTGGCGGCTTGGCGGCTTGGCGGTCAATCCCTTCGCGATCAAACTTTCGCGACGTTGCTGTTCCGGCAAACGCCTGACGCGCGGGCGCGATCGGGTGAGGCTCCGGCGCGTGGCTGGGGCGTGTTGAACCCCCAGAAAAGAAGACGCGCGCATGGGCGGTGAATGCGGGCCGATCAGGCCTGTTTTGTGGGGGCTGAGGGTTACACTGGTTGCTCTTGTTCGCTGGCGGCGACTTTACGGCGGTGGCGGTGTTCGGCTTCTTCTATGGAGTGGGAGCAGAGTAGGTCGAGGTCGCGTTTGGCCATGCGCGCCAGGCTTTCGTAGTGCGCGTGGAGCGTGCGGAGTTCGGCTTCGCTCATGGATTCGATGTCGATCAAGCGATTGCTGGCGCCCTTCATGGCCGCGACGATTTCGTTGAGCTTGAGGTGCAACGCGAGAGAGTCTTTGTTTTGCGAGCGCTGGATCAAGAACACCATCAAGAAGGTGACGATCGTGGTGCCGGTGTTGATCACGAGCTGCCAGGTGTCCGAGTAGTGAAAGAGAGGACCGGTCAGGATCCAAACCAGCACCACCGAGACCGAGAGCGCGAATGCGCTGGTGCTGCCGGTCCAAGCGGTGACTTTGCGAGCTGTCGTCTCCAGCGCGCGTTCGAAGCTCGATCTTTCCTGGTGCTTCGAGGACTTACGTTTTGCGGCCATGCTCGGGCTTAGCAAGAAACGACCCGAGCACCGAGAGCCTCAATGCGCGTCCGTCGCCTTGCGCGGATCACCGAGGAATTCGAAGTGCATGGTGTCTTTCAATTCATCGTGACCAAGCCAGTAAAAGCCATATTGTTCGAACGCGGTGACCCAGCACTGTGGCATGGCCATCCGCTCCCAGTCGGGCTTTTTGCCACGGCATCGGGGGTTGCTGCGCCAAGGTTCGACGCAATTGCAGCAGGGGTTATCGAGCGGATCGATATCGAGCGCGATCCCGTAGACGTGATTCGAGACGTCGCCGCCAAAGTAGGTGTTGGTCTGGCGCGCGCCGCCGAGTGAACGCGGTTGATAGGGGACCTCACGACAGTCGCGCTCAATCGCCTGTTCGACGCAACGCAACGCCGGGATCACGCGTTCGTGAAGCACGAGCGGTAGACCCGCGAATTTCGTCACGCGCATTTGGTGGGCGAGCGGCCGCGGATTCCAAACGCGCGAGCCGAAACCGGCGTAATAGCCGTATTGCTCGGTGCGGTAGCGAATCGAGCGCTGCAAGCGCGTCCGCCACTCCGAGTGCGCTTCGGCAGTAGTCAGCGCGCGATTGTGTAGGTGCGCGTCGATCAGGAACTGTTGAGCCGACTGCCTGACGCAAGTCGATGTACTCGACGGGGGTTGCGCTGCGGGGTCGGGCGCAACGTCCACCGAGTTCGCGTCGTTCGCGGGGACGCGCGCGGCACTCGTGGCTGCGACAGCGCTCGATACGGGCGCGACGCTCGCCGCTGCACTCGCCGGCGGTGTCACTGTCGAGGCAGGAACAACCTGCCCTGCGGGCTGCTTTTGCTGGGGCACGATGACCCGGCGACAACTCGCCAAGGTCAGAACCGCCAGCAAAAGCGGGCCGCCTCTACTCTGCATCACGGCTCCGCATGGCCGCCAACTATAACTGGTCGGCGGCCAGAGCGGGCAGCTTCGATATCAGGATTGGTGGTAAACCTCGCTGTCTTTGGTCTCTTTGACGAAGGCCATGCCGATGATGAAGGTCACCACGGCAATCACGATCGGGTACCAGAGACCGCTGTAGATGTTGCCCTTGGCGGCGACGATCGAGAACGAGACTGCCGGCAAGAAGCCACCGAACCAACCATTGCCGATGTGGTACGGGAGGCTCATCGAGGTGTAGCGAATGCGCGTGGGGAACATTTCCACGAGCATCGCGGCGATCGGGCCGTACACCATGGTCACGTAGATGACCATGATGGTCAGGATCAGCACGAGCACGATCCAGTTGCCGGAGAAGATCTCGATTGGGTCGGCCTTAGCGGGATAGCCGGCGGCGGTGAGCGCGGCGCGCACTTCTTTCTCGAAGCGAGCTTTCTCGTCCTTCGCGTTGGCGGCCTTGGCGTCGTAAGCGGTGACCGACTTATCGCCGATCTTCACGGCGGCGACGCTGCCCGCGGGGCCGTCCACCTTGTCGTAGTTGACGCCAGCGTTGGACAACCAAACGCGAGAAACGTCACACGGCGTGGTGAACTTGGCGGTGCCGGTCAGGTTCAGCACCAAGTTGCAATCTTCCGGAGCGGCAACGACCGTCACGGGCGACTTCTCGATCGCCGCCTCGAGCTTCGGATTGGCGAACGAGGTGAGCGCGTGGAAGAGCGGGAAATAGGTGATCGCGGCGATGATGCAGCCAGCCATGATGATCGGCTTGCGACCAATGCGGTCAGAGAGCGAACCGAAGATCACGAAAAACGGCGTGCCCAAGATCAGCGAGACTGCGATCAGAATGTTGGCAGTCGGACCATCGACCTTGAGCATCGTTTGCAAGAAGTACAGCGCGTAGAACTGACCGGTGTACCAAACGACGGCTTGACCTGCGGTGAGACCGAACAGCGCCAACAGCACGATGCGCAGGTTCTTCCACTCGCCGAATGACTCCTTGAGCGGCGCCTTGGAAACCTTACCCTCGGCCTTGATCTTCAAGAATGCCGGGGACTCACCGAGCTTGACGCGAATCCAGACCGAGACGCCGAGGAGCAGACCCGAGCACGCAAACGGGAAGCGCCAGGCGCCCCATTCTTGTGCAAAGTCCTTCTCGCCCTCGGGCGTGAAGGCGCCGTGACCGGCGTAGAAGCGCGAGATGAGAATCACCATCAGCGCCAGCATCAAACCGACCGTAGCGGTGGTCTGAATCCAGCTCGTGTATAGACCACGGCGGCCCTGGGGCGCGTGCTCGGCGACGTACGTCGCGGCGCCGCCGTACTCACCACCGAGCGCCAAGCCCTGCAGCAAGCGCAGCGAGATCAAGATGATCGGCGCCATGATGCCGAGCGTCTTGTAGCCGGGCAAAAAGGCCAGCGCGAAGGTCGAGAAGCCCATGATCAGGATGGTGACCAAGAACGTGTATTTGCGTCCTACCAAGTCACCGAGCCGACCGAACACGAGCGCACCGAACGGACGCACGGCAAAGCCGGCGGCGAAGGCAAGCAGGGTGAAGATGTTGCGCGTGGCTTCATCGAGCGGAGCGAAGAACTGCGCGCCGATGATCGCGGTCAGCACACCGAACAGATAGAAGTCATACCATTCGAAGATTGTGCCGAGAGAAGAAGCGAAGATAACTCGCTTCTCGTCGCCGCTCATGGGGCGAGCTGCCTCTATATTCGCCATCTGGACTACTCCTTCGTTACCCTAAAATTCAAATCGCAGATTGAGCGCCCGTCAGGCAATCCCACGAAGCGTGGGTGCGAGATCGAAGAAAGCCCACAAACCCAGGCGCACCAAGCAACCATCGCAATACCTGATTTTGCGACTCGGTACTACAGCGATGAAAGAACCCCGCGCCCATTTGTGGGATCGTTCCCATGTCGGTGCGCGATTACGCGCAGTGGCCTTTCCAGAATGCGGCGCGCGAAACATTCCAGAGCCAATTTTCCAGTGATTCGGGCGTGACGCGACTGCCATGGGACCACCACGGCTAAGCGCTCAGCAGCGCCCGCACGCTCGCATGAGACGCAATCAAAGTGACATCAACGAGACAAGGTCTCACGCGCAGCGCTCTTGCTGGGGCACGATGACCAAAGCAGCCGTCTTTTAGCGACTGCTTTCGGTCAGAACCGCCAGCAAGAGCGAGCGTCTCGTTCAGTAGTTCAGCAGTCGATCAGTAGAAGTACAGCTGCCACTGCAGCTGGAACTGATTGTAGCTGTGCGAAGGAGCCGGAGGCGTCTTGGAGTTGATGTTCGTGAAGAACGCCTTCAGGTTGATGTTGTGGCCGTAGGGGAACCAACCGAGACCACCGCCGACGCGCGTTTCCGATGCGTCGGAGTTGCCGAAGTCTTGCAGCTCGAACTTAGCGATCGGAGCGATGCCAATGCCGTCGATGCGGTAGCCGGCTTCGGCCATGAGCGCCGTCTGCTTCGCCAGAGCGACGAAAGTATTGCCGTTCCACTTGCTGAAGTTCACCTGTGCGGTGAGCGTGCCCGGACCAGCAGGGAGATCGGCGAAGCCGTCCACTGCCCAGTGGTGATAGCCGCTCTGCATGTCGAGGGCACCGCCGACGGACAAGATCTTCTTCTTGCCGAGGTACGTGCCGGCGTAAAAGAAGCCCGTTTCAGCGTCCAAAAGGTTGATCTGAATGCGGCCGGCGAAGCGGAACATGTTCTGGCCGGAGACTTCACCCGTGCCGCCGCCCATTGGGGGCGCGGTGCCCGGCTTGCGCAAACCTTGGAAGAGACCGGCGCGGTACTCGATATGATTGTCGAGCAACAAGCCGCGAACTTCGACACCGGCATCGCGGCCCACTGGGGCGGTTTGCGCGTTGAACACGTCCGTGTGGCGGAACGAGTTCGCGAAGTAGTCGAGCCCGAGGAGCGTGCCAGCACCCTGAAGGGCGTTGTGCGCGCCCGGCGTCAGCATGTAGCCGGCGTCGAACTTGATCATGTCCTCGTACGCTTTCCAGGTGGCAATGGCGTCTTGCACCACGATGCCCTGGCTCGTCTTCGCGCCCGAGGCGACGCCCATATCGAACGCCGTGGCGCCGCGGAACAGGTTCGGCGCGTCAGTGTCGAAGAAGTATTCGAAGGTCTTGAACAACGTGCCGCCGACGAGCAGGCGCGTGCGGCGCAAGAACAGGTTGTTCGAGGTGCCGGTGTGAGCAGCATTCGTGCTGCCGAGAGCCTCGTATTGAGGCTGCAAGAGCAGGCCGACCTTGAGGGTCGCGCTTTGATTCTTGTTCTCGATCTTGAACGACTCGAACGTAGCCGGAGCAGCAGTGTCCGGTGCGATGGGCGAAGCAGCCGCAGGCTCTGCAGCGGGCGCCGGTGCGGGCGCAGCAGGCGGCGCGGGCTCCGCGGCGGGGGCAGGAGCTGCAGCGGGGGCGGGCTCCGCGGCGGGCGCCGCAGCAGCCGGATCCGCAGGCTTCGGCGCTTCCGCGGCCTGCGCAAACGCCGACGTCGTGTAACCAAACGCAGCGACCAAACTCAACGCACAAACCTGAATTTTACGTCCCATGATCGAATCCACCTTGCTTTGCGTGCGCTGCCGCACGCAGAAAAACTAAGCCCGTTGAACTCTGCCAGCGCACAACCGCGCGCCCCGTTCACTTAGCGAAGCTCGCCAAGCAAACGTTTCCACTTCCAGTCTGCTATCTACTCGACCGGGGTGCTCGCAGCCAAAATTATGGCTTTTGTGCACCTTCAGCGTGTGTTTTCGTTAACGCAAAACCGCGCCGAACGAGGGGGACTCTCTCACGCTGGCAGCGGATTGGCAATACGTGTCCGTAACTGTCAAACAGCAGAGAACGCGCCTACGCAGCGATCGAAAACGCGCTCACGCGAGACGCCTCTGCTGATTTCTCGCTGACTTTTTGGGCCGCACGCCATACAGCCGTTCCGACGCGCGCGGCGTGGGGCACAATAATGACTACGCGCATGCGCTCACATCTCGCACGCTTTTCGGCGCAAGCTCACAGATCAACGCTCGTTAATAGTCGGGCACCTTTGGGCGTGTCAACGCGCTCGAAGGGCGCTACTTTCGCAGCTCGGGCAGCGGGGGCGAAGATTTGGCGCCTTTGCCGAAAGGTCGAACGCCCGGACGTCGATGCTGCGCAAACCCTGGCTCAGGCTGATTCTGGCAACGCCGACCAGCCCGTGCGGATGGCGACTGCCGAAGCGCTGCGGCGAGCGCCGAATGAACTCGTTTGGGTGGTGCTGAGCGACGTCGAGTTCGATTGCGAGCGCAGTCTCGTGATTGATGAACACCGATATGGGCTAGCGCGAGCGCCGAATATTCCAGCAGACACACTCACGGACGCCAGGCGTATGGCGGGGGCGTAGTCACTTCGGTCATGTTTGCGCTGGCGGTGGTGTCGTCGACGAAGCCGGAGAAGGAGCCGCTGGAGCGATTGGTGCCTTGGCCGCGGTATTCGACGTCGCCGAGGAGTGATGCAGTGCCGGAAAGGCCTTGGCCGGATTCGAAGAAGCCGACTGGGTAGAAGGTGGTTTGGACTTTGGCGCTGCCTGCGACCGTGAACGAGTTGGCGCTCGAGGCGCCGATCAGCGACAGAGCGCCAACGGTACCGCCGCTGACCGTGCCTTTGACGACGGTGGCGTGGTCTTCGATGCGCGCGGTGCCGCTCACTGTACCGCCGAGGATGGTCGCGTAGGGGCCGACGTACACGGTGTCGGGCGTGGCCGAGGGCGCGCAGCCGCCACCGTTGTCGTGGCGCGCGAGGCCGCTCGGACAGGCGTCTGGTTTGCCGCCTTGGAAGCCTGCGGGCGATGCGTTGCCCAGTTGGACCATGTACGGATAGCGATAGATGCTTGGATAGGCCTGATCCCAGACGATTTGCTGTTGCGCCGAGGGCGTGGCCATCACGACCAGGAACAGTGGCTCACCCGCCTGCACGCAGAATTGCAGAGTCCCGTCGGTGCCGCTCTGCAGCTTGCTGTAACGCGGCTTGGCAATCGCAGAGTCGGTCGCCACTAGGCCCCAGCGATAATCGGCGTTGGCCCCCGATTGAGCGACTCCGCGGAAGGTCACGGTAACGCTGGTCGCGCCGGCATCCGGATAGAGCCGAATCACGTTGTAGCCCCAGCGCTGCGGTGCCCAATAGTACGGCGACATGAAGCGGCGATTGGTCGCGTAGCTCGTGTCGAGCGGTTCGAGCTGGGTGACGCGCAGACGGCGCTCGGTCTTCGAAGCGTCGACTGTGTTGCCGTATTTGGAGCGATAGAGTGCGCTTTGGTTATTGGCAGTCGTGCTTTGGGGCGCGGGATCTTGGTAGTCCCAGGTCACGTTGTGCATCGCCCATTCGCCGAAGAAGTCGTTCAATTGGCTGATATTCCAGCTGCGCGCGTTCATGATCGCGGTGAACGGATCTTTGGCGGGCGTGCCTGTCCAAATGGCATTCACGGCGGCCGGACAGTACTTGTCTTTGAGGTACTCCATGAACTGCCAGTTGCAGTAGCGATCGCGCGTCGAGCCCAGGTACAAGTGGGGCGCGTTCGCGAGCATCTCCGAGCAGTGCACGTCCTTGGTGTGATATTCGGGAACTTGCTGAGCGTGCCAATTGGCGTGGCTCTCGTAGATCCAGCCGCAGGTGTTGGATTGATTGCAGCTCATGCCGCCTTGCACGGATTGCACGCCGTGCGTGAACTCGTGCGCCAAGCCCCAGTGATCGGCGAGCGCGCCCGGGCCGATCCACATGCCCATACGTCCCGTTCCCCACGAGCCACCGGTAAGGCCGTAGTCGGAATGCACATGGATGCTGACTTTGGTTTTGTTCGCCTGGTTGCACAGCGGCTCGCGCATGAACAACGGCGCACCGAAGAAGGTCGGCCAGACCGTGCTCTCCAAGTATTCGGTCGCGCTCTGCGCGGTGCTGGTCGAGATGTTCTCGTCCGAATACACCGCAAAATGAGCGGACTCCGCGATCAGTTTGAAGGTCGAGTGATCGGGATCGGGACCGCCTGCCGTCCACGTACCGGCGGTGCACGCGACCGCCGTCGTCGCGCAATTGCTGGCCCACACGGTCGTGGTCGTGCCTGCGTCGCACGTGCCGTTGCTGCTGCCGGCGGTGCCTGTCGTGCCGCCAAAGCCGGTCGTGCCGCCAAAGCCGGTCGTGCCGCCCGTGGAGGAGTTGCCGCCACTAGAGCCGGGGTTGCCAGCGCCTGCAGTGCCTGTTGCGGAGCCAGCCGCGCCGTTGCCAGCGCCACTCGCGTTGCCAGTGCCGGAACCGGCGACGCTGGTCGAACCGCCCACGCTCGACTCACCGGCGGTATTCGTTCCGCCACCTGGCGTGCCGGGCTTACCACCTACACCGGAGCCAGCGCCCGAACCCGCCGGACTATCCGAGCTCGCGCTCGAGCAAGCCAACTGAGGAGCGCTTGCCGAGGCCAAAATCAGCAGCGAAAACAACGAGCGGAAAGAGCGGCTCATGCCCAGTCAGTCGTGTGCCCGAAGCGTGAGCAGGCAGCAAAGTGGCTCGCTCCTTCGCCGAAAAATCGGCTCAAAACGCGAGGCCGGAGCTCGGCTTCACCTTTTGAATCGAACCGTCCGCGTTGAACGTGAGTTTGTCGACCGCCACTTCGCGCTTGTAGGTGCCGCCGCCGTTGGGCCCGTTGCTCAAGTGGTAAACCAGGTACCACTGCCCAGCGAACTCAGCGACGCCCGGGTGGCTCGTCGCCGCGTCTTGACCCGAGACATTGGGCAACGCATCGAGGATGCGCCCACCGTATTTCCACGGCCCGAGCGGACTCGTCGACGTCGAGTAATCGATGGTCGCCGGGTTCTGTCCCGCGGCATAGATCTCATAGTAGACGCCGTTGCGCTTGGTCAGGAACGCCGCTTCGAAAAATCCTTGCGGCGTGATCTCTTTCATCTTGTCGCTGATGCTGATCATGTCAGCGTTCAACTTGACGCCCACCATACGACCGAAGCTCCCGTAGTGGAGATACGCTTGGCCGTCGCTGTCGACGAACACGGTCGGGTCGATGGTGTACGGCGTGTCGGGCGGAGTCTTGAAGCCCATATTCGAGAGCTCGAACGCGTCATCGATCAACGCTTTGCCCAACGCGTCCTTGAACGGGCCGCTTGGGCTATCGGCCACCGCGACGCCGATCGCCATGCCACTGCCGGCCTCGTTCACAGGCACGTACCAGTAGTATTTGCTACCTTTTTTCACCATTTGCCCGGCCCAGGCGTTGGCGTCGGCCCACTTGAAATCTTTGAGTGAGAGCGCGACCTTCTTGGTCCAAGTGACCATGTCGGTCGACGAGAGCAAGAACCACTCCTTCATCACGAAGCCGGTGCTGCCTTCGTCATGGCCACAGTTGATGTAGAAGGTGCAGTTGTCGACGAAGGGCGCGGGATCCGCGGTGTACTGGTCGCTGAACAGAGGGTTCTTGCCTTGCGAACCCGCGACTGGAGGCGTGCAAGTCGCCTGTCCGGCACTACCAGCAGCGGACGCGTTGCCAGCGCTACCCCCGATGCCACCGCTACCCGCGCTGCCGGGCTTACCCGCGCTGCCGCCCGAGTTGCTCCCTGACTTGCCGCCGGCTGCAGCATTGCCTCCTGCACCGCCAGCGCCGTTCGCCACGCCGCCAGCGTTCATTGTGCCCGCTGCAGCGCTCCCGGCACTGCCCGGGTTTCCTGCAGCGCTCGAAGTGCCGCCAACGCCGATGCTGCCAGCGCTCGCCGACGATGCGCCGCCGCTCGGCTTCGCGGTTCCGGCAGCGCCAGCGTTCGCTGTGCCGCCGCTCGCCACGACAGGCGGTTGATCGCTATTCGAAGCACCGCAGGCGAATGTCGTGAGCAACGGAGCCGCCAACCAATACGCCCATTTCATGCACTTGATTGGGTCGAACGACCGCGCAGCCGCCAGGCAGGAATGATCGCCGCGCGCCTCGGTGGCACAGCGCTCGACGCGCTGATCGGCGCTCAGCGCCCGAGCGAGTCTTGGCCGGCGGCTTCGAGCGCGGCGAGCTCTGCGTGACTGAGGGCGACGTCGTAAATCCGGAACTCGTCGTAGCTGCCGCGCAAGTAGTGATCTTGCGACCATTGTGAGCGACCAAGCCACTCATTTTCTTCGACCAATTGGGCGAGCGATACCAGTTTGCTCGTACTGAGTCGCTCGCCGGCCGCGTACATGCGCAGCTCTTGCGCTTTGCTATCGACGGCCACCGCGAGCATGGCAACGTTCAGCACTGGGAACGGGCGGTCGCTGTCGACCGAAGCCGAGATGACGTCGGTCTTTTCGAATACAGTTGCAGGCCCAGTCGCCATGCTACCGTCGGCGTTGTTGCCACAGCGCAGAGGCGTAGCAAACAAGCTGCTGGTAGCGTTACCAACGTTACCCTCTCCCGCGTCGGAACTGCCGAAGTCGAACACGCGTTGCCAACATATCTTCCCGCCATCCCAAGACAGCCAGGCAACGAGCGTTGCGTCGTTCAATCCGGACAATAACCCATTCGGCAGATCGACGTAGTCGTCCATGCCGTCGAGCGTGACGTGCCCGGTGCCGCTGAGCGTCGCGCCGCCCATCAGCGTCCCATCCTGCGAGCCGATGGAGTCGCTGACGCGCGTGCCTTCACCATCGAAGCTGTAACGATGAATCAAGTGCGCGAGAGGCCCCGCGAAAGGCGCCCCGGCGTCACCGCCGTTGTTGGCACCACTGCTGTTGCCGCCGACGGAAGCATCCACTGACGAACCGCTGCCGCCATGACCGACGATCGGTTCCAGCAATGTGACGTGGGTTTCGCCGCAGGCGAGCAGCCCGATACACGTCACTAGCGCACCGAGCGACGAACCGCGCGCCATTCAGCACTCACTTACCCGAAGAAGTGCTCGCGATGCGCGCGGAGGCGCGGCGCGCTTCAGGCACCAAGGGCGAGCTCGGGTAGCGCACGAGCAGTTGGTTGAGGAGCGCCTGAGCGCGCTCCGGTTGACCCGTGCGCTCGGCGGCGAGCGCTTCTTGCAAAAGCCGGCTCTCTTCACCGAGCGTGCCATGTGGCACCGCGCGCGCAGAGGCGTGCGGCACGCTGCGATGCTCGCTGACGTCGCTATTTTGCTCGGGAGCAGGTGCGGAGGGAGGATTCACTGCAAGCTTGGACGCGCTGGAGCTCTCGTTTGCACCGAGGCTCGCTTCACAACCCCAGCGATCGCCGCGATTCAACGCCGTTTCGCTGCCGCCGTGCTGCACGATGACCACGCCGTCCGTTACCTCGACGCAGGTTTCGCTGCCAGGCGCACGGTTCGCGTCGACACGCACCGAAAACACCGTGCCGTGCACGACGACGCGCGCGTCGGGCGTCTGCACCGAGAAGCGCTGGCCTTCGTTCAAATGCGGCACGCTGCAATTCAGATAGCCTTGCTTGAGCTCGACCTGATTGCTCGCCGCGGCGCCGACCAAGCCAGCGAGTGACACGCGCGTGGCGGCGCCCAAGTTGAGTCCCAGCCCAGCGCTCGTGACTAGCTCGGCCGAGCCGTCCGCCACGGTTTCGATGACGCCCGGATCGGCGAGCAGGCTCTCGCCAGCGTGCAGCGGGCGCGGACTCACGCTGGCATTCGCCTCGGAACGCGCCGTCGCTTGCCCGACACTGCCCACGAACGTGATCACCAACGGGGGCGACGCGCTGCCCGACTGAGCCAAGCGATGCACGCCGAACAGCACGCCCGCGGCCGCAGCCAACGACAGCGCGACATAACCGACGCCGCGCTGCCTGCGCGAAGCGCGCTCGGCCGCCAGCGTTCGAACGTCACGCTTCAACACCGCGACCACGCGCTCGCGGCGCGCTGCGAGTCGCTCCGCGTCGACGCTCACGGGGCGATCGCGCAGTGCCCCGAGCAAGCGCCGCACTTCATTGGCGTCGTCACTCATGACGACCTCCCCAAGCGAATGCGCGCGCGGCGTAGCAATTCTTTGCGACCGCGCACGAGCCGCGACTGCGCGGCCGCGACCGACACTTTGGTGATCAGCGCGATCTCGGTGAGCTCGTGTCCGTGCACGTCGTGCAACAACACGGTCTCGGCTTGCGCTGAATCCATGGAACTCAAAATCTCGTGCAGCTCGGCGATCTCGGCGCGGGCTTCCAACTGCCGCTCCAAGTTGCCACTCGGCACGCTGGCCGCGTGCTCGGCGCCGCGCGCGCGATCTTCCCAAACCAACGCGCGCTCTCGGATGCGCGCGCGCACGGTGTCGACGGCGACATTCGAAGCAATCGCGGTGGCCCAGGTGGAGAGACTGCAGGCACCGGCAAATTTGCGTTCGACCAAGGTGCGGATCACGCGCTCGAACACGACCTGCACTTGGTCGTCGTGATCGGCGTTGCTCTGCAGAACGCGGCGCAGCGCGCGGTCGACCGCTGGGTGGACGCGGTCATACAGCGCCTCGGCGGCCCACTCCTCACCCGCAGTCAGGCCCGCCACGATCTGCTCGTCCGAGGGCTCATTACCCGCGTGCTGGCCGTTGCCCCCGACGAGCGCTCTCAGGCGTTTGGGCTCGGACATCGGGTCAATTATTTTCTCACGGGGGATCATTTGGGGCCAGGAGCTTGCACCGCATGTTCTTGGTCGCCGTGGCCTGGCATCAGCAGTCAGCGAAAGTCATAGCGCAGCGCAGAAACCAGCCCCCAAGCGAACGGCGGCAATTCCCGAGTCTGACCGGCCACCTCGATCACCACTCGGGGGCCTAGAACCCCGGCCTCGGCGCCCGCCAGCAGCGCCCAGTTTTTGACGAAATAGCCGCTCAGATCCAGCCCGAAACGCGGACCGAAGCGGGTCCGGCGCGCGCTCTCGGTGCGCTGCCCGTCCGTCGCCTCGATGCCTACCGTCTCAATTACAGCCTCGCCGCGCGCCTCCACAGCGGCACGTTCATGCGCAAAACTTACACGAACCCCGGCGCCCAGCGCGCCCGTGACCCAGGTCAAGTCAGTGTTACCCGAACCTTGAACGGTGTAGGCGGCGCCGGCCGACGCAAACACCGGGACGCCCTCGAACACGAACCCGAGACGCGCGAGCGGACCAACGCGAAGCGCCGCGCCGCGCTCTTCCGAACCCGCGGTCACTCCCAAGTCCAATCGCCAAAAGTGCGTTCGTCGCGGGGGGGGCGCGGGTGGTTTGGGCGCTGGCGGTACGACGACAACCGGTGGCGGTTCGGCCTTCTTCTCGCTCGGCGCGCGATCGGTCGGTTGCGCCAACACCAACGCGGCAACGACTACGCCCGCTGACGCCCAACGCTCTTCGGGAGAATCACGCTCCTTGAACTCGAGCTCGCTGCTCGCCACGCGACCTTCGGCGTGACCTCCGGGGAGACTCCCGTCGAACAATTCGATCGTGAGCCGCGCTTCGCCATCCACGCCAAAGCGCACGACCGCGTACCAACGCGACGCGGGCTGCTCGCCGGCACTCGCGTTCGCGAGCACGCATTGCTCCGGACCAAGCGTTGCGTTGCAAGTCGCGATGGTGCGCGCAGCCGTGGCCGCCTCGATCGGCGGAACATCGATCACGACTGCGAAGACCATTCGAACCTACGTTAGTGCACTGCCCGGCGCACCGGCGAACAATCGCGCACGCCTGACGCCCCAAGAATTGGGAGATTTTTGATGGTCACGCGGCACGTCGCCACCGGCTCAGCCTTCGGCGTCGAGCTCCGACGCGCCGCGCGGGACGCGCAGCGACGGGAACCCAGTGCTCAGCGAGCTGCGATGCCGGATTGGGAGCGCCCCCCTCAAGGCAGCCCCACTCGACCGCAAACGCTCCTTTCAGCGTCAGGGCCCTCCAGAAGAAAAAACCTGTTCGAAGTCGAACAACTTTTTCGACGCCAGGCACCCCTCTCCCCAAAAAAGAATGGTTCGAAGTCGAACCACTTTTTCGACGCCAAGCACCCTCTCCCGAAAAAAAGGAATGGTTCGAAGTCGAACCACTTTTTCGATGCCAAGCACCCTCTCCCAAGTGGGAATAGTTCGAAGTCGAACCACTCTCTTCGAGTCGAAGCACCGAAGCACCTTCCCAAAGAAAACTGCGTTCGAACTCGAACTTGGTTTCGACGCGAGCGTGTCGCCCGGAGAAATATTTCTCAGGGTCCGCTGAATTCCGGCGGACGCCGACTCTTGACTGCGTTGATCGTGGCCGTCAGTTCGTCCGGTTGTTCGCGCAAGCAGGCATAGCAGTCTTCGCTCTTCTTCGGCCCGCAACCGCGCTTGCCGCTGAGCTTGAGCAGCAGGTGCGTCGATCGTCGATCCCCGTCTTTGAGGGCTTTCGGCAAGAGCGCTTTGTATTGCTCGCAGCGCTCGGCCACCCGCAATTCGAGCGCCACCGCGAGCGCAGGCGAGGTTTTCGGCCGAACATCCGTGCTGTAGACGAACGCACGCGCGAGATCGGTCGCATCGCTGCGCACCGGTGTGTGCGTCCACACTTCGTACAAGAGATCTGCGCCGGTCGGCGCGTCCAGCGCTGCCATGGCCGAGAGCGCGTCCGTGCTGGTGCGCGCGTCTTCGGCGAGCCGCAACAACTCGCGCTGCGTCACGGGATCTTTGCCGAGCGCGGGGTTCGCCTCAATCTTGGAGCGCAGCGCTTTGCTTGCGGAGCGAGCTTCTTCGGCTTGCGCCTCGGCGAGCAGCGCAAGTTCGCGCGCCGTCAACGACTCCGGCGGTCGCGCTTTGAGGCGCGCCAGTTGCTGTGCTGGAGTCTCGACGGGAACGGGCGGAGGACTCGCTTCAGCCACGCTCGTCGCGGTAGCGCTAGCAGCCAACAACTTGGCGCCGTGATGTCCCGCTGTAGCGCGCACGAGCGCGATGGCCGTCACCGCGAGCAGGCCAGGCGCGAGCAGCATCCACAGCGCAGGGTGAGCACCCAATAGGCGCCGCGTGCGCTCGAGCTGATCACCGGAGGGCGCGAGGCTCGCAGCCGCGGCTGCTGAATCCGAACTGGGCGATGACGGGGGGCGACTGGGCAAGGCCATGCGCGGCACCGGCGGGGGCTCTACGTCCGCGACGGACGTGCCCGAACGCACGAACACCGGGCTGCGCTGCGCGGACGGCGGCGACGGCTCAATCGGCGGCGGCGCTACGCCGAGCAGGGTTTGGTCCGATGGAGCACGCGGCGGTCCGTCTGAACGATCTTCTTCCGACATGCACCGCACACGGTAACACGCTCGCCGAGCGCCTGTCTCGAGTCCCCCGTCAGGCAAGATTGCCCGGCAAAACGATCGCAAATGCAGCAGTTGCAGCCGGCCGCGACGTTTTCACGCGAGGCTCTGCGCATTTCGTGATCGTGAGGCATTCTTTGCATCATTAGCCGGGGGTGAAGGTACTGACTCGAGTGAAGTTCTTGGCTCTGGGTGGCTGCGCGTATTTTTTTGGGACTGCGGAGGCGCACGCAGCAAGCCGTGTGGCGTTGGCCTATGACGCCGCGACGGGCTGTCCGTCCGAGAGCGAGTTCCAGGCAGCGGTCGAAGAACGCGGGGGCAGCTTCACTGGGCCCCGCGCACCTGGCTCGGCGTGGGCGCTGCGAGTCTCGATCGTGCAAGACGGCGCCGACTTTCGCGGCACTCTGCAAGCCACGACGGATGAAGCAACGTCCACCGCGCGCGAGGTGCACGGAACGACGTGTCAAGAAGTCGCCAATGCCTTGGCCGTGGTCAGCGCAACCGCCCTGAATCCACAAGCCGACTCGAAGGCCACGGCCAAAGAGGAGTCTTCACCGCCACCTGCAGCCAAAGCTCCGGTTACTGCGCCGACTTCGCCTGCGGCCGCAGCGGTTGCGGAAGGCCGCTTGCGCGCGACTGGCAGCGTGAACAACGCGAAGGTCCCTGTCGAAGCGGGGACACTACGCTTCGACAAAGCCCGCATCCTATCGGTCTTTGGCGGTGCTCAATACGGGCGGACGGCCAACTGGCACCTGAAGCCGAAGTGGTCGCGATCGAGGCGCTCGTTGCGCGCGGTACTCACGCCGCCGCGAGCGAACGCGCGGACCGCTTTCTCGCCCGCTATCCGGGCGATCCGCACGCTGCGCGCGTGAAGTGGCTCGCGCGCTGAGCGGCGCGGTCGACGCGCGCGGTTGACAGCGTTCAGGCGCGAGGTCATGTGCGCACTCGGTGAGCGTCGGATTTTCCCTGCTGAACACGACCGCGCAAGGCGCCCGCGCCGGCGTGTTGCATACCCGCCGCGGTGACATTCCAACGCCGGTATTCATGCCCGTGGCAACGCGCGCGAGCTTCCGTCACATCTCGATGGACGACGCCCGCAGCACGAACGCCAAGATCATTCTCTCGAATACCTATCACTTGTTGGATGCCCCAGGCCCCGAGGTGTTCGCGAGCTTCGGCGATATTCACCGCTTCATGGGCTGGCAAGGCGCGGTGCTGACCGACAGCGGTGGCTATCAAATTTTCTCGCTGCCCGGCGAACGCAGCATCAGCCAACGCGGCGCGCAGTTTCGGTTACCGAGTGGCCGCAAGCACTTGCTGACGCCCGAATCCAGCATCGAAATGCAGCAAGCCATCGGCAGCGACATCATGATGGTGCTCGATGTGTGCGTCGAATCCACGTCGGACGAGGTGCGCACGCGCGAAGCCATGGCCACGACGCACGCCTGGGCGGAGCGCAGCCTCGAAGCGCACATCCGAAACCAGCGCGGACAAGCACTGTTCGGCATCGTGCAAGGCGGCGTTCATCCCGTGCTGCGCGAACAGAGCGCACAGGCCGTCACCACCCTACCCTTCGACGGCTTCGCCATCGGCGGCCTGGCCGTCGGTGAAACGCGCAGCGAGCGTGAAACCATGACCGCGCTGTGCACCGCCCTGCTCCCGCGAGACAAACCGCGTTACCTGATGGGCGTCGGGACGCCGCTCGATCTAGTCGAAGCCGTGCACCGCGGCGTCGATCTGTTCGACTGCATTTTGCCCACAAAAATGGCGCAGCAAGGCTACGCCTACACGTTCCACGGCGTGCTCGAAACCATGCGCCCGGCGATGCAACACGCCCAAGGCCCGCTCGAGCCCGGCTGCACCTGCCTCGGCTGCCAAAGCCAACCCCTCGGGTATATTCATCACTTGTTGCGCGTGGGCAACGCGCAGGGCGTGCGCTGGGTCGCGATTCACAACATCCACCACACGCAGCTCTTGATGGCACACCTGCGCAGTGCGATCCTCGAAAGCCGCTGGGAGGCGTTGTACGTCGAACTCGTGGAGCGCTTACCCAAAAGACTGAAAGCGCCGCTCGCGAGCTGACTCGCGCAAGCGCTTGCGCGAGGTTACGGCTTCGTCGCAGGCTTGTCCGAAGCGCGCAGCACCGCGCCCAGAGTCGTTTCCTTCGGTGCGGTGCTCTGCATCGCAAAGCCGAAAATCGCGGCAAACACCGACAGCACCAACATCGGCTTGTAGGTCCGCCCAAGCACGCCCGCAGCCCAATGACTGCGCTGATGCCGCTGATTCTTCTTGTACACGGCGCCCAGCACGGCCACGTCGAGCAGCACCTCCGCAAACAGCACTGGCGACGAATAGACGACGAAGCCCAGCGCGACCACCCCGCCGAGCAGCGCAATCACTGCGATCACGATCGGCAACGCGTCGTCCGAGCCACTCACGGCGTCCAGCGCGTCGGACGCGCCGCTGTCGCCCGAACCGAGGTCGACGTCCCAAGAAGCGCTCGCGCCGCCGCCACCAAACGAGCCCCCGCCGCCGGAAAAAGCCTGTCCCGCGGAGCTTGCCAGATTGCCCAAATCTTCGAGCGCGCTCAAATCCGGCACATCCAGCCGGCTCAGGGCATCACCAAGTCCATCCGGAACATCGCCGTCGTAGTCACGCCGCTCCGACGCCTGCGGCTTTTGCCGACCAAACTTCCAATTGCGCGTCTGATACGCAATCCACACCCGCACGAACGACAAGAACGATACGTATCCGCCGACCACCGCCAGCGCGTAGCGCACGCCCATGCTCCTCAGGCCACAGCGCACGAGCATGGCCGAACACAAGAACGTTCCGACCGCGGCGAGCGCCAAGATCAGCATCATGTGCAAACGGGGAAAGCTCGTCGCCAGCAACCGCTCTTCGATTTGCTTGGCGTTGAGCTGCCGCCCTGCGCGCGCCTTGCGCTTGGCCTTGCGCACCATGAGTCAGATTGATTGAGCGGCGTGCGCAGCGAGCACGTCTGCCACGCACAGCGTCAACTTCCGTGCCGTCGGCAAATGCAAAAATTCGTTCGGACCATGCGCGTTCGAGCCAGGGCCGAGCACTCCGGTAATGCAGAATTGCGCCTTCGGGAATTTCTCACCCAGCATGCCCATGAACGGGATCGAGCCGCCTTCGCCGAGGTACATCGCGGGGCGTCCAAAGTGCCGATTCGAGGCGCTTTCCAGCGCACTCGCGAGCCAGGGCGAAAGCGGGGGCGCGTCCCAGCCGTTGCTGCCGTCATTGCCGCTGAAGCTCACCTTCGCGCCATAGGGCGGCTCGCTCTCGAGCAGCGCTTTCACCTGCGCGGCCGCGCGTTTCGCGTCCAAACGCGGCGGCAAACGCAACGACAATTTCAAGCGCGTCACCGGCCGCATCACGTTTCCGGCATTCGCGATCGGCGGCAAGCCATCGGCACCGGTGATCGCGAGCGCCGGTCGCCAAGTGCGATTCAAGACGAGCTCCGTGTTGCTGTCCGTAACGGCGCGCACCCCCGACTGCAACGGTAGCTTCTGCCAAACCTCGTCGCCCAACACCTCTGCCGCGGCACGCGCCTGTGCCGCGCGTTCGGGCGGGATCGGCACGTGCAGCGCTTCCAGCTTGATCGCGCCGGTGTTCGCGTCCTCCAAGCGCTCGATCAATTGCCGTGCAATGCGGAAGCTGGATGCGACCAAACCCGAGCCGTCGCCCGAGTGCACTCCTTCACTCAACAGCGACACCTCCAACGTCCCTACAATCAACCCGCGCAGTGAAGTCGTCGACCACAGCTGCTCGTAGTTCGCACAGCCCGAGTCGAGACAGACGACCAACGAGAGCTCGCCGATGCGCGGTGCCAGATGCTCGATATATGCCGGCAAATCATAGCTTCCGGACTCTTCACACGCCTCGATCAGCACCACCGCCCGCGCGTGCGGCACGTTGTCCCGTCGCAAAGCGGCGAGCGCGGTCAGCGACGCAAAGATCGCGTAGCCATCATCCGCGCCACCACGTCCATACAGCTTGTCGCCCTCGAGCACAGGCTGCCACGGCCCGAGGCCCTCACGCCAACCGGTCATCTCCGGCTGCTTGTCCAAATGCCCATAAAGCAAAACCGTATCGCCCGCCGCACCGCCCGTGCCGGGTACGTCGATGAAGATCACCGGAGTGCGTTCACCGAGTCGCACTACCTCGAGGGTTGCGCCCTCGGGCATCGCTTCGCGCGCCCAGCCGGCCAGCAATTCCACCGCGCGATCCATATGCCCCGCTTGCTTCCACGCGGCGTCGAACGAAGGACTCTTGTTCGGGATGGCGATGTACTTCTGCAACGTGGGCACGATCGACTGCGTAAACCGCTGCTCGACCCACTCGGCGCACTGCTCACTGACTGGCATAGCCCGGAGGCTACCACCGTTTTACTGGCTCGGCCGACGCTTGCCGTAACCCACTTCGACGCCGCGATCGAATGCCGCCTTGTCCTCGGCAGCCTTGTTTTGACGCGCCAAAGCCAGCTCTGCCTGCGCGTTCAACTTGGCCGTCTCGGCCGCGCTCTTCTCGCCCTCGAGTCGATCTCGGTCGCTCTCCACTTTCGCCCGCGCGGCGTCCGCAGCCGCTTTGTCTTGCTGTGCGAGCAACCGCTCTCGCTCGGCCTTCGCGCGGGCCGCGTCCGCGGCGGCTTGATCGTTCCGCGCTTGATCGCGTTCTGCTTCGGCTTTCCACGCAGCGGTCTCGGCCGTCGCCTGCGCGCTCTTTGCCGCTGCGCGCTCGCCTTCCGCCTTTTCTAGCGCAGCGTCGAACGCAGCCTTCTCCTGCTGCGCGCGCAAGCGAGCTTCTCGCTCCGCGTTCTTCTGCTCTTGCGCCAGGCGCTCATTGGCGAGCGCCATGCGCTCCGTCTGAGCCTCCAAAGCCTCGACCACCTCGGTGATCCTGCGCGCCTTCTCTACCGCGCCCAAAGAAGGATCCGCGATGATCTTGTCCAGGGTCGTGCCCGCGCGGTGCAACTCATCCGACGCAGCGTCGGCCTTCTTCAGCGCGGCATTGGTCGCTTGCTTCGCTTCACCCATGGTGCGCTTGTGCCACTGATAACCGATGAAACCGCCCATGCCCGCCGCCAACGACAGCCCTGCCGAGACAGCGACCAGTTTGCGTCGCAACTCGCGCGACTGACGTCGGCGCGTGAGCTCACTGTCCCACTCGAGCAATACCGAAAGCTCTTCCAGGAACTGCCGCGCACGTGGCCGCTGTAGCGGATCCACCGCAAGCCAACGGCTAAACGCCGCGCTGAGCCGCTCGCGCACTGCGCCGAACAGCCCAGGCAATGCTTCTTCGGGCAGCGGTGTGAGCGCGCGCGCGGCATGAATACGAGCGAGTTGTGAGCGGAGCGCGGTCAACGCCTCGGGCGTGGCTTCGACACCGCTGTCGTTCTGCGCCACGTCGTGGCCGGCAAATTTCGAACCGATGAGCGAGAAAAGCAGTGTCGCCGCGAGCGCGTACACGTCGACCTTTTCGCTCAGGGCGGCGTGCTGTTCGCCGAGCAAACCGCCGATCAAGGCCTCGGTCTGCTCCGGCGCGGCAAAGGGAAACGTCGCCACGAGCGGGCGATTGGCGTGTTCGCGCGCTGCACCGCCCAGGTCGAGCAATACCGGGTGATGCTCGGCGACGCCGGCCATGGTCGCCAAATAGATGTTGTCGGGTTTGATGTCTTGATGCCGCAACCCAAGCCGATGCATCTCGCACACGCCTCCGGCGATGCGCGTGAACACCGCGTGCGCGCGCGCGAGCGTCAGGTGACCGCGGTGCTTGAGCAGCGCCGCCAAGTCCAACCCTTGATACAGCGGCATCGTGTACCAAAGGTACGGCTCGGGCGCGCCAGCTTCGACACCGTGCTCGTTGAGCTGCACGACGTTCGGATGCGCGATCGCCGCCAATGCGCGTAACTCATGCTCGGCGTATTCACGCGGATAGCGACGCAACCCGACCACTTTGAGCGCGACTTGTTGCCCGGTTTCCTCATCCTCGGCAGCGAACACGCGACCGAACGCGCCCTCACCGAGCAACGAGCGCAAGACACAGCGACCGCCTACCTTTTCGCCGCAGCTCGGGAGCTGCGCGGTATCGAAAGGAGCGGACGCAGGCGCAGCGTCCGTCACCGACGTCCCGATCAACACGGGCCCCGAGTCCGGCGCCGGCTCACTTTCCCCTGCAAAACACGGCACTTCCGGCACAGGCCAAACCTGAATCGTGCGAGTGCGCGTGCTGACGCGAGTGGCTAGATTCGGTGCAGTCACCTTACCCATTTAGTCGATCGGCGACGAGAAACCAAAGAAGTGGCAATTCAGAAATGTGAGGCGCGGCTGCACTTAACGATGTGCGCGGAACCACGCGGAACCTCGAGGTGCGATGCTGGAACGCGACCGCCCCCCAATCTCATTCGCTTGGGCATTTTCTTTTTTCATGGTCACGCGGCACGGCGAGCGGCGGCTCAGCCTTCGGCGTCGAGGGACGGCTGCCCTGATCCGGAGAACCATTGGCAACGGCGCGGGGCGCCGGTAAAAGCCCGAGAAATGTCGCAAGTCGCGAAACCGAGGTTCGACCGTGCCGGATGAAGACCCGCCTGCAATGCGTGACGGCGACTTCGAACTCGTCACGCTGCGCAACGGCGCGCGGGCGGTGCGCCACCTCGGTCACGGCGAGGTGATGCATCCGTCAGTGGGGCCTTGGCAAGAGGCCCGCGCCTTGTATGTCGAGCAATCAGGGTTGGCGGAAAAGCTCCAAAGCGAAGGGCCGCCATTGCGCATTTGGGACGTGGGGCTAGGCGCAGGGACCAACGCGGTTGCGGCATTGACGTGCGCGAGCGAACTGGGCGAGCGACAACGCCGTGAGCTCGAGATCGTCAGCTTCGAGATCGATCTTGCGCCGCTCAGGCTGGCATTGGCGGACGCCACCGGGTTCCCATTCTTGCAGCCGTTTTTGGCTGCGGGGATGGATTTGTTGAACGGCGGTCGCTGGCAAGGAGCAGGCGCGCAATGGGCCCTGCATCTCGGCGACGCAGCACAGCTGTGGGAGCGTGATTGGGAACCCGCAGACTTGATCTTCTTCGATCCGTTTTCGCCCACCTCCAATCCAACGCTATGGACGCCCACGGCGTTCGCCAAGCTGCGCACGCACGCGCGAACCGAGGGCAGCGGCTGCACGCTGTACACGTATAGCGCGGCCACACCCACGCGCGTCTCGCTGCTCCTTGGAGGCTTCTTCGTCGGAACCGGAATCGCGACCGGGTTGAAGAAAGAAACCACAGTGGCCGCGACCCGCCGCGAGCTACTCGATCAGCCGCTCGATGCGCGGTGGTTGGCGCGCTGGGAGCGCTCAGCGGCGCAGGCACCGCACGGACTGGAGCTGAGTGAGGAAATTCGCAGCGCCATTCGCGGACACGCGCAGTTTTGAGCGAGCACTCTGCCGGCCTCGCTTGTTGTAGCGGGTAAGCGGCGCTACGAGATGCCGAGCTTTGGCCTTCTTCGTCGTTTTTACCGCTCTGGTCTTTTGGGCGGCAGTGTTTGCGGCCTTCTTCACCTCACAAGGCACCAGCGCGCTCGAGTTCCTACTCGGTCGCTTCGAAGCTCCGCCTGACGATCTGAATACCTGGCGTGATACGGGCATCGAGCACCCCTCGGGCTTGCTACGGCAGGAGCGGCTACTTTTCCCGGAAGGCCGACAGAATGGGCCTATCTTGTTGCGCCAAGTGCGCTATCGCGATCCGGTGAGCAACGAGATCGTGCGCGTCGCTCCGGAGGAGCGGTTGCGGAGGCGTCGAGTCAGCGCGCGAGGAGATGGGGGTTGAGGCCGGCCCCCGCTGCACGCAAGTTCGTACCAGAAAAACGGCTGCAAACGTACTAGCCGCGGCGGCCGATGGATGAAAACAATTTGCGTCCGCTAGGTTGGAAGTTTGAGCTCAATCGAGACGTATGATCAGCACTATTACGCTCGGCAGCTCGAACATTATCGCACGCGCATTCGTTTTCGGCGCCATAGGTAAAATGAACCCCAGAGGGTGACTAGACCGCCAGAGCCGAGCGCCAAACCGAGCCCAATCCGAGCGAGCCCGTTGCTCGGGCGAATCGCTACCGAGTCGCGGGTTTGAACGAGCACGACGTAGCCAGTCGCGCCAACCGGGGCGAAGGCCGCTAGCCAGCGCTCACCCAATAGCGGATCTGCGTAGTCAGCACGCTGCAACGGGAGCGCCGTACTAAGCTCGAATTGGCGTGCGCTCGCGCTCGGACTTCGGAACGCGCGTGCTAGCTCGGCAGCGGTCGCTTCATCCAGCTTCACCTTGGTGCCTCGTTGCAACCGCGCGTGAACCAGCAAGGTGAACTCCGGTGGGCCAGAGGCGGGTGGGTGCGGCCCGCTATTTTCACCCTCGAACGGGCCGACCAGCACGGTCATCCGTTCGCCGCTTTCGCTGCGCTTCATGCGCGGGAGCTCGAGCGTGGAAGCCGCGACCCTGGAACCGCTGATCACGCCGACCCAGCTACCATCGGCGAAAATGGGGCGTGAAACGGCGAACTTGATCTGCTGTGAAACAGAAGAGCGATAAGCTTTGCGGACGTAGCTGATGCGCTCCGGACGCTCGGCGTCACGCGCGGCGCTCGCAAAGTAGTCGCGCCAATCGTAACTCGAGCGCACGTAGTCGGGTTGGGAAGGCTCCTCCGAGATTCTGGCGCGTGGGCAGCCTTCGGCGTCGAGCAGCACGACGGTGGAAAACCCAACCGCGAATGGCTGGAGCGCGCCTGACTGCTCCAGCGCTGTCTGCGTGCGACAAGGATCCTGCCCAACGCCTTCACCCGGCCGCGGCGCGGGGGCGTGAAGCGGTCCATGAGTCAAAGCCTGCACCGCGGGATCCGCGGCAGCGCGTTCGATCGTCTCGGCGTCGTCGCGAAATTGATAGAGCACGGCAGCCGCTTGTCCGCTGGCTGCGTAGGCGTTGACGTCCAACACCGCGCGCCGCAATTCGCTGCGTTGTGTCGCCGCCATCAGCAAGGTGATCAGAGCAAACATCGGCAGCAGCAAGAAAATAGCGTTGCGCGCACCCGGATGGCGCTGAGACCAATGAAACCAGCGCCCCCAAATGGGGATCCGCTGATCGCGAAGTGGTCGCTCGGTGAGCAAGCGCTCCAAATCTTCGACCAGCGCCGCGGCCGAACCGTAGCGGCGCGTGGGATCTTCTTGGAGCGCGCGGTGCGCAATTGCTGCAAGCCCCCAACCGAGCTCGGGGGACCAGCGCCTGAGCGGCGTCTCGCGCTGGCTGCGAACCGCGTCGTTCCAAGCGCTTCCCGAAGCTGCGCCGCCGATCGAAAGCCAATGCAGCACGAGACCCAGGGCGTACACGTCCGACGCCGTCGTCAACGGCTCCGCTCGGGCTTGCTCGGGTGACATCCAACCGGGCGTCCCCCCTTGAACGGCAACAAAGTCCGCGAAGGTGGCTGTGTCGAGGTGACGCGCCAGCCCGAAGTCGCTCACGCGCGGTTCCCACGCGGCGTCAAACAGGATGTTGTCGGGTTTGAGATCGCAGTGAAGCACCCCGCGTTCGTGTGCAAACTGAACCGCACGCGCGATGCTGAGCATCAGCTTTGCGCGCGCGACGGGCTCTGCATACCGCTCGGCATTTGCAGGCTCTGCGAGCGTGCCGCCTTCCATGAGCGGCATGACCACGAACGGCTGACCTTGGTGATGCCCGCTGCCTTGCACGGGCAGGATGTTCGGGTGACGCAGCGAGCTCTCGATCTTGGCTTGCTGGCGGAAGATCGCCTGACCGCCGGGCCGCTGAAGTAACTCGACCTTGGCCAGCTTCAGCGCCACGACCTCGTCGGAATCGACGTGCTTGGCGAGAAACACGCTGCCCATCGCACCTTCACCCAGCAGCTGAAACCGCTCGTAGTCACCGATCAGCACGCGCTCCTCCGAAAGCCCCGTCCGCAGAGCGCACGCTCCGCACAAAGGGCCGAAGGAGGTCTCGACGAGCTCCGCTTGGCAGGTCGAACACGAGTTCATGGCCAAAAATACCGACGCAACTCGCGCAGCTCGTCGTCAATCGCACGCGCGCTCGCGAGTCGAATCGTCTCGCGCGTTGCGTCGTCGGCGCTAGCATCGAGGCCGCGCTCCAGATCGAGGAGGTCGCGAATCGCTTCGCGCAGGAGCTCACGAAAGCGCGCACGCATCAGGCAAATGGCCTTGGCCAACGCGTTTTGAGTCATGCCCAGAGTGGCACCCAGCGACGCTAACTCCACCGGATCCATTTGCGGCCCGGGCAAGAAGCGCGCGAGCGCATCGAAGCGCGGTACATCGCGGCTCTCGCCTCGCTGCAGTGAGAGCGCATGAGCCACGACGTGGCTCGCAAATTCGCGCATGCAGGCTTCATCAGCCGGGACGGACAGCTCGCTCGGTTCGAGTCCGGCAGGCGATGTGCCGCGACGGCCTGCGCTTGCCGCGCGCCACTTATCCCACTCGTTCATTAGGAATCGCTTCACGGCCAAGCTGAGCCACGAGCGAAACGAGCCCCGCCCGCGCTCCAACTTGGCAATGTCGTTGCGCCGCAGGATCCCCTCCAAGAAGTCTTGCTTCAACTCCTCGGCAGTGGTGTCGGGCGGATGGCCATAGTGCCTTATCAGCCAGATCACGAATCTTTGATAGTGACTGAGCAGCTCGCCGAGCGCGATCCGCACATCAGCACCCGAACCCTGGGCGCGCACGATCAATGACCAGCGGGTCGCGTTCGCTGCCGATGCCAATGCTTGCGCCATGCTCGTCTCGATCCCCTAGTTACGCAGCTGTCGCCGGATCTTACTAGTTCGAAGAAAAAACCTCGAACCTAGTAAAGTCCGACCTCACTGCACGGGCGTGCGCTCTTCAGTGCTCGTCAAGCGTGCCGGTCATGGCGCGAACGCCACCAGGTCCGGACGTTCAGCCAAGCCCTACGCAGTGCCAGCTCTGCCCGGTCGAGTTGCCGTGCAAGCCACAGGGACTGAGTCGCGAAAAGCGCGGCACTTAGTGCAAAGAAGAGCACTGCCGGCCCGGGAATGAAGGCGAACACGACGCCGACCGGAATCAGCACCACCGCAGCCGCGACATAGGCGATATGCACCCAGCGGGATCGGTGTTGCTGCGCCTCGTAGAAGCGCTCGAAGCGTTCACCGGGAGCAAACTGTTTCAGCTCGCTCCATCTGCCTTTCAGGTGAGAGAACATCCTTCCAGTCATGCATATGACATGCCTTCTAGCGCGCGACGACAAGTCGAGCCGTTCGGGCACGAGCACGCGGCAAATCGCCTCGAACGAGGCGGCGCACCAAAAAAAAACGGCCGGGAAACGCTTCCCGGCCGTTCTCGCTCACCTTACCTGGCTCGGCTCAGGTGGGGTTTTCGAAACACGCGTTGAGTGCGTCGATCTGAGTTTGGCAGTTGCCCTCGTTCGGGAAGCCGCCAAAGTCGGGGTCGCAGGTGAATTGTGACGCCGGCAGTCCAGCAATGCACAAGTTGTAGTTGGCGAACTCTTGCACGCAGACGCCAACGTCGGTCTGCCAGGTGCGGCAGAACGCGGCGCAATCTTCGAAGCTCTGCGTCGAGCCCGGGCAAGCGGCGGTGGAAGCGTCGCACGACTGAGCGCACGCCGTGGTGAGCGACGTGGGCGCGCAACGCGGACTCGACGCGTTCACGTTGAGCGTCGTGGTCGAGCTGTTGGGTGGCGACAGCTTGTAGCTGATCGTTTGCCCATTCGGGATGTTGACACCGAACACGTACGGGTGATCGCCGGGCTTGAAGGAGGTCGGGCGTTGATTGGTCGTGTCGGCGGCAAACTGGTTGTTCGTGCCATAGGGCACGTTCACGATCACGCCGTTGGCGTTGTTGTAGCCGAAGTAGGCGCGAAGTCCGCCGTTCGGATTCGTCGCCACGCATTCGAGACGCGGTGACGTTTGAGCTTGGCCGCCCTTCTGATAGCCCGCGTCGAGGAACGGCAAGTGCGCGTCGAGCCGGGTGTAGTACGAGAATTTCTCGCAGAAATCACCGGTCCACGAGGAGATACCCCAGACCTGCTCCTGTCCGTTGAAACTGCGAATCGTCGGGCTGCCCGAGTCACCGGCGCAGCCGTTCGCGTTCGGCGCGGTGCCATTGAGCTGCAGCAGACCAGCGACGACGGTTGGATTGCCGAGCCCCGGATGCGGATGAGGCGGCAAGGGGTTAGTCACCGGCGTGCCGACGAACGGCGAGAGCCCACTGCGCTTGAGGCCGGCGCCCGCGTTCTGCTGAATGTCTTCGCTGAACGCGATGTTTGCGCCGTAGCCGACGACCGTGAACGGCAAGCCGACCGCCGACTGACCCAGGCGAGTGCGTCCGATCGGGAGGGCGTCAATCTTGGTGGGAGTCGGCGTGGTCGGCAGGCGCGGCTCGCGATCGAGGTAAACGAGCGCGAGATCCGGATAGAGCGTGCCGGTTGCGTCGTAGCTGGGGTGCGCTTCCCAGCTGTCTGCCTTCATCCACTTGGAAGCGGCTGGCGCGGCTGGAACTCCGTTGAACGGATCGCCACCGCCCGCGGTGGTGAGTGCCTGCAGATCAGCATCATAATTGTTGCCGATGTACACGAGCATACGACTCACGTTGTCCACGAACTGATTGGGCGTGCCCGCGTTGCGGATCGGCCGGATGCAGTGCGCGGCGGTGAGCAGCGTGCGGGGTGCGTAAAGCACCGCGCTACAATTGCCCATCGTCTGGTGCCCTGAAGTGACGCTTTGGTACCCGATGCGGAGGTACATCACGTAGTTACGGCCGTTCTCGGTCGTGCCACGAACGATCTCTTCTGACGTGCTGCCAACGGCCGTGTCGTTACCGCTCGCCGATGCGCTGCCAGTCTCGGAGCGACCGAGATCTCCACCGCTACAGCCAACAGCAAACAACAGGCCCGTTCCGATGATTCCCAGATTCAACTTGAGCATTCCGCTGTCTCCTCTTTTCTTCGGGTCCACACACGTACCCCCCGGAGCGCGGCGACTCTAACCCTCGAGACCTAGAAATCGCAACTCTGCTCCTGGCGCGAACTCTAGGAGTGAAAACTTGTGATGACGAACCCGCGACTCACGAGCGGCCGGATGCCCGATTTCTAGGAGTTGGGCATTTGTGGCACACACTGAGTCCGCCACAGTCCCTTCATGGTTTTGATATCGCATCACTGACCGGCCCATCTCGAACGGCTAATCGTTCAGTGAACGTTGCCTCCTTCACGATGGACGAGTGGTGTCGATTCGATGGCGAACGCGGACTTATGCCGAAGCTCTGTCGAATAATGTCAGCCAACATCGATGTTCGCGAACTAATCACCGCCATGGTCCGATTCCACGTGCTACGTTCGCTCGCGGTCGGAGCGAACGTTCGCGCGCTCCGACACTCCGAGGGTTGAGAGCGAACGTGCGGGTATCTGATTCTTCGGCGATCGAGCCGAGGACGGAAAGGGTCACGACATGATGAGATCATTGGCTAAGGGCGTCGCTAGCGTTTCCGTGTTTTTTGTCGCGCTTTCGAGCATGGGGTGCGCCGCAAGTGTCGGCGAAGAATCGACGGCAACGGCGGAGTCGGCCGTAACAGTGGCTGATCCCGTCCCTTGCGCGGCGTGGTCCAACGCGGTCGTCGCAAACACCAGCAATGTCAGCATTGGGGCGGGCACACTGGTCGACTCCTACCAATCGAGCTTGGGCGCCTATGGCGGCTCCAACGTCGGCAGCGCGGCCATCATTCAGTCCGCGACCACCATCACGAACAATGGCGGGGTAATCAAGGGAACCCAAAAGAAGAACACACCTGGTGGTTTCGCGGTCGTGCCCGTGCCGGCTGGAGCGAAAAACCTTCCGCTCGGCGCGAGCAGCCCGGGCTCGCTCAACATCTCGACCGCGGCTCAGAGCATCACGCTCGCGCCCGGCAACTACGTCGCTGCAAACGTCAACGTCGGCGCCCCCGGAGCCATCAACGTCTCACCGGCTGGCCAGGTTCGCATTTGGGTGACGGGCAGCCTTAATTTGGGCGGCAATGTGAATCCCAATGGCACCCCCAAGAATCTCGCGTTCTTGGTCAACAGCGCAGGCTGGGTAAACATCAATAGCGGCGGCGCGCTCAACGGTCTCGTTTACGCGCCGACCTCTAGTGTGCTCGTCAATGAACCGGTGTTTGGCTCGGTGATCGGCAAGAGCGTCACGCTCAACTCGGGCGCGGCGGTCCATTTCGACCAGAGCTCCACTTGCGCACCGCCGCAAACGGCACAGCTGGACCAGTCCTTTACCGCACCCGGAGGTCTCAGCGCGGGACTCTACGGTAAGCCGGTACTGACGGCCCAGTCGTACACCGCGAGCGTCAGCGGCAACCTGCAAGGCGTCGCGCTCGACATCACCGCACTCGACGTAACGAAGGTGGCGCGCATTCAAATCGAGGCGATCAGCAACGGCGTGCCGAGCAATGTCGTTCTCGGCGAGGCACGTGCGGCCGCGGGGGGCGACTTGTCGATCAACACCGTCATCCCGTTCACGACGGCGATCCCCCAAGTTGCTGGGCAGCAGTACGCCATTCTCGTGGACTATCCGGAGGCCCCACCCTTCGTCGACAACATCCAAAACACCGCCTCGTGGAACGGTGCCGGCGACAACGCCTATGCCGCTGGCACGATGTATGCGACCTTCGACAACGGCACGACCTGGAAGTCGTACGCGAGCGACGGTTTCGACCTGCACTTCAAGACCTTCGTCGTGCCGAACTGAGCGATTGGAGCGCGCAGACAGGGCGAGTGGGGGGCGCCTTGTCTGCGTGTGGGGTTGGAACAGACCCATGTTCGTTTACGGCGGCAGCCACGTCTTCCCCGTTTCACAATCAATATGCGTGAGCCGCGCGCTCTCGCGCGAGATGTCGATCGTCCCCAGCAAGATCGGCAATTGAAAGCGGCGTGGGCCGATCGAGCCGGGGTTGAACAAGGTCACCCCGCGGTCACGCCCGATGAACGGCACGTGCGAATGTCCGCACACCACGAGGGATGCGCGCTCGCTGTGCGCTAGGCGCGCCACTTCAGCGCGCAGCTTCGGCCCGTACACGGCGATGTGTAGCAGGAGCAGCCGCAGTTTCATGCGCTCGCCGTCCATCAGCTCGAGCGTGATGATGTCCGGCACTTGGCTGGTCTGCACGTCGATGTTGCCGCGCACCGCGAACACCGGAGCAAGCGCCGCGAGTTGCTCCAACACGGCGAGCTCACCAATATCTCCCGCGTGCAGAATGACGTCGGGTTCGAGTTCGCGAATGCGCTGCTCGGTCGCCGGGTGCGGCTTGCTGTGCGTGTCGGCAACGACGGCGAAGCGGAACTTGCCGTCGGGGCGCGCCTGTACGGTTGCTTTGCTCGTGATCGGCTTTCGCGGCACGCGCGGAGTGTGACACACGGTGCCCCCCAGGGCGGCGCGATTTCGAGGCCCTGCCCTCGTTCGCGCCACCCTGGGGATGGCGGGCTCAGCGCTTTGCAGCGCTTGCGCGACGTCCGCGGGTCGCGCGATTCGCGTTGGCGCGGCGAGTCGCGCCGGTCGCGTGCGACGCTGCCGTCTTGCGCTTCACGGCGGTTCCGCGTGCGGCACGCGTACGCGCGGCCTTGCGCGCGGCCGCTTTGCGCGCCGTTGGACCGCGGCTGCGCGCCGCGGCGTGAGCCTGGCGCGACAACGCCTCATGGCTCCCTGCGGCGTGGGGTTCGCGCTTCAGCGCTTCACGCGTTGCCCGGCTTCTGCGCGCGGCAGGCTTTCGATTCGGCTCGCTTCGGCCACGTGCGCTGTCGCGAGCGGCGCTTTGCTGAGTTCGCTTGGATGTGCGATCCGATTTGGGCGGCGGCAATGCGACGCCAGCGCGGCGGGCTTTCGAAAGACCAATGGCGATGGCCTGCTTCGTCGAGCGCGCGCCATGTTTGCCCTCACGGACATGGTCGATCTCTTCGCGCACGAATTCACCCGCTTGGGTGCTTGGCGCTTTGCCTTCGGCTTTGTCTTTGGCGGCGCGTCGCTTGGTTCGTTCTTCGGGCATGTTGGCTTCCTCGAGCTCGCTGTTGGTGCCTCGGTGCCTGCAGGGTGCGTGCCAAGCGAGCGCGAACGATCACGCGAAGGGCATGAGGAGCACCTTGCCGATGCCACCTTGCTCGGCGAGTGCTTGTGCGGCCGGAGCCTCTGCAAGGGGGAAGCGTTTGGCGATCGGGATTTCGAGCGAACCGGAAGCGACGGCTGCGGTGAGCCGTGCGAGGTGCTCACTATCGGGGTGAGCCATGATCGCGACGACCATTAAGCCGCGGTCTTTGGCCGTTTTCGGCTCACCGAGCACGCTGCCCACGGTGCCACTCGGTTTGAGCTTGGGCACCAGTTTGGCGAGCGTTTCACCGCCCACCGTGTCGGCGATGCAATCGAGCTCCGGGAGCGTAGCTATCGCCGCATCGTCGTCGATGGCGACCACTTCGTCGACGTCGAGCGATTTGGCCTCATCGACTTGCTTGGCTCGCACGCCAGCGATCACGCGAGCGCCGCGTTGCCGGATGCCCCACGCGGCAACTCGCCCCACCGAGCCGAGCGCGCCCGTGACGAGCACGGTCAACCCTGCGCCGGCACTGGGACCAAGTGCGGCTTCGGCCAATTGATCACCAGTGAGCAACACGAGCGGCAATGCGCCCGCGTCCTGAACAGCGATCCCCTCGGGAATTCTGGCCCACGCTTCGGTCCCCGCGACGACGTATTGGGCGTACGCACCGTTCACGAGCCCGAGCACATGGTCTCCCTCTTTGAATTCCGTGACGCCTGCGCCCACGCGAACCACCTCACCTGCGGCATCTCGCCCCAGAATCGCAGGAAGTTCCAGCGGCATCATTTTCTGAAGCGCGCCACTGCGCAGCTTCCAATCCACCGGGTTGAGACTAGCGCTCGCAACGCGAACTTTGATTTGTCCCGCACCGGGTTCAGGCTCTGGTCGCTCGCGAAGTTCGAGCCGATTCGGGTCACCGTACGCGGATAAAACGATGGCTTGCATTCTCGCCTCCTCGTTAGGTCATTGCGTTTCACGCGCTGCCTCCAAGAATGACCGTGCAGGAAGCGCGCCCAGAAACGATTCTCGACGAACGCGCTTGCTGCAGAAAAAGTGACGTCTGCGAGTGTCGGTCAACCGCACACATGTGCTGCGAACGCCGTCAGCAGAGTGGGGCGCTCGCGATCCAGCAACGCACCTCAGACTAGCACTCCATTCCCGTCGCGGAAGGGCTAGAGAGTCGAAGTCAGTCGAAGTCAGTCGAAGTCAGTCGGCAGATCAGGGCGCGCGAGGTGCTCGAACATGCGTCGGACTTGGGCTTCGGTCACGCGGGGCGTCGACAATGGCGGGAGCTCGTTCACGCCGAAAAAATTCGTGTCGAGCGTTTCGATACCGCGCGTCGGCGCGCCACCGCGGAGCTCGCAGCGCACGAAAAGCTTGTAGCAGTACCAGAACTCGGGCGGGTGGGCGTGACGCGCTTTGTCGTAGACCGCGAGCATCTTGCTGGCCTTCACTTCGAAGCCAGTTTCCTCGCGCACCTCACGTTCGGCAATTTGCGAGGGCGATTCACCGATGTCTGCCCAGCCGCCCGGGAGCGACCACAAGCCGTCGTGACTCTCGCGCATGAATAGCAACTTGCCGTCTTGCTCCACGACCGCGCGTACGTCGATTTTCGGCGTCGCATATCCCTTTTCTGCGCGCAGAATGTCGAGCCATGACTCGCTGGGCGCGCTTGCCGACGCTTGGGTCGGCGCAAAGCTTTCGGCGAGCTCGGCGGCGAGTTCTTGGAGTTGTTCGTAGCGCTGTCGATCGTACGGATCGCGCGTGTACGTGAGACCGGCTTGGGTGATGGATTGGAGTCGCTGCAGCCACTTGAGGCGGTCCATCTGGTCAGGTTAGCGTGCCCGCGTGTCTCGAAAGGCCGGAACGTGACGCCGAAGGCTGCGACGACACCTGACGTGTCGCGTGACCATCAAAACCAATGGCACAGACTGGGCCAGTCACGCGACGCCCTGGGCAAAAACAGCGGAGTTCTCGCTGGGCGCGGCTGGCATGAGGTATGCTTTTGACGATGGCCATGCGGAAGCCAACTCGGGGCCGAAAGCTGCTGATCGCGTCAGTCGGGGTCGCGACCATCAACTACGTTGCGGCGTGCGGCGGCGAGACGTCGGGCAGCGGCGGGCAAGCCGGTGGAACTCACAGCAGCGGAGGGCAAGCGGGGGCAACTCACAGCAGCGGAGGGTTCACGAGCGGCAATTTGGTGGCACCTCCGCCGGCGGGGGCGGGCGGAACATTCGCCAACGGCGGATACACGAGTGGGAACTTGGTCGCACCTCCGCCGGCGGGGGCGGGCGGGGCGTCCGGCACGGGCGGCGCGGGGACAGCGGGAAGCAGCGGCGGGCGCGCCGGTCACGGCGGCGGTGGAGGGCTGACCAGCGGCAACCTAGTGGCTCCACCGATCGCCGGCGCTGGCGGGAAGGGTGGCGCAAGCGGTGCAGGCAACGGCGGGCGGGGCGGCGCGACTGCCGGCGACACGGGCGGGAAGGGTGGCGCGGGGGGCACGAGCGGCGGCAATGGGTGGCAATCCGGCGGCTCCTTATGAACGGTGTGAACGGCGAGCTGTTCGAGTTGGAGCTGCTCGGGGGCACGACCGAGCAACGGTTTCGCAAGATGCGGCCCGAGGTCGAGGCGATGCCTTGGGGCTCGTTGGATTTGTCGAACGTTTCGGAAGAGCAGCGAATCACGGCGCGCAAAGCGTGGACGGGCTCCGCGTATCAAGAGCATCGCACCGGTGCGGCTTGTGCGCTGACATTGCAAGCGCTGATCGAGGCGCGCGCACCACTCGATTTGATCGCGGTTGCCTCACGCTTCCCGCTCGACGAAATGGTGCACGTCGAGCTGTGCGCACGCATGGCGATGGAGTTCGGTGGTGGCACCGAGATCATCCACGACCCCAAGGCGATGGTGGTCGGCAGTGACCATTCATTGAATCCGTTGATGCAAGCGGCCGACCTGGTGGTGCGCTTCTTCTGTGTCGGCGAGGCGATCTCGATTCCGCTGTTGCGGGCGACCTGGCACGTCGCCAAACACCCGTTACCGAAAGCCGTGCTCGGTCGCATCGTCAAAGACGAAGCCGCGCACGGGGTCTTTGGGTTCACATTTTTGGATTGGGCGTGCTCGCGTTTCTCGGACGAGGAAAAGGCGCGCCTCGGTGTCTCGGCCGATCTCGCGATTCGATTTCTGTATTCGCAATGGGTCGATTTGTACGCGCGCCGCAACGAACCACGCGCGGAAGACGACGTGCTCGGTTGGATGCGAACCGACGACTACTTGAAGCTTGCCTTTCGATCGATGCAAACACTGGTCATCGATCCACTGGAAGCGCGTGGGATTCCGATCCGGGCGCAGCTTTCCGAATTTCAGCTAGTTGACGAAGCACCTCGATAGGATTGTAGAAATGCCGAAAATATCGAGTTTCGGGTTGTTCCTTCCCAAGCCAGGCCGTGCTTCACTCAAGGGCATGAAGAGCAGGGTGGGCCCCAAGCAGGTGTTGATCGCGTCCTTCGGCGTGATTTCGCTGAACTACGTGACTGCGTGCGGCGGCCGCGTGATCGGCTCGGAGTACGAGGACAACGGCGACCCGAACTCTGGACAGGGTGGTAGCCACGGCGGCACTTGGAGCAAAGCAAGCACCGGCGTTGCTGGCCCCAAGGCGACGCCCCCGATGGGCAGCGGTGGCTATGGGCCGATCCCACGCGGTCCAACTGGCCGAGGGGCGACCGGTGATTACAAACCGGGCCCGACGGGCGGTTGCGGCGGCGGGTATTTCTTTTCGTCTTCGACGGGTAGCGCGGGCCGCTGCGTGCGGAGAGGCACAACCGGATCGACGGGCACCTGGAGAGGCACAACCGGGTCGACGGGGAGAACGAGCTACGGAGGAAGAGGCTCAACAGGAAGCTGGCGAGGTCCAACGGGGGCGATCGGTGGCAGGGGTTCCACCGGATGGAGAGGCACCACGGGTTCGACCGGGAGAACGAGCTACGGAGGAAGAAGCTCGACCGGATCGACGGGCACCCATGCAGGCGGCTGGCGAAGCTCGACCGGATCGACGGGCACCCATACAGGCGGCTGGCGAAGCTCGACTGGCGCCACCGGCTCCAGCTCGGGTTTCGGAGGCGCTGGTGGTTGTTTCGTGATCCCGAAGAGCGGGCTCTGCCTCAACGGGCAACCACCGCCTGGATCGGGCGGCCGCGGCAGCACTGGCTCGGGTGGCGTCAGCGGCACGGCGGGCTTCAGTGGCTCGGCCGGGAGCAGTAGTGGCACGGGCGGCGGTGGTGGGACCAACGGCGGGATGGGCGGCTGAGCCGCGGCGCGCTCAGCGCTCGATCCGAAAACTGCTCAGCAGTACTGGATCGCGCGGCGGGCTTTGCCAGAGCTCGGGCGCGGTTGCGTAATTCGCGCGGTACACGCGGACGGTACACCCGGGGCTCAGTGAAACCTCGGCGCGCCGCGCGGCGTCGAGCGCGTGTTCACGCAAGTCTTTCGCGTTGGCAGGGCTGCCGTACACGCCGGAGATGCGGAACACTCGGCCCCATTCTGCTTGCGTGCGTGCAGCGCGCTCGCGGCCAGTGAAGCGAACCGTTTGCCCAGCCGGGAATTCGGCCTCGATCAGCAGATCCGGCAACGTGTCGCCGATGATCGCGGCAAACGTCGGATAGCAGGCGATCGGCCAGGCTTGAGTTTGGGCGCGGATCCCTTGAACGATTGCCAAGCCCAGCACCGCACTACCGAACAGCGCGGCTGGCAGCCCCGTCGCGCGCGTAGTTCGCGGCATTCGGACGCTGGGCGCCGCGACGTTTCGGCGAAGCACCTGCCACGGTGCGAGCACGACGTAACACGCCCACAAACTCACGAAGGGAATGAACAAGAAGGCTTGCGTAGCCCAGTGAAATCCGAGCCCCACACACAGGGCGAGCGCGCGCGTTTTGCGCCAGCTGGCGAGAGGAAAGAAACCGAGTTCGAACAACAACACGGTGTGCCCACCCAGCGCACACAACCACGGGTGATGATCGACTCGCCACGAGGGTAGCTCGGCATACTCGAACCACTTGACGTGCATCTGGGCAACCAGGTGCGGCGCTGCGGCCCATTCCCAACCTGATTCGAGCAACTTGTGCAGGCCCGGGAAAAAGTAGATCACGCCGAAGAAAGCGGCACAAAACCCGACCGGAACGGCGTACTCGCGCGGAGCACGCTCCGGCTCCTGGCCCCACGCGTCCAACGACCACGCTTCGCCACACGGGCTCAGCGCAAGCAATCCGGAGAACCAGAACAGATGCATGTCGTGGATGACCGCGCCGCTGAATTGCGAGAGCGCGTACAGCGGCATGGCCGAGACCGTGAGCGCTGCCATGGCGGTGCGCGAATAGAAGCCGAGCAGCGAGAGCGCGCCGCTCGATAGCGCGATCAGGCGCAGCGTGTCGGCCGCGCGTGGCGTCAAATGCAAAGCCGCAAACACGCGCGCGCCCTCGGGCACGAAATCCAAGAGCTCAGGGTGCGCCGCAAGCGCCGACGCCTGGTGCAGCTCCGGAGATACCAAGATCAGCGCCGAAACCACGATCCGCAGCGACGCCAGCGCGCGTGCGTCCGCCAAGCGCGTTGCATATTCGGACGATCTGCGAGTCGCGATGCCGCCGAGCATACGAAAAACAGCGACCTGACACACGCATTGTTTTGCGCCGTTCGGGCTTCACGCCATGCTCGAAGCTGATTATGAAACGGGCATGGATCGCCCAGGCTTGTTGACGTTTTTGCGCAACCACCGTTTGTGCGTGGAGGCCTCGCTGGCGGAGCTGAGTGGGCCGCAGGCAGCGGTGGTCGGATACGCCGTGAGCGATCGACTGGAGCTAATCTTCGACACACTTTCGTCGACGCGCAAGGCGCAGAACCTCCGCCGCGATCCACGCGTTGCGATCGTGGTATGGGACGGCGAGCAAACGCTACAGCTCGAGGGCTTGGCTGATGAACCCACCGGTGAAGAGCTACATCGCTTGAAGCAAGTCTACTTGGCCGCCTTTCCCGATGGCGTGGAACGCGAGAGCTGGCCAGGCATCACGTACGTGCGCGTGCGCCCGCGTTGGGCGCGCTTCAGCGATTTTGGTGCGGGGGGTTCGGTCGAGGAGTTCGACGAAGCTGCGCTTCGCGGCGAGTGACGTCTCAGGGGGCGAAGCGGGCGTCTTCGAGCAAGGCGGCATCCGTGAATGACCGCAAAAACTCGAGCAAATCGGCCTTTTCCTCGTCGGTCAGCGACATCGGCTTGATCAGCGGATCGGTCGTCGGATCGCCGCGGCCACCCGCGTCGTACTGATCGATGACCGCTTCCAGCGTGGGCAGCGAGCCGTCATGCATGTAGGGCGCGGTGAGGGAGATATTGCGCAGACCTGGCACTTTGAATTTGCCGATGTCGCCCACACGCCCGGTCACTAGCTCTCGGCCCGTGTCGCCGCCCGCGGTGTACGTGCCATTGTTGAAATAGCCCTCGTTGCTGAGCGAGCCCGCGGGGTGACAGTGAAAGCACTCCGCCTTTTCGCTCGCGAACAACGCTTCACCGCGTTTGCGTTGCTCGCCGAAATCACTGTCGTCACCGCGCAGATGCCGATCATAGGCGCTCGAGCCGCTGACCACGCTGCGGACGAAGCTTGCCAACGCCTTCTGCAAGCTGGCCTCGCTGGGCGCTTCGCCATAGGCCTTTTGAAAGGCATCCACATAGCTCGGATCGCCCGCGACGCGATCGACGGCATCCGCGAGCGTGAGATCCATTTCAACCGGATTTTCGATGGGCTTACCCGCTTGCTCTTCGAGCGTGTGGGCACGGCCGTCCCAAAAGAAGCTCTTGCCCCAAGCAGCGTTCACGATCGAAGGCGCATTGCGCGTGCCGGTGCGACCTTCGATGCCTGTCGAAACCGGGTTCGGATCGGCAAATGCATACGCTTGCTGATGACACGAACCACACGAGACCTCACTCGTGCGCGACAATTGCGGATCGTAAAACAGACGCTTACCGAGCGTGGCTCGCTCCACGGTCAGCGCATTGTCGGCCGGGGCCAGCTCGATGTTCGTGCCCTTCGGAAACCCCGCGGGGATCGTCGAGACGATCAGCGACGGGGCACTGTCTTGCGCGGGAGTCGTCGGGTCACTCGAGCAAGCCGCTAGTAAAGCCGCTGAAATCACCGTGAGCGCGACGCGCTGCGATGCTTTGGTCATCACTGGATCGCCTGGAACTCGCCGAGCGTGAATACGTGCAGGTCGGGCAATCCACGACGCAAGCGCTCACCCGCAATGGATTCGGGAGTCGACAACAGCCCAATCGCGACGTCACTCACGTCGACGTTCGAGGTGGCGCCCCTGAACATCTCGTCCATTGCCACGTACAGATTCGCTTGAGCGCGCCCGTTCGCGTCGATGGGCAACGCGCCAGAGACCGTTGCGCGCGGCACCATCTCTTTCGTGATGCTGCCGCCCATGTGAACCGCCGACGGAATGTCCGATGGAGTCATCGAGGAGCCATCGGCAGCGGTGTAACGGCCCTCATAGCGCAGATACAGAAAGCCGCCGGTGTGCGGCCAGGTCATCTGCGAAACGTCAGTGAGCGGATCGGCCAAGCTTCGCGGCGACTGCTGATTGCACGCAAGCTTGATGCCGAGCGCAAAGCTGAACCCCACGTACTCCCCCACCGGAGCGAGCACACGCACGGTGCTCGAGTCATCGTCATCCGCATTGAATAGGTGCGTTCCGTAGTTCTCGGCGTCGCCATTCTGGGTCACTAGATCGACCGCCACCGGGTCACCGCTCTTCGGCAACAACTGCACTTCGGAAATGTAGAAGCGAAAATTCAGCGGCACCACGGAACCGCCATCACTGGCCGTGTTCGGTTGACCAAACGCCATCGGCTTGCCATCGAGGGTCGGCGAAAGCCGCAGCGACAGCTCGGTCCCCTGAGACCGCAGCAACGTCGGATGCTCCACACACGCATCGCCCATCGCGCTTGCGCCACCACTCGGAGCGCCGCCGGAATCGCTCGCCCCGCCGGAATCGCTCGCCCCGCCGGCGCTCGTGCCCGCAACATTCGCGCCCAAATCCCCCGCCGCACCGCCAGGCGCCGCGCGATCGCTGTGCGCCGACGCGCAGCCAAGGACTCCGCCGAACATCGCCATGCCGAGGCCGAACATGGTCAGTAGCCGCCGTTTCATGGGCCTAATCTACACGCTCCAACAACGAAGCGCCCGACGCGGGAGCCCACAAAAGTTCATCTGCCGCGAGCGAGGCTCTGCGACCGAACCGTCAACCTTTCAAAATTCCGTGAGCGAAAGCACGTTACCGTCCGGATCCTTGAACCAAGCGATACGCGCTCCGCTCGGCGAGGCCCAAATCCCACGCGCGTCCTGGTCCATGCCCGGAAAGCGCTCACAGCTCACGTCTTTCTGTTTCAACGCTGCGACCACCGCGTTGATGTCCGTTACGGTCCAGCCCAACGCAGTGAACGGTTGCGGCTCAAATGCCTCCACCTTTTGAACGCGAATCATGGTCCCGTTCGCGTCGAACACGAGCGCAAACGGATCATCGGAAACCAAGTCGAGCCCGAGCGTTCGTTCGTAAAACGCACGCGCACGCGCAGAATCAGTCGTAGCGACAAAGGCAATGAGTGTTTGTGTCCCAAGCATCCCGAGTTCCCCTTTCCGCTTAGTCTTATCCCAGGTTCCCGCACCCGCCAATCCTCCACACGAAACCAAAACCACCCGCGCTCGGTCCAGTTTCATCAAGATGCCAGCGCGAACTCCCCGCGCACACCCACCAAGCGCCAAGCACAAAAGCGTCAAACTTTAATCCGAGATTGAAGAAGGGGCGCTCGACGCGCTTCGCGACACCCGAGGGGTGCAATCCAGCGACGCACCTCGAAGCGCGCCCCCGTTCCAAGCGCGGGGCACCCACGCGCGTTCGCGTCCGACCAGCGCGTTCACTCGCCCCTCGCGCGCCCAGGCGACTCCGTGAAGATTGACCGCTGAGCGCCGAGGTGCGGACGACGCTTCGCGATCAGAATAACACTTCGCATCCGAAGCACTTTCTCAGGACGAAACCGCGATCTTGTCCCTGCACGTGATGCACGACGTGACGAACCTTCGCGATCAGAATTCGCACCCCTTCCGCGCGGCGAAACCCTCCGCGATCAGAAATTATGCTTCGCTTCCGAAGTACCTTTCTCAGCGACGAACCCTCGCGATCAGAAAATCGCACTTTTTTTCCCGCGCGGCGAACCTCCTTCGCGATCAGAAACAATGCTTCGCTTCCGAAGTATTTTTCTCAGCGACGAACCCTTCGCGATCAGAAATCGCATCTTTTTTTTTGGCGCGGCGAACCCCCTTCGCGAACGGAAATTATGCTTCGCTTCCGAAGTATTTTTCTCAGCGACGAACCCTTCGCGATCAGAAAATCGCACTTTTCTTCGCGCGGTGAACCCCTTCGCGATCAGAAGTAATGCTTCGCTTCCGAAGTACCTTTCTCAGGATGGGCTCAATGCAGCGTAAGCGCTGCGTGGAGCCCATCTTTATGGCCGCGCGGCCGCCTTTTGGGCGCTCAGGCGGCTGGGATCGTGAACGAGCAGAGTGGGGCACCGAGCTCGTCAGGATCGAGCTTGGAGCGGGTGGCGATCCAGTTGTTCGGG
>DASQCO010000065.1:0-44111 GCA_035634635.1 Polyangiaceae bacterium
TCGACCGCGTCTTTCACTTCACCGCGCAAGATGGTGAGCGAGCTCGGTGCCACGATGCCGACCTTGACGCCGCTTCGCGAGATGTCGGTAATGACGATCTCGATGTCATTGCCGAGAACGATGCGCTGACCCTTGCGGCGAGTGACGATGAGCATGGCTACCTTATCGTCTGCACGGCGCGTGCCAGCGTGTCAAGCGCACGCGCTGATTGCGGCGGACGCTCAGAATTGCTTGAACGCGGCCAAGTCGAGGATGCTTTTGCCGACCGAGACCGACTGCTGAAGCGCGTTGTTCAGCTGGACCAGCGCGGAATAGGCCTTGGCCGGATCGGCGGCGCCGATGTCGGACATGCTCTTCGAGTTCTGCAGATCGATCGCGCTCTGAACGGAGTCACTCGCGTCGAGCTTGTTCAGCGTGATGCCGATCGTGGTCTGCGCGGTGGTGATTTGGCTACGCGAGCGGTCGAGGCCGTCGAGGGAGGTCGCGATGGCGGCGCTGTCGTTCGTGCTCAACGCGTTGTACAGCGCATCGAGATCGCCGAATACGTCGCGGCCACCTGCCGAGGTGAAGGCCTTGGCACCGCTGGCGTTGACCGCGCTCGGCGTCGAATTGCCGATGTCGACCAAGTGCGCATCGTCGTTGCCGTTGAACGCGCCGCTGGTGGAAAAGGGCTGGGTCTCGGTCGCGCTGCCCGCAAACAGGTAGCCCGAAGAGCCTTTGGTATTGGCGATGCCGATCAGCTGGTCGCGGATGTCCTTGACCTGCTGGGCGAGCGTGGCGCGTTCAGTGGCACCGAGCGAACCATTGCCGCCTTGCATGGCCAATTCCTTGGCGCTCGCCATCAGGTCGGATGCTTGCTGCAGTGAGGACTCAGCCAGCTCGGCGTCACCGCGCACGGAGCTGATCGTGCTGCGGCGGGCCGCGACTTGGCTTTGTGAAGCTGACAAGCGCGCGAGCTGTGCTGCGGCGATCGGATCGTCCGAAGGCAAATTCACGCGCACGCCGGTTTGCGCCTCTTGCGCGGCCTTGGCCTGGCGCGAGCTGAGCTGCGACAGGTTGTTGGCGACACTGTCGTAGCGCATCTGCTCGGTAACTCTCATCGACCCACCGTATTGAGTAGGGTTTGCATCAGCTGGTCGGCGACGCCAATCATCTTGCTGGCGGCCTGATAGGCGTTCTGGAACTTGGTCAGGTTGACCATCTCTTCATCCAAAGAGACGCCACTTTGCGATTGGTGCATGTTCTGCACTTGGCTGAGCAGGGCGTTTTGGGTCTCGACATCGCGCTGGCTACCGGCCCGAGTGCTGCCGATGCTGCCGATCAAATCACCGTAGGCCTGCGCTGCGGTCTTGGTGTTTCCGACCGCGATCTGCGTATCGAAGATCTTGCTCAGCGCGACCGCGTTGTCGGAGCCGCCGGGCAGGGAAAGGATACCGCTGGCGGCAGCGATGCGATCCGGATGGTCGAATACGTCTACCGAAACACGCAGGTCGCGAGCCGCGTTGGTCGAGGTGGCACCGATGTCGAACAGGTTGCGGCCAGTGCCGCCGTCGGCACCCGTGCCGGCCGCGTGTTGCGTGTTGAGCGCGCTGGTCACGTCGAAGACCAAAGAGTTCAACTGCTTCGAGACGTCGAACAGGTCCTTGTCGCGGGCCTCTTTGATGCCAGCGAGCTTGCCGCCGGTCAGAAATTGCGTGATTTCGCTGCCGCCGCCGCCCGGTTGGTCCACGAGCAGCTTGAGCGAGCCGTCCGCGTTCATGTCGAGCGAAAGCGAACGCGCGTTCTGCCCGTCCACGATGGTGGCGCCGGCGACTTGGACGACGGTATTTCCGTTGCCGTCGGTGAACGTGTGGGTGTTGATCAACCCCGACATGTTCAAGATCTTCTGCGTCCGCTGATCCTTCAGATCCGAGGCGTCATCGCCCTGCATGGTGGCCTGGGCGATCTGCATGTCCAGCTTGGAGATCTCTTGCGCCCGCTGATTGACCTGATTGATCGTGTCCTGAGCTTGATTCTTCAGGTCGATCTGCATCTGGCTCAACGTATTGCCAGTTTGATTCGCGCGATCGGCGAACGCGCCCGCCGCGGCCAATACGTTGGCGCGCGTGGTGGTGTCGTTCGGGTTGGTCGCCAAGGCGTTGAACGAAGCGAATACGTCGTTCAGCGCCGAGCCGAGGCCGGTTCCACCGCCGTCATTGAACAGTGCTTCGATCGACGCCAGCGTTTGATCGCGCGTGGTCGCGGCGGACGCGGTGCCCGTCGCTTGGTTCTCGCGCCGCTCGATGTAGTCGTTGGTGACGCGCTCCAGACCAGTCGCACGTACGCCGCCGCCGCTCTGCGTGCCGAGGTTTTGCGTCTCCAGCTGCGCCACGCGACGCACGTAACCCGGCGTGCTGGCGTTGGCGACGTTCTGACCCGTGACATTGAGGCCGTAGCTCTGCGCCGTCAGGGCGTCACGAGCTACGTTCAGGAGGTTATTGAGGCCGGCCATCGCTTCAGCCCTTCCAATTGACGCGGACGCCGTCTTGGATGGTGCTTGGCCGCTGAGATCCGAATTGCTGGACGGGCGGGGTGAGGCCGGCTTCCGTCAGCACGGTGCGGACCGCATCACGCGCGTGCACCGCGAGCAGGCGGTTCTTGAAGGCGAGGCGGCGGATGCGCTCCAGGCTGCCGCGATGCTCGGCTCGCGGAGGTTCCACGGCAGCAAGCGCCTCCAGGCGCTCACAGAGTGCGAGCTTCTGTTCGGTAATGCTATCGAGAGCTGCGCGGTCGAGTTTGGTCAACACCACGCATTCCGCCTCGTGCAGCGCTTCGAGCGCTGACAACGTTTCGGTAAGCTCTTGATGTGCAGCTGCCTTCACCGACGAGATCTCCAATGCTTCACGTTAGAGAGCGGCTCGGGCTGTCATCCGCCGCTGTACGGCGGACGACTTCACCCGAGCGCGCCCAAGAGTCGCTCTGCAATCTTCTTCGAATCAATGTGGAACGAGCCCTGGCTGATGCGGTTCTTCACGTCTTCCACCTTGGCGTGATCGATGGGCTGACTGCTGTTCGCCGCCAAGTCTCGAGCTTGCGACGAGATCGACACCTCGACGGCCGGACTGCTCGGGCCGCCGCTGGCGCTTGGCGCGACACCTGCCGCCTGTTCTGCGGGTTTGGCTGCGCCAACCTTTGAAACTCCGCCTCGCGAGTACGCATCGAGGACGGGGTTGCCAGTGATACCTTTCATGAACTCCTCCGAACAGAACCGCCGCTAGAGCGGAGCTCTCGCAAACGATTCTTGAATGGAGGAACGGTAAACATGGGCACGGCTTTAGAAGAAATTGTGGGGGCTGGAGACCGCACTAAAAGGCACGTTATTTCAATGGTTTGAGGGTCGGGATCAAACTGGGAGCCGGGGTAGGTGCAGCGCCGGGCGTGCCCGCGGCTGCGCTCGCCGGCTTTCCGAGGTTGTGGGCGGCCATCATGCTGCGGGCCACGACGTCGGCCAGGCCGAGGCCGCCGCCCTTGCTGATCGAGTCTGACAGCGTGTCGACGATCATCGAGCCGTAGGTGCTCTGTCCAGCGGTGGGCTTGGTGGTGCCACCGGCCGCCGTGGTCTTCTCGACCGACTTGAGCATTTGGCGCACGAAGATGGCCTCGAAGTCTTTGGCGGCTTGGAGCAGCTTTGGGTCCGGTGCCGCGGGCTTGGCCGCTCCGTCCGTCGCGCGAGTCGCCGAAGCCGTTGCCGAATCGATGGCGCCGATGGGGATCATTGGATCACGATCTCTGCACGAAGCGCGCCAGCGCCCTTCAATGCTTGGAGAATGCTCGCGAGCTCGCGCGGCGTGACGCCCAATGTGGAGAGTGATTGCGCGACGTCAGCTAGCGTCGCGGCACCTTTGACGAAGGTGAGTCCTTGTTCTTTTTCGTTGGCGTTCACGTCGCTCTGCTGAACCTCAGCTGTTCGACCATTGCCGAATGCGTTGGGCTGAACGACTTGTCGATTCTCTTGAATCGAGATGGTGATGCCACCTTGTGCGATGGCGACGGGCGACAGGTGTACATCTCCGCCCGCGACGATGGTGCCGGTGCGCTCGTTGATCACGACGCGCGCCGAGGTCACCGGATCGACGTCTACCTCGCCCAATTTGGACAGGAGCTCGACCGGCTTGTCCTTCAAGTCACCGGTTGCTTTGACCTCGACCGAGCCAGCATCGAGCGCCTTGGCCGTGTCTTTTCCGAGGGCTTTTTCCAGGGCTTCGACCACGCGCTGAGCGGTGCCGAAGTCGGGGTTGCGGAGGGCGAGCGTGACCGTGTCTTTGGCCACGTAGTTCATTTTGATTTCGCGCTCGACGAGCGCGCCGGTGGGCACGCGCGCCGTCGTGGTCACGTTCTCTTGCACCGAGCTGCCGGAGAAGCCATTGGCGTTGAAACCGCCGACGACCAGCGCGCCCTGGCCGACCGCGTACGTCTTGCGGTCCGCGCCGCGCAGGGGAGTCTGCACCAGCACGCCGCCGCGGAGCGATTTGGCGTTGCCCATCGACGAAACGGTGATGTCCAGCCGCGAGCCTTGGCGGACGAACGGCGGAATCGTCGCGGTGACGATCACCGCGGCCACGTTGCGCAAACGAGCCTGCTTGGGGTCCACCTGGATGCCGAGGCGGCGCATCAACGCGCGCAAGGACTGCTGGGCGAAGGGCACGGTGATGTCGTCACCCGTGCCGTTGAGACCCGTGACGACGCCGTAGCCGACGAGCTGGTTGTCGCGTGCTCCGACCACGTCGGTCAGATCGCGCAGCTTGTCGGCGCGAGCAACGCGACCGGCCGTGAGCAGCGAAAGGCCCACGACACAGGCACAGAGCCAGCGCAGGGCGCCAACGAGTCGAAGATTCGTGGGGAAAAAGGCCTTCATCAGAATGGGTTCACGAAATCGAGGACCTTGGTCAGCCAGCCACGTTCGACCTGGTCGTTGATGTCGCCGCGGCCGGTGAATTCGACGCGCGCATCGGCGATCAAGGACGAGTCGACCGAGTTGTCGGGCGCGATGTCCGAGGTGCGGATCACGCCCGAGACGTACAAGTGTTGCTCTTCGTGATTGATCATCACGACTTTGGTGCCTTCCACGAACAGATCGCCGTTCGGGAGCTCTTGCTTCACGCGCACGCCGATGAGCCCGTTCAGCTTGCCGGTGCGTTCGGTCTTGCCCGAGCCCTCGAAGTCGAAGCTCGAGGCCATCTTGACCAGCTCCGACGGGTCCATGTTCGGGTAGGCCTTCTTCAACGCCGGCATCAGCCCGAGCAGCGAGTCGATGCCCGCGGTGCGATTGGTGTCCTTCTTGAGGTTCGTGGTCGCGCCGCCTTGGGCTTGCGCGTTCTCGTTGACGCGGACCATCACGATGTCGCCGATGCGCAAGGCGCGCGTGTCTTCGAGATAGCCGGGCTGGGCTTCGCTGTAGATCGAGCCCTGGGAAGGGCGATTGTCTGCGCGCAGCGCCGCGTATTCGCCGGGCGAATACTTGCGGTCACGCGCCGTGAACGGCTGAATGTGGTTCGGTCCGCACGCGGGTAGCACGCTGAAGAGTCCGAGCAGCACCGCTGCGTATCGTGCAGCGGGCGTCATTCCACCACCTCGGCCGAGTCAGAGGTCAACAAGCGCGCGCGGAGCACGCGCTGCGTGGGGGAGACGCGGAACATGCCTACCGCGCCGAGTTCGGTATCTGACAGTGCCGTCGCCAAAGCGGTGACACGCGCGGGACCATGGACGATCTGCAAGTTGACGCGAGCTCCTTTACTGACGGCGGGCCGCGTGGCGGCCTCGCTGATAACGACGACCACCGTGACCGGCAGGCGCTGGACGGTGACGCCGTCTTGCTGCATGTCCACACTTGCGGTCAGCGTGAGCTCACCGACGCGTTTCGGGAATTTCGGAAAGTGTGCGGCGCCGATGGTCACGCTCGGTGAGGTCACGAGTGGGCGGCTCAGTTTCGCCGACTTGAAGGTGAGCCCGAGCGGCAACGCAGCCATCAGCTTGGGCGTGACGGCTTCGCGCAGCTCGTCCGTGGACCAGCGTTTGGCGGCGCTTTTGACGCGCAACGCGCTGGGCATGCGCAGGCTCTTGGCGTCGTCGCCGGCGGCGCGCAGTTGTTCTTCGACCTCGGTGCGGGAGAGCAAGCGCGAGCTGCCGGGCGGCGGAGCCGGGCCCAAATCGAGGCTGGCGAACTCGCCATCGTCGTAGCCGTCGCTCACGTCTTTCAGCACGATGCGCGTGCCGTCGATGGTGCGCTCGCTCTCCGCGAACGCGGGCACGCAGAAGGAGCTTACGACTAAGAACGCGAACAATGCACGCTTTGCCATGGTTAGCCTCAGCCTCGCATCTGAGTGGCCGCGCGCAGCATGTCGTCGGCGGTGGTGATCACCTTGGAGTTGATTTCGTACGAGCGCTGGGCGGAAATCATGCCCACCATCTCTTCGACGATGTCCACGTTCGATGCCTCGAGCGAGCCTTGCATCAGCGTGCCGCGACCGTCCGTTCCCGGCTCACCGGTGATCGGTTCGCCGCTGGCCAAGGTGGGCATGAACAAGTTGTGGCCAATCGCCCGGAGCCCGTTGTCGTTGATGAAGCTGCTCACGGTGAGTGAGCCGACCTCGGTGGGGTTGGTCTCACCCGGCATTTGCACGGTGACCTGGCCATTGGCCGCGATCGTGATTTGCGTGGCGCCTTCGGGGATGGTGATCGCGGGATCCAGCGGCAAACCGTCGTGATTCACGACGCGGCCGGTGCCGTCGACCTTGAGCTCACCGTTGCGGGTGTAGGCGAGCGTGCCGTCGTTCTGGAGCACGGCCAAAAAGCCGTTGCCTTCGACCGCGACGTCGAGCTGATTGTTGGTTTGGGTGAGCGTGCCTTCGGCGAACTGGCGTGATGTGCCGACGACTCGCACGCCCGTGCCGAGCTGGAGTCCAGTCGGATTCATCGTGTTCTGGCCAGTGGGAGCGCCAGCCGCGCGCACCGTTTGGTAGAGCAGGTCTTCGAAGTCGACGCGCTGCTTCTTGTAGCCAACGGTGTTGCTGTTCGCCATGTTGTTGGAAATCGCTTCGAGATGCGTTTCCTGCGCGGCCATACCCGTTGCTGCGATGTTGAGTGACCGGAACATGGGAACCTCCGAGCTCAAGTAAAGCAACTCGGATGCCAAGCCGGATTGAGCGACAATCGGTCGTGATTATTGCCTGATTCGCGATCGCGTCGGGAGAGCAGCCGAGCAGCGTGGCAAACCGCTGTCAGTCGGCGTCAGGCGTTTGGCTCTGGGAACTACGGGCTGGCGGTGTCGCCGGCCGCACCGTCATCGACTGAGGTCGCGCCCGCTGCGGCTTCGGTGAGTCGACGTACGCACTGCCCCTGTTTGCAATCGGAATTGTAGGGGCAATCCGTATTGCGATAACAGATCGCGCCGCTCGAACAGCCCGAACTGACGAACAGATGGATGAGATCGAGCAACGCCAGTAGGCAAAGCGCAACGATGGTGCGTGCCGGCGAGAACGGCGCCCAACGACCCGAACGAGTGCGAGGGGAAGAACGAGTGCCGCGAGTGGTCGTCATACGCATTACAATCCGAGCTTCAAACCAGCCGAAAACAGCAGCCAAACCAGCGGCCCCGAGCTCGGTAGATCACTGCCGACGGGCAGCACGCTGAAGGAGGGCTCGAGATACAGCCCCGCGCGCTTACCGAACGGAATTACGAAATCCATGCCCACGCTGCCGCCGAACAACGTCTCCGGTGTGATCACGCCGATCACTCCGCCATACGCGCCAACGTTGTGCGACATCCAACGCTCATAGCGAACCTCGCCGCCGAGCGTGGCGCGTTTCTCAATCTCGGCGAACGCCCGCAGCCCAAGGCCGTTGGCTTGCGATTCATCATCGCGCAAGTCGACACCCGTGCTGATGCGCAGCCGCGCACGACGCCAACCGAATTGCCCGGTTCCCGTGTCTCCGCCTTCGAGCCCACTGCCGATGCCGAAGTTGCCATCGTACAGATAGCCCTCGGCCCGCGCCGGCGTCGCCAGAAACATGGCACCAACCAGCGCCGAGATACTGACGCCACCGCGCACAAGCGCTATTTTTGAGGCCCTTCGCACGTTGTCCGCCCACCACATGGCAACTATCGGGCCACGTCAATTACCAGCGGGAGAGGGAGAGAACCGCCAAGTCGCCAAGACGCCAACTCCTCTCTACGTCCCAGAGCCCGCAGTGCCCACCGGAGCGCACGATGAATTGGGGGTCGCGCAGTGCTTCGCGCCGAGTCGTGTGTTCGACGTAAGCCAGATGATTCCGCTGCGCAGCGAGCAAGACGCGACGTCATAAATGACGTCGTCTGTCGTGGAGCGCGACCCCAATCTCCCTCTTCTTGGCGGCTTGGCGGCTTGGCGGTTCAATCCTCAGGGAGCCGTGCTGAGAGAACCTCTGCTGAGCTGCGATTCGCCGCGTGTGCCTAGGGCGTACCGCAATGCGCCGGGAACTATGCGCGCTGCGAGGTGCGCTGCTGGATCGCGAGCGCCCAACTGCACTGCGCGTTAGAGCGAGATCACGCTGCGCGCGGGGCGATGCGCTTGCGCTTCAGCATTTCGACGAGGGTGGTGCGATTCAGGCCGAGCAGGGTCGCGGCTTGTTTCTTGTTCCACTTGGTGCGTTCGAGGGCTTGGCGGATGAGTTGGTTTTCGAAGGATTCGACGGCGTTGCGCAGATCGATGCCGGTGTCCGGGAGGCGCGGGGTGATGCGCTTTTCGGTGCCGAGGCCGCACACGCGCTGCGGCAGATCTTTCGGGTCGATGCTCGGACCGGCGCACAAGAGCACGGCGCGTTCGATGGTGTTTTCGAGTTCGCGCACGTTGCCCGGCCATTGGTACTCGGCGAGCAGTTGCGCGGCCGCACGGGAGATTTCGAGGGCCCCGCCTTTGCCGATCTTCTCTTTGGCTTTGTTCAAGAAGTGCTGAGCCAAGAGCGGCACGTCTTCGCTGCGCTCGCGCAGGGCGGGGACGGCCAAGTGAATCACGTTTAGGCGGTAGTACAGATCTTCGCGGAAGGTGCCAGCCAAGACGGCGGCTTCCAGGTTGACGTTGGTGGCGGCGACGATGCGGACGTCGGCTTTGAGCGTGCGATTGTCGCCGACGGGCGAGTATTCGCGAGCTTGCAAGACGCGCAACAGCTTGACCTGCAAGCTGAGCGGCATCTCGCCGATTTCGTCGAGGAACAGCGTGCCGCCTTCGGCGAGCGCGATGCGTCCGACCTTGTTCGCGTGAGCACCAGTGAATGCGCCGCGCGCATGACCGAAGAGTTCGCTCTCGAGCAGGGCTTCGGGAATCGCACCGCAGTTGATGGCGACGAAGGGCTTGGAAGCGCGCTGACTCTGCTTGTGCACGGCCTTGGCGACGAGCTCTTTGCCCGTGCCGCTCTCACCCGTGATGAGGATGGTGCACTGCGTGTCAGCGACGCGATCGATCACTCGGTAGACATCGACTAGCGTTTCGGACAAGCCGACGACGCCTTGCATGCTGCTTGGGAGCGCGCGCGGCTCCGCGGGCAAAATCGCGCTGTCTTCGCTGCTCTCGTCGTTGTCTTCGTCACTCGTTGCAACGCTGGTGGGCGCTCGATCGTAAACGATGCGAGCGGCCTCCACTGGTTCGGAATCCTTCGACTGATACACCCCCGAGGTGTACTCATCGTCTGCGAACTCACCGAAACCTGAAGTGCTGCTATTGAGTGTCGAGTGATCCATGTGGTGCTTCCCTTTGCCCTCTTCGGTGAGGCCCGCTAAAGCAACCACTGGGCCAACTGTCGACGCGCTGGCGATCTAGCGTTGATCCCTTGGCGCTTCGGAAAGTCGACCCTGAGCGGCCTACACGAGGCGATCGGGGGGAGGGGGTCGCGTGTGACCCGCCCAATTTGCAGCACTTTTATGAATCGCCGTAAATCCGCAGCAACTCTGCCTGGGTCTGCGAACACCCCAGGGGGTCAAAAAATACCCGAGGAGGATCTCGCCGGCTTCGGGAGCCATGAACGGAGTCCAAAACCGAAGCTTGAGAAAATAAATTCGATGGCACGACTCGTGCTGAGGGGAATCGCATGGCGGATCTATTCGCCTCCATCCAACCCCTGCACAGCGCGCTCGACTACCACTTAGAGCGGCACTCCGTTTTGGCGTCGAACGTCGCTCACGTCGATACGCCCGGCTACAAGCCGAACGACTTGGCGCGTGTCGACGCGACGGACGGCACGAGCTTCGATGGCGCGTTGAACGTCGCGATGCGGCGCACGAACGCGGCGCACCTCAGCACCGGCGGCGAGGGCACGGCAGAGCTGGAAGGCCGCACTTTTCAGGATCTTTCAGCGGGCGTCGGCAACGACGGAAACTACGTCTCGCTCGACCGCGAAGCGGCGAAAGTCGCCGCTAACCAACTCCGATACGACGTCGTGTCCGCGATTGTATCCGCCGAACTGCGCGGCATGCATTTCGCTGCCAGCGACGCGAAGGGCTAGGCACCGATGAGTAACCAACCAATCCACGGCAAAGGAATTTGAGCGATGCTCGGCGTTTTTAGTGCGATGGAAGTGGCAGCCTCGGGGCTCTCTGCCGAGCGCACGCGGATGAACACAGTGGCCTCCAATCTGGCCAACGCCCGCACCACGCGCACCGACGCGGGCGGTCCCTACAAGCGCCTGGACCCCGTGTTCGAAGCCGTGGGCATCGACAACGAGCGCGGGGTGATGGCCACCCAAGGCGGCGTTTCCAAGGTGAAAGTCGCGCGAATTCAGGAAGATACGCGCCCGGGCATGATGGTGTACGAGCCCGGTCATCCCGACGCCAACGCAGCCGGCTACGTCGAGTACCCGAACGTCAACGCGGTCGAAGAGATGGTCAACATGATCACCGCTTCGCGCGCCTACGAAGCCGGGGTGACGAGTATCGACACCGTGAAGCAGATGGGCCGCTCTGCACTGGATATCGGCAAGTAAGTGTCATGATTCCGATCGACGGGCCTGGGATCTCGCTGATCGCGCCGCATCAACCGGCGCAGATCGAGCCCACGCCTGTTGCAAAAGACACCACCCCCATCGACCCGTCGGGTGGTGCGGTGTTCGAAGAATTGCTGAAGAACGTGGTCGGTACGGCCAACAACAGCATTCAGAACGCTGAAGCGGCCGGTAAGGAATTCGCAGCCGGAACGCGCGACGACATTCACGGCACGATGCTTGCGCTTAGCAAGGCAGATATCGAACTGCGGCTCGTCGGCAATATCCGCAACAAGGTCGTGGATGCCTTCTATGAGCTGTGGCGGATGCAGATTTAGAGCCGTTTTGCTGGAGCGATAACGAAAGCACATGCCCGAAAAAGCCCGCGCGTTCTTGAAGCAGCTCAGCGACTTCTGGGCTGGCCTCCCCACGCCCAAGCGGATCGCGTTGGTTTTCTTCACGTCCGCGGTGCTGATCGGCGTGAGTTTGCTGTCGGTGCTCGGCTCTCGCGAGCACTTCAGCACGCTGTACAGCGAGCTCAGCACTGAAGACGCCGCGCAAATCGTGGAGAAACTGAAGACGCAGCAAGTGCCGTATCAGCTCAACGCGAACGGCACTCAGATCCTCGTTCCCGAGGAAAAAGTCGCGGGTCTGCGCCTGGAATTGGCCGCGGGTGGCCTGCCGCGCGGCGGCAGCGTGGGCTTCGAGATCTTCGATCGCTCGCGCATCGGCGCCACGGAATTCGAGCAGAATATCAATCTGAGACGCGCCCTCGAAGGCGAGCTGGCGCGCTCGGTGATGAGCGTCGAGGGCGTCAAAGGCGCGCGCGTGCACTTGGTGCTGCCCGAGCATCGCTTGTTTGCGGCGCGCGAAGAGAGCGCGTCGGCGTCCGTCGTGGTCAAGCTCGCGAATTCAGCCAATTTTGGGCGACGCGAGGTGGCCGCGGTGGTGTACTTGGTGTCGATGGCGGTGCCGGGCCTGAGCAAGGACCGCGTGTCCGTGGTCAGCACCGAGGGGGTGACGCTGCACCGTCCGAACTCTGACGCTGCGGGTGGCGGAGATCTGGCGGGCGAGGGGAGCGAGCAGTCGCGCGTCATCGCCTCGCAGCTCGAGGCAGACGCCCAGGCCCAGCTCGAGCGCGTGGTGGGCCCAGGCAACGCCGATGTGCGAGTCAACGTCGAGCTCATCTCGGCCTCCCGCGAGCGCATGGAGGAGCTGTACGAGCCCAGCAAGACGGCATTGCGCAGCGAGCACAAGGTCGAAGAGGCGAACGGGGTCGGAGAAGCGGGCGTGGCCGGCGTGCCGGGCGCGAAAACCAACCTGCCCGACGCCAAAGAAGGTGAAAATGCCGAGCTCACCCCGGCGAACGGTGGTGGCGGAGTCCGCCGTAGCCAGACCCGCAATTGGGAGGTCCAGCGCATCACCCAAAAGACCACGACACCGCCCGGCGAAATCCGCCGCTTGAGCGTCGCGGTCGTGCTCAACGGTCGCTACGAGAAGCACGGCGAAAAGTCGGTATTCGTCGCGCGTACGCCGGACGAGGTGCTCGCGCTGTCGTCGATCGTCAAGCACGCCGTCGGCTTCAATCAGGAGCGCGGGGACGACGTGGAGCTGCGCGCGGTGCAGTTTGCGCGGCTCGACACGGGCGAGGACGCGACGGCCGTCGACCCGCTGGCCAAGTACCGTCACTACCTGCCGTTTGCCGCGGCCGGCCTGGTCGGCGTGATTCTGCTGACATCGATCATCATGGCTTGGCGCCGCAACAAGGCGAAGAAGGCCGCTGCTGCGCTCGCTGCCGCTACGCCGGTAATCACCGAGGGTCAGCTGGGTGGCTTGATCACTGGCTCACCGGAAGCCGCACAACTGAGCGGCGAGCAGGCGCGCACCCTGTTGCTCGAGGATGCGCCGCCGGCCTCGGATGAAATTCGCGCGCGTGCGTTGGAGTTAGCCGCGAAGGATCCGGCGACTGCGGCAGTCGTTCTGCGCCGCTGGTTGAGTGCTGGCGCTCCCGCCGCTCTCCCAGCCGAGTAGCTGCTGACCCACCCCTGACGGGCGAATCAGTTCCGGCACGTCTCTCGCATGAGAGTAAGCGACGTGATGGAGCTGAGCGGTCCCGAGAAGGCGGTGTTGATGCTCTTGTCTTTGGACGAGGCCACCGCGACTCCCATCTTGAGTGAGATGGACGCGGGGGATGTGCGCAAGCTGCGCGAGGCTGCGTCCAACATGCGGGCGGTTCCCGCCACTGCGCTCGAGGGCGTGTACGCGGAGTTCATTCAGCAGACCAAAGAGGCAGTCGCGGTCCCGCGGGGCGGCGTTCGCTACTTGCGTAAGCTGACCGGGCGCGCCTTGGGTGAAACCCGCGCGGCCGAGATCTTCGTCGACCAGCAGGAGAGCGCGCTCGAGCGCCTGGCAGGAGCGGAACCGTCCGCGATCGCGTCGGTGATGGAAAACGAGCACCCGCAATTGGTGGCCGCGATCCTGTCGCAGCTCGACAACGAGAAGGCCGCGCGCGTGCTCGAGCAACTGCCCGAAGCCAGCCGCACCCAGGTGCTCGAACGCCTGGGCACGATGACCGAGATCCCCTCCGCGCTCTTGGAGGAGGTCGCGACCGCGCTCTCCGCGGAGCTGCCGACCTCGCAGAAGGACACCGTGCGCACGGTCGACGGCATCGCGCGCTCCGCGGCGTTGGTTCGCCGCATGGGTCGCGAGACCGGTGAAGCGTTGCTCGGAACGCTCGAAGAGGGCAATCAAGAGCTCGCGACGGAAATCCGCCGCGCCATGTACACCTTCGAGGATCTCTCGGTGCTCGACGCGCGCGCCTTGCGTTCGCTGCTCGAGGCCGTGCCGGTCGAGAAACTGACGATGGCCATGAAGACGGCTTCGGAATCCCTCCGAGCCCACATCTTTACCAGTATGTCCAAGCGCGCCGCCGAGCGCATCAAGGAAGACATGGAAGTGATGGGTGGAGTTCGTTTGGCCGACGTCGAAGCGGCCCAGCGTGAAATCGTCGAGGTGGCGTTGCGCTTGGACGCTGAAGGCACCATCTCCCTCGAGGCGAAGAGTGCGGTGGTTTGAAACCCCGCGCGGAGCGAGCAGCGAAGGCGACGCAATGGCCGACGCTCCGCGCAAAGTGACCTTCGCTCGCGTCAACAACCCGCGTGCTCGCGTCCCGTCTTGGATGCCGTCTGCACGCGGACGGCAAGCGGTGAAGAAGGACGAGCCGCTGCCTTCGCTCAAGCCGCCGCCCTTGCCGAGCGAATTCGTGGACGCAATTCGCCAAGAGCTCGAGCCCGAGCGCGCGTCGCGCCCGCCGCGTGCGTCCGAGCTTCCGCCGCGCATGCCCTCCGTGCCCGCTCCAGCGCCGATGGCGAACGCCGCGGCGGCTGCGGAACCGGGGCCGGTGCAATTGATTGTGGATCCGGCGGCGACTCACGCCTTCGAGGAAGCCGTCGAGCTGCTCGTGGCCGAGCGCTCTCGGGTGCTCGAGCAGACCGCGAGTCAGCTCGGCGAGCTGGCGACGATCATCGCGCGGCGGGTGATTGCCCATGAGATCTCGCTCAACCCGCAAATCGTCGCAGGTCTGGTGAACGAGGGGCTTTCGGCGCTCGGCGCGCACGACCGTGTGTTGGTGCGCATTGGCAGCGCCTTCGCGGCGGCGCGCGCGAATCTCGAGCAGCGCTTGGCCGATCGCGGTGCGCATGCCGAAGTGCGCTTGGACGACGCGCTCACTGAGTACGGCTGCGTGGTCGAGACCGAGCTCGGTCGCGTCGACGAATCGATCGAATCGCGCATCTCCACCTTGCTTCAGGCGCTGCGCCCGGAATCGGACGTGCCGCCGGGTGAGTCGCGCTGATGCTCGAACGGCTCCTCGATCGCTGTCGAACGGCACCCGTTCACGCGCCCGAGGGCGTCGTGCTCGACGTCGTGGGTTTGATCGTCGAAGTGGGCGGTCTGCGTGCCGCTGTGGGTGACGCACTGGCGGTCGAAGACGACAGTGGTTCGACGCTCGAGATTGAGGTCGTGGGCTTTCGCGCTGGGCGCTTGCTGACCACGCCTCTCGGCGTTTTGTCGGGAATTCGGCCGGGAGCGCGCGTCGTGCGCCTGGAGCGCGGAGCTACGGTGCCCGGCGCGTTCGCGCTCTTGGGTCGCGTCGTCGATTCGTTCGGGCGACCTTTGGACGGGGGGCCCGCGATCACCGCCGAGCACGCGTGTCCGGTGAATGCCGCGCCGCCGCCGGCGTTCGCGCGGCGTCCAATCGACAAATCGTTCGCCACGGGCGTGCGCGCGTTCGACGCGCTCTTGCCGCTCGGCGTCGGGCAACGCATGGGTATCTTCGCCGGCGCCGGCGTCGGTAAGAGCACGCTGCTCGGCATGATCTGCCGTTCCTCGCAAGCCGAGGTGAACGTGGTCAGCTTGGTCGGCGAGCGTGGTCGTGAGTTGAACGACTTCATCCGCAACTCGCTCGGGGCCGAGGGCTTGGCCAAGTCGGTGGTCGTCGCGGCCACGAGCGACATGCCGCCCTTGGTGCGCGCGCGCGGCGCGGAGTCCGCGACGGCGATCGCCGAATACTTCAGAAATCAGGGCAAAAGCGTGCTCCTGGTGATGGACTCGGTGACCCGCTACGCGATGGCGCTGCGCGAAGCCGCGCTCGCCGCCGGCGAGCCGCCCGCAACCAAGGGTTACCCGCCGTCCGTGTTCGCGGCGTTGCCGCGGCTGCTCGAGCGTGCCGGGACGGGCAGCGGGGTGGGCGTGATCACCGCTCTCTATACTGTGTTGGTCGAGGGCGACGATCTGAGTGACCCGATCGCCGACACGGTGCGCAGCATTCTCGATGGGCACGTCGTGCTCTCGCGCTCGCTCGCCGAAAAGAATCACTTCCCGGCGATCGACGTGCTGCAGAGCATTTCGCGCCTGGCTCCCGAGATCTCCAGTGAAGCCAATCTACGCGCCGCCGGCCTCGTGCGCGACATGATGTCGGCGTATCGCGAGGCACAAGATTTGATACAGGTGGGTGCCTACGCGGCAGGGAGCGACGCTCGCGTCGATCTCGCCGTTGCGGCTCATCCTCACATCGAAGCGTTTCTCAAGCAGAAAGTGACTGAAGCTTCGACCATCGAGGAAGCTCGCCGCAAGTTAACGATGCTGGCCCAGATGCGTGAACGAGGTCTTCGCTCATGAGTCCCAGACGTCAACGAATCGAGAAGGTCGTTCAGCACCGTGGTAAAGAGCTCGATAAGCGCATCACCGAGCTGAACGAGCAGAAAAATCGCGAGGAAGCCGCGCGTTTGGCCGCAGAGCAACAGCGGCTCGAGGCGCTGCGCGCCTCCGAAACACGCCTGAAATTGGCGGAAGCGCCGCTCAGCGCGAACGACTGGATCGCTGCCAACGAGTGGCTCAAGAGCCGCGACGCGCTGGCGGAGATCGCCGAGACCCAAGCCATCAAAGCACGTCTCGGCACGCAGAAGGCGCGCGCACACGTCATGACCGCGCGCACCGACTTGAAGAAGGTCGAAGTGCTCTCCGCGCGCATCGACGCAGAAGAGCGCGTTCAGCAAGAACGCGCTGCGCGACGCTTGGAAGACGAGCTCGCCGCACAACGCTTTTTCGCAGATCGACGCGAAGACAGCCGAGATAAATAAAATGAGTGATGGTTTCGCGACAGGGCTCGGCTCAGGCGCCGGGTCACGGGCACACGAGCGCGCTGACGACGAGAAAACGACGCTCGAACAAGCTGAACGCTGGGCGACGCTCGTGGGTGCGCAGTTGTCGGCGCTCGCGCTCAACGTGAGCAAGGCGCCGGTCGAACCCGAGGCGGGTGCTTGGCACTCGGGTGCCGGGGATCTGACACCCACGAGTGGCGGCCGTTTGACCGAGTCCGGCGCGGCAAACGGTCCCAGCGCGGCTGCTGGCGAAGCCGAGAACAGCGATGAAAACCGCATGATTGTCCGCGTAGATGGCGGCGATTTGGGCGAGATCGCCTTGCTCGTCGACCGCAACGCAGGTGCCATTCGGGTGACGATCAGCGCGGCTGACGCTGGCGCTGAGGCTGCGCTCGGTCTGGAGCGTGCTTCTTTGACGCGCGCGCTGCAGAGCCATGGAATTGCCGTCGAATCAGTGAATGTGGTGCGTGCCAACAACTTTGGCACCGCTCTTGCTCCACAACGCACGAGTGCCATGCAGCGCACTCGAGAGACTCCGGCCAGTGAGGCCGAGTCCAAAGACGACGAGCAAGCTCGGCGTCGCCTGGCACGCAAACTCAACTTGATCGGTTAATCCCATGGTCGCACCAGTCTCCAGCACTAGCGCACAAGATTCTTCGGCGCTGAGCTCCGCGCTCGGCACGAATAAGGCGATGGGCAAGGACGACTTCCTGAAGCTGCTCGTCGCGCAGCTGAAGAACCAGGACCCGCTCGCCCCTCAAGACAACACGCAGTTCGTGGCCCAGCTAGCTCAGTTCTCCTCGCTCGAAGCCGCCATGGGCACCAACTCTCGCCTGGACGCGATCACCTCGCAAAACCAGGGTCTGGCCAACACCCAAGTGGTTGGCCTGGTCGGCAAGGTAGCGACCGTCAAAGGCAGCATGCTGACGGCTCAAGGCTCAGGCATCGCGGTTCCGGTCAACTTCACGCTTTCTTCGGCGACTGACTCCACCAACGTTTCGATTCAAGATTCCACGGGCAAAGTCATTCGCACCATCACGCTCGGCGCGCACAACCCCGGTCTGGTGAAGATCAATTGGGATGGTCGTGACGACCACGGCAGCGTGGTGGCCGCCGGCACCTACGCCGTCAGCGTGCAAGCAAAGACCAAAGACGGCAGCTCCGTCTCGGTCGCTCAGGAGACGACTTCGCAAGTGAAGTCAGTCGCCTTCGATAAAGGTTATCCAGTGCTCACACTGGCTAATGGAATGCAAGTTCCAGTCTCTGACCTCTTAGGGGTCGCCTCTTCTCCATAACAACCACACCGCACAACAACAACCGCACTCAGCTCTTTTTGGAGGGCTAAATATGACTGTTCTGTCGTCGATGAACTCGGGCGTCTCAGGCCTAAAAGCGGAGAGCGATGCTCTCAGCGTCACGGGCGATAACATCGCCAACGTCAACACTTCGGGTTTCAAGGCGCAACGCGCCGTGTTCGAAGATGTTCTCGGTCACTCGATTCTTGCTGGTACTTCCACCGGTTTGCCCGGCTCTGGCGTCCGCATTGGGGACGTGCAGCAGATGTTCACCCAAGGCACCTTGTCCAACACTGGCGTCTCGACCGACGTCGCGTTGAACGGCGATGGCTTCTTCGTCGTCAAAGGCACGGTCGACGGGGTGAGCTCGGACTTCTACACCCGCGCGGGCGAGTTCGCCATCAACAAGGATGGCGTGCTGCAGAACACGTCGGGCTTGAAAGTCCAGGGCTACCAGTCGAATGGCGACGGCACCTTTGCCGCGTCGCTCTCCGATGTGACCGCGCCGACGGCAGCTCTGCCGGCTCGCGCTACCACGTCGATGGACATCACTGCCAACCTCGATTCGTCGGCGCCGGTGATCGCAGCGGCGTGGGATCCCCAAGATCCAGCAAATACCGCGAACTTCTCGACCACCATGACGATCTACGATTCGCTGGGCAACGGTCACAGCGCGGACGTTTACTTCCGCAAGACCGCCGACAACGCGTGGGATTACCACGTGCTCGTCCCCGGCGCGGATATGAATCCGCCGGTCGTCGGTAACTCGGAAATCGGCAGCGGTGCGCTCACCTTCACCACGGACGGCGCGCTCAACGCCGAGGCCGTCACCACGGCCGTCTCCGCCACCTTCGGCGGCGGCGCGACTGCCGCGCAAGCCATCACGCTCAACTTCGGCACCTCGATCGCCGAAGGCGGCACGGGCCTCGACGGCACCACGCAATTCGCGGGTCCCTCGAACGTGTCCGCGCAGAAGCAAGACGGCTATGCGTCTGGTGACTTCTCCGGCGTGTCGATCGACGGCCAAGGCGTCGTGACCGGCCTGTACACGAACGGCCAGAAGATCGCCATGTCGCAACTCGGTATCGCCAAGTTCCGCTCCAACGACGGCCTCGGCCGCGCTGGTCAGAACCTGTGGATCTCGACGCGCGAGAGCGGCACTGCCGCGCTCGGTACCGCCGGTAGCGGTGGCCGCGGTGCGACCACCGGTGGCGCGCTGGAAGGCTCGAACGTCGACCTGGCGTCCGAGTTCGTCAGCATGATTCAGCATCAACGCTCGTTCTCTGCCAACTCCAAGACGATCTCGACTGCCGACGAAATGCTCCAAGAGCTGATCCAGCTCAAGCGCTGATAGCTCAGCGCTTGGGCGGTCGGCCCTAGCTCCAGAATAGGTGCGGGTCATGGACGAACAGGGCACTGATCACGGTCAGGCCCCGGTGGAGAAGAAGAAGGGTAAGGGTCCCCTCATTGGCATCATCGTCGCTGCTGTACTCGTCGTGGGTGCAGGCGCCGCGGGTGCCGTGATGGGGCCCAAATTCTTCGCTAAACCGGTCCCCACGAAACCTGCCGATGGGGAGGCAGAATCCGAAGACGACAAGGCTTCGGGTGAAGACAAAGCCGCCGAAGAAGAAAAGGCGGAAGAACCTTCGGACGAAGAGCACGTGGAGAAGAAGTCTGCGGCTGGCGAGGTGAAAGAAGTCACCAACCTGGCCCCGATTGTCGTCGATACGCGCTCAGCGGACGGACAGGTGCGTCACCTCAAGATCGCGCTGTCAATCGAACACCCGGAAGCCATGAAAGAGGCCGAATTCAAGGCCTACGTGCCCCGGGCCCGAGAAGCAGCCATCTGGTATCTGCGAACGCACGATTTCGAAGAACTGTCGGCGCCCAAAAACTTCGACAAGCTCCGAAAAGACCTCAATGACAATATCATCAACGCAGTCGGCAAAAAGCGCGCTCGTCGCGTCTTGATCACAGACTTCGTGGCGCAATGAATGCCGAGCGCGATAGCCTACATGCAAGTCCCAAATCACTGCGAGCCGGGGCTCCTCGTGAGCCCGGTGCTCAAGCCAAACTGAAGCGCGTTGATCTAACGGGACGCGAGCGGCACCTGCGCGGTGCCATGCAAGCGATGTCCCACGTCGCGCAGCGCTTCGCGCGATCGGCGCGGCGCACGCTGCCTTTCTTGGTCAAGCGCAAAGCGCGCATCGTCCCTGACGCCGTCTCCATCGTCGATCTCGGTGCAGATCGCATCGTCGAGCAGGGACCCATTTACGAAATCATCTTCGGCACGCCCGGCGGTCCCGCTTGGGGCCTGATGACGCTGAACACCGACGCCATCGGCGTGGTGCTGGAAGGCGTACTCGGCGGCGGAGACAGCGGCGGCGCGAGCGGTCTCGGCAACGATCTGACCCTGGCCCAAGCGGCGCTGGTCGGGCGCGTGACGCGCGCTTTGGCGGAGGATTTCGCCGAGGCAGTGCGCTCCGAAGTCGGAATCCCGCTGAGCGTCGAACTTGCGCACAGCATTGCCCGCGGCGATGAGCGCGAGGCCAATTTTGCCGACGGCTTGAGCGTGGATTGCTCGTTCGAAGGCATCGCCGGCGGCGCGCGCATCACGATTGCGATTGGCGCCGAGGCGCTGGAATCAGCGGCGCGTGACAATGATCCGCCCGCGGCGCAGTCCGGCGATCCGCGGATGGCGGAAGCCGTGTGCGAGGTGCCGGTAGAAGTCATCTGTGAGCTGGGCAGCGTTCGGCTCGGGTTACGTCGCGTGTTGTCGTTGCAACCTGGTCAAGTGTTGCGATTGGACACCGCAGTCGACGACCCAGTGTGTGTGCGTGTGGCCGGCGTCAAAAAGTTCGTCGGCGTACCCGTGATCTCGCGCGGCCAGTTAGCCGTCGAGGTTCGAGGTCGGCACGAAGATTGAAGAGAGCGGGGGCATGAGTGACGCTAGCGCACGAAACCCCGCCGCCGACGCCTTCGACAATGCCTCCTCGCCGCCCCCGAAAGGCGGCGTAGACCCGTTCGGAGCCGGCGCCCGAGGGGGCGATGGGCTCAGCTTCGTGATGGATGTTCCGGTCGAGCTGACCATCGAGCTCGGCCGCAAAACTACGCGAATTGGCGAGGTTTTGCGGCTCGGACCGGGCTCGATCTTGGAGCTGAACAAGGCCAACGGCGAACCTTTGGACGTGTACGTGAACAACCGCCTGATCGCGCGCGGCGAAGCCGTGGTGGTCGGCGAGCGCTACGGCATCCGGCTCACGGAAGTCGTCGTGAATGACGAGGGGCGGGGCCGAGGTTCAAAAGAATGACACCCCTGCGTCAGCGAATTTGCGCGGCGCTTTTCGGCGTCAGCATCGCGCTGTGCGCGCTCGTCGCACCCGCCGCACACGCGGCCGGCGCGCCCGATGCTTCGCCGAAGTCGCCGACTTGGCTCGCGCCCAAGAGTGCCGCCAAGCCGCCCCAGGTGGTCGCAGGTGCGCCGCGCATGGGCCTCGGTCGCAGCTTGATCGTGCTGCTCTCGGTTTCGGTTCTGGGCGGCACCGCGCTGTACTTGCGTAGCAAGAAGAACCGCGCGCCCGCCAAGGCGCGAATCGCGCAGTTGCGCGTCGTCAGCGCGGCCAAGCTCGGCGGCCGCGCGCAGCTGGTGCTGGCTGAGGTCAACGGTCGTCAGATCTTGCTCGGCGTCACCGACGCTTCGGTGCGCAAGCTCGGCTGGATGGACGCCGAGAGCGCCGAAGAAGACGAGCTCGTGCCAGCGCGTCCGCGCTTGGTGGCGGCTGGGGTCGACCTCGGCGGACGCGGCGCGATCGCTGCCGAGCCCGCGCCTCAATCTGCTCCTCCCAAGCGCACCTTTCGTGACTTGTTGGCCTCCGCTGTGGGCAACCTCGGCAACCGCCAAGAGGATGAGTCCGCCGCGCTGACGTTGGCCGCCGAGACGCAAGACACCTTCACCCGTTCGGCTCCGCGCACCGCTGAGAAACGCAGCGTCGAAGTGACGCGCAAGAACGGCAATCCGCAGATGATCGATCTCGAGGGTCAAGCCAAGGGCCTCCTCGCTCGCTTGGGAGAACCCCGCGGATGAATGCTCCTGCGGAGCTCCTGAAAGCCGCGGAGCTCGCTCCGTCGCTCAAGATCCTCCTCGTTCTCACGATTCTGGGGCTCTTGCCCGCGATCCTTTTGACCACGACCTCGTTCGTGCGCACGGTCGTGGTGCTGTCGTTCGTGCGTCAGGGTGTGGGTGCCGGTCAGAGCCCGCCCACCCAAGTGATCATGGGCCTCGCGATGTTCCTGACCATGTTCACGATGGCTCCCGTCGTCGACCAAATCAAAACCACCGCGGTCGACCCGTACCAGGCCGGCAAGATCACTGACATGGAAGCGTTGGAGGTCGGCGCGCTGCCGCTCAAGCGCTTCATGCTCCGGCAAACGCGTGAAGCCGACTTGAAGCTGTTCTACGACGCGACCAACGCGCCTCTACCGCAGACGCCTGACGACGTGCCGATGCGCTTGGCCATGCCTGCGTTCGTGATCTCCGAGCTGACCACCGCGTTTCAAATGGGCGTGGTGATTCTGCTGCCGTTCTTGGTCGTGGACTTGGCCGTCGCTTCGCTGCTGATGAGCATGGGTATGATGATGGTGCCGCCTTCGACGATCGCGCTGCCCATCAAACTCTTGTTGTTCGTCTTGGTCGATGGCTGGAACCTGGTCGCGGGCTCTCTGCTCCGGAGTTACACATGACGACGGACGGCGCGGTCGAGCTGTTTCGCAACGCGATCATGATCACGGCGTTAATCGCCGGACCACCGCTGCTCGCGGCCTTGCTGGTCGGTCTGATCGTGGGTGTGCTGCAAGCAGCGACCCAGGTGAATGAAGCGAGCATCAGCTTCGTCAGCAAGCTGCTCGCGGTCGGTTTGACCTTCGCCTTGCTCGGCTCGTGGACGGTGCGGCAATTGGTCGACTACACGGGCCGCACGATTGCCAGCATTGCGGATGTGACGCGGTGATTGAACTCGACGCCTTGGTGCGCGCCCACGCCGGCACGTTCGCGCTGGAAACCGTGCGCGTCACGGGCGTGATCATCGCGGCGCCGCTGGCCTGGCTGTCTGCGCCGTTGCGTGTGCGCGGGACTCTGGTTTTGCTGATCGCGTTTGCCGCGCACGCCGAGGGCAGTGGGGGACTCGCCGATCAATCGATCGAGCAGATGGCGTTCAGCGTTGGCAGCGAGTTCATGCTCGGGCTCGGCATCGGTTTCGTGGTGCGCTTGTTCGTCGCGGTCGCCGAAATGGCCGCCGAATACGTCGCCCCCATGATGGGCATCGGCGCTGCACAATTGTTCGATCCGCAAACCAAGGCGATGCAGAACGTATTGTCCTCGCTGTTTCGCAACTTCGCGGTGCTGCTGGGCTTGCTCGCGGGTATTCATCGCGTGGTTTTGTCGGGCGTTTTGGCCAGTTTTCGCGCCGTCCCGGTGGGCACACTGACCAACCCGGCTTTGGAGACGCCCGTCGTGCTGGCCATGACCAGTGAGGCGCTCGCGACCGGCGTGCGCATCGCAATCCCGTTCATCGCCATCTTGTTCATGTCGCAGATCGCGCTCGCGTTCATCTCGCGCGCGGCTCCGGCGATGCAGATCTTCTCGATCGGATTCGCCGTCACCATGGCCACCGGTGCGTTGGTGATGGTGCTGGTGTTGCCCGACTTGGGTTACGAACTTCTGGGTGAGGTGTCGCGCAGCGGCGCCAAAATCGAAACTCTACTAGCAGCAGTGCGCTGACCGGATCGTGAGTCATGTCTACCGCTAAGACCTCAAGGCCCGCCCGCTCGCCAATTTCGGCTTTTGGTGAGGCTTTCGCGAGGACCGAAGCGGAACGTACTCATGTACGTGAGCATCGGACCGCAGCGAAAACGATGCCAAAAGCCGAAATCGGCGGGCGTGGTCAACGGTTAAGACACCGGTGATGAGTCATGTCTGAAGACGACGATACGGAGAGAACAGAAGACGCTAGCCCAGAGAGACGGAAGCGGGCACGTGACGACGGTCAGTTCGCGCGTTCCAAAGACAGCGGCCCAGTTGCCGCCAGCATCGCGGCCCTGGGCGTGCTCGGCGCGCTGGCGGGCGATTTCGCGGGCACGATTCGCAGCTTCTGCTTGCGCTGCTTCGATGATCCACTGTCGCTCGTCCGCGGCGACATCAGCTTGCTCGCAGAACAGGCGGGCTTGGTGCTGGTGAGTTCGTCAGTCCCTGTGGCGGTGGCCGCGGCCATTGCTGGCACCGCGGTCGGCTTCTTGGAAGCCGGTTTTCATCCCAATTTCGACTTGCTCGAGATCAAACTCGAGCGCCTCGATCCGATCAGCAAACTCGGCACGATGTTCTCGCCCAAGTCGGGGCTGATGAGCGTCGTGATGTCGCTGCTGCGCGTGGTCGTGGTCGCGGTGGTCGCCGAGTCGGTGATGGAGAAAGAGTTTCCCAAGCTCGTGCGCTTGTCGCGCGCGCCGCTCGGCGCGGCGGTCTGGGAGACTGCTCAAGTCGTGATGAGCGTCGCGCTCTGGTCGACGCTCGCGCTCGGCCTGATCGCCGGGCTCGACTATGGCTGGTCTTGGTGGCGCCACGAGCAATCGATCAAAATGTCTCGTCAGGAGCTGAAAGACGAGCACAAGCAACAAGAAGGCAGCCCCCAGATCCGCGCCCGGCAGCGCGCGCGTGCCCGCGAAATGCTGAAGCGCGGTATCCGCAAAGGCGTCAAAGACGCGACCGTGATCGTCGCCAACCCGACGCACGTCGCGGTGGCGCTGCGCTATCGGCAGCACGAGGGCGCTCCCACCGTGACCACCAAGGGCTACGACGAAATCGCGCTGCAGATCAAAAAGCTGGCGAAGGAAGAGGGGATCCCGATCATCGAAAATCGGCCGTTGGCTCGCGCGCTCGCCGAGCGCGTGCGCGTCGGGCGCGTGATCCCCGCCGACCTGTACGTGGCAGTCGCCGAGCTCTTGGCGATGGTGTATCGCCTCAAGAATCGCGGTATTCGCGCGTAATTTTAGCGCTCGCCGCGGCTACCAGCCGCTCGCGATCGCGCGCCTCGGCCGGGAAAAGCTGGGGTTCTCATGGTCTTGCGTTGACGCACGAGATCGGAGATAAAGCCGGCCGTGTTGAATATCGATTTGAGTGGACGTCGCGCATTCGTCGCTGGAATTGCGGATGACGGCGGCTTTGGTTTTGCAATCGCCAAAGCGCTCGCGGAAGCGGGCGCGAGCGTCATCGCCGGAACTTGGCCGCCCGCGCTGGGGATCTTCGAAAAGCTTCTGGAACGCGGCAAACTCGACGCATCGCGTCAGATGTCGGATGGCTCGAAGCTCGAGTTCGAACGCATCTATCCCATCGACGCCGCGTTCGACACGCTCGAAGACGCTCCGCAGAGTCTGCGCGAGAGCAAACGCTACGCGAGTCGTGGTGACTTCAGCATTGCCGGCGTCGGCAAAAAGCTAGTCGAAGACTTCGGGGAGAAGCCGCTCGACATCGTGATTCATTGTCTGGCGAACGGCCCTGAGGTGCACCTGCCGTTGCTCAAGACGAGCCGCGCGGGCTACCTCGCCGCGGTCGGTGTCAGCGCCTACTCGCTGGTCTCGATGATCCAACGCTGGGCACCGCTGATGCGCCCTGACGCGTCGTTCCTGTCGCTCACGTATCTCGCCAGCGAGCGCGTGATCCCGGGCTACGGCGGCGGCATGCACGCCGCGAAGGCCGCGCTCGAGAGCGACACGCGCGTGCTGGCGTATGAAGCGGGCCGCCAGCACGGCTTCCGCATCAACACCATCTCGGCCGGGCCGTATGCGTCGCGCGCTGCGAGCGTGACCGGCATCATCGATGACGTGGTTGCCTATTACGAAGTCAACGCGCCCATCCAAAAGAAGCTGACCACAATCGAAGTGGCCAACGTGGCTGCGTTCTTGTCTAGCCCGCTCGCCACCGGCATCACCGGCGCCACCGTGTACGTGGACAAAGGCTACCACGCGATGGGCAAGGGCCAGGATCCGGAAAAGAGCGCGTATCCGCCCGAAAAGAGCGCAAACGACGAGAAGTGAGCCCTACTCGTGGCGCTCTTCACGCTCCCTGCGCAAAAGTACTCGGCCTTCATTTTCGACTGTGACGGCACGCTCGCCGACTCCATGCCTTTGCATCAAAAGGCATGGATCAGCGCGCTCCGCGAATTCGGTGCCACGTTCGACTTCACCTGGGAGTTGTTCATGAGCCGCGCCGGCAAAACCATCGAGCTCACCGTGACCGAGCTCAACGCCGAGTTCGGCCTCGAACTCGATCCCGTGCTGGTTGCGGCCGCACAGCGCGCCCAGTTCGACGCGCTGTCAGTTGGCGTGCAACCCCTGGATGAAGTCGTGGCTTATGCCCGCGAACGCGCCAAAGCCGGCTGCCCGGTGAGCGTCGCGTCGGGTGGCGACGCACCGACGGTCCGGCGCACGCTGCAGACCATTGGCGTCAGCGATCTGTTTTCGGTCGTGGTCACGGCTGAAGAAGTCGCGCACGGCAAACCCGCGCCGGATTTGTTCTTACTCGCTGCACAGCGCATGGGCGTCGCCCCCGCTGATTGCCTCGTCTTCGAGGATAGCTTGCTCGGGATCACCGCCGCGGAACGCGCGGGAATGGGCGCGGTGTTGGTGGCGCGCCCGTCTCCATCGCCCTGAGCTGCGCGGGTTCAACCCTGAACCCGCGCTCGTTCGCGAACGCTCAGTGGCAGTAGTTTTGCCCCTGCGGGATCGTGACGCTCCACGGGTACTTGCCGAGGTTTTTGAAGGTCTTGATCACGGTGTCCGTCATCACGTCGATGACGACGACACTGTTCGAGCTGCTCACCGCGGCGATGACCCAACGCCCATCCGCCGTGGTGGCCGCGGTTTCGGTGTTTCCGCCCACCGGAATGCGCGTCTTGATCTCGCCGGTCGAAGTATCGACCACGGCGACGTCTTCCCGGATGCGGTTCATGATGAAGGCTTTGTCCGGTGCCATTGACGTGTAGTTCACGCCGTACGCCTCTTCGTCGCCGGGTAGCGACGAGGTCATGACCTTCGGTCCGTTGCCGTTGATGATGGAGACCGTGCGATCGCCGAAATTCGGCACCAGGTGTCGCAACGGAACGTTCGTGAATGGATGCTGCGCGTACGCCATCCAGGGCCGGTTGCCGACCTTGAGCTCGGTGCGCTTGGTGCGCGTGAGCGTGTCATACACGAGCACACGGCCCGTCGCGGCATGCGCGGCGTACAACATGCCGGTGGAATCGATTTGCGCGTCGCCGAAGCCGCCTTCGTCGGGGGCCTCGGTGTAGTCCGGGAAGCCATCGAGCGGGATTTCACCGTCGATCTCGAGCGTGTCCAGATCGACGCGGGTGAGGTGATGAGCGCCGATATTCGCCACATACCCAAAGAGGCCATCTGGCGCATAGCGCAGGAAGTGCGGTGTGTAGAAACCCGACAAGCGCTTCGTCTCGATCTCGGTCTTGGTATCGATGAAGGAGACGGCGCCAGAGCCTTCTTCTTCGTCCATCACTGCCAAGAGGTCACCCCGCGGGCTGAGGGACATATGCGTCGGGTGGCTGCCGACGTTGATCAGCTGGTGGATCTGGTAGTCGCTGCGCTTACCGACGAGCTCGAGCGTTCTGAGATCGATGACATCGACCTCACCGGAATCACGGCTCACGACGTAGGCGCGCTGCAAGAGCGCTTCTGGCGAGTGATCGGTGCCGAACTCTGTCGCGTCGATCACCGCAATTTGGCTCTTGTCCGTGGAGGACAGGTAAACCTTGGTGAAGTCGTCGTTGAGCTCCGCCATGTGCACACCCGTGACGGAGCCAGGCTCGGTCTTGCCGGGATCGCTGGTGCCGCATGCGGTCACACCAAACAAGCACATTGCCAGGAGCGACCCAGCCCAACCTGATCCATTCAACGCTTCATTCATGTTCCTTGACCTCGTTCCTCGACCCAAAATGAAAAAAGCCCGGCAAGAGACAGATCCTGTCTCTTCACCGGGCTCGAGTATCTCGACGACCCCTATGTAAAGCTGCGCTGGGAGAGCTTAGAGCTCGTCCAGCTTGCGCGTCTGTTCGGTCCGCACGTCGACGATCTTTCCGTGCTGAAACGAAACCACGACTTTGCCAAAGAATGCTTCAGCGCACAGGCGCCCTAGAAAACGCACGATACGTGGATCTAGCGCTTCGACCGTTGTTCCGTTTCGGCGGTCCGTCGCTCGCGGATCCGCATTTCCATGGGACATTTCTACTCTCCCTCACTCGGGTAGGTCTCCTGGCTCGTGAGATGGGAACGAAACGTTCCGTGCAGCTTTCGACCTTCCCCGATTGCTCGAGTGGTGTGAGGAGAGCTGCTCTCACTTACAGTGGCGGGACCGCGCCGGACTTTGACCGGCTTCCCTTTTATGCCTTGCGGCACCTGAGTGATCTATTCAGTTGTCAAACGTAGCCGGCGGTCGATACCAAGGTTCCGGGCCCGCTGTCAACTGACGGCCGGGGAGGCTCACGACGAACCGGCTCCTGCTGTGTCGCGCCGAGTTTGCGTGTAGAGTGCCGCCCGGTGCTGAGCGCAAGCAGCAACGATGACCGGTGGGCGGGAAAGGTCGAACCTTGAACGGTTGGCTGCGCCCGCTCGCGTTGCTTCCACCGACGCTCACCTTCGTGTGGTTTGCGTTTCTCGACCAGCGGGCACACGGCCGAGCACGCTACGTGGGCAACGGTGAGAAGGTGCTTCACCTGCTGCTGGGCATTTCCGAATCTTGGTTGATTAGCAGTGCCTTTTCCGGCAACGAGCGTGGGTTGGTTTTCGGAGCGCTGGCCACGGCTCTCTTGGGGGCGGGTGACGAATATGGATATCACCGCGGCATCCCCGCGCGAGAATCGGATCTGCACGCAAAGGCGCACCTCGCGCTGTTCATGATTTTGGCCGTGGGGCTCGCGTTCTCCTGGGGATACCCCCATGCACATTGACGAGCGATCCTGTAGTTGGGTCTACATGGCGACCACGGTGTTGGCGCTCGTGATCGCGCTCTTGTTGCCGAGCGCGCGCTCGAAGGTGCCGCCTGATGCGCGTCGTACGTATGCCGTCTTGCAGTTCATCACGCTCGCGGGCGCGCTGTTCGGCGCCAAGCTTGCGATGTTGGCGGGCGATCTCGGCTGGCCCGTGCGAGCGGTGGACACCGAGCAGCTCGTGTTTTCGGGACGTTCGATCACGGGCGGCTTGCTCGGGGGCTTTCTAGCGGCGGAGTTCGCGAAGCCGTGGCTCGGCTGGCGTGAACCGCCCAATGACTGGTTCGCGACCAAACTCTTGCTCTCGATCGCGATCGGTCGGGTAGGGTGCGTCTTTGCGGGCTGCTGTCGCGGGATCGCGACGGATTGGCCGCTGTACGTCGCGTATTCGGACGGGATCCCGCGCGTGCCGGTTTCCGCGTTGGAATGCGGCTTTCACGCGCTGCTCGCAGTGGGCTTCTTCATGTTGTATCGAGCTGAGCGGTGTCGGGGGCGATTGTTTGCGGGCTACTTGGTCCTGTACGGCATCTGGCGTTTCGCCTTCGAGCCTTTGCGTGAAACCCCGAAGTTCTTGGGCGGTGCGTCGGTCTATCAGGCGATCGCGCTCTTGCTGGTGGTGGCGGGTTCGTGGTCGCTCACGCGTCCCGTCGCGCTTGCGACGAGTGAGGTTCGGACATGACAACCCCGGGTGCACCGCCTCCGCCGACCGACGAGGAGCGGCGAGAACTCGAACGCGCCGGGATCCGGTCGCGTCCCGGACTGTCTCCGGGCACGAAACGGACCCTTCAACTCCTCGCTTACGTGCTCGCGGGAGTGGTGGGCCTCGTGATGGTGCTCGCGTTCGTCGGTGTGGTCCTATTCGTCGTAGTCGTCGGGTGGCTTTCCAAAGGCTGTTCCGGACATTGACATGGCGCTCTCGGTATTCGTGCGCGACGTGAAACGCTCCTGGCATCGCGAGCTCGCGAGTTCGCCAGAGACGCACGCCTGGGTGCTGAATCTTTACCGAGCCGGGGAGCGTCACCCAGAGACGGTGCTCGACTATTTCCCCGCAGAATACGTGGAGGATGCCGAGCTCGCAACGCGCGTCCGCCAGCACCGGGGTGACGAACGACGCCACGTCCGTCTGTACGAGCGCGCCATTCGGGCGCTCGGTGCTGAGGTTTGCGAGCCGAGCGGGCTGGATGTGTTCAATAACGCCATTCGGCACTTCACGCCCGTTTCGTTTGCGATCGAACCGGAGATGGACAGGGACGAGCGTCACGAGCGCATTGCGCATTTTCTTGCCCACGCTCACTTCCTCGAAGCGCGCATCGCGCGTTCGCTCGAGTACCACCTCGAAGCCTGCGCGTTCGCGGACGCTGCAGGCGCCGTCGCAGTGGTCGAAACCGTGCATCGAGACGAGCAGCGGCACACCTCGTACACACGCGAGGCCGTGCAACAGCTCGTCGGTGCGCGCCGAGCCGCTGAGATCCTCCGGCTCCACGCGCTCGCGGAGGAGCGCGCGCATCGCAGCTTTTCGGCTCGCCAAGTGCGCGCTTTTCTCGAGCAATTCCCGCACGCCGGCCGGCGGCGTGATCGCTTGATCTTCGCCGCTGGCGCGCTTTTGATGGAAGGAGGATTGCCCCATGTCTGAGCTTGCGAATCCTGCAAAACGACGGCTGACGCTGACCAATGCCCCGACCCCGCAGCAACGGACTTCGGCGCTCTCCCGGGAGCTGCGCGAGCTAGACGAGACCGCAGCGGCGCAGCGCTTCGGTCTCGAGCGCGGCGAGCGGCTGGTCAAGTCCACCATCTCGCTATGCGCCGTGTGTCTAGCGCATGTCCCCGCCCTGATCTTCGTCCGAGACGGGCGGGTGTTCCTACGCGCCGAGTGCGCGCAACACGGCCGCCTCGACGGCCTGGTCGAAAACGACGTCCGCTACTATTTCACCTCGAGCAAGGACCGTTCAGGGCGAATCTACGATCAGAGCCGCATTTTCAGCATCGCTGACTATGCGTTGCCGGGGGTCGATAGCTGCTGCGAAGGCGGCGCGTGCGACGGCTCCGACCAGATGGCGAACAAAACGTGCACCGTGCTGGTCGAGGTCACGAACGCCTGCAACATCGCCTGCAAGGTTTGCTACAGCGACGCGCGGGGAGATCGCGTCATCCCGCGGCCCGAGCTGGAACGTCACATCGATCAGCTCGCGCGCAAAAAGGGCGGGCTCGACTCGGTTCAGCTCACGGGCGGTGAGGCCATGCTGCATCCAGAGTTTTGGCAGTTGGTCCAGTTTCTCTACGAGCACCCGCTGGTAAAGAAGATCTACCTGCCCACCAATGGGCTATTGCTGGCAAATTTCGCGACGGCCGAACGGATGCGCGCCTTTCGCGACAAGTTGCTGGTCTTGCTGCAATTCGACGGCCTTTCGAGCGAGAGCGATCGCTCGCTGCGCAACGCAACGCCGGGGCAAATCCGACGTCGGGTGATCGAGCACTTTGCCAAGCTCGACGTCTTCATGCAACTCACCATGACGCTCGCACGCGGGGTCAACGATTCCGAAGTCGGGGCCGTCGTCGATCTCGCCGCTGCGCACTCTCACGTGAAAGTCGTTGCTCTGCAGCCAGCGACCTATTCCGGTCGCTATGAGCTCGCGACAGACGCCCTCGAGCGGCTCACTTTGTCGGACATGGTGAAGGCCGTGGCAAGGCAATCACGCCTGCGCGTGGGCGAGCCGGATTTCGTGCCCATCCCGTGCAGTCACCCGAATTGCGGCTGGATCACGCTTTTTCTCCGGCGTTTTGGGCTCGTCAAGAACGTGATTCGCTTCGTCGATCTGCCGAAAGTCATGGACGCGGTTTCCTACAAGACACAACTCTCGACCTCGGAGTTGCGTGAGGCCGTTGGCAGCCAAGAGCGCAACCCCGCGCGCCGCGCTTTGGGGCAGCTCGCGCGCCGCCTCGTGCGTTCCGAGGACATGTTCACGATCGCCATCAAGCCGTTCATGGACCGCTTCGCGTACGACCAGGACCGCATCGAAAACTGTTGCCATCACTTGCTCGACACGCGCGGTGTCCCCACCTCGTTCTGCGAATACAACGCCCGTCTGCGCGCGGGCGATCCTTGGGATCGCTTTCCGACCCTCGAGGCGGTGCCCAGCCAACTCAGCTGAACGAAATGTGAGCCATGGCTCAGCTCGAGGCGATTCGGCGCGCGCTCTTCGTGGCCATGATGGCGGCGGATCTGGCTGATTCGCGGATCCTGCTCAGATCAGGTTCGGGAGCGCGGCTCCCGAGCAGTATCGCGCGTCGCCAAACATGGCCACTCGGTAATCGAAGAGGTTGAGAATCGCGGCCAAGAGGTCATTGTGCGAGACGCTGTCATACTTTAGCCAGCGCCCACCTCGCAGACCACCTCCGCCGCCGGCGAGCAAAAACGGCATGCCATTCTTTTTGTGAGTCGCGGGGTTCGACACTTCCGAACCGAAGAAGACCACGCTTTCATCGAGCAAGGAGTGACCACCCATATCGACCTTGGCCATCTGCTGCAGCAGATAGCTATTCTGGGAGGCGTACCACGTGCCAATCTGCGCACACTCTTGGGGCCGATAGCCGCCTCCATTTTGATAGAAGGAAAAGGTCTCCGGCAGCTGGAGCCAGGGGTAGGTGTGCTTGGCTTCGGCGTCGGACCACATGAACGTAGCGACCGAGGTGCGATCGCAAGCGAGCGCCATGACCAACATGTCGACCATCAACTTGCCCACTTTGGGGATGGCCGCGTCGGTCACCGAGTCCTTGACTGAGCCATCGTCGCTCGATTTGAGTCCGGTGAACGGGTCGTAATCCGAGGTGTCGATCAAGGTCAGCGGAATGCAACGCGCGGCGACCGTCTGCGCCACGCCGCGCTCCAGCTCCCGAATCGAGTTCAGGTGTTGATCGATGCGTTGCTTGTCCGCCGTGCCGAGCTTGGCTGAGAGGCCAACGTAGCGCTTGTCGACGTAATCGAGGATCGACTTGTCCCAGTTGCTGGTTTTGCCCAGATTGGGGTCCAAAGAGCCGAACAGCGTCTTCCAAATTGCGATTGGGTCGAGCTGCGGCGGGCGTGGAGTGAACTTCTCGTCGTTCGCGAAGCTGACGACGCCCATCGGCGTCACTCGCCCGTGCGTCTTGCCGGTACCCCAGCGCACGGCAAGCTCGAGGCTGCTCGAGGCGTCGCCCGCGGTCAGGCGACCGCTGAGCACCTGATCGATCGACGGGCCCGAAGCGTATCCCATCTCCCCGGTGTCGGAGCGCGCTTGCCCGGTGCCGGTCAACCAAGCAATCATGCCGCTTTGTAGCTGCTCACCGACCGCACTCTTCATGTCGATGCCGTCGAGCACGAGCAACTGCGACTTGACCGGCTCATACGGCGTCAAGATCGGGCTGAGCTCGAAGTTGGTTTCGGTTCCGGTAGGCGACCATTGCTCGGCGACGGACGGATTGCCGCTTTCCGCGTGTACCGTGCCCCCTGGTGTGTACACAGCGATGAAGCGCTTGGCGGGCGCACCAGCGGCGTGTGCCGCTCGCTCTTCACGCATGATCTCGAGCCACGGCAGAGCGATGGCGATGGTGCCCGCACCACGAAGTGCGGCGCGACGACTCAAGCGAAATGAGGTCATGGTCAGCGGTCCTTCGGCAAGTAGAGGAAAGCGTCAGTTTGGGTGAGCTCCAAGAGCAGCTGGCGCACGTTGAAGCCGGCGGCCTCGAAGCGACGAGTCAGGTCTTGCGTCAAGCAGGCACCAGCGGCATCGGCAGTGACTGACTTGCCCAAGCTGAACTCGGCGAAATGTTGGGAAAAACAGGCTTGGGTCTCAGGCAGCGAGGCCAACTTTTTCACCAACTCGATCGGCCCGTTCGTTGGCCCGAGCCAGGCGACGTTGGCCGATGCGTCGATGCTCAAGCCATTTTCCTGAGTGCGGTAGCGACCCATGGCATCGAAATTTTCGAACGCGAATCCGAGTTGGTCCATATCGCGATGGCAACGTGCACAGTTCGGGTCCGCAGTGATGAGCGTCCAGCGCTGTCGGGTCGTCATCGGCTCGGTCGTCGATGGCCCCTCGACCCTTGGCGGGAGCTCGGGGTCCTCGGGCGGGAGGTGTCGACAGAGCACCTGCTCCAAGATCTCGTAGCCGCGTCGCGTCGGATTCGTGGCATCCGTAGAAAGACTCGTCATCAACACGCTGGGCTGGGTCAACAAGCCCAGGCGCTGATTTGGCTCGAGCGCCACCTCACGCCATTCGTCCCCGGTGATACCGGTCACCCCGAACTGGCCCGCTACGCGACCATTGACGAATGCTGTGTCCGCGGTGAGCACGGAAGGCCAGGACGCATTGCGATCGAAGATCTGAACTTCGAGAAAGCGTTGCGTGGCTTGGCGAAGCGACCCTCCGAGCTCGGAGGAATAAGTCGGATCTGCTCGCTGAAGGTCGGGCAAGCGAGATAGCTTCAGATATTCATCGAAGAACGCGGAAAGCCCCGCGCGCGATCGGGGATCGTCGAGCAGCCGCGCGGCCTCCCGCGCGACGCCTTCGGGTTCGAGCAATGCACCCGATTGGGCTGCCTTCCGCAAGCCTTCATCCGGCGAAGTGCCCCAAACCAGATAAGACAAGCGCGACGCCATTTCATCGCCCGTGAGGCGGCGAACGTCGGGGCGCGGGCCCGCGTCCGTCCCCCATTCGATTCGGTACAGAAAGTCCGGCGCCTGCAAGATGGCCGTGATCACTGCCGCAGTTGCCTGCGCAAAATTCCCGTCGCTTGCCAGGACCGCTTGGTGGAGCGCGAGTAGTTCCTCCAACTCTTGCTGGGTGGGCGCTCGTCGAAAAGCCTTCGAAGCGAAGGTTTCGATCGTGGTCTGAGCACACTTCGTGTCTGGATCCGGCTGCGCCGCACAGGCGGCAAGTTCGGCTAGCGCTTGCACATCTCGCGTCGCGTGTGCTGCCAGCCTTTTGGCAATTCGAGCATACCCGGCGGCCTGTTCGACGTGGACCCCATAAGTTTCCTCCCAGCTGCCGTTCGGTATGGATCGCCATTCACCGTCTTGTGGAGAGATCGCTTCGCTGATGTCGCCGAACAGCGCGCTTAGGCTGCTCGAGTATTGCGCGCGAGTGAGGCGGCGTAGCGGCGCAAGGCCTGGCGAGCAAGTTTCACTCGCTGGACTCCCGCCGTCGTCGCTGCCGCTGGCCGACTCCGACGAGCCTCCCTGAGCCGGAGCCGCGCCGGCACTGCTGGTCGCACCGCCGCTGCTCGAGGGGTGTGCGCTTGGGGCGGCGGCGTTTCCACCGCAGGCCGCAGCCAGCACCAATGTCGCAAAAAGAGCACCGAATTCGAGACTCGCTTTCGGTCCCCCGCGACGTCCCGACCCTGATCGAACCATGATGATGGATAGGTGGGACAAGGCTCCTTGGATCGTTCAAGAAATCTGCGCGCTTCACCGCCGAAAGCGCTGGCTGGGCGAAGTGCTATTCGAACCTCCACGAGTCGGCTGGTTACTGTCGGCTAGGTGGACTTTTTGTTGAATTGAAAATCACGACGCGGTCGTTTTGTCTTGGGCTGAATCGGCCAGAAGACGTGACAGAAAGACGTGACAGAAAGACGTGACAGAAGACGTGAGGACACATCGCACCGAGGCGCACTCGAATGAAAGCGTCTCGGTTTTGCGACGCTGCTTCCTGCTATGATTGAAGGTTATGGCGAAGCGTGAAGCACAGCAATCGAGCTTGCGCCCGTACCGTTCGATAGGCCGCTATCGAGTCTACTCGGAGCTCGCGTCGGGTGGCATGGCGACGGTGCACCTCGGGTGCATGCTCGGACCTGCAGGATTTTCCAAGCTCGTAGCCATCAAGTGCCTGCACGCGGAGTTCGCCCTCGAGAACGAGTTCGTGTCGATGTTTCTGGACGAGGCACGGCTCACCTCTTCGATTCACCATCCCAGCGTCGTTGCAACGCTGGACGTGGTCGCCGAGCAGGGCGAGCTGTTGGTGGTGATGGAGTACATCCATGGCGAAAGCCTCGCGGTATTGCTGCGCACTTCTCGGCAGACCGGCGATGCACCGCCGCTGCCCGTCGTCACGCGCATCATCTGTGACGCGCTCGATGGACTCCACGCGGCGCACATCGCGAGTTTGGCAGGCCGTTGCTTGAACATCGTTCACCGCGACGTGTCGCCGCAAAACATCATGGTCGGTGCGGACGGGAACACCCGCGTATTGGATTTCGGAATTGCGCAAGCTGCGGTGCGCTCACACGTCACCGCAAGCGGGACAGTCAAAGGCAAGCTCGCGTACATGTCTCCGGAGCAACTTCAGGCTCGAGAGGTGAACGCACGTGCCGATATTTTCGCAGCGGGCGTCGTGTTGTGGGAAGCGTTGACCGGTAAGCGGTTGTTCTTTTCAGCGGATGCACGAGACACGGCCGATCGAGTACTGAAGTCGACCATCGTGCCGCCCACTGCAATCGTACCGAGCTTGCCCGGTGAGCTCGACGACGTGGTACTCAAAGCGTTGGCGCGAGACCCGGAGCAACGCTTCGACAGCGCACACGAGTTTGCTGAGGCCTTGCGAAGAGCCACTACCGAAGGTTCACGGCGAGCAGTGTCGGATTGGGTCAACCGCGTCGCCAAGGACAGCCTCGCGCGGCGGCTCGACTTGCTGGAGACTCTGGAGGCGAGCGCAATCCACGCACAGGCGCAAAGTGTGGCGCCCGTCATCACCCGCTCATCGCCTTTTCATGCGCCCTTGCCCGTAGACGAAGGCACGGTCACGCGGACGACCAGCACGCGCGCAATCGCGGGCGAACCCGAGCGCTCGCCCGTGGCTCGCTGGGGCCCTTTCTCGGCCGGCATTGTCGGCATCGTGGCAGTCGCGATTGCCTGGGCGATGCTGCCGAAGCCTTCGACGCCGCCAACGCTTCGAACTCCTGCTGCGCAAGTCTTCGCGGCGCTGCCGGTCGTCGACCGACCAGCAGCGGCGAGTAGCGCCCCGCACGCCTCGCCGCTTCCGGTTGAATCACTGCCGCTCGCTTTGCCCAGCACCGAACCCGTGAAACGCGCACCGAGCAAGCCGCGCTCGGCGGCGACGGAAGTTCATCCCACGCGCGCACAGTCCTGCACGCCGCCGTATCGAATCGACGCTGCCGGGGTCCGCCGAGTCAAACTCCAATGTCTTTGAGAGTTCGTTGCACGCTGACCCTGTTCGCGCTCGTATCGTTGTCGAGCAACCCGGCGCGCGCGCAGAATGCCGTCAGCGCGAGCGCGGCCACCGCTGCGTGCGTGCATGCCTATGAGCAAGCCCAGGAAGAACGTCAAGTGGGCAAGCTGCTCGAGGCTCGCGCACATCTGCAGAGCTGCGCACAAGACACGTGTCCGTCGTTCATCCGCAGCGATTGCGGCGCTTGGTATCAGGAGGTGCAAGCAGAAGTGCCGAACGTGGTCTTTTCGGCCCGCGGCGCCGGGCGGGACCTGACTGACGTGGGCGTTTCGTCAGGGCAGCAGGTGCTCGCATCCCGCCTCGACGGCGAAGCGGTCGAGCTCGATCCGGGAGAATACGATCTGCAGTTTACCGCTCCCGGAATGCAGCCGGTTACCCAGCACGTGCGGATCTCGCGTGGTGAGCGAACCCAGCGGCGCGTCGAGTTCGTGCGGTTGCCCCAGGAACCAAGCGCAGGCCAAGGCGCCGCGTCGCTGCCGCCTCCCGGGCCAAGATCCGCGGTGCTCCCCGCGGTCTTCGGTGGCGTGGCGGTCATTGGTTTGGCCGGCTTCGCTGTGTTCGGAACGCGGGGACGCTCTGCCGAATCGAGACTCGAGACTACTTGCTCTCCCCACTGCAGCGAAGATCAGATTTCCAGCGTCCGGACCCAATACGCGGTCGCAGACGTTTCGCTGGCCGTCGGTTTGGCGAGCCTGGGGCTCGCGGCGTATTTTGCATTGAGCCCGAGCTCCGAACGGCGCGCTGCGCGAGCCGCATCATTCGACGTACAGGCAAGTGCCCGCGCTGTCGGTGCGACCTATCAGGTGGCATTCTGAAACCTTCGCTTTTGGCGCTACGCCTGGTTGGATATGTCCTTGCCGCGACGAGTGCTTGCTCATTGCATTCGCTCGAGTATCTCGGCGCTGGCGGGAACGTCGCTGGCACGAGCGGAGAGCCGGCCGCTGCCGGTCTGGCGAACGCAACCGGCGGAACGAGCGCAACCGGCGGAGTCGACGCGACGGGCGCGGCGGGTCGGAGCGGCGCCGCCGGGGCCGATCCAGACCTGTCACACTGCGATGATTCGCAAAAGAACGGCGGCGAAACCGATGTCGATTGCGGCGGGCGCAGCTGTGGCCCGTGCCTCGATGGCAAGACGTGCGCCATGGGCACTGATTGCCAGAGCGCGATCTGCACCAACGTCGTTTGTCAGCCGCCGAGTTGCACGGATTTGGCCCTCAACGGCGACGAGACCGATCTCAATTGCGGCGGCAGCTGTTCGCCTTGCGCGCAAGGCAGGACCTGCGCGAATGACGACGATTGCAGCACCGCAAACTGCACGGCAAACCTCTGCGAATCGGGGACCTGTGTGGATGGTGTGTTGCGCCCGGGTTGCCCGCTGTTGGTCGACAGTACGCCGTACTCTCTATCCCCGGCGAAGGGCCTCACCCATTGCATCGATGACGACCAAGACTCGGTCGCTGACGGCAATGCGGTACGCCTGGCAACTTGCCAAGACGAGCTTCGGCAAACCTTTTGGGCGATCGAGCGAGCAGACGGATATTTCGCGTTCCGCAGCGCCCTGAGCGGAAAGTGCTTGCACGTGCGGGGCGCGAGCATTGCCGGTGGCGCGATCATCGAGCAGTCGACCTGCACCTTTGTCGAAGACCAATTGTGGAAACCGACCCTCGTCGATTCGAGCCTCATGAGGCTGGCCTCGCGCTCCAGCGGCCTTGCGCTGAACGTCGCCGGCGACAACGCCGGCCATGATGGGCAAGCCATCATTCAAGGACAGACCGACAACCGCCCAGACACCACTTGGCGAGTTACGAGGCGCTCAACGGCTTCGTTTGTCGTCTTTTCGCCAGACGGAACGCAGGGCGTTCGAATTCGACACACGGCAGGAGCGGTAGGGCTTGGCGCCGACGATCAAACCAGCGCCCAATGGATCGTAGTGCCGGGCCTCGGTGACGCCTCCTTGGTCTCGTTTCAGTCGCGCAATGACCCGGGTCGGTATTTGCGTCACGCCAGCTTTCGCCTGTGGAGTGACACGAACGACGGCAGCACCACGTTCAAGCAAGACGCGACCTTTCGCTACGGTCCGCCGTTCGTCGATTCCAATCACCTCGCCAAAACGCTCGAGTCGAGCAACTTCCCCGGCTACTACTGGAGACGTGATGGAGTGAACGTCTCGCTCACGCGTTTGGGGAACAGCACCGAGGACCAAGTGAACGCAACTTGGCAGCTCAGCGGGCGCTGAACGGCGCTGCTGTGCGCAGTGTGGGATGTGATTGCCAGTTTGCGGGGCAGGGACGGGCTCGTCCTCATCTTTCTAGCTAAAAGTCAATCCGGAAGTGCGCAAGCTTGCCGCTGCAAGTTGTGGAAACCGGTGTTGTGCTTCGTGCAACTTGTTCACGTCTTCCCGAGTTACCCATTGTGGGATGCAAACTCACGGTGTAGGTAGAGTGAAATCTGCGAGTGGTAATTGCAAATGTTGTTGATGCGACTTCGAGTGTCGGATCTCAAGAGCAGCGACCATCACGCGACAGTTTCGCGCGGGAGGATCACGGCAAAAATGAGGAAATGGATTTCACTAGTTGGGGTAGGTTTTTTAGGTCTGTCGGCGCTCCAAGGTTGCGCGACTTCGATCAGCACCGACGAAGCTGAGACCCTAGGGAAGACCGAGGACGCGGTTAACTCGTGCTACTCGCAGAGCGGGTTGATGCCGACCAAGGCGGCGCTGGCGGGTGCGATGGCAACCGAGCTTGGGCGCTGGGAGCCGGCGAAGGACTTGGTGGCGGTGACCGTGGCTTCGATGCCGAGGAACAACGGCCTGGTGGTCCAGTTGAGCCCGAGCGCCGTGTGCGTGAAGAACAACTGCGCGAATACGAAGGCGATCTTGGGCCAGCAAGATCTGCGCATCAACGACTACATTGACCAGAACGTGTTCAGCGCCAACACCTTCAACACTGACTTGGTGAACTCGCTCGGTCGACAAGCCAACTTGTTGTCGGATCTCAAGAAGAATAACCCCGGCAAGCTGCCTCCCATTCACAAGCTGACGCTGGTGGGTGGACCGCTGGACTTGGGCATCGGCGCGTGTGGTCCGCACTACGTTTATCAGGCGGATCACAGCGACGGCACGCCGTTGACCGCCACGGAGGCGACCAACCTCGGCAATGACTTGTGTATGTTCGGCTATGGCGACTGTGGTTCGTACAACGGGTACATCAAGTACACGGTCACCGGCCAAGGCTGCCCGAGTGGTCGCACGTGCATTGCTGTCGACCCCGCAGACGGCGACAACACGTCGACCACGACCACCGGCGCCGGCGGGATTCCGACGTACCCGTTGAACCGCGTTTACAACCCCGACAACTCGCTGCTCAACTCAGCGTGTACCACCACTACAGGTAAGGTGACCACGTTGGTCTCTAAGTGCACCAATCAGCCGAACACCTGCGGCTACCTGTATTGCGTCTGAGGTTGACTCGCGCCGCATCTGACCTTCTGAAACTCGTTCGACGGCGAGGCTGGCAATGACGCTGGCCTCGTCTGCAGTTCATTGGCTGAGGGCTGCGCTGCGTAGATATTGGGCGAGCGGCAAGTTTTGCGCTTGGATCGCCTTCGCTACCAAGCCTGCGATCTTCTCCGCACCGACCAGATTGGTGTGCGTCGCGTCCGAGCCATTCGCATGATATTTCAGCCCAGCGGACTGAGACCCGAGCGTGTTGTACCAAGCGTTGGTGAGTGCTGTCAGATCAATGTACGCGACGCCGGTCTTGGTCGCTGCGGCTTGTGCCGATGCAGCGTGCAAACTCGTCTGTGAACCGTTGACGCTGCCACTGCCGAACTGCACACGCGCGGGCGGTGAAACGAGGATCGGCGTCACCTTCGCCGTCTTCGCCTGAGCCACGAACTTCTCTAGGTTGGCCTGAACCTCGGCGTCCGTTGCGGACTTGTCGTTGTGGCCAAACTGAATGATGACGTAGTCGCCCGCCTTCCAATGCGACGTGATGCCTCCCCACAACGCGCTCGAGCCGAGGAAGGAGGCCGAACTCGCGCCGCTATTGGCATAGTTCGCGATCTCGACCGGCGCGTTGAAGAACTCGGGCAGCATTTGGCCCCATCCTCCGAATGCGCCCCCCGTTTGATCGCAGGTGGTGGAGTCGCTCGCGATGTAGACGACGATGGGTTGGGTCGCGGCGCTGGCGAGCGCATAGCCAATCCCGGATATCGCCGGAGGCGTCGCTGTTGGGCCCGTAAAGAAGAGGTCGAGCCCGGGGTAGCCGCCTGGTGCGCCGGAGTGATCGGGCTGGCCTTCCATCCCCCGCACGTTCACCGCGAAAGCGTACGTCACCTTCTTTCCGGCTGCCGTGGATACTGGCGCGAGCAGTCCGCGACTCGACTCCGCCCAGAGGCGCGTCTCGCCGGCTGCGGCACCGCCGAGCTCCACGGTCACCAGATAGTTGCCCGCCTGACCGACCGCGTTGGCGGTCCCCGGAGGATCGATGGCGTTGTCGTAGCTGTCGCCTCCAAAAAGGCATTCGATGCAGGTATTCCCGGCAGGTGTTCCCGCGCAGGCCGTTGCACTAACTGGGACGACCTTGCACTTGGAGTAGTTCACTGCGGTTGGGCTTGGATATCCTTCCGGGATAGTCCCGCCCGAAACGGCCGTGGTCGGGCCAGAGCCGGTGGCAGGACCGCCGTCGCCGATCGGATTGCCGAGTAGGACCTGGCCCGCGTCGACACACAAGCCGTTGGCGCCGCAGGTGGATGTATCTGTTTGCTGGCAATCGGCGGCGTTCCCACAAAGCTGCGCCTGGGTCTCGTCACATGCCGCGACACAGCTGGGCGTGCCAGACACAGCAGTTCCGCTCCAGCTCTGACAGCACGACCGAGGTGCGCCGCACGACTCGGCACCGCATCCGACGCTGCTGGCACCTGGATCAGCGGAAATTCCGGCACTGCCGCCCGATGAGGCGGCTCCCGCGGCTCCACCCACCGCTGGTCCCCCGGAACTCCCGGCGTCTAGACTAGAGCCGATCTGATTGCCGCTACTGCCCCCACCAACGGCGAGCGTGGATGAGTTGCCACCGGCTGGCGTACCCGCGCCCGCGTTCGATGAGCCAGGCGGTGACCCAGGGCTACTCGAGCCGCTACACGCTGCCAGCCCGAGCGCGATCAAGGACAGCGCTGAAATGGTTTCCCAAAGGTTCGAGTCGCGACGCGCTCCAATAGTCGGCATCAACTATGGAAGGGGTGCGGGCGCGGAGAGCTTTCATGGATCGACCACGCCGCGCCTGCGCAACGCGCGGATTTCTCCATGCGCCGGACTGCGACGCTCGCGTGGCCCAAACAAGATTTCTTCACGTGAGCGAACGGTGTTTTCAAGAGTAGCGCGACGACACCCGCTCGGATCGGTGGCGTGACTCGAGTGGTCATCACGAAGGGCATCGAGCCTTACAAACCAGAAAGCCCTCGCGGTGGCAGCGTCTCCCTGCTCTGACCGGCCGAAAAGGCGAACCGATGACGAATTTCAAATGAAGGAGTTGGTCGCGTTTGCCCTGCCGCGTTCCAAGCCGGTTTGTCGCTGAAAGGTTTGGATTTCGACCAACCAAATCAGCTAGGTTCGCGCACACACGCGATCTCTTGTTGGGGAGAAGAACGACGATGTCAAAAACACCTCTGCTGAGGGGCTTGAAGAAGCTGTTTCGGGACGCGCACGCCATGCGCCACACGGGCATTCCGCTGTCCGGGCTGGCGGAGTTGCGGCACGAGGCGAGCCAGCGCGAGCAGCGCGAGCCGCTCATTCAGCGTCGTAGCGTGATCGGCGCGCTCGGCGCGGGCGCGGTTGCTGCGGCGCTGCCGCGTGCTGCGTTCGCTAAGGCTCAGCCGAAAATCGTGATTGTCGGTGGCGGCATCGCGGGCGTGACCTGCGCGCTGAAGCTCGCTGATCGCGGTCTAGGCGCGACTGTCTACGAGGCATCGGGGCGCATCGGCGGTCGCATGTTCTCGAACACCAACTCCTGGGCCGAAGGCCAGGTCACCGAGTGGTGCGGTGAACTTATTGATACCGGTCACGAAACAATCCGGGCGTTGGCCAAGCGTTTCCGGCTGAAGCTCGACAACCTGCACGCGGCCGAGCCGGCTGGCTCCGAGGACACGTATCAATTCTTCGGCTCGTATTACAAGCAAAGCAGCGCGGATGCGGACTTCCTGAAGAGTGTGGCTGATCGTGTGGCCGCGGATGCCAACGAGGCCGACTACCCGACCCGCTATGACTCGTTCACTGAAGCGGGCGCCGCGCTGAACGCGATGAGCGTCTACGATTGGATTGAGTCACGCGTGCCGGGAGGGCACAAATCCGCGCTTGGTCAGCTGTTGGACGTAGCCTACGTGACCGAGTACGGGGCCGACTCGCGGGACCAGTCTGCGCTCAACCTGGTGTACTTGCTCGGCTACCAGCCCACGACCGATTCGCTCAGCGTCTTCGGTGCGTCAGACGAGACGTTCCACATTCGCGGCGGCAATCAGCAACTCCCTGTGGCGATTGCCAACTCGCTGAGCGACGTGAGTGTGGGCCATTCACTGGCGAGACTCGCCAAGACTCCCGGCGGGCGCTACTGCCTGACGTTCAATCGCAGCGGACAGAGCAGCCTCGAGGTCACCGCTGATTTCGTCGTGCTCGCGTTGCCATTTTCGGTCTTGCGCAACATCGACACGAGCAAGGCCGGCTTCGATCCACTGAAGAAAAAGGCGATTCAGGAGCTGGGCGCGGGCCACAACGGAAAGACACACGTTCAGTTCAGCCACCGCTTTTGGAACAAAAAGGGCGCCTGGCCGGGGATCTCCAACGGCTCCAGTTATTCGGACACTGGCTATCAGTCGAGCTGGGACAGCACGCGCGGTCAGGCTGGAAACAGCGGGATT
>DASQCO010000066.1:0-13641 GCA_035634635.1 Polyangiaceae bacterium
GGCTCTTTTGCAGAGCCCACAACCGATTTCATGCTCGACAATGCTTTGGAGCCCTACATCTCGCAGCAAAAATCGCCGTCAAGCGGGCGCGCACTTCTGGCGCTTGAAACCCAGGGATCGGCGCAGAGACCGATTCGCACGAGAATTGCCGGCGAAGAGGCCGATCGCGCCGCGCGAAATTGTCCGAGGGACGCTGTCCGTTCGCGCCGGACAATGCTCAATTCCGGACAAGGTTTGCTCCGCGAGGCCACGCTTTCCGCCGCGCGTTCGTGTCGGCGACGAGCGAAGGGAGCGCCGAGCCCTTTCGGTTTGGCCGGACGACACCCGAAAGGGAGGGTGGCCGCTTACTCTCCGAGAGCACGCCGCAAGCTCGGCCGTGTCCCCGCACCGCCGTCAGAGATGTGACCAATCATAAGAGCCGCAGAGGCCGCAGAGATCTGGGAGAGATGAGATTGGGGTTTGCTCGTCGCGGCGATTTGCGTCGTGACAACGTGCACTTCGACGTTTTTTGAGAAACCAAAAAATCTCCCTCAGATCTCTGCGGCCTCTGCGGCTCGGCGGTTCAATCCTCAGGGAGCGCTCATCGGGCGCTGTGCGCTATGAATGCCCGGACAGGGCTGCTTCGACGGCGCGGGCTAGGGCGCCGCTGGTGTAGGGTTTGGCGAGCCAGCCCAGCCCTTGCTGGATCGCGGCGGCGGCTCGGTCCGGTGGTGCGTTGCCGCTCGCGATCAGCGCGCGTTGGCCGGGAAAGTGGCTGCGAATGCGCTCGATTACCGCCAGGCCGTCGTGCTCCTCGTTGAGCGCCATGTCGACGATGATCAGATCGTAGGGACTCCCGTTCAGCCGGTGTTCCACCGCGCACGCTGCGAACACTTCGCAAGCGGCGACACCGCTGCGCAAGGTATCGATCTCGTAGCCCAGTTGCCCGAGGACGCGCGAAGCGGTGCGAAGCTGCGTCGGTTCGTCGTCGATGACCAGCACCTTGGCGCGGCCGCGCGGCAATGAAGAGGTCTTGCGCGTCGTGTCCAGCGTCACGTGGATGCGCGGGAAGTACAAGCTGAAGGTCGTACCTTGACCGGGCTGACTCGTGACGTCCAAATAGCCGTCGTGTTCCTTGACCACACCGTGCACGACTGCCAAACCGAGACCGCTGCCCGAGGTTTGGCGGATGCGCTTGCTGGAAAAGAACGGTTCGAACACGCGTACCAGACCGGCGGGGGCAATACCGCGGCCCGTGTCCGAAACGCTGACCACCGCGTAGCTTCCGGGAGCGATCACCTCGTAGCCCAAGAGCGGCGCAGAGAGATCGACCGCGCGCGTCGTGACGTCGACCTTGCCTGGGCCGTCGATCGCTTCCAGCGCGTTGCGCACCAAATTGGTGATTGCGCGCACCAAGTGCGCTTCCGCCGCCCGCACGATCAGCGGTTCGTCGCACAGCAGGTGGCAAACTTCGACTTGAGTCAGATCCTCGGGCATGAATCCGAGCGTCTCGAGCGTCAGGCAATCCGACACCAAGGCATTCAGGTCCAACGGATCGGTGCCCACGCGTCGCTCGCGACCGAGCGTGAGCAAATCTTTGATCGTCTGAGCCGCGCGCAGCGACGCACCTTTGATGCTGCGCATGTCATCACAAATATCGGGGAGTGAGGGGAGATCCTCGCGATCGAGGTGCGCCAAGTCTTCCAAGATCACGTCGGGTAGGGCGACCATCGGCCCAAGCACGTTGTTCAAATCGTGAGCGACGCCACCGGAGAGCACGCTCAGTGCTTCCATGCGAGCCGCGGTGGCTTGCCGTTCTTGCACGCTGCGTTCGTGCAGCACGGTCTTCTCCACCACTTGCTGGTGCAGCCGAATACTGCTGAGCGCGACGCTCACTTGATCCTGGAGCATCTGAAAGCCTCCAGTTCCGCCCGTGTACTCGAAGACGGCCACGCCCCAGCGCTCGCCCTCACAGAGCAGCGGGAAAACCAGCCGCGTTCTCCGTCGATCGTCGAACCAGAGCCCAGGTGGCACCAACTGGCGAGCCGCAAAGCGCACCTTGGGCGGGTCGAATGGGCGGCCATCCAGCATGCATACCCAGGGCTCGAGCTCGACGTTCGAGCCATCCGCGTAGCGCGAGAAGGACGCGTTCGCGATGCCGAGTGACGGCATCATGCGCAGGAGCGCCTGCTTGAGCGAAGGGAGATCGGTTGCGCGCGTCAAATGCCGATTGAGATCGACGATGCGCAGGTAATCATTGTCGAGATCGATGCGCTCCTGAACCTGTCCGCGTTGGCTGCGGTGTGCGATCAGATCGCGCGCGTCGTGCCAAAGATCCTCGAGCTCAGGCTCGCTGCAACCGCGGAATTCTTCGCGCAGCCGCGCGAGGGCCGCCTCGAGTGCGCGGCATGTCGACCAATCGTCGTTGGCGCTCTCCAGCAACTGCTCGATGGTGTGCAGGAATGGCTCTGGGCTACCGACCAACGCGGGCTCGAGGGCGCCGAGCAGGGGCTCTGCGACGCGCAGGCTTTCCTGCACGTCCACGCCCGGTGATTCGGTCAGCGCGCTGAACAGGCTGCTCGCATTGACGCGCAGGTATTCGGCCGGCGACAGCGCCGTGCTCGGGCGATCCGCGGGCCTGACGAGCCGCGTGCGCACGCCGCAGCCGCACGATTGACGGACCACGAACAGCGCGGGCAGCTCGACGCAATCCGCGACCGGGCGCCCGGCGAGCTGGTCCAAGATGACGCGCACCGCTTCCTCGGCCATGGCCGCGAACGGCTGAGCGACCGTGGTCAGGGGCGGACTGTCCAGGCGCGCCATCTGCACGTCGTCGAAGCCGGTGACCGGGAGCTCGAGCGGGATGCGCTTTCCGTGTCTTCGGAGCACGGACATGGCACCGAACGCCATGTTGTCACTGGCGGCCGCCACTGCGTCGAACTCGATGCCGCTCGCCATGAGGCGCTCCATGGCCGCCTGTCCGTCGCGGTTCGTGAAGTTGCCGTCGACCACCAGTGCCGAGTCGAACGGCAGATCGTGTCGGCGCAAGACGTCCACGTAGGCGCTGAAGCGAACGTCCGCCTCCGGGTTGCCCGCGGCCCCCGCGATGAACGCAGGGCGGCGACAACCATGCTCGCCCACTAGGTGCTCGAGCGCGGCCTCCATGCCTCCGCGGTTGTCGATGACCACGCTCGGTACGCCCGGAATCGCCAGGCCGATGCTGCACAGCGGCAGGTTACGATGGAGATGTGCCAGATGGTGCACGCTCTCCAGCCCAAATAGCGAAGCGAGGCAGCTCGAGATCAGGATCAAGCCGTCGACGCAGTCCGGGTGCATCAGATCGAAGACTGAGTTCTCGTCCACGCTCCAGAGCCGTGGGTCGCCGAGAGCACCCGCGTAGACCGTGAGCAAGTTCAGGTCGAGCTCGCGGCACTTCTCCTGAAAGGCGTTGCGGATCTGGGCGTCGTAGGTGCCGGTAAACAGCGCCAGATAGCCCATCAGCACACCGATGGTTCTGCGACCTACTCTTCCCTGCACAGCCTCGCCAAACGGACACAGTCAGGAGCGACTTGAGGGCGCTTCCGGACGGGAGCGTGGCCCACATTTGTCCACGCTGTCACCGCGCGACAGGGCAGCTCGATTGCGCGATACACCACCCTGTCGTGCGTCCGGGAAGGGCTCAGAACGCGTAGCCGACGGCGAACAAGAAGCGCGGGCGAACGCCGCCCTCTGCCACCAAAACGCTCGCCAAGTTCAGATTGTCGGTGTTGATCAGTTCGTGGCTGGTCTTGGTGTACTGCATACCAAAACCACCGCCGATGACGAAGCCCGGGCCGATCACCGCTTGGCCACCGACGTCGACCGCACCGCCAAAGCTGGTAAACGAGTCGTCCGGGTACCCAGTTTGGGTGGCCTTGTAGGAACCAAAGAGGAATGACGGTCCAACGAAGAATCCGTTCGGTCCCTTCTTACCGGTGTAATAGCGATATCCGAGCTCCCCACCGAAACCGTTCAACGTGCCAAGGTCCGTATTGCTGACCGTGTCTTTTATCGAGGTGTGGTTATAGAACGGATTCAGCGTGATGGCGTGGTGCAGAACCGGCTGATATTCCGCCGTGATGCTATAGCGGCCAACGAAAAGGCCGAGCGGGTTGAACAGGAGCGAAAACGGATGCGGCTCTTCCGGTTGCCCCACCGGAACGAGCACCGCACCCGGCGGTGCACCGGGCGGCGGTTCGGGGGTGGCCTCGGCCGGCGGCTTTTCGGCATCCGGCTCCTGGGCGAGCGCGCTCTGAGTGGCGAGAGAAAGTAGCGAGAACGGGATCAGCGTCGAGATGAAAACCACTGCAAAACTACGCATTATTTAAACTCCTCAAGATGCGAGACATGCCCGGCCCGCGACATTGATGCTGCGCGCCCCCGAGCCATTTGACTAACCGGTCAGCCCCTCAGGGAAGACCCCACACGCGTACTGAGACGGGACGCACCGGGCTGATATTCATCACCCCAACCCGAACACATAACAGTCATTGGGCGCGAGCCCAAGACCCTTGTGCTCCACTTACATCCACCCCGATGAGTGGACCGCTAGTTGTCGGGAAGATTCGACGCTGGCGAGCGTAATAGCGAATTTTCGGCCGAGGGCCCGATGGTAATTCGTTATCGTTTGTGTTCGGTGGCCAGCGTATTCAGTGGCTCAGCGGCTGGGCTTTCCAACGCTTGCCGAGCGCCGTGAACGCATCACGCAAAACGGCTAGCTGAGCGCAGTGATCGGCGCGGTCATTCCCGGCGTAGCCGCGCACTTGAAAATCGCCCTTTTGAAAGAACTCGACGAGGTCCAAGCCGAAGCGGTCGGTGCGTCGAACGGGCTCGGGCTTGCCTCCGAGCGTCGAGATCACGTAATGCGCGCACTCGGTCGTCGAAGCAAAGTCCGGCGGATCGATCGACGAATGGCTGACGAAGAACGCGCGCTCCCCGCGCGCGGCCAGCGCCGCGAAGTCGACGAACGGTTTCATCTGCGCTTTGAATTGCAGATCGTTGTTGCGTGGCGCGTGCAGTCCGTCGATCAAGATCACGGCGTCGATGTCTTTGCCGGCGGGCTGAGACAGCGCCGCTTCGATACCGACGAATCCGGCACTCCAGGCGCTCATCGCCAGATGACGCACGTGAGCTGGTTTGCCGAGACGCTTGCTTACTGCCTGTTCCACTCCCGCGACGATCGATGCTTGGAACTGCGTACCGGTGAATAGCGACGCGTAACCTTGGTTCTGGCCCGCGGTCATCGAATAAAGCGCGAACGGCTGCTCACTTGCAATCAGCTCACGGCGAATCGGCTCATCCCCGAGCAAATGGATGATCAGGTCGAAACCGCCACTCTCGTCGAGCGTCAGCGCACGCGGCGCGATGAACTTACCGCGGCTGACCGGTGCCCAGTCTTCGAAAGCACTGGTATCGATCGGCTGCTGGGCACATGGCTCGATGCCACCGCGCGCGGCTGTCGAGCGGGAGCTCTGGAAGCCGGGACGAGCGGTGATCCAGCTTCCGACACTCGGGCGGACGCGCTCTTCCTGATCGATGAGCATCGGCCGATTGGGATCGACCGGATCAGCGATCGTCTTTTGAGGCGGGCTCGTTGCAATCGGCGCCGCGAGGGCGGATAGCTTTGGTTTCGCGGGCTCGGCGGGCGCTGGATTGTGCTGGTCGCAGGCAACGATTCCGCGCGATAAGAGGAGAGCCGCACTGAATAGCGCGGCCTCCGTCGCTCGATGCATGAACCCAGCTTAAGCCAAGAAAATGTGCGCGATCAAATGGTACGTCGACCGGTGACTAGTTGAATGGCGAGCAGCACGAGGGCTGCGAGTAGCAATAGGTGCAGAACTCCGCCGAGTGTGTACGAAGTCGCCAGGCCCAAGGCCCACAAGACCAACAAAACAACTACCAACGTGTACAGCATGATCGCCTCCGTTGGTGGGGGTTAAGCATGCCGCGTGCCAGCGCAATTTTCGGGGTATTTCGCGCTCTGTCTCGCTCCGCGACGATTTCGTGTGCGCGGCAGTGCCTCTGTCGAGGCGATCGGCCTCGCGCAGACCGGTGAAAGGCGCGACATCGTCACGATCGCGCGTGAAGGCGCGCCGCAGGTTCGCGCCGATCGAGGCAATCGTCACTGGCACACCGGGTGCAATGAGACGGACGTCCAGGAGACTCAACCATGGCGAAGAGCAGTCCGCTCGCTGAAGTCCACTCATCGACTCACACGCCTCGCGGCGACGGCAAGGCGTTGCATCGCGAAGCCAAACCGCGCAAACGTGGAACACTTTCGTATCGAGTCGAGGCCGCGCGCAAAGAGCTATCGACGCTGCCCACGAAGCAGCTCTTGATCGGCGCGGGCATTGGCGTCGCGTTGCTCGGCGCCGCGCTCTCAGTGACCGCGAAGCGCGCCAAACCGGCGCCGTTCGCCGGCATGGAGCGAGCGCTGACCAAGACTGCTCTCGTCGCATTGGCACGCGTCGTCTCTGGGCAGACCGTGCGCAGTGTCGCAAGCAGCGCTTTAATCGACGTCGCAGACGCGCTGAAACGCTAGTCTAGGTACCCGCTCTGAGCGCGAGCCGTTCGATCGTGAGGATGGCTTGCTGCATGCGCTGACCAGCGGCCGGATTGGCCGAGTGCACCGTCAACCGCGGCGGCCGAAAGCCTCGAACGGCAACCGCCTCTTCAATCCAGAGCAGCACGTCATAGCCAGTGCCGTGTGCGTCATCGCCCAGGTCATGATCGAGGCTGAGCTCGGTGACGTTGCCCTGCTCCAGGAGGCGGATGACCTCTTCCGGCCAGCGTGCGGGTACCCAGCCTGCAGGCGTGGGGCGGCAATCATCCAAATAGACCTTGACCACCTCGACCTCCCATCGACTTACGGGCCGCGTGAGCCAAAAGTTCCCTGATCTGGGCGACTATTTGCGCGTTGCTGCCCCAAACGGTACCTTTGCTCTCGATGGCTAGTCACCGAGCCGATTTCGGAACCTTGCTCGCCACCGGCGTCGTCAGCTTTGGCCTCGGAATGGTGGCCGCATCGTCGGCGCAGGCGGAGAACGAAGCGCGTCGTGCCAGCTTTCGCCAGCAGCTCGAGTCGGAGTTCGAGAGCTCGGGCCGCGCGTTGTTGGATTTGACGATCGGTCGCACCCGCGCAAACGCGCCGTTTTGGAAGGTCACGCTGAAGGTCGGCGCAGGCCAACTTCGAACCGTGCGCGTCGAGCTGCCCGTGGGTGCTGACCCGTACGGGCATGACTCACGGATGACACTGCTTCAGAACTCATCGCTCGCTGCGTGACCAGGCGCCGCGTGACATCGCCGTCGCGCGACTCGGCCTCGTCGTCTGCCGATCCTATCGATGTCGCGCTCGCTCAATTGCACGCCGCGGTGCGCGAGCAACTGCGCGGCGAGCAACTGACCGACCGCTTGACTCGGCTCGCCAACAACGAAGCCTTGTCCGAATGGTTGGAGGAGAAGGTCGAGTCGGGCGAGGACTTTTGGATCGCGTTTGTGGAGATTGACCGCTTCAAGAGTGTCAATGACGAGTTTGGCTACGAGAGTGCGAACGAGTTCCTGAGGCGACTGGCCACTCGCCTCAGCGCGGCCAGCCGTGACTACTTTGCGGCCGGAGTTTTGGCCTTCCGCGCGCACGGCGATGAGTTCTACTTGGCCGGACCCGTGACCAGCGTGAGTAGCCAGGAAGAGCTCGCCGCGAAGCTCGAGCACGTGCGCAGTGACATCGCCCAAATTCGAGTCGCGGTCGAAAACGTCAGCCGTCCATTGCGTTGCACGGTCAGTATCGGCTGGCTCTTGTCCGCTGATTCGCGGGCGACGAACGATGGGTGTACGCAACCCGCGGTACGCAGGCAGCTAGAAATTGCCGTCAGCGAAGCCAAACACCAACGCGACACCGTGCTGCGTTTCACGCCAGAAATGCACAGACCGTCCCATCGCGACGCGCGCGGAGATTGCTCGGACTGCCTGGCCAAATTCACGGTCATGATCCCCCTCGGCGGCGAACGCAGCGGATCGCTATTCTGTCCGAATTGCGGCGCTCCGATTGAGCGCCCACGCAGCGTTGCGCCCTAAAAGCGCGCTCAATCCTTGCGACGAGCCACGATGAACAAGCGCGGGAACGCCAAGAGCCGCTTGCCGTCCGAGCGCTCTGGGTACGCTTCTGCGATGCGCTGTTCGTACTCCTGTAGGAAGCCTGCTCGTTGTGCATCAGACAAAGGGTCGATGAACGGGCGCAAACCGGTGGCTCGTACCCAATCCACGATCTCGGCGGGGGAAGCCATGGGGTGCTGGTAGGTCGTACGCCAGATATCAATCGACGCAGCGGCTTCGGCGAGCAAATCGTAATAGGCTTCGGCGGGTGGGATCGGCGCACGCACTCGCGCGGCATCGGCCAAGGAGCTCGCCCAAGGGCCGACGCTTGCCACCTCGCGCATCGAGCGATGGCTGGGTTCGTTCAAGTTGTCCGGCATTTGCACGGCCAGCACTCCGCCTGGTGAAAGCGCCGAGAACAGCCGTGGAAAGAGCTGCTCGTGCGCCGGCACCCATTGCATGACCGCGTTGGCGAAGATCAAATCAGGCGCGACCTGCGCTCGCCAAGAGCTGACATCACTGAGCTCGAAATCGCACTCGGGCAGGCGCTTTCGCGCGCTCTCCAACATCGCCTCGGACGTGTCGGTGCCGATGACGCGTGCGCCCGGAAAGCGAGCCACCAACAGCTCGGTCGAATTACCCGGTCCACAACCGAGATCGACCGCATACGTGGCCCGCTCCAAAGGCACCCGCGCCAAAAGATCTTGCGCAGGTCGCGTGCGTTCATCCTCGAAGCGCCGATAAAGAGCAGGGTTCCAGCTCATCGCTCCAGTATTTGGGGCAATTGCGCCTCGCTGACAAGTCTGAGTCGGATTCCTTTCGCGGGCCAGCCGCGCTCAACCCAGACTGAGCTTCTCTAAACGGATTAGGCGCTGCAGCTCGAGGCCGTCGAAGGCCGCGAGCTGTGCGCGCTCCAGCCAGACGCGGCCGCGCGGCGTCAGACTCGGAGTGCTAACGAGTAGCAAATGCACCGGCTCGCTCTGGGCAGCGGGCTGCGCGTTCGGAGCAACCGGTGCGCTGGGAGTAGTTGCGAACATTGGGTGGCTACCTGTGAACGGGGTTGGTGGCTACTACGCAAAACGCGCGTGCCGGTTTGATGGCGACGCGCCAAACCCCCGAACCATGTCGTCGCACATCCCATGTGCGACGTTCGCGTACCTCCGCGAGCGGGAGATACGAGGCTAGCTTGCACCCTGCGAATCGCTCACGCCAGCTGTTTCTTGGCAGAGATGTTCGCGGCCTCGTATCGGGTTCGTAACGCTTCGGCAGCAGCCTCGCCGAGCACTGCCTGAGCTTTGGGAAAGATCTCACCTTCCTCGAGCGCGACGTGCTGCTCTACCAGCACTAGCAAGCGATCGAAGGCTAAACCCCAGGCGTCACTGCTGGGATCTAGAGCATCGATTCCGAACGGTTCGCGAATGGCGCTCTCGAGTTGCGTCGCTTCTCGGTCGTGCAACGCCACCAACGCCCGCGTACTCTCGAGGTGAGCAAGGGCCGGGTAGAGCTCGGCGAGCTCAGCGCGCTCGTGTGCGAGTAGCTCGACCCGGAGCTTCGCGTAGTGCTCACGTCGCACCTGCGCGTCCTTGCTCTTGCTCAGGTGCTTCATCATCGCGATTACTTCGCCGTGCTCCTCTGCCAAGTGCAGGAATACGCCACGTAAGCCGTTGAAGCCCGCCTTGACCGCCTTCACCGTGCCCACCGCTTTCACGCCCAGTTGCTCGAGTGTATTTGGCATGGGGGCATCTCAAGCAAACGATATGCCTCGGGCGATGCGGCTGAATTCCTCATGTTTCATTGGCAACGGCCAGCCGCGATGGGGCGCGCGAAAAGGCGGCCTGAGCGCGCTCTCGAATCAACGTGGATTCGTTACACACCAGCTCGCCACGATGTGGCCTTGTGTCTCGTCCCCGGACTGCGCTTCTGTCGTATTGACGCCTGACTCGGGACAGTGAAGCGCATGGGCGAGCGCGATATCCAGCCTGTTTCTCTATGGTCGCGCAGATTGTGTCAATTTGCTTATTGCACGTTTCTTGTCCGCTCACGCCGGCCCGGCGTTTGCTCTAGGCAGTGGGAAAATGCAACCGGTAGTCAAAGGTATGGTTCAAGTCCACAGTGTTACTTATCGCATCGTCCGCGTCCGCGCCGGTTACTACGAGGTCGTGCGTCTGTTGGATGATGTTCGCGTGGGCTCGTTCTCACTGGGTACTTGGAACGAAACGCTGATCGAAGGCGATTCACCAGAGGTGATTCGCGAGGTGGCTCGCGCTGCGCTGCAAGGAGGTCGCACCACTTGGGCTCCGCGGCGCCTGATGGCTTGAGGTCGTGAAGCGTCTCCCTCGTCTGAGTACTTTGTTCGAGAACCGCCGGCGGTCTGTGGATATCGACCGAGAGCGCTGCCTGGCCGAGCAATGACCATGGTTGCCGTCGGTCGACCGGTCGTAATGCGCTAGTCAGCTGCTGTTTGCAGAGCTAGCGTTATCGAGCGGCCGGCGTTTGCGAATCTGCCGCCGCAGCAGCGAATGGCGCTCGTCATCGACCCGTTTTCTTCCGATCCGCACCCGCTCATCGGCACGGTGCTGCGAGGGACCTACGAGGTTCGCAGTGTGATCGACCAGGGCGGAATGGGGATCGTGTTCGAAGCCGAGCACCTACGCCTGCGGCGAAAGGTCGCAATCAAAGTCCTGCCCATGCACTTGGCGCAGCACCAGACAGCGTCGTTGCGCTTTCAGCGCGAGGCCGAGCTGGTCAGCTTGCTGCAGCACCCGCACATCGTCCAAATCGTCGATTACGACACGACGGAGCGGGGCGAGCCGTACATCGTGATGGAGTTTTTGGTGGGCGAGAGCTTGGAGCTGCGGCTGGCGCGCGAACCGGTGCTACCGCTCGCGTTCGTGGTGCGTATTGCCACCCAGGTCGCCTCCGGCTTGGCGGCCGTCCATCGAGCGTTGATCGTGCATCGCGATTTGAAGCCGGCGAATATTTTCCTCACCGAGCTGCCCGCGGAAGGCGTGCACATCAAGCTGCTCGATTTCGGGATTGGGAAGCGACTGGGCGGGCAGCAGCGCCTAACCGGCGAAAATGACGTGATGGGCACGCCCGACTACATGCCGCCCGAACAAGCCCAAGGTCGAACTGCGCATGTCGACCAGCGCGGCGATCAATACTCGTTGGCGGTGATCGTGTACGAAATGCTCGCTGGGCGCGGCCCATTCCAAGGGGACATGATGGAGATCCTCGAGCAGGTGATCGGCTCTCAGCCTCCAGCGATCGAGGACTTGGTACCTGGCTTACCCCCCAACGTCGGTCCGGTGCTGCGTCGTGCCATGGCGAAGGTGCCCGAGCAGCGCTTCGAAACGGCGCTCGACTTCGCCGACGCGCTCGCTGCGGCAGCGCTGCAATCGGTACCGCCGGCGAGCAGCGGGGCACGCGGGGTCGCGGCCAGGCTTCGGAGCAACGAGTCGAAACCGAGCGCATCGCCCGCAGATCCGGCTCAGCTGCGCCTGCTCGAGGTGCTCGAGGAAGCCAAGAGAGCTCGCTCGGCAAGGGACATCGATCTGTCGGCGACGCTCGTAGAGCGCGCGTTGAGCCTGGCGGACGAGCTCGGCAACGCGGAAGCGGCCGCGCTGCTCGAGCGCGAAGAAGCGCTGCTCGAGGGCTCGCTGGAGATGCGCCTCGGTAGGCGCGAGCGCGCGCTGCGCCTCCTTCCACAACCGGAAGATCGGCTTTCCCTATTGCCGGAAGAGGCATTCTTGCTGTCTCGCATCGATGGCGTAGCGAGCGCAGAAGAAGTGCTCGACTTGTCACCGTTGCCAAGGCTCCGTACCCTGAGGCTTCTGGTCAGGATGATTCGGCAACAGCTGATCAGTAACGAGTAAACGCTGGCGGCGATCCTGTGACGAAACCGCTCACTGTGAGCCCGCGATCTGCCGTCCCCAGAAACATTGATCGTCGCCGAGACTCAATCCGGAACGCTCGGTAACACCTGACCGAAACGGAAGGCTGAGTAGACGTATACTCAGCATGAACGAAACGCCGAAGTTCATTCAGGGTGTTTTCACGTTCCGGGGCGCAGGGTTGACTCGTCCAGCCCCGTTGACGCCCGCGGCTACCTACAAGGTGCCGTATGACCGACGCGCCCAGCTGATCTACCTACGCGCGGGGAACGCGACGCCCGAACTGATCTATTTGGTCCTCAATCGCGGCGGAAAGAGCATGCGCCTGTTCCCGGTCGGCGCCAAAGACTCCGTCCACGTGCCGCTCTCGATCGTCGAAGACGTCGAGCCGGAAAGCGAACTCGAACTGTGCATTGCTGCACCGGAAGGGCTCGACGGCGCGGTCGTCGTCGACATGGGCATCCTGGAGATTTAGCGTATGGCCAAGCAGAAGTTGGTGGTCATCGGCAACGGGATGGCGGGCGCTCGCACCGTCGAAGAAATCCTGGCGCGCGGAGGCGCGGACCAATTCGAGATCACCATGTTCGGTGAGGAGCCCTACGGCAACTACAACCGCATCCTACTCTCCGACGTCTTGAACGGTTCGCACCAACCCGAAGAGATCTTCCTCAATCCGCTGTCTTGGTACGAAGAACATGGCATCACGCTGCACGCAGGCGTGAAGGTCAGCAAGATCCTGCGTCACGCTCAGCAAGTCGAGGCCGAGGGCGGCCTGCTCGTGAACTACGATCGGCTGATCATCGCTACTGGGAGTCTGCCCTTCATTCCGCCGCTCGATGGGCTCACGCTGCCGGATGGCAGCGAGAAGCCGGGCGTGTTCGTGTTCAGGAACCTCGACGATTGTCGAAAGATCACTGCATATGCGTTGGGCAAGAAGCGCGGCGTGGTGATCGGCGGTGGCTTGCTCGGATTGGAGGCGGCGCGCGGTCTCCAGAATTTTTCGCTCGACGTCCACGTGATCCAACGCGGTAGCGCGATCATGGGCCAGCAGTTGGACGGCCCCGCCGCAGCGATCTTGAAAAAGACGCTGGAGGGTTTGGGCATCGTCGTGCATACCAACAAGGACACACGCGCCATCCGCGGGCACGACTACGTGACGGGGCTCGAATTCAAGGACGGCACGCGCCTCGGCTGTGATTTGGTGGTGATTGCGGCGGGCATCAAGGCCAATAGTGGGCTCGCGCTGCGCGCTGGCTTGGCGGTCGAGCGAGGTATCGTGGTCGACAATCGCCTTTGCACGGACGATCCGCGGATCTTTGCGGTCGGCGAATGCGTGCAACACCGCGGGCAGGTCTACGGCTTGGTCGCTCCGCTTTGGGAGCAAGCCAAAGTGCTCGCCGCGCAGCTCACGGGTCGCGACGCCGAGGCCGCTTACCACGGCTCGAAGGTCGCCACGAAGCTGAAGGTGATGGGCGTCGAGGTCGCGTCCATGGGCATTACCGAGGCGACCGAAGAGGGCGACGAAGTCGTTCAATTCACGGAGGCCAAGAAGGGTACCTACAAGAAGCTGATCATTCGCAATGGGCGTCTGGTCGGTGGGATCTTACTCGGTGACATTCGCAAGGCTCCCTTCTTGTCT
>DASQCO010000067.1:0-208213 GCA_035634635.1 Polyangiaceae bacterium
GTGAGCCCGAGCGCGACGCGACGCCGACGCACTTCCCTTCCGAAGATGCTGGGCAAGGGAAGGCGATTTCTTCTCACTCCGGGTGCAGACATGAACCACTGATGGTGTTGATATTCAACACGATGATATACTGATCGCACAGCGACGCGCAGTAACGCCATCGGCCGAGGTGTCGGAAGGAGCGTTCTCCTATTTCCGATGATGTCGAACGCCGTCGGTGCCTTCGTTCAGGCCGCCGGGTCGGGCTAGCGCATGACGGATGTCGACACGACATGGCACACAACTCGAGCACACGCAGACCGACTGGTGTTGGATGCGAATCGAACCCGACGCGCCACAGCGCCTGCCAACTCCCGCCTCGACTGCACCCCCGCAAAGCTCATTCCGCTCGTTGGTCTCGTCATCACGCTTGAGCACGGGCCAAGCACGAACGCTGCTCGGTAACGCTTGGGCCGAGGTCACCGGTAGTTCTCCAGGAGAACGCACCAGCGCGCTGCTTACCGCACACTGGGCGCTCGAAACCGACGCCGGGCGCTGCATGCCTGGCCACAATTTCGCCGGCATCAAGGCCACACCTGGCGCCGCGGGCAAAACCTTTCCCACGGTGGAAGGGCACGGCGCGACACGGCGGGAGATCGATGCGCGCTTCCGAATCTACGACAGCGCAGAGGCCGGCGCACTCGACTACGTGAAGCTATTGGCAACGCGCTATCCCGACGCAGTGTCGGCCGCGCGCGCCGGCGACAGCGCGGCCTTCGTCCGCGCTTTGGCGAAAGGGGGCTATTTTACCGCAGCTCCGGAGGCCTATGCCGCCGGTCTCGACTGGCGCCTGCGCAGCCTCGAGCCGGGATTTCCCGGACACGCGACTCCCCCACAACCGTCACACGACGTCCTGGCCCGAGCCGCCTTGGATGGCCTGCTGCACGTGCTCCGTTCCTCACCCGACGACGGCTGAAAATTTGCCCGATCGCACGCGATCGTGGCAACCGCCTCGGTATGGCCCCGATGCTCGACCCGCCGTGTGTGCGCCGCATCTGCGGCATTGCCTTGCCATTCGCGTTGCTGCTGAGCGCCTGCGGCTCGCACCACGACGGACCCAGCTTGTCCAAAGCCGCGAGTGAAGACGAGGGCATTCCCAATGTGCCGGAGCCGGCAGCCAACGGACCCAAGTTGGGTGCCGTCGCCAACGTCACCCCGGTATTGGAAAGACCGACGGCGGGCGCACGCCAACTCGGCTACCTACACGCGGGTGCGCGCGTGGCACGTGCCAGCGAGCCGTACTCGCGGCGCGGCTGCGGCGGAGGCTGGTACCCGGTGCGTCCGCGCGGGTTCGTTTGTGCGACGGAAAGCGCCACCGTCGACATGGCGCACCCGACTTTGGCAGCGATGGCGCTCACGCCGAACCTCGACCAACCCCTTCCCTACGCCTACGCGCGAACACGGCTGGAAACTCCACTCTTCGAACGCGATCCCGCGCACGACGACGCAGTGCGCGAAGTCGGCAAGTTGCGGCGCCGGGCGGGCATGGCCGTGGTCGGCTCGTGGTCCGCGCGCGATCCCGAGGGCACCACGCAGCGACTCGCTTTGCTGACCAGCGGTCGCTTCGTCAAGGCCACCGATCTGGAAGCAGCCCAGCCCTCCACGTTTCACGGCGTGGAATTGACGAAGAAGGAGGACTTGCCGTTCGCGTTCGTAGTCAAGCGTGGCGTACACGCCTTCAACCTCGAGGGTGATACGAGTCGCAAAGCAGGCGAGCTCGACTACCACGAAGTCGTGCACCTGACGGGCCGCTATCACAGCGTCGGTGAGGTGAAATACTGGGCGACCAGCGACGGCCACTGGGTGCGCCACCGCGACGTGTTGGTCGTTCAGCAACGAAACACGTTCCCGGATTTTGCTCAGGGGAGCCAGCGTTGGATCGACGTGAGCGTGGTCACGGGCACGTTCACGCTGTACGAAGGGCGACGCCCGCTGTTCGTCACGCTGTGCAGCGTGAGTCGCGACGCGCACCAAGCAGAAGGCGACAAGTGGTTCGGCAGCTTCGAGGTCACGGGCAAAGAGGTGACGATCGCCACGCGCGACGAAAGCTCGTTCGCCGAGAATTTCGAACTATTCGACGCACCTTGGGGCATCACGCTGTCGTCGGGTCTACAGCTGTACGGCGCCTATTGGCACGATCGCTTCGGCGCAGATCACGGCGCGGGAGCAATCGAGCTGTCTCCCGCGGACGCCGAGCGCGTCTATCAATGGGTGACTCCGCAGATCCCCGAGGGCTGGCACGGACTTTCGGCTCCGCTCGCGGATGCCGAAAAGACGAAAATCGTGATCCGTAAATGAGCCCTGCGCCAAGGCAGAGCTCTGATTCAGCCGCGCAAACGCTCCAAGACTTCGACCGTCGCGGGCGAGCGGTTCAGCGTGTAGAAGTGAATGCCGGGCACGCCTCCGTCGATCAGCTCGCGACACTGCGCGGTCGCATGCTCGACGCCGATCTGCTGCACCTTAGCCAAGTCATCACCGGCAGACTCCAGGCGCGCGAGCAGCGGCGCCGGGATCTTCGCCCCGCACAAGGCAGTGAAGCGTTTGACCTGCGAGAGATTGGTGATCGGCATGATGCCGGCGATGATCGGCGCCTTGATGCCTGCCGCGCGCGCGCGAGCCACGAACGAGAAATAGTCGCGACTGTCGAAGAACAGCTGGGTCACGAGCACGTCCGCTCCCGCCGACACCTTGTGCTTCAGGTTTTCCAGATCCACATCCGCCGACGACGACTCGGGGTGACTCTCCGGATAGCAGGCACCGGCCAAACAGAAATCATAACGCTCGCGAATGAACGCGGTCAGCTCCGAGGCATAGCCAAAGCCACCCTCGGACTTCACGAACGCGGACTCGCCCTTTTGCGGATCGCCGCGCAAGGCGAGCACGTTGTGGATGCCGCCCTCCTGCAACTGATCGAGCACGCCGCTGATCTCGTCACGAGTGCCGCCGACGCAGGTCAGGTGCGCCATCGCCTCCAGCCCGACCTCGCGCTTGATGCGCGTCACCAGATCCACCGTGAGCCGGCGCGTGCTACCGCCCGCGCCGTATGTCACCGACACGTACGCCGGATCGTACGCCTGCAAGCGAGCGACGGTCTCGAACAAGCGCTCGACTCCGACCTCATCCTTCGGCGGGAAAAATTCGAAGGAAAATGCAGGGGTTTTCGCCGAAAGCTTGTCGATGATTTTCATGAGAACACGACGCGCTCGAGCGCGGACGGGCACGCTAGCAGCGGGCCCCAGGCTATGCCAATAGGACGCCTCGCCGAATTGGCATCCATCAACTCAGGCGGATGAATGGACTCATGCAAATCCACATCGTAGCGGTCGCAGGAACGGGCATGGGCGCTTTGGCAGGGCTGCTCACGGAGCTCGGGCACCAAGTGTCGGGCAGCGACGTGGCCTTCGACCCCCCGATGGGCCCCGCGCTCGAAAGTTGGGGTGTCCGCTGCTTGCCAGGGTTCGACCCGCAGCACCTCGAGCCCGCGCCCGATCTCACCATCATCGGCAATGTGTGCCGCAAGGATAACCCCGAGGTAGTGGCCGCCCTTCAACGCGGCCTGCGCTACACGCACATCGCGGGCGCCCTGGCGGAGTTCGCCCTCGACGGCTGCTCTCCGCTGGTCGTCGCCGGGACTCACGGCAAGACCACGACCACCGCCATGGCCGCACACTTGCTAGAGGCGTGCGGGTTCGCACCAGGATTCTTGATCGGCGGGTTGCCCAAGAACTTCCCACGCAGCTTCCGCGCAGCGCGCGTGGGCAAACCGCGGCTTTCGCTCGGCGATCGCCCGCAGCGCAAACCACCGTTCGTGATCGAGGGCGACGAGTACGACACGGCGTTCTTCGAGAAGACCGCAAAGTTCCTGCATTATCGGCCCGAGATCGCGATCCTGACGTCGATCGAGCACGATCACGTCGACATCTACCCCGACCTCGATAGCTACCTCGACGCGTTCCGTAAGTTCGTCGCGCTCGTTCCGGAGAGCGGGTTGATCGTCGCCAACGCAGCCGACTCGGCGGTCGTAAAGATCGTCGATGAGCATGCGCGCGCGCAGGTCGCGTGGTTCGCACTGGAAGGCGAGGACACGCACGGTAAACCTCCGCATTGGCTCGCGGCTCCCGCGCAAATGGACGAAGCCGGCACGCGCTTCGATTTGTATGCGGGCGGCGTGTCATGCGGTCGCCTCGCCCTGACCGTCCCCGGCCGGCACAATCTGAAGAATGCGCTGGCCGCGATCGGCGCGACCGCCCAAGGCTACGGCGCCCGAATCGCCGATATCGGCCCGGCGCTCGCGCGTTTCGAGGGGGTCCGCCGCCGCCAGGACCTGATCGGCACGCCGCGCCAAAGCTTCGTGTACGACGACTTCGCCCATCACCCAACCGCGGTGCAAGAAACGCTGGCGGCGCTTCGCAGCCGGCACCCAGCGGGCAAGCTGTTCGCTGTCTTCGAACCGCGCAGCGCAACCGCGTGTCGCCGAATGCACCAAGACGAATACACTCGTGCCTTCGAGAGCGCCGACGAGGTGTTGCTCGCTCCCCTCGGCCGCTCGAACCTGCCGCCCGATGAGGCCCTCGACCTCGGGCGGCTCGCGCACGACTTGAATGCGCGCGGCAAGGCCGCCCGTGCGCTGCCGAGCGTCGACGCCATCCTCGACTACCTGGCGCTGAACGTCGTCCCGGGCAGCGTCGTCGCGCTGCTCTCGAACGGCGCGTTCGGCGGCATTCACGCGAAATTGCTGGAGCGCTTGGGCCGCTGAACAAAGCCCCGTGCGGTCGCCGGCGAAGGGTGCTAAACGCGGGCGCTCTGAAACGCGGTCCGGAATAGCAAAAAGAGGCTGATAGTGGCGTGTCCCTGCGGAAAAGGTGAGTCCCTCGAGGTGTGCTGTGGTCCGATCCTGAGCGGTAAACGCCAGGCCGAGACCGCCGAAGAGTTGATGCGTGCGCGTTACACCGCGTACGCCACGCACAACGTCGACTTCGTGATCGCGTCGCATGAGCCGAAGACTGCCGGCGACGTCGACCGCGCCAACACCGAAGCCTGGGCCAAAAATTCCGAGTGGCTCGGTCTGGAGATCTTGGCGACCGAGGGCGGCACCGCCGCCGATACCGAAGGGAAAGTCGAGTTCGTCGCCAGCTACAAGCTGCAAAAGATGAAGATCGACCACCGCGAACGCGCGTCCTTCAAAAAAGAAGACGGCAAGTGGTACTTCGTCGACGGCGTGGAGCTGAAGGGCCCGCCCGTTCGTCGCACCGAACCGCGCGTCGGTCGCAACGACCCGTGCCCCTGCGGTAGCGGCAAGAAGTACAAGAAGTGCCACGGCACCGAGGCCTGACGAATTCGGCGCTCGTTGCCCACGTGATCGCACGCCGCCCGACAGGTCGGATGTTCATGCTCCGGCTTCCCTCCTGAATCCGCGGGCATTTTCAAGCTGATGAACTACTAGCTAGGCTGGGGCAATGTGTTTGGGGCCGGGGCCCCAAACACCACGAGACAGCGGCCCCAAAACTGAGGGTGGGGCCCCACTGGGGCGGGAGCAAAGCTCCCGACGAGCGATAAAACTCCGGGCTGGTCCGCCACTCACGGGTGGAGGATGATAGCTGAGAATGAAAGATCGCTCGTCGGCTCGGCCTGCGGCCGCCTTCGCTGCGCGGCCGACCCCGCCGAAGAAGCCCGTGCGCCCCACTTCGGGGCCCATGCTGGCTGCTCGCCGGCCAGCGCCGACGCCTGCCGCGATCGAACCGACGATCTTACTCGTAGGCGCGGATAGCATCTTCGAACCTGCGCTGCGCGCGTCACTGGCGCGGCACCGGGTATACGTCGAGACGACGACGGCGGAGACGGTCGCCGAGACGGTAATCGCCACCGCACCCGATTTGGTATTGCTGGTTGGGCCGGCAGCGCGCGACGGTGGCGGCAACGTCCTTCAGACGCTGATGAGCTCACCGGTGTGCTCGGTGATTCCAGTCGCGATTTTGGACGACAACGCGGCGCTGGACATGCGCCTGCGCGCCTTCCGGCATGGCGCTGCCGCGGTGATCCCGCCTTCCGCGAGCATCGACGCCATTGCCGAACAAGTGGCGAAGCTCGCGCGCGAGATCCCGGAGCGTGGTGGCGAGTCGCTCGGCGTCGTCGGCGAGGCCACGCTGAGTGAATTCGTCGGCGCGCTGAGCAGCGAGCTGCGCAGCGGGATCTTGTCGGTCCACACCGGCAAGGGCAACGAAGATGCAGTGCGCTTGGTGCTCGGCAGCGGGCGCCCGCTAGCCGCGTTCATCGATGATTTCGTGCGTCAGGTGAAGTCACACGTCGTGCACGCAGAGCCACTCAAATACGAGTTCGCCGAGCACGCGAGCGGCACGGTCACTTTGCTCGATCCGGCGGCACCTTCGACCGAGCCCGAGCGTGTCAACGTCAAAGGCGTGCGCGTCGCGCTGGCAGATGACGACACGGGCCGCGCGGACAGCGTGGCCCAAGAGCTGCGCGCGCGCGGTGTCTCCGTAGTCGTGACCGATTTGGCACCCACGGATGCACGCTTCGCGAGGCTGCGCCAAGTCGATCCCGAAGTGCTCTTGATCGGCGAATCGCACGTCAAAGGCCAAGGCTACGAGCTCTTGCGACGCATGCGGCGCGACACCCGCTTGCGCTGGGCGTCGCTGCTCGTCGTGCGCTGGGACGAAATCTGGTCGGACACACTCTCCGTACCCGCGCTCGATCGCCTGGAAAGCGCTCTTGCAGCGCTGTCCGAAGCCGATCGCACCTTGCAGACCTGGGCCGAGACCGGCGAGAGCTTCGACGCTCGCTTGGAGAGCACCGGGCCCGCGCGCTGCTTGCGCGCACTGAGCACGAGTCCCAAGCCGCTGCGCGTCACCGTGAATAACCCGCGCGTGAGCGTGAGCATCGATATTTCCGACGGCTTGGTCGTCGGTGCTGCGGGCGAATCGCGCCTCGATCCGAGCCAAAAGTGGGACGGCGCGCTCGCCCTGTCCGCGATGATGGTGTTGAGCTCCGGGCGCGTTCACGTGAACCCCGTGAGCCAACCCGCGGTCACCAACGTGATGGCGACGGTCGATGTCGCGCTCAACATGGCCGACTCCGAACCCTCGCCGATCACGCCGTCGATACCGACCACCGCAGCGCCCAGCCTGCCGCCACCGTCCGCCGCAGTACCGAGCGCGACGAGTCTGCCGTCGGTTGCGCCGATTCCAACCGTTGCGCCTGTGCAGTTGCCGGCTCGAAGTATCCCGTCGCTGTTCGCGCAGCCTCACACGGGAGTCAGTTTGCCGGCAGCGCTGTTCTTCGTCGCACTCGCGGCATTACAAGGCTTGCTCGTGGTGGCGGCGCTCAGCTTGCTGTTGAAGCCACGACATTCGAAGACCATCGCGAGCGCGTCAGCGAGTGTGTCGGCGCATACCGACGTATCCAGCGCGCCTGCTTCAGTCGCGCCCAGCGCAAACGCGAATCCGGCTTCAGCCGCGCAGACCGCGCAAGCACCGGCGAATGCGAGCATCCCGGTCGACGAAAGCGGCGCCAAAGCCCCCACCTGCAACGAATCGTTTGGCGGCGAGAAGGTGAAGCCCGGAGAGTATCCGGGCGCAGCTTACGGCCAAGTGCGGGACGCAAACCGCGCCCTCGTGCGCGGTGACATCGAGGCTGCACAGACTGCGCTGTGCAAAGCCGTGCTGTGGAACCAAACCAATCCCGCACTCCCGCTCGAACTCGCGCAACTGATGTTGCTACGCAGAGACGGCGCACAAGCGGTCGAGTGGGCCAACAAGGGACTCGCCCTCGACGCCACCAGCGCTCGCGGGCAAAGCATCCTCGGCGACGGCTTGGCACGCGTGGGTGACTACGAGGGCGCCAAGCGCGCCTGGCTCGCGTCCATGCACCTCGAACCGAGCAACGATCCGCAGCAGCTCAAAGCGCTCTCGTTCAGCAGTGTGCGTGAAGCGCAAGCCTCGATGAAGCGTCACGACTTCGCCCGCGCCGAGCGTTTTTTTCGCCGCGGCGTGGTGATGGACGGCGACAACGTCGCCGCGAGCAACGGCCTCGCCGATTCATTGCTCAAGCTAGGCGATGTCCCCTCCGCGCTCCGCTGGGCCAACCACTCAGTAGCCACCGCCCCACGCGACGCCACCGCGCGCGTCGTCCTCGGCGACGTCCTTTCAAAAAAAGGCGACCGCTCCGCCGCCGAAGTCGAATGGCGCGAAGCCCTACAACTCGACCCCGCCAACTACCTCGCCAAACTCCGCCTAAACAAACTCACCACCACCCCATAACGTCCTTTCTTTTGTTGATGGTCACTCACCACGTCCAACAGCGGCCCAGCCTTCGGCGTCGCGGACGAGGAAGAGGGAGAGAGGGACTAACCGCCGAGCCGCAGAGGCCGCAGAGATCTGAGAGAAGGTGGGGATTGCTCTTCGCGGCGTTTTGCGTCGTGACAACGAACTTTTCGACTTGAAGCGAGAACCCCAACTGTTTCAGATCTCTGCCGACGCGCGTTGCGAATTCATCAAACCCCTCGGGGTCGCGGAGCGAATTCCCTGAGCCATCATTCGCCGCTCAGCGCGACCCCCAAAAACTCCTCTCTGATCTCTGCGGCCTCTGCGGCTCGGCGGTTCAAACTCTGGGAGCCGTGCTGAGGCGCACTTGGCCCGCTTGCGAGACACATGGCCGCGATGCGCGCGGTGGGCCGCGACGGGAACCGAGCCGGGATGTGAGGTGCGATGCCGGAACGCGGGCGCCCCTTCTTGGGGTCGTGCTTTGGGGGCGGGATCGCGCTAGATCGCTTGGCTATGCAGGAAGAGTCGCTGTTCGATCGGCTTGGTGGCGAGGCGGCGCTGCGTGCGATCATCGAGCGGTTCGTCGATCGCTTGTTCGATGACTTGATGATTGGGTATTTGTTCCGTGCGGCGGATCGTGAGCGGGTGAAAGCGAAGGAGTACGAGTTTGCCGCGCGTCATCTGGGCGCGCAGGTAGCGTACTCGGGTCGTCCGCTGAAGGAGGCGCACCGCGCGCATCGCATCACGGGAGGGCAATTCATGCGCCGGTTGCAGATCTTGAAGGAGACTTTGGCCGCGTTTCGCGTTCCGACAGAAGTGAGTGAGGCTTGGATCGCGCACACCCTTTCCTTGCAGGCCGAAATCACGGACAACGCTCTGGACCAATGCGATCCTCGACACAGCAATCGTTCCGGCTCTTAGCGATGAACGCGCAGCGCTGGGTGTGGTTGTCGCTCGCGGCTTCGGCCTGGTCGTGCGCCACCGCGGGCAATACCTGGATGAATCAGCCGCTGTCGACGGGCGCTTGGGGCGATGACGCGCCGCCCGCGAACAGTGCGCAAAGCGAAAACCTCGACGATCCCAAGGCAGTGCCGCCAGCGCGCGTCCAGTCGCGCGTGTTGAGCGATGCGCCGCCGAACGACGATCGCTTCACGCCGCTCACACCCAGTACGGCGAGCTCGGGTTCGCCCACCGCAATCAGCTCGCCACCCGTGAAGCTCAACCCGCGCGCGACGGGCGGGCGCGTTTTGGGCACCTTCCGCAACACCTACTACGACTTCCCCAGCGAGGCGGATTTTAGCGGCGAAACCGTCTCTTTGAAGAACCCGCGCTGCAAAACGATCAAGAGCGTCGCGCGTACCTTCTACGAATCGCTGTGCGTCCAAGGCAGCGGCACCTTGTCGAGCGGCAGCACCGTCAGCTTCGCCAAGCGCGACTGTGAATGCGCGGAGCTCTGTCCGCGCACGGGCCAGCACATCTGCTTCGACGAGCTGGACTCGAAGACCTATCCGTGGGGCCGCGGCGCGACGGGGCGTGCCATCACGCCGCTCGTGACGATCGCCGTCGATAGTGATCTGATCCCGCTCGATACGCCGGTGTACATCCCCGAGTACGACGGGATCCCGCGCGATCCGGCGCGTAGCACGACGCACGACGGCTGCTTCATCGCTCAGGATCGCGGTGTGCGCGTGAAGGGTGAACACGTGGACGTGTTCACCGGGCATCGCGAAATCACCGCGCTTTGGAACAACCTGGTACCGAGCAACCGCGGCGTGACCGTGATCGTCGATCATCCGCGCTGCGCGCGGGTCGCGCCGAGCCGCTGAGCATCACTCAGCGCTCGGCGCGTGCTGCGGCACATCAATCGCGGCGGCTGTTGGGTGGGCCGGGGTCGACTTGGCGCAACTGCAGCGAGTCGACGATGCGGCCTTGAGCGAGCACATTGGTGATCACGACCAACCACGTGCCTTCGTCGGCCCAATTCTGACGCTTGAGGTAGGCCAGCGCGTTCTTCACGGTCTCTTCCGGATCATCGCTGAACGGCATCAGGAACGGCTCGACGCCCCAGGGCAAGAGCAGGTGACGGAACGTCTCCACGTCATCCGTGAACGCGTAGATCGGCACGCCCACGGCGCGCAGCGCGGCGAGCGTGTAAGCCAAGAACCCGCTGCGCGTAAAAACCACGATGCCCGACTCGCCGAGCTCCTTGGCGAGCACGGTCGCGGCACGCAGCATCTTGGCTTTGGGCTGCTCGAGCTCGATCGTCTCGTTGAACAGCCGCTTTTCCGTCGGCTCGATGGAACCGATGATGTTCTTGAACACGTCCACGCACTCGAGCGGGTATTGCCCGGTGGTGGTCTCGCCCGAGAGCATCACCGCGTCCGCGCGCTCGCGCACCGCGGTCGAGATGTCGGAGATTTCAGCGCGCGTCGGCATGGGAGCGCTGATCATCGACTCCAGCAAATGCGTGGCGATGATCACCGGCTTGCCCTCTTTCAGGCACAGATCCACCATCTGCGTCTGCACCAGCGGCAGCGTGTGGTAGTCGATTTCGATACCCAAGTCGCCGCGCGCCACCATCACCGCGTCGGTGACTTTGATGATCGCGTGCATGTTGCGGACGCCGCTCTGATCCTCGATCTTCGCGATGATTTTCGCTTTCGATCCGAGATTGTCGAGGAAGTCACGCAAGAGCAGGATGTCTTCACTGCGGCGCACGAAGGACAGCGCGACGAAGTCGATGCCCGCTTCGACGCCTGCACGCAGATCGCGCTCGTCCTTCTCGGTCAGCGACGGCAAGTTCACCATCATGCCCGGCAGGTTGACGTGACGACGCGAACCGAGCTTGCCTGGCGTGAGCACCTTACAGCGCACGTGCGTGGCATCCAGATCCAAGACCTGCAAACGCATCAAGCCGCTGTCGACGAGGATCGTCGCGCCAATCGAGACGTCCGTGGGCAGCCCGGGGTAGTTCACGGAGACACCACGCACACCCGGCGTCGGCGTGTCCGTGTAGAACTCGAACTGATCGCCGATCGCGAGCTCGATCGGAGTCTCGACGACACCAGTGCGGATCTCTGGCCCCTTGACGTCCATCATCACGGCGACGTGACGACCCAACTGATTCGAGACTTTGCGTACGCGCTCAATCAGGTTCTTCGCCCAGTCGCCTGAGCCGTGAGCCATGTTGAGGCGGAGCACGTCGACTCCGGCGGTGATGAGCTGCCCAAGCTTTTCTTCGCTGTCGGTGGCAGGTCCGACGGTCGCAATGATTTTCGTGTGCCGATAGTAGCCGCGCATGAGCTCCTCTACCCTCGATCGAGGGGGCGAGCCAAGTGGACTTCGCGTGTCACGCAGCTGCCGCTCATTCCGGCGCCTGAGCGGTTTCGAATGTTTCAGGCTTGCGGTGTGCGGGCGGCCTACTGGGATAGACTCGAAATTGGCCGTCCGCGCACTTCACGAAGGAGTGTCTCGACGCGGCGGAAAGCTGCATTTCTGCCCAGCTGCACCAAATGCCCTCCGTGCCAGGACACCAACTGCGAACCAAAATGCGCGGCGAGTTTTCGGGCGTGGGTGACGGGGGTGATGCGATCTGCCTTGGCGCCGACGACCAACGTGCGGGGCGGAGGAATCAGCGGTTTGCGGTCGAGCGGGCTCACGACGCGATAAATCCGCTCCAGGAGGGCGTGCTCCTCCGCCGCGACGTCCGCCGCGCTGCTGAGCTCCCCTTGTTCGCGCACGAAATCGGCCAAAGAGGCGAGCGGGATCACTGGCACGCAAAACGAGAGACCCGGTTCGACAGTAGCAAGCAGAGACGCGGTGTAACCCCCGAGGCTCATGCCCATCACGCCGATCTCGGGCCTACCTTGGGCGCGCAGCCAGCCTACGAAATTGCGCAGATCCGCGATCGCCTGACGGAAGCCCTCATTACTAAAGCGCGGATCGGAGCCCGGGAACTCTGGAGCGCCGCGACGCGTCGCGTCCGCCCGGACGCCATGGAACGGCAGCGTAAAAAGCGCCACGTCATAGCCGCTGCGCAGAAAACGCTGCAGCGGCCAGACGCGCTGCTCCATTGGGTAGCTGCCCGCCATGTAGCCGTGGATCAGGATGGCCACGGGTCGCTCGTCACCCGACGTTAAAAGCCGAGCTGCCGCAGCACGGTTTTCGGCACACCGTGCGTACCGCTCAGCGAACCCAGGCAGAAACGGCTGGTATTCGCTGGCCCACGATAGATCGAACGCCCGCGCGAAGCCGGTTTCGCGCGGAAGCTCACGGGCGACCGGCGAGATGCTGCGCGGCGTCAGAAAAAATTCGTCGCCCAGCGAATCCGGGTACGACTCGACGAAGGCGCGCAGTGTTTTGACTCGATGGTCGAGCGCCGGGGATTCCGCGGCGCGCGAGCGACCGCTCGATCGCGCCTGAACTGCGAGCGTCACCGCGCGGTCGACCGCGCCTGCGGCGCTGCCCAAAACTCGGCGAGTGACACGTCCAATCACGGTGAGTCGTTAGCGTGCACCGCACGCGCTTGAAAGACCAGCATTTCGAGCGTGCCCACTTCACGTAAGAAGCGCTGGTCGTGAGGGCCGGCGGGGCAAAGCGAAACGGCGTTCACACCCCGCTCTGCCAAGCGCTTGGCGAGACGCTGCGTTGCGTCGCGAAATGGATCGAGCGTCGAGGTCACCAGCTGGATACGCAGCGCCGGTCCCGAAGTTTTCAGCGCCGACAAACGCTGCGCGTACTGCTCGACCGCGGCCACACTGAACGCCGGCTGAACGCCGCTCAACGCGGCAAATAACTGCGATTTACGCAGAAAAATCTCGAGCGCGACGTACCCGCCGAGCGACACGCCCGCGACACCGCAGTGCTCGGCGCCCGCGAGCAGCGGCGTTTCGGCTCGCACCGCGGGCAACACCGTTTGCTCGACGTAGTCGGCGTAGCGATCCAAAACCGGCGCGCTCGGGTGCTGTTTGAAGACGTTGGGCGTGAACGGACAGACCAGCGCCAAGTCTGGAAAGGGCCGCTCACGCAGCTCGTGATTGAGCTCGACCAAGCGCTCGTCAGTGAGGTACCGCTCGCGCGACAGCGTGCGCTGAACCGGAGGTGAGCTCAGCCGCGCGTACGCATCGGGCAGCCCGTAGCGATCGTACCAAGCGCGAATGCCGAGCGCTTCACTGCCTGTTTCACCGAGGCCATGAAACAGCACGAGTAGCGGCAGCGGCTCACTGTCCGGCACTCGCGTCGGCCGCAGCAGCAGGCACTTCTGCCCAAACTTCCCTGGGTTCGACAACGTGAGTTCACGCGCGCTCAATGCTCCGGCCTCGGCCGCACGCGCGCCCGCAGCCAAGAGCGACAGCGCCGACGTGAGCCACCAACGCCGCGTAATCACCTGGTCAACTCCGATGACGAAGCGCGGGGATCAGCTTCGCCGGAGAGCTCACCATCAATAGTGTGCCCAGCGCCGCCACGCCTAGCCCGCCCGCGACACGCCCAAAGTGCAATCCGTGATCGCCGATTCGGCCTAAAAATCGCACCGACAAGATCACCGTCGCGTTGTACGCCGCATGCCCGATGATCGAAGGCACGAGTGAGCCGCTGTAGAGGCGCGTCAAGCCGAACGCGATGCCGAGTACCACCGTGCCGGCGATCTGCGTGGGTTCGAGGTGAAACAAGCCGAACAGGACGCTGGGCACGAGCACCATTTCGGCGTGCGATCGCTTTTCGAAGGCGCGCGTCACCAACCCGCGGAACACCAGTTCCTCGACCAGGGCCGGCAGCACTGCCGCGGCGAACAGCACGCCGATCAACCCTTCACTGGACGCGTTCTGAGAAACCGCCACCACCAAACGCTCGGCGTTGAGGTCTCGCCCCAAGAAGCGAAACGCGAGTTCACCCGCGAGCTCTGCCAGCGGTCCAAAACCGAACACGATCAACAGCCCCGCACAGATCGTGCGAAACGTCGGATGCCCGATCGGGAAGACGTGCCCGATGTGTGGACGGTGACGAATGATCCAAATCGTGAGGGTGATGGCGACCGCGAGTTCGTTGACCGCGATCGAGACCGCGATCCACGTCGAACTCGTCACGAGCGGCGAGGTGTGTGGGTCGCTGATCAATGCGAGCGCGTGATCCAACGGCAAGCCCGCGCGCACCGCGAGCACCGCGGCTGTCGCGGCCACGCCGACACCAGTCACGAACACGGCAATCAACGCGACCAACCAAAACAACACCGCTTGCAGCCGCGTTGGAATTTCCTTGGCCGGAGCGTGCGAGAGCGGAGTAAGGGTCGCTGTGCTGCTCATCGGGGATGTTCAGTCTACCCCCGGCCTAGACCCACGGGCCCTGCCAAAGACTTCGGCCCGCGACACCAGAACGTGTATCGTCCTGCCAATGATGGGTCAGACGGGCATGGGCCTGAAATTTAGCTTCGTTTTGCTGTGTTTGTTGGGTGTGGGCGGGTGTTCGAGCACGGAGGATTTACCCGACCCGAATGCCACGGTCAGCGGCTTCTGCGGGAACTGGGCCAAGGGCGCCTGTTCGAACGCGGTCGTGTTGGCCTGTTCCGGAGCGGAAAAGGTCGACACCACCCTGACTGACAAGTGTGTCAGGAAGCAGCAACTGTTCTGTGAGGGGTTGTTGCTGGCCCCGGGGTACAGCTCGCAGAAAGCCTCGCAGTGCTTGAGCGCGGTGCAGACCGCGTACAACGACGCACGCCTCACGTCAGCGGAGATCGCGACCGTGCGCCACCGCGGTGAACCGTGCAACCACTTGATCAAGGGTCCGCAGGCCGAAGGTGAGAGCTGCGAAGTAGACGACGACTGCGACACGATCAAGAACTTCCTGTGCGTGAAGAAGAGCGGAGTGGGCAGCTGTCGCATCCCCACGGTGGTTGCGAACGGAACCTCCTGCTCCGCGCCGGACGCAGCGTGTAGCCCCGGCTTCTATTGCGGCGTGGACGAGAGCTGCGTGCAGAGCAAAGCCGCGGGCAGGGCGTGCAGCGAAGACTTCGAGTGCCAGACCGGGCTCGTGTGTGACGGGAGCAAGTGCAGCGCAAAGGTCAGCCCCGACGAGTGCATGAAAGACGAAGATTGCCCGAGCAACGTGTGCGACATTCCGGTCAACTCGACGTCCGGCATGTGCGTGTCTGCCATCACGCTGTCCGCGAGCAGCGGCGTGTGCGAGGATTTGCGATGAAATTGTGGGTCGGGCGGAGCACTTGGGCGCTTCTTCTGTGCTGCTCGGCGCTCGTCGCTTGCGACGAGGAGCCCAAACGCACGGCGCCCAAACCGGAAGCAACGGCAACGGCGACTGCCACCGCGACCGAAGCACCCAAGCCCGCCGGCCCACCCACGTTCGAGATCGACACGCTCAGCGCCAAAGTCGGCTTCGAGCGCGCTCTGCTCGACAAGAACGACGGTCGCACGAACCTGATCAACCTGCTCAAGTCCACCGAGAAGTACGTCAGCAGCAATGACGTCACGCTGATCGTGGATCGCAGCGCCAAGCTGCCATGGGTGGTCGCTTACATCGACGAGCTCGGCAAGCTCGGCGCCAAGCATGTGATCATCAAGACCGAAACTCGCAAAGAGTTCGCCGCGAGCTTGCCCTTCACGCCCGAACTTTCACTCAAGCCCCCGCCCGACTGCAGCGTCGTCGCGATGGTGCTGGAAGATCGCGGGACGGCCGTGTGGAAGCTCTCCGGAGGCGTGGCCACCAAGCACGGCAAAGGCATGGCCGGCCCGGATCTGAGCATGACCGGCGACAACATCGAGCGCTTCGCCAAAGGCTGCAAATACTCGACCACCTTGTTCGTCTCGGTCGGACCGAGCGTCGAGTGGGGCCTCGCGTACGACTTGGCCGCGTCCGCGAAGACCTTGCCGAAAGCAAGCTTCGACGGCTTCGTGCTGCTGGGCGAAACACCGGTCCCTGGGCACAAAGTTTCGCTACGTCATTGAGCCGCGTACGCGCTGGGGCAGCGGGCTCAGCGCGCGCGTGATGCGTCCGTACGCAGAGTCGACGGTGCGGACGCGGCCGCCGCCGCCGCGAACTGCGCGAGCAGGCGCTCGACATCGGCGATGTTGAACGGCTTCTCCAGCTGGGCGCCGGGATGCTGCGACAGAAATTCCCTGGCCCGCGGAGTGAACGCTCCGCCAGTCATGAACACGAAGCGCTCTGCCAACGCCGGGAAGTCCCGCTTGACGGAGTTGTAGACGGCCGCGCCATTCACGTCCGGCATCATCAAATCACACAGCACGAGATCGAAGGCTGAATCATTCTGCAGCCGAGTCAGCGCTTCACGCCCGCTGGTGCAGATGCTCACCTCGTGGCGGCCTTTGAACGCGTACAGCAGCGTTTGGCCGAGCAGCGGCTCATCATCGATGATCAGAATACGCGAGGGCGGGACCAGCTCCTGGGGCGGAGCTTCCGCAACGACGCGCTGCGACGCGCTCTCTTCGGACGCGAACGGCAAAACCACTCTGAATGTCGTACCACGACCGAGCTCCGTCGACACGGATATCTCACCACCGAGCGACGTCAGGATACCTCGACAGATCGCGAGACCAAGACCCGTGCCAGCGCCGGCCACTTTGGTCGTGAAGAAAGGATCGAAGATCCGGGCCAAGTCTCGCTCGGCAATACCGCCCCCGGTGTCCGAAATCTCGATCACGGCGGAACCGTCCTCGGCACTGGTGCTGATTGTGATCTCGTTCACCGAAGGATCACCCTCGATGGCCTGCGCGGCATTCATGATCAAATTGAGAAACACTTGACCGAGCCGCGCCTCATCACCAATTACCGGCGAAATTCCGGCGTATCGTTTGATCAGGCGTGCGCGATGCCGCACTTCGTTCCAGGCAACGCGGATCGTCGTGTCCAAAACCGTCTCGATCTCGACCGCTTCGCCATTTCCGGGGGTCGCGCGCGAAAAGTCCATCAAATCACGGACGATATTGCGCACACGTTCAGCGCCTTCACGGGCGCTATCCAAGGCTGCCACAGCACCGGAAACGTGTTCGAGCTCCTCGTGCGGGTGACCCTGGAGTAACAGCTGTAAACCGTGGAGTTCGCGCAGACCGAGATCCAAGCTGCCCAGCACGTACGACAGTGGGTTGTTGATCTCGTGCGCCACTCCGGCAGCCAGCGTGCCGAGCGAAGCCATCCGCTCGGTCTCCGCGCGGTGGAGCTCGTTCGCGTTCGGATCGACAAATGCTCGAAGCTCGTCTGCACGTCGCGAGAAATTGCTGGAAACGGAAATAGATTTCATTGGCCCCTCAACCAAGATTTCGAGAAAAGTCTCCCATACTTTTTCCCTAGTAGCGAATCGTCCCTACAAGGTCGGGCGAAAACCCAGCAGATCCCCGGCGTTCCCTTGACGACGCGGTGCGAGCGGCACACGCTCTGCCGCGGTTGCCAGGTCGCACGCAAGCGTCCCAGAGCGGCCTCGAGCACCCCGTGACAGCCAAAGAAGACGCAAAGAAACGCGCCAAACCGCAAGCCGCCAAGCGAGCGCAGAGCCCCCGTGCGCGCGCCAACCAATCCCAGAGCGAGGCCGAGCCCGCGAGCGGCGAGGACGTCGGTGAAGACCCGGACACGGACTCCGACGACCAAGAGCCGGAAGCTGTGGGCGATGATCGGGCGGTCTTCGATACCGAAGCCGAGATCGTCGACAGCGACGAGACCGACTCGGACGAACGCCGCGAACCCAGCGATGAGCGCGATCCTGCGGCCGAGATCGAATACGCCGGCGACCGAGAGCGCGAACGTGAACGCGACGACAACGGCGAGCGTGAAGGTGAGCCGGATGCGGACGAGCGAGGCTTGGCGCGCTTCGACGCACTGCAAGCTTACATGCGTGAAGTGCAACGGCACCCGCTGCTCTCGGCCGACGAAGAGCACAAGCTCGCCGTTCAGTACCAAAAGAGCCAAGAAGGCGGCTTGGTTGGCGACCGCGAAATCGCCGCGCGCTTGGTCACGGCCAACCTGCGCTTGGTCGTCAAAATCGCCTACGAGTACCGGCGCGCGTACCGCAACATGATGGACCTCGTTCAAGAGGGCAACATCGGCTTGATGCAAGCCGTGAAGCGCTACGACCCGTACCGCGGCGTGAAGCTCTCGAGCTACGCCGCTTGGTGGATTCGCGCGTACATGCTGCGTTTCATCCTCAACAATTGGCGCCTGGTCAAAGTCGGCACCACTCAAGCTCAGCGCAAACTCTTCTTCAATTTGAACAAGGAGAAGGCGCGCCTCACGGCCATGGGTATCGAACCCAGCCACGCCGAAATCGCCAAGCGCCTCAATGTGGCCGAGTCTGAGGTGACGGAGATGGATCGCCGCCTCGCGCGCGCCGACGCCTCCCTCGACGCAACCGTGAACGAGGCGGATGGTCGCTCCACCACTCGCCTCGAGCTCATGCCGTCGAGCAGCGCCACTCCCGATCAAATCGCCGAAGGCTCGGAGTTCTCCGAATTGCTGCACGCAGAATTGGCGGAGTTTCGCACCACGCTCTCGGGTAAAGACATCGACATCTTCGACAAACGCGTGGTCGCGGACGAGCCGCTCACGCTGCAAGAACTGGGCGATCAATTCGGCGTCTCGCGCGAGCGCGTGCGCCAGCTCGAATCGCGCCTGATGGGCAAGCTCCGCGAGCACCTGCGCCAGAACTTCGGGGACGCCGTGGGCGTCGGCGACGCCGTGAGCGTCGGCAACAACAATTGAGCCAAGCGACGAACGCCGTGCTCGGCAAGCTGTACCTGGTCGGCACCCCGATCGGCAACCTCGGCGACATCACGCTGCGGGCGCTCGAGACGCTCAAGCAAACCAAGCACATCGCAGCGGAAGACACGCGTCGCACGCGCCAGCTGCTCACGCACTTTGCGATTTCCGAGCGCGCCTTGCATGCGCTCGACGCCAACGCCAGTCCGCGCAAGATCGAGGAGCTACTGCAACTGCTCGAGAGCAGCGAGGACATCGCGCTCGTCACCGACGCGGGCATGCCGTCCGTGAGCGATCCGGGGACGGCGCTAGTGCGCGGGGCGCATGCGCGCGGCATCACCGTGGTGCCGATTCCGGGAGCGAGCGCGGTCACTGCCGCGGTCGGCGTGTCGGGCTTGGTCGACGCGAGCTTCGTCTTTTTGGGATTCTTGCCGCGTCATGGGCGAAAGCGAAAAGAAGCCTTCGCGCGCCTCGAAAAGAGCTTGGATCCGCTGGTGATCTTCGAATCGCCGCAGCGCATGGCCGCGACCTTGCGCGAGCTTTGCGAACGGATTCCGGAGCGAGCGTGTACCCTGTGCCGCGAGATCACGAAGCTGCACGAAGAGATTGCGCCGAGCACGATTGCAGAGCTCGCGGCACGCGAAGGCGAATGGCGTGGTGAGATCACGCTGGTCATCGCCGCTGCCAGTGAAGAGAGCGGCGATACGGTAGTCGATCTCGCGACGCTCGAAGAACGCGCGAAGTCGCGGCTCGTCGCCGGCGCCACGGTGAAGACGGTGGTTGCCGAGCTGGGCGAAGAAGAGATCGGGATCGCGCGGCGCGAGCTGTATGCGCTGGTCCAGCGCGTCCGAGAGGAATTGGGAGAATGAGGGGGCGCTCGACGCGCTTCGCGACACCCGAAGGGGTGAGCTCCAGCATCGCAGCTCCGAGGGCGCTGAGTTCCCGACCCTGCCGTTAGTTCGGCACGGCCACACCCTATCGTGACCAGGCAGGGCTCTGCCGCTCTTCCCCCCAAATCTCCCTCTGATCTTTGCGGCCTTTGCGGCTTTGCGGTTCAAACTCGGAGAGCTGCTCTAGAAGGAAGGAATGCCACAAGACGACCTTCAGCCAACCGCGTCGGAAACGCTGCTCTTTCTGCCCGGCGCAGGCGGCAACACCACGCTGTGGCAGCCCGTCAGTGACGGACTGTCGCATCAGGGCGGGCGACGGTTCTTCGGTTGGCCGGGGTTTGCGGGTGCTCCAGCGGACCCGAACGTGCGCGGACTGCCCGATCTGGTGGCGCGAGTGGTGGACGAGATCGCGGGTCCGTCGCTGCTCTTTGCACAGTCGATGGGGGGGCTGATCGCGTTGCGCGCGGCCCTCGCGAAGCCCGAGCGCATTCGCGCAATGGTGCTGTCCGTAACGTCTGGAGGGATCGACGTTGCCGCATTGGGTGGCAGCGATTGGCGGCCGCAGTTCGAGCAGTGGAACCCGAACGCGCCGCGCTGGTTTCTCGATGCGCGAGACGATCTCACTTCTCAGCTGCCTCGAATCGCCGTGCCAACTCTGCTGCTCTGGGGCGACGCGGATCCGATCAGCCCCGTCGCGGTGGGCCAGGTACTTGCCGCATTGCTGCCCCAATCCGAGCTGGTGGTGATCCCGGGTGGCACGCACGACTTGGTGAGCGAACGCGCGAGCGAAGTTCTGCCTCATGTCGAGCAGTTCCTCGAACAGCTCACACCCCCTCCGGCCAGCGCAAACCCGACGCGCGGCTAGAGCGCGAGCGCCAGAATCTGTCCGGCTGCGTCCGGCGTGATGTCCAGTCTTTCTCCCATTCGCAAGCGGCGGTTGGCTTTGAGCTTTGCGACGATCTGGGGAATGGCTTCTTCACCAATGCCGTAGGCGGAGAGCCGCGTGGGGATGCCTAGAGACTCGAAGAAACCGGCGGTTTGCGCGATCGTCGTGTCGATGGCTTCAGCGGAGTCAGAGCCGCTGATGCCGAACACGCGGGCGCCGAACTGCAGCAGCTTTTCTGCCTTTTGCTGACGGCGAGCTTCGAGCACTGCAGGCAATACGACAGCCAGGCTGCGCGCGTGATCGAGGGCGTACAGGGCAGTGAGTTCGTGCCCGATGTGGTGCGTGGTCCAGTCTTGAGGGACGCCCTGTCCGATCAACCCGTTGAGCGCGAGGCTGGCCGCCCACATCAGGTTGGCTCGCACTTCGTAGTTTTGCGGATCGCTGAGCGCGAGGGGGCCTTGTTCAATGAGGGTGAGCAACACGCCTTCAGCGAGGCGATCCGGAAGCGCACCGCCCGCGGGATAGGTCAGGTATTGCTCGACTACGTGCACGAATGCGTCGGCAATGCCGTTCGACACTTGCTGCGGTGGGAGCGAGAGCGTGGTCTCCGGATCGAGTACCGCGAAGCGCGGAAAGCAGTGCGGGCTGATGAAAACGAGCTTTTGGCCGGTTTCCTTGTTGCTGATCGCCGCGGCCCCATTCGACTCGGATCCGGTTGCCGGCAGCGTGAGCACGACGCCGAGCGGCAACGCGCCCGTCACGCGCGCGCCTTTGGAGAGGATCGCCCAGGGCTCCACTTCAGTCCGCGCCGCGGCGGCGATCAATTTTGCGCCGTCGATCACCGAGCCACCGCCGACTGCGAGCACGAAGTCGATCGACTCTCGGCGAACGATTTCCAAAGCGGGCAGCAAAGCGGCGACGTCCGGGTTCGGCGCGACACCCCAGAACTCGTGCACGGTGCGACCGGCGAGTGCCTTCATGACTTGCTCGAGCACGCCATTCTTGCGAATCGAACCTCCGCCGGCGACGAGCAGGATGCGCGCGTCAGCGGGGATTTCGTCCGCGATGTTTTCGATTTGGCCGCGGCCGAACAGGATTCGAGTCGGGTTTTGGAAGGTGAAGTTGCGCATGCTTCCTCCGAGCTTCGTGATAGCGCGTCGAAATTATTTCGAATGGGACTCGATGAGTTCCCGCACTGCGGCGAGGGCCAGTTGATTTTCCATCAGGGCAATGTGGCCCTCTCCGGGAACTTCTACGTAACGCGCGCGAGAACCGAGTGCAGCGGCGATGGCACGGCCCTGTTCGGGACCCATCAGCGCTTCATCCGCGGTACCTTGGACGACCAGGATCGGCGCCTGCAAATCAGCCAAATATGGCCGCGTGATGAAGTCATCACCCGGGTCCAGCTTTGCGTAGAACGACCGCCGTACCATCGTGATGTCGTCGACGGAGGCGAGCAGCGAAAGCGACGCTGGCTTGGGCGTTTGCTTGGAGAGCACGCCCATGGCTCGCGCAGCGAGATGACCACCGATGGAAAAGCCGACCACGTGTACGCGCGCTCGATCGAGCTTTTCCGTCGCGCACAGTTGCGCGAAGATCTCGGGGGCGTCCGCCGCTAAGAGCGGCAGGCGTGCCTCGCCGTCGGACGAGTCGTAACCGCGGTAGGCGAAGATAGCGAGCCCCCAATCACGCGTGCCGGCGAGGTTCGTGAGGAAGGTCTGACCGACCTTCAGCATGTGCGCGTCATTACCCTGATAGAAGAGCACCCACGGCGCATCAGCCGCATTGGGTCGACGCACCAAGCCGTTGAGACGAATGCCTGGCGCGACGGTGATTTGAGTCGCGCGAAAGCCCGGCTGCGACGAAAGCGCCTGGTACTCCGCCGGCGCAATGCTCCCAGTCTGGTACGTGAAACGCAGCCGTTTGGGGCCAAAAACGCGCGCGAAAATGCCGAGCGACAAAGCCAGGACTGCTGCGACTCCCAAGATGATCCACCCTTTGCGGCTGATTCGAAACATCACTTGCTCGAGGAGCGTTCTCTAAGCATTGCGCAGTTTTTTGAAGCGCGAACCGTATTGATCGTCGTCCGAGATCTCGACCAAGCGCGGGATCTGATAGGCGGCCATGCGATCACGACAAAAGGCACCCATCCGCCGTTTGAAATCCGCGAGTGGCTCGGGAGCCTTCAGGTTGAAGCGCGCCGCCACCATCTGGCCCATCATGGGGTGAGGTTTGCCGAACACCGCCACCTCCTGCACGTTGTCCATCTGCAGCAAGATGTTCTCGACCTCAGCGGGATAGACCTTTTGACCGCCAACGTTGATCAGGTCACTCGCGCGACCCAAGATGCGCAAGTATTCGCCGTCGACCTCGACGGCATCTTGGGTGTTGAGCCAGCCTTCTTCGTCGAACAAGTCCGGCGCGTTCAAGTAGCCGATCATGGCTGCATCGGCCTTCACCCATAGAATGCCGTCGATGATTTTGGTCTGGAATCCTTCGCCGGTGAACTTGATCCAGAGTGATTCCGAATCACGCGAGCGCGAGCGCAGCACACCGAGCTCCGACATTCCGTAGGTTTGCACCAACGATACCGCGGGAAATACCTCGTGCAGCTTCTTGAGCGTGCTCGGCGGCATGGGTTCCGTGCCGTAGGCGATCACCTGCAGTGACGAGAAATCATACTGCTCGAACAGGCCCGACATCAGCCACAAATTGAGGAACGTAGGTGAGGCCGGCAGCGTGTGCACGCGGTACTTTTCGAGCGCGCGCGACACGGTTTCCGGATCGCGATTCGGCACCGTCACCACGGTGCCGCCACTGGCGAGCGTATTGAACAACGTGTCGATGCCGCCGATGTGATCGAACAGCAAAAACGTCAGCGTGGTCTTCTTTTGACGGATCTTGAGGAACTTTTCCAGTAGCGACACGAAGTCGTGCAGGATCGCTTTGGGCGACCCCGTGGACCCTGACGAAAAGATGATCAACCCGGGATGACCGCGCGCGATCAGCTTCTTGGTGACCGTGTTTTGAACGGTGCGATCATAGTCGTAGAAGGTAGACGCGTCCGCTTCGTCGAACTCGACGAGCAAGCGTGCTTCGGCGATTCCCAAGAATTGATCGCGCTGGGTGCGCATCAGCGGCGTCAGCGGAGCGATGATTGCGCCAAGGCGCACCAGGGCGACCAGAGCGGCACACGCGTTGGGCGAGAACGAGCCCTCCAGCGCGACCACTTCGCCCGGCTTCAGACCGCGAGCCTCGAATTTCTCCTGCCACCCATCGGCGAGCTTGGACAGCTCCGTGTAGGTCGCAACCTTGTCATTCCAGACCAGCGCGGGTTCATCGCCCCAGGCGACGATGCGCTCGAATAGCCATGGGGCAATCATAGCCGGCACAGCCTAGCAGTTCAGGCGCGCCCTTGTCGCGGTTCACTTCAGAATGTCGGACACCGCGAACACAATCTCCGGAAATGCACCGAGACGAATCGACTGCCCGCGCTCGTAGCGTTCTGTTCGAGAATAAGCGTCGGGCGACGGCTCCGTGTACACCTCGATGCAGCGATCCTGGAGGTTGACGACCCAGTACTCCGGGATTCCGCAGCTTGCGTATAGGCGCAACTTCCTGCCGCGATCTTTGGTGAGCGAAGACTCGGCCACTTCAATGATCAGGTACGCCTTGCTCGGGTGATCGAGGTCATAGTCACCCAGTGTGACGACCGTGAAATCCGGCTCGGGCTCCGAAATCTCCGACGCCGCAAAGGACGATTGGCAACGCACCCCTGCCCGTCCTTCCAAGGCCAGGATGAGCAAGCGGTTGAGCCTTTGCACCGTCGAATCATGAGGCGGGCCGATCGGGCTCATGGCGACGAGTTCTCCATCGAGCAACTCGATGGACTCGTCTTCGAACGCGCCAAGCTTGACCAATTGGTCGTACTCGACGCGGCGCAGGGGGCGAATGACTTCAGCGACTGAAGCGACGGCCATGGGGAATCCTCCGGAAGTTTCGCATGCACCCCAACAGCTCGGGCAGCGCCGGCCGGGAGTTACGCAATTTTCGCGCAACCCCCTTTCGAAAGCGCTGCTCCGTCAGGTCACGCCGCCCAGGTAAATGACCTGGCCGGTGATGTTGTCGCTACTGGGGCTGATGAAGAAGTCACACACGTTGGCGCAATCGAAGTTCGTGCCCAAGCGCTTGATCGCGAGGTTATTCACCACCGCGTCGATCTTGTCTTGCGGCACGCCCTTGATCATGTCCGTCATGATCGGCGTGGCGCCGAACGAGTTGCAGGTGATACCCCACTGCCCGAGCTCGAACGCCAAGATGCGCGTGAAGGTGACGACTGCGCTCTTGGATGCCGCGTAAATCGCCTCACCCGCCAGCGCGATCGGCGCGACGATGGTCGTGAAGTTCACGATGCGCCCGTACTTGCGGCGAATCATCACCTTGGCCGCGTCACGACAGACGAGCATGGTGCCGGTAACGTTGACCGAGAGCATGCGATCCGCCGACTTCGCGGGCGTCAGCAAGATGTGGTTCATGCTGGCGATGGCCGCGTTGTTCAGCACCACGTCGATGCGACCGTGGCGCTTGGTGATGTCGGCAACCATCAAGCGGACGGCGCGCTCGTCAGCCACGTCCACCTCGTGGTGGTTGTAGTTGGGATCTTTCAGATCACTGACGCCGCGGCTGCAGCCTTCGACCAGGTAGCCCTTTTGCAGGTAATACTCGCACAGGTAGCGGCCAATGCCCTTACGGCTACCGGTCACGAGCATGACCGGCTTTTCGCTCACGTTGCTCACGCCGCGCTCACTTCCGCGACCATGGCCACGACGTGATCGGTCAGTACTCCAACGGTCCGAAACGGGCTGTTGCGCTGCGACATGGCCTTGTCGTTTGCGAGCGTCACGGACGCGCCGTGCTCACCTTCCACGCGCTGCTCTACCTCGACAATCAATGACACGACTCCCAGCGAGTCGAGCACCGCGTCTTTTCCTACGAGCACGGTGTCCTCCGTGAGGGCAGCAGGGGCGTCCATCCCAGTTTGGGCAAAGACTTCTTGGAGACTCGCGTAAACGATATTGAGGGCAGCTGTACGTTCGATCATGTTTCCAAACTCCGACGCTTTTGACCACGCAACAGCGCCATCCGAAACCAAACAAACGTTATCCATGTAGTCTGGAACGCCGGAAGCGTCTAGGCTGACGCGCTCGGATCGCAGACGAAATGAATAGAAAAGAGGCGCTCAGGCTCGAGTATCTGGATGGGCTCCGGGCGGTTGCCGCGCTCTATGTCGTACTTTTCCACGCGGGCGTCGGCTTCGTCGACGCCGAGCGGCCAATCTTCGGATTTGCGCGAAATGTGCAGCGCGCTCTGAGCTTCGGGCACGACGCCGTCGCTGTCTTCATCGTCTTGTCTGGCTACTGCTTGATGCTGCCCGTGGCGCGCACCGAAGGAGTGCAGGTGCGCGGAATACCGAACTACATCGCCCGCCGTGCTTGGCGAATTCTCCCGCCCTATTTTGCGGCGCTAGCGGGCTCACTGCTGTTGCTCGCGCTCGTGCCCGTGCTGGAAACATGGACGAAAACCATCTGGGCGGACACGTTTCCAGCGTTCGAGCGCGGGCCAATCGTCAGTCACCTGCTCTTGATTCACAATCTGTTTCCAGCGTGGGCCCACACCATCAACGGTCCACTTTGGAGCGTGGCAACGGAGTGGCAGATCTATTTCTTCTTTCCGTTCTTCCTATTGCCCATTTGGCGTCGTTGGGGTGCGGGCGCGACGGTGCTTGCGGCGTTCGCGCTCGGCGGCGCGCTAACGATCGTCGCGCCGAGCGCGGCGGGCTGCGCCGCATCGTGGTACCTCGGCTTGTTCGCGCTGGGCATGTGTGCAGCGGGCATCGACTTTGCTTCGCGAGCCAGTGAGCGCTTCTTGCGCGAGCGTGTCGCGTGGCGCATCGTCAGTTTGGGAACCCTCGCCGCAGTGGGCTGCGGAGTGACGGTGCTGGTCAAGTACTGGTTCCGGTTCATGCCGTACAGCGACGCGCTGGTCGGTGCAGCAACCGCCAGTGCGCTGCTCTATCTGACTCCGCACGCGCTGCGCCCGGCCGAGCACCGGCGCCCGCTCGCGCTCCGAATCTTGGAGTCCGGACCGCTGGTCACCGTCGGACGGTTCTCGTACAGCCTGTACCTGACCCATCTGCCGATTGTGGCACTGTGCTATTTCTGGCTGCGCCGGCTCGGGCTGTCGCCGAACATGGAAATGCTCAGCTTGATCGCGCTCAGCTTGCCCCTATCGTTGGCGCTCTCGTACGCCTTTTATTGGCTTTTCGAGCGGCGCTTCGTGGGCGCCCCGCCGGCCTTTTTTCGGTTGCGCCGTAGTTGAACCGCGTTTTGCGGCAGGCCGCCTCTCGCCCGCCAGCTCGCCCCTCGGCGCCCCGACTATGCTAAGACCCCGCCCGTGTTCGAAGCGCTCAGCAAAGGCTTTCGTGAAGCTCAAAACCGCCTCGCCGGTCTCACCGAGCTAAACCCCAAAAATGTCCAAGCCGCTCTGAAAGAGGTGCGGCTCTCGCTGCTCGAAGCCGACGTCGAGCTCGGCGTGGTCAAGCGCTTCTTGGCTACGGTGGAAGAGAAGGCGCTCGGCCAAACCGTGCAAACTCGCGTACGTCACGGCGGCGAGACGCACCGCGTAACGGCGGGCGATCAGTTCGTGCGCATCTGCCACGAAGAGCTCGTGGCCATGATGGGCCACGAGGGCGAGCCCATCACCTTCGCCAACTCCGGCCCCACCGGCGTGATGATGGTCGGCTTGCAAGGGTCCGGCAAGACGACCACCACGGCCAAGCTCGCGCGCTGGTTCGAGAAGCAGGGCAAGTCGCCGCTGCTCGTCGCCGCCGACATGCAACGCCCCGCTGCCGTCGAGCAGCTCAAGGTGCTCGGCCAGTCGCTGTCCATTCCGGTGTTCAACCTCGAGGGTGGCACGCCGCTCGAGATCTGTATCGCTGCTCGCGAAGAAGCCAAGAAGCAGCACAACGACGTCATCATCTACGACACCGCCGGCCGCCTCGCGATCGACGAAGCGTTGATGGAAGAGCTGAAGTCGATCAAGAGCGCGGTTTCGCCGCAAAATATCCTGCTCGTGATCGACGCGATGATCGGCCAAGACTCGGTGAAAACGGCGCGCGGCTTCAACGATCGCCTGGACGTCACGGGCGTGATCTTGACCAAGCTCGACGGCGATGCGCGCGGCGGTGCCGCGCTGTCGGTGAAGGAGGTCACCGGTGCACCGCTCGTGTTCGTCGGTATGGGCGAGACCACGGACAAGCTCGAGCCGTTCCGCGCCGAGGGCATGGCTAGCCGTGTGCTCGGCATGGGCGATGTCGTCGGCTTGATGCAAGACTTCGAAGAAGTCGTCGACCAGAAGAAAGCCGAAGCTGACGCGGCCCGCATGATGCAGGGCCAGTTCACGTTGGATGATTTCTTGAATCAGGTCCGCACCATCCAAAAGATGGGCTCGCTCAAAGACTTGATGGAAAAAATCCCGGGCCTGGGCGGAATGATGCCGCCCGGCGCAGCCGCCAACTTGGACGACAGCGAGCTTGGCCGTATCGAGGCCATGATCCAATCCATGACCCGCGCCGAGCGCGAGGATCCGAACGTGCTCGTGCGCGAACCGTCACGCGTGGCGCGCATCGCCAAGGGTTCCGCGCAACCCGCCGAGGGCGTCAGTGAGCTCGTGCAGCGCTTCTTGTTCATGCGCCAGATGATGGGCGGCATGGGCGGCGGAGATCCGGGCGGCTTGCTCAGCAAAATCCCGGGCATGGGCGGCCTGAACATGGCGCGCAACATGCGGCGCGCCATGAAGAGCGGGAAAATGCAGGACGTGATGCAGAACATGGGGGGCATGGGCGGAATGCCGGGCTTCGGTGGGATGCCTGGGTTCGGCGGAATGCCGGGCTTCGGCGGAATGCCCGGAATGCCGGGCATGGCCGACGCTGGCGGCCCCAAGATGCGCGTTTTGAGCAAGGGCGAAAAGAACGCCAAGAAGAACCAGCGCAAGCGCGAACGCGACGCGCGCAAGAAGAGCAAGGGGAAGAAGTGAAGACCATGCGTTGGACTGCCGTGCTGTGCTTGGGTGTGCTCACGTCCTGCGCGAAACCGCCGCCCGCCGCTGAACAACACGACTCGAAGGCGGAAGCCGAGCGCTTGAAGGAGTACGTGCTCGACGCACCACCGGCCGATGTCGGCACGCGCGTGGATGCGGACTTCGGCGGCAAGGTCACATTGCTCGGCGCGCGCGTCGAGCCCACTGAGGGACTCAAGCCAGGCTCGCGCGTGAAATTCACGCTGTATTGGCGGCCGCAGCAGAAGCTCGAAGGCGGCTGGAAACTATTCACGCACATCGTGGATGCCTCGGGCGAACGCTTGTTGAACATCGACAACGTGGGACCGCTACGTGAAATGCGCTCAGGATCGCAAGCTTTGCCTCCGAGTGATTGGGAGCCCGGCAAGGTCTACGTGGACGAGCAGAGCTTCACCATTCCTGCGACGCTCAGGACCGAGAAGATGCAAATCCTGAGCGGCCTGTTCAACAAGCACACCCGGCTCGAGATCACCGCGGGTCCGCACGACACCACACGCCGCGCGATCGCCGCCACGCTCTCGGTCAGTGGCATCTCCGCCAAGCCGAAAGCCAGCCGCGCCGTCCCGTCGATGCAGGTGGAGAAACTCGAGCCCTCCGCTTCGATCAAGATTGACGGCAAGCTCGACGAACCCGCGTGGAAGAGCGCGCCGAGCACGGGCCCGCTCGTGGACGTGCGCACGGGCGAGCCGAACCACACCTTCCCCGCCAACGGTGAAGCCAAAGTGCTGTGGAGCGACGCAGGCATGTACGTCGGTTTCTCGGTGACCGAGACGGATCTGGTCGGCGGCTTCAAGAAGGGCGAACAAGACCCGCACTTGTGGACCAAAGACACGATCGAAATCATGGTCGACCCCGAGGGTGATGGGGACAACAAGGATTACTACGAGATCCAAATCAACCCGCAGAACCTGGTCTTCGACTCACAGTTCGACGCGTACAACGAGCCCAAGGTCGATCCGGATGGTCCATTCGGACACCAAGAGTGGTCGGCGAACGTGAAGAGCGCAGTCGCCTTGGACGGCACGCTCGACAAGAGCACGGACGAAGACAAAGGCTACACGGTCGAAGCGCTGATTCCGTGGAAGTCCTTCAGCAAAGCCAGCAAGCTTCCTCCCGAAATCGGCTCCACCTGGCGCATCAACTTCTACGCCATGAAAAACAACGGCGGCGTCGCCTGGTCGCCAATCCTAGGCCAAGGCAACTTCCACAAAGCCGCGCGCTTCGGCCGCATCACCTGGACGAAGAAGGGCGCAGAGCCCGCCGCCAGCGCAAACGCCTCCGCGTCAGCCTCCGCACCGCCCGCGCCGTCCGCCGCACCCGCAACGTCCGGCTCAGCACCAAAAGCGATCACCCTCAGCGCCCCCAAACCCCCCGCAAAACCCGCAGCCCCCGCGACGTCGAACTGAGCACCGAACCACGTCACTCGAGAACGGCCTAGCGCACGCGGTTCGGCTCCCTGAATTTGAACCGCCGAGCCGCAGAGGCCGCAGAGATCAGCGGGAGATTTGGGGTTCGCCCTGACCGGAATCGTTCGCGTTGTTCACGACCAAATGAAGGGCGTTACGAGCGTCTGCGGGTGCATTGGCGCGCGTCGAAGTTGGTCGTACCTTGGACGCAAGGCGCGCTACTTAGGGTACCCCTCCCTTCTCTCTCCCTCAGATCTCTGCGGCCTCTGCGGCTTGGCGGTCAATCCCCTCGCCCAGCGACGCGCTGTGCGGTGCACGTTGTGCAGCTCTGACGCGCTGACGTTCAGTGCGTGAACGGTGCGCGCTTCGAGGTGCGTTGCTGGATTGCGAGCGCCCACTCTTCTCCCCGGGAGCAGGGATTCAGAGTTTGTATTTGCGCTTGGTCACGCCTTGGGCTTCGGCGCAGTGGTTGAGTTTGGGGGCGGCTTGGGCGAGTTCGCTTTGGGCGAAGTCGAGGATACGCGCGGCTTCGGCTTTGCCCTCGGGTGTGGTTAGCAGTGATTTTGCGCGCGTGGTTTCGGCGAGGGCGAACACGTGTTGACCAAAGCCTTCGACGCAGGTGCGCTGTAGCTCGCACAGCTCGGCGTTTTCACATTGGACGGCTTTGAGCGCGTCCAAGAGTGGCGCTTTTTGCGGGTTGGGCGCGTCGCGTAGCTGATCGATGGCGCGGCTGATGCGGCCCGCTTCGGCTTTTTCGCTGGCGGAGGCGCCCAGCGAACACCCGGTCAGGAGTAAGAGGAGGACGAGCGAGCGAATCAGTCCGCCGCTTTCGGCGGCGGGCCCATTTGGACGCGTTCACCGATGTATGCGCCGATCAACGTGAACAGCACGCCGAGCGCCGAGAGCAGCACGTACATGAAGGCGGGCATCGTCTTCACGGTTTGATTCACGTACAGCAAGAACGCGGTCGGGATCGCCACCAAGAACACCGCGACCATCGGCTCGATGAAGGTCTTGCCGGGCGAGATCAGGCCAATCAGCATGCCGCCCAAGAACCACACCGGGATGGAGATACGCATGCCGGCCGAGCCTTCGAAGTCGAACGCCGGCACGACCATGGGCAAACCCATCACCAAAGCTGCGGTCATCACCGACATGATCGCGAGCGAGACGCCGAACCAGAGCGGGCTGAAGCCCTCTTGCTGATACCGCCGTTCGAGCTCTTCTTGCCGCGTGAGCGAGCGCTTCAGATCTTCGATCTTGGCACCGCACGACACGCAACGATTGTTGGCGAGCGGAGGCGTGTTGGAGAAACCACACGACGGGCAGATGATCTTGCTAGCGACAGCCATTGGGACCCCTGATTGTACTCCGGCAAAAGTACACCGTTGCCGGCGAAATGTCTGTCTAGCGGCCCAGCGCGGGCGCGCGCAACACCTACATCGGGGCCACACATGACCGTCGGCCATGGGGTGGCCAGCTGGCCGGCGAGTTCGAGCGTCAGATTCTGCTAGTCTCGCCCCGTTTTCGCTTCGGTTTCGTTCGCGCTCGACGGTCGCGGAACAAATCGCACCCGCGGATGTCGGACCATTCGCTAGCAAAGCCGCCATTGATGCCCCGCTATCCTTCCTCTCCTGAGCTGGTCGCGACCCGCGCCGCCTCCGATCACGACATCGATCTCGAAGCGTTGCCCGCGCCACGCCGCCCTTGGCGACGTGCGACGCTCGCGGCGCTCGCCTTGTCGGCACTTGGTTCGCTCGTGCTGGCCTACCAACTCCGGGGTGAAGCCATGTTCGCGCTTTCGAGCGGGCCGCCCGTCGATCTCGGCGAGTTGAATCGACTTCACCCGACGACCGCAAACGCCAACACGTGGGTGCACGGCAATGGCACGCTGCGCGCCGACGGCGCAGTGCAATATGCGCGGCCACTCGAGAACGACACCTATCGCCTCGCTCAAGTCGAGGGCAACGCCAAGCTCTGGGTCCAAGTCAGCGTGCCGGAGGATCCCTCCGATCCTGAAGGCGCGCACTTCGTCGCGCCCACGTCTTTCGTGGGGCGTCTGATTCCGGTCAGCCGCGCGGGCATTCGCCACGGCGTGGTGCGCGCGGCCGTGAGTGACGCTTGGCAAGGCAAAGTGACGGACGATGCTTGGCTCTTGGTCGACGGTGAAGCACCGCAGACCACACGCTGGGCGCTCGGGCTGTGCGGCTTGTTCCTCGGCTTCGCCGCGTTTAGCGTGATCGGTCTGGCCAAGTTGACGCAGAAGGTGAGCTGAGCAACGACGGCGCGGCCCGCCGTCATGCCTCGCAAAAAAGCCAGCCAGCGCCCCGCATCGACCGACGTTTTGATCATCGGCGCGGGCATCATGGGCACGAGCGCCGCATGGGAACTCGCGCGCCACGGCTTGCAATGCCTGGTGCTCGAACGCAGCGTGCCGGGCGCCGAAGCGTCGAGCGCCGCCGCAGGAATCCTCGGCGCGCAGGCAGAAGCTCACGCGCCCGGTCCGATGACGGAACTGTGTTTGGCGAGCCGAGCGCGCTACGAAAAATTCGCAGCCACGCTCGTGAACGAGACGCATATCGACGTGGGCTATCGAGCCTGCGGGGTGCTCCGCGTTGGCTTCGAACGCGCGGCAGTGACCAAGTTGAAGCAAGCCGCCGCGTGGCAGCGCAAGACCCGCTTGTCGGTGCAAGAGCTCGCAACACGTGAGCTGACCGCGCTCGAGCCCGCGCTGTCATCGAAGCTCGCCGGTGGCGTGCGCTTCGCGGGCGATAGTCGCGTCGAACCGCGCGCACTCTTGCGCGCGTTGCACATCGCAGCGCTCGCGCGCGGCGCGCGCTTTCAGAGCGGCGCATTCGTGCGTCGCGTCGCGCTCGAAGACGGCCGCGCCGTGGGCGTCGTGCTCGACGATGGCAGTGAGCTGCGCGCCAAGAACGTACTCGTCGCTGCCGGCAGTTGGACCTCGCTGATCGACGGCATCGGCATCCCCGCGGGGCGCGTGATCCCAGCGCGCGGACAAATCATCGAACTCGAATTGCCCACGCCGCCGCTGTCGCACGTGGTGTTCGGTCCCGGCGTCTACTTGGTGCCACGCGACGACGGCCGCTTGCTGATCGGCTCCACGCTGGAATTCGTCGGCCACGAACGAAAAGTAACCGCGGGCGCCGTGCGCGACCTGCTGCAAAGCGCAACAGCGCTCGTGCCCACGCTCGAACGCGCCGCGCTTTGCGCGACCTGGTCGAACTTCCGCCCGTACACCAAAGACGAACTCCCGCTGCTCGGCCCCACGCAAATCCCGGGCTTGTTCTTGAGCTCGGGTCACTATCGCAACGGCATTCTGCTCGCGCCCATCAGCGCCGAAATCGTGCGCAGCGCGATCCTCGGACAACGCCCGCCCGTCGCAATCGACGCGTTTCGTCCCGAACGGGTTTTGGGAGGCCACGCTTGAACGGGCGCGCTTGCCGGTGAAGAGCGACACAAGGCCAGAAAAACCCGGCGCATTCCCCGCCTAGCAGCCGCGCCTGCCCTCGCAATAACGAGCGCAAATCCCCTCGAATTCGAACAACTCTTCCTTCGCAATCAAGATCCTGGGCAAATTAGGGGAGCCGCGCACCTCAAGAGTGTGCCGGATCTGGCCGTAGCAGCTGTGCTATGGACCGCGCGATGACCGCCCCAAGCCCCCTCAACCTCGGCGTATTGGTGTCCGGTACTGGCACCAATTTGCAGGCGATCTTGGACGCCATCAGCGCGGGCACCTTGAACGCGCAGGTCAAGGTGGTGATCTCCAATCGTCCAGGCGTGCTGGCGCTTTCGCGCGCGCGCAACGCGGGTGTGGAAGCGCTGACCATCTCGCACAAGGACTTCGTCGATCGCGAGGCGTTCGACCATGCGTTGGTTCGAGCGCTGCGCAAAGCGGACGTGAACTGGATCGTCCTCGCGGGCTTCATGCGCGTGCTGACCCCCGAATTCTTGGGCGCGTTCCCGGGGCGAATCATCAACATTCATCCCTCGCTGTTGCCGGCCTTTCCGGGCATGGACGCGCAGAAGCAAGCCTTCAACTATGGTGTGAAGATCACCGGCTGTACGGTGCACTTCGTGGACCACGGCGTCGACTCCGGCCGAATCATCGCGCAGCGTGCAGTCCCCGTCGAAGCCGGGGATGACCTCGCGGCACTCGCGGCTCGCATTCACACTGCCGAGCACGCGCTGTTCGTCGAGGTCTTGCGCGAGATCGCGGCGGGTCGCGTGCCGCCGTTCGCCGGCTGAGTAACGAGGCTCCGTGACTTCGCGACACTACGACGTCATCGTGCTCGGCCGCTCATTGGGCGCGCTCGCCGCCGCGGCCGTGCTCGCGCGACGCGACTTTCGAGTGCTGCTGCTCGGCCAAGGCCAATTCGGCCAAACGTATCGCTTCGAAGAGCACGTGCTGTGCCGGCGCTCGTTCACGCTCTTGGCGGGTTCTTCGCCGACCTGGCGGCGTATTTTGCACGAGCTCGCGCAAAGCCCGCAATTTCGTCGTCGCACCACGCCGCTCGACCCGATGTTCGTGATGATGAGCGAGGGCCGGCGCATCGAAGTACCGCCGGACATGGAGCACTTCGGTCGCGAAATCGAGCGCGAATTCCCCGAAGTGCGACAACTCGTCGACGAGCTGTACGGTTCGATCGCCACGGTCAACGCGGCCGCGGACAGCGCCTTCGAGCGCGATGCGCTCTGGCCCCCCGGCAGCCTCTGGGAGCGCTTCGAGACGGGTCGCGTCGCGAGCAGCTTACCACTGTCTGTCGATCTCCTCGGCAAGTTCCCGAGCGGTCACGCCTATCGCGAAATCACCACCATTCCGGCGATGTTCGCGTCGAACTCGGCGATCCTGGGCGGTGAGCTCCCCCCCTTTGCGCTGGCGCGCTTGCATGGCGCGTGGACGCGCGGCGTTCAGTCGCTGGCGCGCGCGGAAGACGAGCTCGCGGAATTTCTGTGCGAGCGAATCGCGGCGCATGGCGGCGTGATCGAGCTCAATCATCGCGCGACCTCGCTGGTCACTCGGCGCGGCGCCGCGATCGGCGTGATCGAAGACGGCGAAGATGCAGCCACGGGCGCCGGCGCGGTGCTCTCGGATCAATCCGGTGAAGCGCTGGCAGCGCTGTCCGGAGGTGAAGGGGTGACGAAGTCGGCGCGTGACGATTGGCCGCGCTTGAACGCGGAAGCTGGACGCTTCGTAGTCAGCGTGATCGTCAACACGCGCGGTCTGCCTGGACCCTTGAGCAAAGAGGCGTTTTTGGTGCCCAGCGAGAAGAAGCGCCGGGATCCGCGCCACCCCACCGTCCATTTGCAGCGCTTCGAGGCCGCGGCATTTTCGGAGCGTGAACAGGCCAAAAGCGAGACGCTACTCGTGGCCGAGACCATCCTGCCCACGCGCGGTTCGCTCACGTTGCTCGAAGCGCGCGAAGCGGTGCTCGGCACCTTGCGTGACGCACTGCCATTCTTGGACGAGCATCTGTTGATCGTCGACAGCGCGCACGATGGCTTGCCGCTCTACGACTACCGCGGCGGCAGGCGCCGCGAAGTCGATCGCGTGCACCTTCACGGCACGACGCCCATCGCCGAACCCATGGAACGCCTGTGGCAGGTCGAACCCAAGGGTTATTTGGAGCTCGCTGGCGAACCCATCCGAGGCCCCATCCCCAACACGTTCTTGGTCGGAAAGACCGTGCTTCCTGGCCTCGGCCAAGAAGGCGAGCTGATGGCTGCCTTCGGCGCGGCCAAGCTCATTACCCGCAAGGACGGCGCCCGACAGAAGATGCGCCGTCAAATGTGGAGCAAGATCGAAACCACATAAAATGAAGATCGTTGCGGGAGAATTTCGCGGCCGGCAATTGTCGACCCCGAGCGGCGATGCCACTCGTCCGACTGCGGCGCGGGCGCGAGAGGCGCTGTTCTCGATCCTTGGTGACGTGACCGGGGAGCGCGTGTTGGATCTGTACGCGGGCAGCGGTGCCCTCGGGCTCGAAGCGCTGTCACGAGGTGCCGATCAGCTCGTCCTGGTCGAGTCGGGCAAAGCCGCTCAGCAAGCGATTCGCAGCAACCTGCAGGCGCTCGGGGTCGGAGCGCGCGCCACGCTGCTGCCCCTGCGCGCCGAAACGTCACTGAAAGCCCTCGAACGGCTGGCCCCATTTTCATTGGTATTCGCCGATCCGCCCTGGGCGGATGCGCAGGCCGCCTTAGTACTTTTAGAGAAGCTCGCTGGCCAATCGTTGTTCGCACCGGCCGCGCGGCTTGTCCTAGAACACGCGGCTCGCACTGCTCCCGTGCTATCAATAGGTACACGCTTGAGCGCAGTCGATACGCGTCGTTGGGGGGATACGGCAGTGACGATCTTCGAGCTTATCGAAGTTGGCGGCGAAGTCGCACCCGCCCCCTCCACGCCCTCCTCTTAGTGAGAGTCGATCCTGAAACCTCTCCCGTCCGAGGTTTCAGGACCGACTCTTAAGAAGGCTCGCGCTCGGTCGGAGGGGTAGCTATAGTCCGGCGCTGAAAGCCGGCGGTTTTCGACCTGTTGATGACCAAAGTGGAGTTCCCTGATGTCTGAAAGCACACCGCCTGTTCCCAAATCCGGTGGCAGCGGTCCGTTCATTCTCGCTGCAATCGTGATGCTGCTGCTCATGGGTGGGCTCATTTTTTGGAAGATGAAGAGCGGCGGCGGCGAGACCGCCAAAGTCGAAGCTCCAAAACCCACTGCCACTCCCGAGCAACCCGTGTTGGATGAGCCCCCGCCTCCTCCCCCCCCGCCGCCGGTCGCCTCGACCGACAGCTCGGCAAAGCCAGACGACAAGTCCGGCGCGAAGAAGATCGCTAGCACCGGTGGCGGCGCCGCCGCGTGTGGCGTGTGCTCGGGCGAGCCGAATCCCGCGCTGCCCGGCGCATTGGGCGGCAAAGCCGGCCAGAGCCGCGCCTGCTACGAGAAAGCGCTGAGCTCGAACACGACGCTATCCGGTCGCATGACCGTGTCACTCAAGATCAGCCAGACTGGCTCGGTCTGTAGTGCGCAGGTCAAGAGTGATATGAACAACCCGCTCGTAGAAAACTGCGTGCTGCAAAGCTTCCGCTCTGCGACGTTCCCCGCACCAAAAGGCGGCTGCGTGGATGCGTCGGTGCCGCTGTACTTCAAACCCAAGACCTGATGCGACGAGCGTTTTCGCTGAGATCCAAGATGCTTTGGGCACTCGCCTGTGGCGGGTGCCTAGCAGTTTCTTGTGATGGCGGAGGCGTTACATCGACTTGTCCGCCATTGCCACTCTATCAAACGTACCCGCTCGGCGACTCTTCGCCACCAGACGCCGCCAGCCCTGATTCGGCAGACGTGCAGCTCGCACTCGAAGCGGCTTACGACGCGGGTTGCGCAACGCGCCCCACTGACTTTGCGTATGACGCGAGCGCGGGCTCGGCCGGCGCGAGCGGAAGTGCCAACGCGCATGCCGGTGCTGCCGGTGGACACTGAGCCGGACTCGAGCGAGCCGGAGACCCAAAGCCCGCGCGCTCGCACTGTCCAACATCGCTTCGGCGTGTTGCTCACGGTTGCTTATGACGGTCGTCGTTACTCGGGTTGGGCGCGGCAGACGAACGCGCGCAGCATCGCCGGCGAGCTCGAAGGCGCGATCGCCGTGATCGATCCGAAGGCGAGTCAAACGCGAGGACTGAGTCGCACGGATGCCGGTGTGCATGCGCGTGAGCAATTGGTCGCCTTCGACAGCGACAAAGACATCGATCTGCGCGGCTGGGTGCTCGCGCTGTCACAGCACTTACCTGACGAAATTGCCATCGTGCGCGCGACGCGCGTGCCCCCCGGCTTCGATGCGCGACGCCAGGTCACTCGCAAGGTGTATCGCTACACGGTGCTTCACAGCCGCGTCCGCGACCCGTTCTTGGAGGGTCGCGCTTGGCGTGTGATCGAGAGGTTCAACCACTCGGACCTGCACGCAATTGCTCAGTCCCTGGTTGGGAAGCACGACTTCGCCGCCTTCCGTGGCGCGGCGGATACTCGAACCGAGACGGTGCGACAGATCTTTCGCATCGACGTGCAGAAGGCGCATAGCGACGAACGCATCACGTGGATTGAAGTCGAGGGCGACAAATTCCTCTATAATATGGTGCGAATCATCGTCGGAACGCTGATCGACATCGCGCGTAACAAGCGACCGCAAGACGCGCTGACGCGGGCACTCGCGAGTCATGCGCGTACGGACCTAGGCATCACCGCACCGCCTGACGGCTTATGTCTGGAACGCGTCATCATCGATGATGGAACTTTCGTCGGCGGAATCAGCTTTCATCAGCTCGAATCCTGGCCCCCCGCACATTGACGTACGGCGATCCGTAACGTAGTTTCCGCCGGCGACGACGAGCTCTTACCCGTTCGTCGAGCTACGCTCCGTCCGTTCTGTCGTTCCTCACGACAGCGACTTATCGAGCGAGCACTCTAGGAGCTTTGACAACGATGGGCCTGAAGCAAAGAATCGTCGAACGCGGCAAGCAAGCACTTCTTCAACCGAGCGTGCTGCGCTGGGTGACCGATGACCGCGTGATGAAGGCCACTGAAGGGTTGATGGACGCGCGCACGCGCGTCAAAGACGCCTGGAAGGTCCTGCTCAACGGCAACGAGCTGCCCAACGTCGACCCTGCGCTGGACGAGAATATCGGGCAAACCGAGAGCGCCGTCGCCAAGAAGAGCAACGGGCACACGAACGGCGCCAGCAACGGTCACAGCGCGACCAATGGCAGCGCGGCCGTCGCCAGCAACGGCAGCAGCGCCAGCGCGCGCGTCGAAACCAGCGACCGCAGCGAAGGCTCGACCGACATGGCCGAGTCGATGAAAGAGCGCACCACGCTCGCGAGCGTCGGCGGCAAGGACGTGTTCGAGAAGGCCTACAAGTTCATGGCCGCGGACAACGCGCGCAAGATGGGGATCTATCCCTTCTTCCGCCCGCTCGATTTCGCGGACGGCCCCGAAGCGCAGATCAACGGCAAGCGCGTGGTGATGTTCGGCTCGAACAACTACCTCGGGTTGACCATGCACCCGAAGGTGCGTGAGGCGGCCAAGGCGGCCATCGACAAGTACGGCACGAGTATGACCGGCTCCCGCTTGGTCAACGGCTCGATGCGCTTGCACGAAGAGTTCGAAGAAAAGCTAGCCAAGTGGTTCAACAAGGAATCTGCGCTGGTCTTCACCACCGGCTACCAGGTGAACATCGCGACGTTGGCTGCGCTGCTCTCCAACAAGCAGACCGTCGCCTTCATCGATCGCAACGTGCACGCTTCCTTGTATGACGGCGTGCGGCTCGGGCAGTCCGCAGGCGCGCGCCTCGTTCGCTATCGCCACAACGACGCTGAATCGCTGGACAACGCCCTAGAAAAGCTGGAAGCCGACGAAGGCGCGTTCGTGATCACCGACGGCGTGTTCAGCGCCGAGGGCGAAATCGCCAAGCTCGACGAGCTGGTGCCCGTGGTGAAGAAGCACCAAGCCCGCCTGTTCGTGGACGACGCGCACGCGCTGGGCGTGATCGGACCGGGCGGTATGGGCACGGCCGCGCACTTCGGCTTGATGGATCAAGTCGATCTGATCGGCGGCACCTTCTCCAAATCCATGGCCAGCATCGGTGGTTGGTTGGTCGGTGAGCGCAAAGTGCTCGACTACATCCGCCACTTCGCGCCCTCGTTCATGTTCGCCGCCGCAGCAGCTCCCCCCTCGGTGGCCGCCGCGATGGCAGCCTTCGAAGTGATGCAAGAAGAGCCGTGGCGCATCGAGAAGCTACGCGAAAACTTCACCTACATGCGTGAAGGGCTGCGCGGTCTCGGCTTCGAGCTCGGCCACACGCAAACCGCCGTCATCCCGATCTACATTCGCCAAGATTTGCGCACGATCATGATGTGGCGCGATCTGCTGGAAGAGTACGGCATCTACACCAATCCGTTCATCTCGCCCGGCGTGCCGCCCAAGAGCGCCATGCTGCGCACCAGCTACATGGCGACGCACGAACGGCACCACCTGGATCGCGCGTTGGAAGCGTTCGAAAAGGTCGGCAAGAAGTACGGCGTGATCGGCAAGAACAAGTAACGGCTCCGAGAAAGACCGCCAAGTCGCCAAGACGCCAGAAGAGGGAGAAGAGAATTTTTTTGGGGTGCGATGTGCGGGCAACCGCGTCTTTGAGACGGCGACGCTAGCCAGCATGTCGCACGCGATTCCGGCGTTTTCACGACGTGATGCGCGGACGAACGAGAACCCATTCCCTCTGCTCCTTCTTCCTCTTCTGGCGACTTGGCGACTTGGCGGCCTCTTAGAAAAGCCGTACTCGAACGTTCCTTGACGCGTCCCGCGCGCCAAAGTTAGCTGCGCGCGGCATATGACCCTCGAGCTCAAGCGAACGATCATCGGCGGCAAGATCAACGACTTCATCAACGTCGTCGATTACATCTACAAGCGCGATCCCAACTATGTCCGTCCCCTGGACATGGATATGAAAGATCGCCTGAGCTACAAGAATCCGTTCTTCGAGCACGGCGACGGCGTGATTTTCACCGCCTATCGCAACGGGTTCTGCGTGGGTCGTTGCACCGCGCAGATCGATCGCGAGCACCTGGCTCGTTACAAAGACGACGTTGGCTTCTTCGGCTTCTTGGACACAATCGAGGATCAAGAGGTCGCCAAGCTGTTGCTTGACGCGGCCACCGACTGGCTGCGCGAACGCGGCATGAAGAAGGTCCGCGGCCCGTTCTCGCTCTCGATCAACGAAGAGACGGGCTGCCTGATCGAGGGGTTCGACACGCCACCAATGGTGATGATGCCGCACCACATGCCGTACCAAGCCGGCCTAATCGAGAAGTGCGGTTTCACCAAACTGAAAGACGTGTACGCCTGGCGCTACACCGTCGGGCCCATCCCCCCACGGGCTCAAAAGGCGCACGACGAGCTCGCAGCGCTACCGGAAGTGACGACGCGCCACATCGATATGAGAAACCTCGACAGCGAGGTGCGCGTAGTCATGAACATCTTCAATGACGCATGGATCGACAACTGGGGCTTCGTTCCGTACACCGAGAAAGAGCTGTCGAAATTGGCAGCCGATCTCAAGCTCATTGCCATTCCGGAGCTGACGTACATCGCTGAAATCAACGGCGAACCCGCGGCGTTCGCCGTGGCTCTGCCCAACATCAACGAGCTGATCAAAGAGTTCAAAGGCAAGCTCGGCCCGCTCGAGCTCGGCAAGCTGCTGTGGCGACTCAAGGTAAAAGGTCCGAAGACGGCGCGCCTAGCGCTGCTCGGCATTTCCAAGAAGTTCCGCAACCAACGCAAGTACGCGGGCCTCAGCATCTTTCTCTACGCCAAGCTGAATGAATCGGGGAAGCGCTTGGGCATCGAATGGGGCGAGCTGTCTTGGACGCTCGAGGACAACGGCCCGGTGAACGTAGGCATCAAATTCATGGGCGGCAAAATCTACAAGAAGTACCGCTTGTTCGAGAAAAACACATGACCATTCTAGTGACCGGCGGCTCGGGTTTTCTCGGTTCTCACATCATCGAACAGCTGTCGCAAGCCGGGCGCCCCGTGCGCGCGCTGGTGCGTCGCTCGAGCGACACCAAGTTCTTGCGCTCCTTGAGCAACGTCGACTTGGTCGACGGCGCGATCGACGATCGCGCGAGTTTGGATCGCGCGGTAGAGGGCGTCGAAGCGATCGTTCACTCTGCAGGGTTAGTGAAGGCACGCAATCTGGACGAGTTCATGCGCGTGAATGCGCGCGGCACCGAGAACCTACTCGCCGCGGCGCTCCCGCTCGGCAGCTCGCTGAAGCGCTTCGTGCAGGTTTCGAGCATTGCCGTCGGTGGCCCGAGTGACGCTTACGGCAATCCTGTGTCCCCAGAAGCGACGCCGCGCCCAGTCACGGACTACGGTCGCAGCAAGCTCGCGGGCGAGCGCGCCGCGCTCGCCAAAAAGGACCAACTCAAGATCACCGTGATTCGCCCACCGGCGATTTACGGCCCGCGTGACCGCGAGATCCTCGCCTTCTTCAAGTCGATCAAGATGGGCGTATTGCCGCTCCTCGGCTCACCTCAAAGCAAGCTGAGCATGACCTACGGCCCGGATTGCGCGCGCGCATGCATCGCGGCGATCGACGCGGACGTGCCGAGCGGCAGCATCTTCTCGGTAGACGATGGCGCCGTACACACCATGGCCGAGTTGATCTCGGAAGCGGAATCGGCACTCGGCAAGCGCGCCTTCTTGCGCATTCCACTGCCGCGGCGCGTGGTCGAAGGCGCAGCCTTGATGAGCGAAAGCTACGGCAAGCTGACGAACCGCGCGATGATGCTCACGCGCGACAAGTGCAACGAACTGTTCGACCAATGGGTGTGTGACGGCACGAGCGCGCGTCGCGACTTGAAGTGGTCGCCGGATGTGAGCTTCTCGCAAGGCGTCAAGAAAACCGTCGACTGGTACCGCACCGCCGGTTGGCTCTGAGAGCTCACCATGTTCGTGCCTCTCGCGCTGGCGAGCTTCGCGTGGTTCGCGATACACGCCTTCATCGCAGGCTCGGAGCTGCGTTGGTGGCTCGTCAAGCGCATCGGCCAGCGCGGATTTGCCGCGTTTTTCTCGCTGCTCTCGCTAGTCACCCTGCTGTACTTGGTGGACGCTTACCGCAAAGCAGGCTTCTACCCGCTCTGGTTCTCGCCGCGCATCATTCATCTGTTGCCACTGCTGGTGATGCCCTTCGCGCTCACGTTGTTGGTCGGCGCGTTCAGCGTGCCGAACCCGACCGCCGTTGGCGCTGAAAAAGTGCTGCAACGCACGGACGCTGCGCGCGGCGTCCTGCGCATCACGCGCCACCCCTTCTTATGGGCGGTCGCGCTCTTCAGCTCTGCACATCTGCTCGTCACCGGTCACGTCGCAGCGATCTTATTTTTCGGCTCTTTGCTCATCACCGCGCTCCGCGGCACAGGCAGCATCGACGAGAAGCGCCGCCGCACGAACAAAGCCGAGTTCACGCGCTACGCCGAGGTCACGTCGAACGTCCCCTTCGCCGCCATCATCCAAGGCAAAAACAGACTCTCCCTCAAAGAACTCTGGGTCCCCGCCATCATTGCCGCCCTGCTCATGGCCGTGCTCCTGCACATGCACCTACGCCTCTTCGGCCGCTCCCCCCTCGGCTGATCCCCGCCACATTCTGTCTCAAAGAATGGGGCGCTCGCGTTCCAGCAACGCACCTCGAAGCGCGACGCTGTTCCCGTCGGAGCGCGGCTCCGCGCTGCACGCGAGTTCGGATTGTGTTGAGCCCAAGAACATTCAGAACGGCTCCCTGAATTTCAACCGCCGAGCCGCAGAGGCCACAGAGATCTGAGGGAGATTTTTGGGGTCGCACTTGTCGGTAGGTTCGTCGTTGTTCACAACGATGAACGAAACAACGACGAGCCTCAGAGGCTCCTTGGCACGTCGAAGTTGAACTTTCCTTCGAATGCAAGCGGCGCGCTGCGTAAACCCACCTCCTCTCTCTCAGATCTCTGCGGCCTCTGCGGCTCGGCGGTTAGTCTCTCCTCTCCATTCGTCCGTGACGCCGAAGGCTGGGACGGGATGGGACGTGTTGGGTGACCATCAATAAAAACTCGAGGCGCGTGCTGGAGTGTTGTTGATGGGGGTCAGCGGGCGACGCGGTAGAAGGTGGCTCCGGCGATCGATAGGGGTGTTGGGGCGTTCTTGAGGGTTCGGCCGAGGGCTTCGATGGCTTCGGTGTCGACGTAGATGCCGGGGCCCCAGGCGTCTTCGTCATCTTCGTCGGCGCCGTGGCTGGCGGTTTCGGCGTACAGAGCGCGACGAAGCGGTTCGCTCGGGAGCGACACGGGGTGCCACTCGATGCCGGAGACTGCGGGGGGTGATGCTTCGATTGGATCGGCGAGCCAGCGTCCGCCGTGACTCAGCACTCCGACGCTGGCCAGGTCGAGCGCCTTGAGTCGCGCGCGCACCAACTTGATCCACGCGATCGGATCTTCGGTTTGATCGCCGTCGGGGAATTCGATGTACAGGGCGTGGCCGAACTCGCGCGCGACGCCGGATTGCGCGAGCGGGAATGTTTCCACGCAGGCGCGCAGCGCCGAGCGAAACTCCGAGAAGCGCGCGGCGAATTCGGCAGGTTCCAGGGCATATTCGTCGTGCTCGATCGCGTGATAGCCGATCAGCACGCCGAAGGCGTTCTCGTCACTCAGAGACATGTCAACGACGACGGGCGGCGGAGATGGCGGAAAGCGCGGCGCGCGCCTTGTTGCGAGTTTCTTTGGCTTCGAGCTCGGGCACGCTGTCAGCGACCACGCCCGCGCCGGCCGTCACTTCGAAGCGCCCGTCTTGCATCACCACGGTGCGGATGGCGATCGCCAAATCCAAACTCGTGCCGCGCGTCACGTAGCCGATGGCGCCGCCATAGGTGCCGCGCGGACGCAGCTCCAACTCGCGGATGATCTGCATGGCGCGAACCTTGGGCGCACCGCTGAGCGTCCCGGCCGGAAACGTGGCGCGAATCACGTCCCAAGGACCGAGGTGCGGCGCGAGTTCACCCTCGACTTCGCTCGTGATGTGCATCACGTGGCTGTACTTCTCGACGCTCATGTGGAGCGGCACGCGCACGCTGCCCGACTTCGACACGCGACCGACGTCGTTGCGCGCGAGATCGATGAGCATGACGTGCTCTGCGCGTTCCTTGGGGTCGGCCAGCATTTCTTCGGCGAAGGCTTGATCCTCTTCCGGGTTGCGACCGCGGCGACGCGTGCCCGCGATTGGGCGCAACGTGATGCGCTTGTTTTCCACGCGCACCAGCGTTTCAGGGCTCGCCCCAGCCACGGCCACGGCGGGCGCTCCGTCACGCGCCGGCAATTCCAGCAAATACATGTACGGAGCAGGCGAGAGCACGCGCATGGCTCGGTAGACGTCGAACGGATCCGCGCCGCCCGTGGGCGTCGAAAAGGTGCGAGCCGGCACGATCTGAAACGCATCGCCCGCGCGGATGTACTCTTTCGCCCGTTCCACGACACGGCCGTAATCCGCGTCGCTCATGTTCACGTCGACGTCACTCGGCAGCGCCTGCGGATCGGGCGGCGCCATCAAGGGCAGCGTGGTGGCGTGCGAGAGATCGTGCTCGGCGCGTTCGACCTCCGCAGGATCTTGCGAGGCAATGACCGCGGTGTGCGTCAGGTTGTCGAACACCACGACCGTCGCGTCGGCGATCATGCGCGCGATCGGGCGCTTGCTGCCGATCAGCTCCGGCCAAGGGTCGACCTTGGTCACGAAGTGCACCATGTCGTAAGTCAAAAGCCCCACGCACGCCGTCGCGAAGCGCGCAGCGACGTCGGACTCGTCCACTCCGCCGCCGGGCGCGAGCTCGGACAAGCGCGTGAACGGATCGATCCCAGGCTCACCGTAAACGACGTGCTGTGAACGCGGGCGATATCCCAGGATCGAGTAGCGTCCCCAACGTTCGCCGCCGATCACGCTTTCGAGCAGGAACGAACCGCCTTCCGAGCGCTGACGCAGCGCTTGGTAGGCACCAACCGGGGTAATGCCGTCGACGACGAGGGTTTTCTTGTACATGACGCTTCAACGAGAGCAACGAGACCGAGGACGAGAGATGGCGAACGAGAGCTAGGACCGCCAGCATAGCGCCGCGCCGGGAAAAACTCAGAAATTCTGAGCCCTCGCCGCCAAGAAGGCGCGTTTGACGCGCCGTTGTCCCCCGAGCCATGCTGCGCGACGCGATGATCGCTCGAGCTCACGGCGCTGGCCCCCAAGCTGCTCTCTCCGTCCTTTCGCTGCTCACGCTTGGACTTCTCTTGAGCGTTGCCGGCTGCAAACGCTCGAGCGAGCGGCAATTGGTGGACACCGAGCGCCGGCATTTCACGGCCAAGTGTGAACGGTCGGGCGAGTGCACGCTGAACCAGACCGCGGGCGATCGCCGTCCAGGCAACAAGACCGCGTTCACGCTGGTTCGCGTCGGACGGCTGGTTGGCATCTGTGACGTGATGCCTGGTCACGCGGCGGAAACGCCCGCCGACTGCCGCGCGCTCGTGTGCCAAAGCGACGCGGACTGCCCACCCGGACATGGCTTGAAAGACGGGCAGTGCTTGAACGCACTGTGTACCGATCCGTCGCAGACGCTCGTCCCCGAAGATTCGGTGATGCTGTGCCTCGCCGGTTCGGGTCTCGGCAACGAGCAAGCGCGTCAAATCGAGCGCTACGCGCTGGGCTTGAATTGCGGCACGCCATGCAAGGTGCCCGCGCCCTGCCGTCAACCGTAGCGGCAGGCCTTTTTGGGGCTGGGGCCCCAAAAAACAAACGCGATAGAGCCAAAGACGCGGCCGGTCGCGTGAGGCTTTTACCACCGCTGTTTCTCCGCTAGCCTCCGGGCCCACTAATGACGGAAACCACCTCGCTGCAGCCGAGCATAGCGCTCTGCGCCTACGCCGAGCCACTGGCCTCGAATCGCCGCGTGCTGGTCTTTGGGAACGCGCTCGGCGCGCTGCCCGCGCAGCTCATGGAGCGCGGCGCGCGTTCCGTACACGTGTGCGACATCGACGCCGTGCGCGTCGCTGAAGCGACCGCCCGCAATCGCTCCACGCAAATCGCCTACTCGAGTCTCGCCGACAGCGACCTGTCGCTGCGTGACGGCGCATTCGAGCTCGCGGTGGTCGACAATTTGGGTGCGTACGATCCGCTGCTGCTCTTGCGCACGGTCAAGCGCGCGCTCGGTCCGCGCGGGGCGGCGGTGGTCGCGTGCCCGAATCCGGAGGCGGCTTTCCCACTCTTGCGCACATCCGCCCGTGATGCCGCGGCCACGAGCCTCGACTACTACGCCCTGTACGACGCGGTAGCTGCCGAATTCGAGCACGTGCGCATGCTCGGTCAGACGCCGTTCGTCGGCTACGCGATCGCGGATTTTTCGGCCTCCGGCGAGCCGGAGCCCGCGCTCGACACCAGCTTCGTGCCTGGCGGCGCGGAAGAGCCGGATTACTTCATCGCTTTGGCCTCGAATCAGGAGCTGCGGCTCGATGAATTCGCGGTCATTCAGCTGCCCACGCGCCGCTTGCTGAGCAGCGTCAATCCGTCGTCCGCAGCCGCGCCCGTCTCGCCCGACGACCTCAAGGCGCGCGATGCCGAGATGGCTCGGCTGAACCAATGGATCAAAGAGCTCGAGTCACGCGCCAGCACCGCCGATGAGCGCGCCGATCACACCGAGAGCGAGCTCGAGTCGGAACGCACCAAGTTCGAAGCCGAACGCGCCAAGACCGAAGCCGAGCGCGCCAAGACCGAAGCCGAACGCGCCAAGGCCGAAGCCGAACGACGCGTCAGCGCACAACTCAAGACCCAGCACGAGCGGGAACTCGGCGCAGCTCGCGCCGAGCTCGACGCGCTGCGTGCTCAGAGCACCCAACTGCGCGAGCACCTGAACAACCAGGCCAACGAGCTGTCCCGTGTCACCAGTGAGCTTGGCGCGCGCACTCGGCAACTGAGTGAACAAGCCGAAAAGATCGAACAAACCAACGCCGCCGAGCTGGCCGAGTTCGAGCGCCAATTGGGCGAGCGCGGCACCGAGGTCCGCCGCCTGGAAGAGAACCTACGAACCGCCGAGCGCACCGGGCGCGAGCTCGTTCGCGAACTCGAGCGCCGCACCAGCGAGCAATCGAAACAGGCGAATTTGGAGCTCGAACGGGCGCTTGCCGAGCGTGAGGCGGATCTCCAAGCCGCCGCCTGGACGATCGAGAGCCTGTCCTTACGTCTCGAACTAGCCGGCAAGCCCGTGGCCACCGAGGGTTCATCCCCAGAAACCGGCTTGCCGATCGAAGAAGCGCGTTGACAGGCCGATCGAAAGCCTTACCTTGCCGACCAACTTCCAGTGTCCGGCTCGGCAGCATCCAGCATGAGTGAAAAGCGCGACTATTACGTGGTCTTGAGCGTCTCTCGAGAGGCCTCGGACGACGAGATCAAAAAAGCCTATCGCCAGGCTGCCTTGAAGCATCATCCCGACCGCAACCCGGGAGACAAGGCCGCTGAGGAAAAGTTCAAGGAGGCGAGCGAGGCGTACAGCGTGCTGTCGGATGCCGAAAAGCGCGAACGCTATGATCGCTTTGGCCACGCGGGGCTGAATAACGGCTCCGGCGGTGTCGGCGACATGGGCGACATCCTGAGCCACTTCCAGGACATGTTCTCCGATTTCTTCGGGGGTTTTGGGGGGCAGACCGGCGGAGGCCGACGCAAGCGCCCCGAGCGCGGCCAAGACGTGCGCGTGGAAGCTGTGATCTCGCTGCGTGACGCGCTGCTCGGCGGCAAGCACGAGATCAATGTCAGCGGCGCCGCCCCCTGTGACACCTGCCACGGTTCAGGCGCAGAGCCGGGCACCAAAACCGAGACCTGCAGCCAATGTCGGGGCTCGGGTCAGGTCACGGCGCAGCGCGGCTTCATCATGTTCTCGAGCCCCTGCGCGCGTTGCCGCGGCACCGGGCAATACCTGCCCAATCCGTGCAAGGCCTGTCACGGCTCGGGCGCGGTGGAGCGCCAGCGCAAGGTAATCGTCTCGATCCCGGGCGGAATCGACTCTGGTCAGCGCCTGCGCGTTCCCCGTCAGGGCATGCCGGGGCCGGACGGCCTCCCCGCGGGTGACCTGTACGTGGACATCGAGGTCGAAGCGCACGAGCGATTCGAGCGTCAAGGCGCCGATCTCGGCACCCGTGCGTCAATCTCGTTCACCGAAGCCGCCCTGGGCAGCAAGCTCGAGATCACCATGCCGGACGACACCGTGGTCAGCGCCGACGTCGCGCCGGGCACGCAACCGAACAGCGTGATCGTGGTTCGCGGCCAAGGCATGCCGCGGCTGGATCGTCACGGCCGCGGGGACCTGCACGTCGCCGTGAATGTGCGTGTGCCCACCAAGCTCAGCAAGCAGGCCAAGAAGCTGCTACGCGAGCTCGACACCGAACTCGGCACCGACGCTGCGGCTGATTGAGCGCCCGCCTCAAGCGAGCTTTTGCGAAAGGCGCATGAGCTCCAGCTGCGTCTGTTCCAGCGGCTCGCTCGAAAGCGCGTCCTGACACAGAAAGCGCTCGAGCTCGGGCAACGCGCTGATCGCCTGATCGAGCCGCGGGTCGCCGCCCTTCTCGTAGGCGCCGAGCGCGATTAGATCGCGCTTCTGCTCGTACGTGGACAGCGCGCTACGCACGCGCCGCGCCGCCTGGACGTGCGCGGGCGACACGACTTGGTCCATCACTCGAGAGAGTGATGACACGGCATCGACGGCCGGGTAATGCCCGCGCGCGGCGATGCGCCGCTCGAGCACGATGTGGCCATCGAGGATGCCGCGCACCTCGTCGGCGATCGGCTCGTCCATGTCGGAGCCTTCGACGAGCACCGTGTAAATCGCGGTAATCGAGCCATTTTCGCCCTGACCGCTGCGTTCGAGCAAGCGCGGCAAGAGCGCGAACACGCTGGGCGGATAGCCGCGACGCGCGGGCGGCTCGCCGGCGGCGAGGCCGATCTCGCGTTGCGCACGTGCCACACGAGTCACCGAGTCGACCAGGAGCATCACGCTCTTGCCCTGATCGCGGAATGATTCGGCGATCGCAGTGGCGGTTTGCGCGGCGCGTAGACGCTCGACCGGCGGCGCGTCACTGGTGGCGACCACGACGACCGATCGCGCACGGCCGACAGTGCCGAGCGCGCGCTCCAGAAACTCCGACACTTCACGACCGCGCTCACCGACCAGGGCCACCACCACGACGTCGGCCGTCGTGCCGCGCGCGATCGCGCCGAGCAGCGTGCTTTTGCCGACGCCAGACCCCGCGAACAGACCCACGCGCTGTCCCACGCCGAGCGTCATCAAGCCGTCGATCACACGCACCCCGGTGCCGAGCGCGGTGTCCACTGGACGCCGGCCGAGCGCTGGGGGCGGCGAGCGATCGACAGGCACCCACTTCAAACCGGTGGGAGGCTCTCGGCCGTCGATCGGGCGTCCCAGTCCGTCCAACACGCGACCGAGCAACGAGGGCCCTGCGCCGACCTCGAGCCCGCTGCCGGTGGATTCCACCAAGTCGTCCGGACCAACGCCAGAGAGCTCCCCGAGCGGCACGACCAACGCCTCGCCGTCCGCAAAACCCACGACCTCGGCGCTCAGTGGACCGCCACGACGGTGCACGATCAGCACGTCCCCGACGCGCGCGCCGGGCAAGGTCACGCGCAACATCAGACCCGTGACCCCGACGACCTTGCCCACCGGACGCAGGGTAGAAGTCCCCGCCAGACGTGCGCGCAGCGAGTCGATGTCCACGGCAAGAGTTTGCCCAAAGGCCCTGAAGGATGGGAGGCTTTTGTGGTGGGCTCGTTCTATCAAGCCATTCGGCGCAGTTTGGCGCGTTTAGTCGCGCAGCGTGGACCTTGCACGGTGGCGATCGCGCTCACTGCGCTGAGCTGCAAAGCATCGGTGAACGCGGACGTGAAGACACACGTGCGAGCCGACGCGGAGGAGGGACCGGAAGACTCAGCGGACTTAGATAAGCCGGTCAGCGCCAAATCACTGGCCACTCCGGCTGCGTCCGCGTCCGCGGCCGCGCCACCGGCTGGCGCTACCACGCTGCTCGGCGCTCGACACGACATGAGCTTGGTGATCGCGCACGCCAACGCCGCGTGCGCGTGCCTCAAAGCGGCAATCGGTTCCTCGAACTCTGCCGCCTTTCAATGGCAAGGCAGCGTGCCACCGCTGAACGACGACACGCAGCTCGCAGTCGCACTCAGCTCCGAGAGCATGCCCTGTGAGAAGGAACCCAAAGGCAGCTCCGGTGCGTCGTATTGGGGCTATCGGATCCAAGGCAATGACGTGATCATCTTCGTCGAGGGCGCGCGCGCCGGGAGGCCGCGCACGGGCGCTGCGATCATTCCAAAGCCGGTCGCAGACGGTCAGGTGTACATCGCGCCAGCGAAGAGCAAGTTGCCGTATGGACGACCACTCGACGGCAAGGGCGCGAAATGCAAGATTGGAAATGTTGCAACCAAACGCGTGACGCCCTTCACGCCTGGTGAACTTGGCGACACGGTGTTGCGAGACCCGGACGCTGTTCCAAGTGTCGACACCGGGGAATAACGCGCCGTGGAATAACGCCCCGAGCGCGCCATGAGTGCTTGTGTGTTGCGCATAAATCGTGCGTGGTAACTCACAATCTAGTGGATGAAATGATTGGGCTCGTGTGTGCTGTAGTCGTGGACGCGGCCGGGGAGCACCCTCCCCCCACCACCAAGTGCCCTCGGTCGCGTCCCCATTGCAAGGTGGGGCTACCCCAGCATTTTCCGCGGGAATTCCAGCCGATTTCGCGCACTACGCCAGTGTTCGAAGAGTGATGGTAGTTTGTCGCCGTGTTTGCCCCACGAATCGCGCGAGGAACGAGTCACGGCTGCGCGTTGCTGCTGAGCGCGCTCGCTCTGAGCAACTGCGCGAGCGACGGCGCTGCACGTAAGTCGTGTCCGAGTGAAGCTTGGACCGGACAGTGCATGCTCCACGACGTCACGAAGGTCGAAGAGCGTGAGATGCCGATGCCGTACGTAGTGTACGAAGCCATCTACACGCCGCAAGCGAACCCCGAACATCCGCAGTTCACGCCGAACGACGTGCGCGTGCGTTTAGGCGCGCCCGCGGTGCATGAATTTGCGCTCGTCGATCATCTGAAGCAGCAGCAACTGGTCGCGTGTCACGCGGCCTCCGTGCCCGTCAGTTGTCTGCCGGGAGAGGTGACGGCAGACGTGTTGCCATTCGATGCCGAGCACGCGCCGCCTCCGGCCGCACCGAGTATCGTCGGTTGCGCCGCCATCGACGCGGCGAGCGAGCAAGACCGGCTCGCGCGCACGCGCACCGAGCCGAGCGCGATTGGCGAGCGCTTTACGTTCGGTGAAGGGTCGGCCGCGCTGTCACCGGATGCCACGAACAGCGCTCGCGACATCGCCAAACGCATGGCGGACGACCCAGGTTTGGAATGTTTGGGCTTGGTCGGACAGACCACACCGGGCGAGCCGCTCTCACTCGCTGAAGGGCGCGCGCGAGCCGTCAAGCAGCTGCTGATTTCGCAGGGTGTCGATTCGCGACGGCTGCTCACGATCGCCGCGAACGCCAGCGTCGCGAATACGGGCACGAAGACTCAGCCGGCGATCGCTCCGGAGAGCCGCCGCGTGTCGTTGCGCGTGTTGCTTCAGACCAGCGCGAAGACGGCTCCGTGAGTCACCCTGTTCGGCGGAAAACCGTCTGGGTCTGCGCAACGCTGCTGGCCTCGGCCGCCATCGCGAGCGCACAGTCGGCATCACCCCCCGCGCCGTCGGGTTCTACGACGACATCGGCACCCGCTGTACCGCCTTCGTCGGCGCCGGCACCAGCAGTCGCACCGCCAGCCGTACCGGACGACATGCTCCCGGTGCCCGGCGGGACATTCACGATGGGCGCAGACGGCGTGGGCGAGCGCGACGAACAGCCAGCTCACTCAGTCACCGTCGCCGGCTTCTGGCTCGACAAGACCGAAGTCACGAACGGTAAATACTTGGAGTGCGTGCGCGCGAGCGCGTGCAAACCCTATCGCGACAACGTGGCAGCCGGTTTCCACGCCGGTCCTGAGTCGGGTTTTCGTGGCGCAGAGCAGCCCGTAGTGGGTGTGTCTTGGTTCGACGCGAGCGCTTACTGCGCGTTTCGCGGCAAGCGCCTCCCGCGTGAAGCCGAGTGGGAGCGCGCCGCGCGCGGCGACGACGGCCGTAAATACGCTTGGGGAAACAGCCCTCCAGATCCCGAGCAACTGGCGTGCTTCGGCCGCAAAGTCGGCGCGAAAGGCGCAACCACCATGCCCGTCGGATCCTATCCCCTGGGGCGCGGCCCGTATGGGCATTTCGACTTGACGGGTAACGTCTGGGAATGGACCGCCGACATCTACGATCCGATGGCCTACAGCCGAGAGGGTCGTGATCGCGGCATCCCCGGCGATTGCGAGCAGGTACTCGAGTCTTTGGCTGCGCTGCGCAAAGGTAAGCGACAAGGCTACACCGGATCGAATCCCATCCCGACTACCTGCGAGCGCGCCCTGCGCGGCGGCGCCTTCAACTATCCGGGAGCCGCGTTGCGCGCGTCGAACCGCGTACACCACCCGCCCGAATGGCGCATGCTCGTCGCCGGCTTTCGCTGCGCACAGGGCGAGTAGAGTGCCAAGGGCGCGACCGAAGCGCGACGAGAACAGACCTTCAGCGTCCGAGGCGTGAGTCATTTTCCCCGGACAATTGCCGCGTTTCTGGGGATCGCGAGCGGGCGTGCTATCGTTGGGAGCTTGACGAGAGCATCGCGTCACATCTCGACTCAAGATCGCGTGCTCGATACGGGGCCCGCACGGCTCATTGCCATTGCGGGATCACAAGCCGGTAGGAAATTCAAAATCGGCGACCACGCCGTGATTGGCCGGAGCGGCGAAGCCTCCGTCACGATCGAGGACCCGGAAGTGTCGCGCAACCACGCGCGCATCTCCAAGAGTGATCTCGGCGCTTACCTGCTCGAGGATCTCGGTAGCAAGAACGGCACGCAGGTCAACGGCATGCCCATCACTCGGCATTTGCTGTCCTTCGGCGACAAGATCCAAGTCGGTCCACAGGTCATGTTGCTGTTTGCGCCCTTCGACCCGATCGAAGATCAGCTGCTCCAGCGTCAACGATTGGAGGCGCTGGGCCGCGTCGGCGCGGGCGTTGCCCACGATCTGAACAACATGCTCGGCGCGATCGGCGCGAGCATCGACTTTTTGGGAAAGCTCCCCGGAGAGCGCACGCTCAGCAGCGAAGAAGTGCGCGAGTGCTTCGAAGACATTCGCCTCGCCGCATTGCAAGCCTCCGAACTCACCCGTGGCATTCTGAAGTTCGCGCGCGGACGCGCCCAAGCGCACTCGCCCGTCGATCTATCCAGTCTGTGCAACGACGTGATGCGCCTGATTCGGCACACGTTCGATCGCGCAATTCAGATTGAATCCAAGATCTACCCCGGGCTCTCGGTACGCGGGGATCAAGCCGAGCTGCACCAGGTGCTGATGAACCTCTGCCTCAACGCGCGTGATGCGATGCCGCGCGGCGGCGTGCTGCGCGTCTCGGCCAGCGCCATCGCCCCCGGCAGCCAAGATCTACCCGAGTCGCTGAATCCGGAACTCAGACACCTCGTGCTGTGCGTCGAAGACACGGGCGTGGGCATGGATGAAGCGACACGCGCCCGCATCTTCGAAGCCTTTTTCACTACCAAACGTGAAGGCGCTGGCTTTGGCCTGGGCCTCGCCACCGTCAAAGAAGTCGTCGCCTTTCACGGCGGCCAAATTCGCATCGACTCCGAAGAAGGCAAAGGCACGCGCTTCTTGGTGTACTTGCCAATGCACGAAGCGGGCAGCGAACCGCGCAAGATCACCGGCGCCCACGAACCACTCCAGACCAGCCCGCGCGGCTTGATCCTGCTCGTGGACGACGAAGAAGTCGTCCGGCGCAGCTTCGCACGCTTGCTGCGCCAAGCCGGACACATGGTCGTCGAAGCACCGGACGGCGTAAAAGCCATCGAGACCTACCAAAAAGCCTACCCTCGCCCGAACCTCGTACTCCTCGATCTCGACATGCCCGTCCTCAGCGGCGAAGAGACCCAAGAGCGACTGCTCAAAGTCGACCCGCTCGTGCGAATCCTCTTCGTCTCCGGCCACGACGAACCCAGCCGCGAATCCGCCGTCCACGCCCGCGGCGCCCTCGGCTTCCTGCGCAAGCCCTGCAAAGTCCAAGTCCTCCTCGGCGCCGTCTCCGACGCCCTCGGCGGCCTCGAAACCCTCCACGACAACGAAGAACGCACGCGCCCCGTTTGACGGCGCTGGCCGCTGGGATCGAGAGGGGGCGGTCGCGATCCAGCAACGCACCTCGGAGAACGCAGGGTTCCCGCCGCAGCACTCTACGCTTGGCGCACCGACGAGCTTCGCGACCTGGCCGAGTACGACTCAGTCCGACCCCCTGAGATTTGAACCGCCAAGTCGCCAAGACGCCAAGGAGAAAAGAGAAAGAGATTGGGGGTTCGCGCTCCACGATCGATTACTTGATGGAAACGTCTGTATGCGACTCGCCCACAACTTTCATGGAAGCGTCGCCTCCGGCGCAACTTCATGCCAGCGTCGTAACTCGTCGCACATCGCAGTGTCACGATCAGGATCCGAGAGGTGCCCCAAGACGCGAAGTACCGCACAGTGCGACCCCAATCACCTCTCCTCTTTCTTGGCGGCTTGGCGACTTGGCGGTTCCCTCTCCCTCTCCTTCATCCGTGACGCCGAAGGCTGGGACGGTTGCGTCGTGGTGCGTGACCATCAAACCCCCTCAAAACCTGCGATTTTCGAGCGTTGCAGAAACGCACTGGTGAGTCTGAAAATGCTGGCTAGCCGAGCGGGCGGTCCGTACGCACACTCTCCCTACGCTTGCGATGGCGCAGCGCTTGGTCAGGAGTTTCACAATGTCAGAATCGAACCAATGGGTCATCGACGCATCTCACTCGAACGCCGGCTTCACGGTGAAGCACATGATGATCACGAACGTGCGCGGCGAGTTCACCAAGCTCGAGGGCAAGGTCAGCTGGGACCCGGCCAAGCCGGAAGCGACTCAGGTCGAAGCGGTGATTGACGTAACGTCGATCAGCACGCGCGAAGAAAAGCGTGACGGTCACCTGAAGAGCCCCGATTTTCTGGACGCGGAGAAGTTTCCGAAGATCACGTTCAAGTCGAAGTCTACCAAGCGCAAGGGCTCGGACGAACTCGCGGTCACGGGTGACTTGACCATTCACGGCGTCACCAAGGAAGTCGTGCTCGATGTCGAAGGACCGAGCGCACCTTCGACCGATCCCTTCGGGAACGTACGCATCGGCGCGACCGCGAGCACCAAGATCAAGCGCGATGACTTCGGGCTGACCTGGAACGCGGCGTTGGAAGCTGGCGGCGTGCTCGTCGGCAATGACGTGAAGATCACCATCGACATTTCCCTGATCAAGCAAAAATAACGCCGCATGGCCCGGAGCGGAGGCGCGAAGACGGAGGCTCTCCCTCGCGTCTCCCGGGCTGCGGTCGGGGTGACCGAACCCGGAACCCGGGCTGACCGAACCCGGGTTAGTATCCGGGCGATGAGTGACCTGGACCTCAACGACGTGGCGGCGTTCGTGCGCGTCGTTGAAAATAGTGGCTTTGCCAAGGCGGCGCGTGAGCTCGGTGTTCCAACGTCCACCGTCAGCCGCGCCGTCGCGCGTTTGGAAGAATCGGTGGGCGTGCGCTTGCTCCACCGCACGACGCGCAACTTGAGCGTCACGAGCGAGGGCCACGCATTTCATCAGCGAGTCGCGCCACTCGTGGCTTCATTGCGCGATGCGACGCGCACGCTCGGTTCGGGCAGCAAAGAACCTGAGGGCCTGCTGCGCGTGACGGCGCCCAACGACATTGGTTCTGCGTTCCTGTCCGAAGAGGTGGTGCGTTTTTGCGAGCGCTACCCGCTGCTGCGCGTGGAGCTGATCCTCACCAATCGCAAGCTCAATCTCGTCTCGGAGGGCATCGATCTCGCGGTGCGCGCTGGCAAGCTGGAGTCGTCCTCGCTGGTCGCGCGCAAAGTGGGCACGTTGCACGTCGAGCTGTACGCTGCGCCGAGCTACGCAGAGCGCCATCGCTTGCCGACTTCGCTGGCCGAGCTTAGCCGTCACCAGATCATCGGTTTCGGCGCGCGCGACGGCAAAGTCAGTTGGCCGCTCGAAGGCCCGCGCGGGCAAGAGACGCTGGACCTCAATTGCCGCATTGCCTGTGATGACTTCGGCTTCGTGCGCGCGGCCGCGGTGGCGGGCGGCGGCATCGGGCTACTGCCGCGCACGATCGCGCTCTCGGACATGGCTACGGGGCGACTCGTGCGCGTGCTGCCCGAATACGGGCAAAAGGGCGCGGCGCTTTACGTCGTGTATCCTTCGGCGCGCCAAGTTCCGACCAAGGTTAGCCTGTTCCGCGACTTTTTGGCCAAGAGCTGCACTCAAGCGATGACCGAATGAGTGAGCGCAGGGGCATCAGCGTGCGCTTCGTCTGTCTGGTGCTGGGCGCGGTTTCAATCGGCGGCTGTCACACAGGGCAGCGTGAGGCCGAGCCCGCGAGCGGCGCTGCGCCGCTCATCACCCACTCGGGTGAGGTTCGCAGCAACGTATTGCGAGCAGACTATGCAGGGTCCGAAGCTTGCTCGGGCTGCCACGAGCGCGAGTACGCCGCCTGGCGTGATTCGCCCATGCACCGCATGACGCGGGATCTCCGGAAAACCCAAATCAGCGCGCCTTTCTCGAGCAATACCTTCGCTTTCCGAAGCGACTCAGTGCGCCTCGAGCAAATCGAGGGGCAGCGCTTCATGCGCTTGCACGAAAGCAGCGCGCAACGCGACTCGCTGTTTCGTGTGACGAAGGTGATCGGTGGTCGCTATCGCGAAGACTTCGTGGGCTTCGAGGTCGATCCTGAGTCGCCGCTCGCGGCCGCGCGCGACGTCGAGCGCATACTGCCGGTCTCGTATTTGGTGTTCAACGGCGAGTGGCGCTACAAGGGCTATTCGGTGATGGTGCGGGAGCGCCCGGCGCTCGAACCCGGCGTGGTGTGGAAGACAGGTTGCATTTTTTGTCACAACACGACACCCACGCTGTCCCTCTTGCTGGACGACATCTATGGCGAATACGGGCAGCGCGCGCACAGCTATCAGGGTTCGGCCAGCGTCGAGTTACCGGACGATAAACGCCCGCGCTACGCGGTGAGCGACGAAACGCGCCTCAAACGCGCGCTTTCTGCCGAGCTGTCGTACCTCGGCAACACGCGAGATATCGCGAGCTATGGCTTGAAACGTGCGCTGACGGTGAGTATCGACGGCACGCGCGATAGCTTCGACGAACGTCACTTGGTCGAGCTCGGCATTGGCTGCGAGGCCTGCCACGGTGGCTCGCGGGAGCACACGCAGAATCCGGGAACGGTGAAGCCATCACTATCCCTGAGGAGTGATTTTTTGCGCGCGACCACGGCCGCTGGCGGTGAGCCGAGCCATGCCGAAGACGTGAATCGCACCTGCGCCAAGTGCCATACGGTGCTGTTCTCGCGCTACCCCTACACTTGGGAAGGTCGCACGCGCAAGCACGATCCCGGCGGCGCGACCATCAACTCCGGCGAGGCCCGTGATTTCTTACTCGGTGGCTGCAACAAGCAGCTCAGCTGCGTGCACTGCCACGACCCGCACGGCGAAGATCCGAAGCGCGCGTTACTCGAGCTCGAGAGCTCCAAAGGCGACGCTCTGTGCGCGAGCTGCCACGAGAAATATCGCGGCTCCGAAGCCCAGCGCGCACACACGCATCATGCGGACGGCAGCGCCGGCAGCCATTGCCTCAATTGCCACATGCCGAAGAAGAACTTGGGCCTCGCCTACGAACTCACGCGCTATCACCGCGTTGGCTCGCCCACCGATCGCGAGCGCGTCGAAGGTGACCGACCGCTCGAATGTGCCCTCTGTCATACGGACAAGAGCGTCGATCAGCTGGTTTCGACCATGGAGCGCTTCTGGCGCAAGCGCTACGACCGCGATGCACTGCGCCGGCTGTATGGCGGGGACTTGCGCGTGAACGCATTGGAGGCGACGCTGAGATATGGCAAGCCGCACGAACAAGGCACGGCCGTGGCCATTGCCGGCCGCGATCGCCGTCGCGATCTGCTGCCCTTGGTCACCGAGCAGCTTGCCAACGAGTATCCCTTGGTTCGCTATTTTGCGCGCCACGCCATCGAACGAATCACCGACAGTCCGTTGCCCATCGACATGAATGCAACCGGCGCAGACGTCTTGAAAAGCGCACAGGTGTACCTGAGCGCGCAAGCCAATCGGAACCCAGCCCAGTGACCCTCCGCAGCTCGAAGCAAATGGCGTTTTTGCGCCAGTCAGAAATTCGCAACATGACCCTGGAGTGCGTCAAGCTCTCGGGCATCAACCTTTCGCAGGGGGTTTGCGACACCGAGCTGCCCGAACCCGTTCGCTTGGGCGCCGCAGCTGCGATGCTCGAGGGCACGAATACCTACACCCGCTATGACGGCCTGCCCGCGCTGCGCGCAGCGATCGCGCAGAAAGTACTGCGCGACACGGGCGCGAGCGTCGATCCCGAAACCGAGATCGTCGTGACGAGTGGCGCGACGGGCGCGTTCTACGCCGCGTGCCTCGGCCTGTTCGACGCAGGCGACGAAGTCGTGCTGTTCGAGCCTTACTACGGGTATCACTTGGACACGCTGCGTGCGCTCGGCATCACGCCGCGCTTCGTGACCCTCGACCCAGAGCATGACTGGTCATTCAGCGTTCAGGCACTGCGCCAAGCGATCAACGCGAAGACGCGAGCCATCGTCGTGAACACGCCGGGCAATCCTTCCGGCAAAGTCTTCACGCGCACGGAGCTCGAGCAGATCGCGAGCCTCGCCCGCGAGTTCGATTTGTACGTGCTCACCGACGAAATTTACGAATACTTTTTGTACGACGGACGAGAGCACGTTTCGATGGCCACGTTGCCTGGCATGCGCGAGCGCACGTTGACCTTGGGCGGCTTCAGCAAGACGTTTTCGATCACCGGTTGGCGCATCGGCTACCTCGTGGCAACGGCCGAGCTCTGCCACAAGCTCGGCCAGGTGCATGATCTGGTTTACGTGTGCGCACCCGCACCGCTGCAAATCGGCGTCGCGCGCGGACTCGAACAACTGCCGCCGTCGTTTTACGAGGAATTGCGGCTCGAATATGCCCAAAAGCGCGAGAAGCTGTGCGCGTCGCTGACACGCGCCGGGATCGCGCCGCACGTCCCACAAGGCGCCTACTACGTGCTGGCCGACTCGCGCTCGCTACCCGGCTCCAGCGCCAAAGAACGCGCGCTCGCGCTGCTTCGGCAGTGTGGCGTGGCTGCGGTACCGGGCAGCGCTTTTTTCCAAGACGGACGCGGCGACGATTTACTAAGATTCAGCTACGCCAAGCGAGAGGCCGAACTCGACGAAGCCTGCCGCCGGCTCGATGCTTTCCGCCGCTAGAAGCTCAGAGAGGGAGAACACGATGACCGAAACCGATTCGAAGTTCGTGCTCGAGTTGCCGGGCGTCGAGCGCACACAGGTACATGGCTTGCCCGCGGTGCGCGTCGAAACCGCGAGCGGTTCCGGTCTCGTGTATTTGCAAGGCGCCCACGTCGCTGCCTGGCAGCCCGCGGGGCAAGAAGCCGTGATTTGGATGAGCGAGAACGCGGCCTATGCGCCAGGCAAAGCGTTACGCGGCGGCGTGCCGATTTGTTTTCCGTGGTTCGGACCGCACGTCGAGCACAAAGAATTCCCGGCGCACGGCTTCGCGCGCACACGCAACTTCGAGTACCGCGGCGCGCGCCGCGACGCGAGTGGAAGGACAGAGCTCGAGTTCGACCTCAATAGTGATGATGCGACGCGCGCATGGTTCCCGTTCGACTTCAGCGCTCGTCTGCGTGTGGCCTTCGGACAGACGCTTTCGTTGAACTTTGCCGTGACGAATCGCGACGCGCACCCGTTCACGTTCGAAGAAGCCCTACACAGTTACTTCGCCGTGTCCGATGTGACTCGAACTTGCGTGCGCGGGCTCGAAGGCGCGCGCTACGTGGACAAGGTGCGCGAGCAAGCGGTGTTCACCGAGGGCCCGCGCGAGCTGCGCTTCGTGGCCGAAACCGACCGTGTGTACGAAAGTTCTTCCGCTTGTACGATCGAGGACCGTGACGCTCGGCGCTCGCTCGTGATCGCGAAGGAAAACTCGGGAGCTACCGTGGTTTGGAACCCGTGGCGGGAAAGAGCGGCACAAATGTCGGATCTGGGTGCTACAGCCTGGCCGGGGATGCTGTGCGTCGAGAGCGCCAATGTGGGGAAGAGCCGAGTCACACTGTCCCCAGGCGAGACCCATAGCCTCGGGGTGACGGTCTCGGTACTTGGGATTTCCTGAGAAAACGTGACAAACTGCTGATCGCAATCGGCCTCGTTTTCAAGGACCCGCACCGCCGTGGCGCAACCTAGACAGCGCATCACCCAAGAACACGTCATCAGCGGCGGACCTGCACGCTTGATCGTGCTGGAAGGTCCGCAGGCTGGCCAAAAATTCAAAATCGACGGCGACGTCGTGCTCGGGCGCGCGATCGACTCCACGGTCGTTCTGGAAGATCCCGAAGTCTCACGCAGCCACGTGCGCATCACTCGCAGCGACGTGGGCGCGTACATCATCGAGGATCTGGGCAGCCGCAACGGGACGCAGGTCAACGGCGTACCGCTGCAAAAGCAGTTCTTGAGCTTCGGCGACAAGATTCAGATCGGCCCGCGCGTGCTGATCTTGTTCGCGCCGTTCGACCCGATCGAAGATCAACTCCTGCAACGGCAACGGCTCGAGGCACTCGGTCGCGTGGGGGCCGGTGTGGCCCACGATCTCAACAACATGCTCGGCGCCATCTCGGCCAGCATCGACTTTTTGAGCCGATTGCCGGCAGAGCGCAGCGTTGGCGCGCCGGACGTCAAAGACAGCATCGCCGATATTCGCACGGCTTTGGGGCAAGCAAGCGAGCTGGCTCGCGGGATCTTGAAGTTCGCGCGCGGGCGTAGCCGTGGCCACGCCCTCGTGGATCTCTCGGTCGTCTGCCAAGAGGTGATCCGCTTGGCGCACCACACCTTCGATCGCGCAATCGTGCTCGAACAATCGATCGAGCCGAACCTGATCGTGTCGGGCGATCAAGCCGAGCTGCACCAGGTGATCATGAACCTGTGCCTCAATGCGCGCGACGCCATGCCTAGCGGCGGCACGCTGCGCATTCGCGCAGAGCTCGCGGACGCGACCGACAGCGAACGCGCGCGCGTCCGCATCGCCATCACCGACTCCGGCACCGGGATGGACGCAGCGACGCGAGCTCGGATTTTCGAGCCATTCTTCACGACCAAGCCCGACGGCGCAGGCTTCGGCCTGGGACTGTCGACCGTCCGTGAGGTGATCAACATGCACGGCGGAGATATCGAAGTGCAGAGCGCGCCCGGCAAGGGCACGAGCTTCTTCATCTATCTCCCGGCCAGCACGGGCCAACCCCAACCGGTACGCATCACCAGCGGCCACCGTGACTTGCGCCCACAATCCGGCTCTCCCGCGCGCATTCTCTTGGTCGACGACGAGGAGGTGGTGCGGCGCAGCACTGCGCGGCTGCTACGCCAAGCCGGTCACGAAGTGCTGGAAGCCCCCGGCGGCAAAGAAGCGACGCAAATCTACGCCAACTCGGACCGCTATCCTGATTTGGTGATCTTGGATCTCGACATGCCGTTCTTGAATGGTGAGCAGACGCAACGCGTGATCTTGAGCATCGACCCGAGCGCGCGCATCCTGTTCATGTCGGGCCATGAAGATTTCGTGCGCGATAACTCGACCAGCGTCGGCAAGGCCATGGGTTATCTGCGAAAGCCGTGCAACGTCACCTTGCTGCTCTCGACCGTGAGCGACGTCCTCCGGACCGACCGCTTGCAGGACTACGAAGAAGCAGAAGAGCGCACGCGACCTGGGCTCGGTATCGGGAGCTGAGCGCTCCAGCGCGCATCGCTCAAAAGCGCAGCGCCGAGCGCGCCCAACTCGCGTCGACTCGCCATTGAACGAGCGCGCACACGCCGACGTACAGCAGAAATCCGAGCAAGAAGCGCGGCATGCGTCCCACCGTGGGCGAATCTCGAAACGCGAGGCGGGTCCGAGCACCAAAGACGAGCGCGGTCATGAATGGGCTCACTCCCAAAACCCCAATGCCCGCAAAGAGCGTGCCTAAGATAGTGGTCGGAAGCATCACGACGCCCAGTCCGGCTGCGAACGTCGTCGCGGCAAGCAGCACACCTGCGAGGTAGGCCGAAGGGCCTTTGGCCCGCAAGTGGCACGCGAGCGCGATCATCCCGAGCAAGATCGCGCAGTAGCAGCCTGGCATCACCGCACCGAGTTCTGGACCGTCGCCCGCGCCGCTGCCACGGAATATGGCTGGATCAGCGATCACCATCCCAATCGGCATAATGATGCCCAACAACCAAGCGGTGACCGGCCGCTGCAACAAAGGCTGCTCGTTCATCAGCCTTTCGTCGCATGGTTTGCGGCGCCGATGCGTGGAGCTACCGGGGAGAGATTGTGCAGCTACTGAGGAGAATTTATGGCGAGCGTAATCAGTGAACTAGCTCACGGCGCCCAGCGTTCACCGGTCAGGGTCGAAACGTTTTGCGTCCTGCCACCCCAAATGACGAACTCCTCCCCAGTCCAAACGCCAACTCCGTACTCGTGCTTTTCGTCCGAGGGCCATGACGGGATGGGCGTCCACTGCCCGCTCTGCACCGCGTAGGTCGCCCCGTCCGTCGCGAGCGTGTCGCTGCTGCCGCTGGTGGAGGTCTGTCCGGCAATCATTCCGACGACGCCAGGCCCGACTTGGAATGCCCAGCCCGAGCGTCCGGCACCGATGCGGCGTGCGCTGAGCACCTTGCTCGAGCTCATGTCGCTCCAGCTCGTGCCGGACAGGGTCTTGCCATCGGCAACCATGCCCGCGTCGTCTTGTCCGCCCCAGACGACGAAGTGCGTCCCATCCCACGCACCGAAACCGCCGGTACGCGCGGAAGGTCCCTTGGTCAGGCTGGCCCAGGTATTGGTGCTGCTCGTGTACGCGAACACCTTGTCTTGGCGCACGCCTTCGATCACGCCGCCCTGGAGATACATGACTGTGCCGTCGAAGGCGACCGCGGAGAAGGCGAGTAACCCCGGGTCGCCGCCGGTCGTCGAAGTGGTCCAGGTCTTGAGATCGAAGCGATCCGCGCCCGGGACCACCGCGGCTGTCGCGGTCAAGCCGCCGAAGAACACAGCACGCGTGCCATCCCAATAGCCAAACGGTGCGCTGCGTTTGCTGGTCGACATGCTCGCAGGCAGCGGCGTCCACATGTTGTTCGCGACGTCGTACACGGAGCCATCGCGAAACACCATGCCGCCGGTGGCGTCCGTTCCGCCATACACGATCACTTTGTTCGATCCGCTGCCGGTCCAAACCGCAGTGGCGTTGATGCGCGGAGGCGGAGATCCCGGATCCTGCGGCAAATAAATCCAATTGTCCGAGGCGGGATCGTAGATGGCGCCGTTGCCCAGGGCCATGCCGTTGTTATCGAGCCCACCCCAGATGAAGGCCGCCTTGCCCATGGCCACTGAGGCGGCTTTCGAACGCGCGACGAGCAGAGCCGGCGGGGCAGCCATTGACACCCATCCGCCCGTGCAACGCTCGGCAACACAGCTGCGTTCGGCGTTACAGATGACGCTACAGGCTTCACTGCTCGAGCCACCACTCGCGCGCCCCGCCGTTTCCGACTCGACCTCGCCGCCGCTACCGCCATTGCTCGCGAACTCGCCACCCTCCGCGAACCCCGCGCTGCTCTGGTCGTCGCCTGCGCCAGCGGATGAAGTCAGAGCAGCGCGGCCGCCCTGTGCGCCGAGGGAATCCTCTTGCAAGCGATAGTGATCCGTCAGCGGGCAGCCGGTGAGCAATAAACACAGCGGGAGTGAGGCGGCGATCGCCGCGCGTAAACTCACAGCTGTCCGCCGATCTGAAGACCCGCAGGCAGCGCGCGGATCGCCAGATGTTCTTCGCTGGGCTTACCGATGGTGAGTAGTGCAATCCCGGTTGCAGCGGCCGCGATACCGACGCCGAAGCTCACGTACGAGATCGTGCGATTGCTGCGAAACGAGTCGATATCATCGGCGGACGACGGCGGACAATTTGGCTTGCACACCGAGTCGAGCTCGGACTTGTGATGCAGCGCCACGATCCCCGTATACGTACCGACCCCGACACCCAATGCACCGACACCGAGAGCCACATAGGCCCCGGTTTTTCGCCAAGAATGCGCGCTCTGCGGCGCGGGTTCGCTGACCGCGGGTTGTTCCACGACCGGCTTTGGCGGCTCCACGAGTCGAACGTCGAGTTCGATTTGGTAGCTCTGGCTCTCGGCGATGTTGAGCTCGCGCGTTGCGCGGAGCTGTCCACCCACACGTGCCTCGATGCGGTGCGGCCCGGGATTGATCGGACGTTCTACGCCGAGCAGCGCATCGGGCGTCGGCTTGTCGTCCATGCTGACTTGTGGGTGCTCGTTGCTGCTGACGCCAATCAGCATCAATTTCAGCCGTGGCAAACGTCGCCGAACGTCATCCATCTCGCTACGAGCGGCCTCGACGGCTTCTCGATAAGCGTCCGGTGCGTCATCCGGCAACTTGAAGCGAGCCGTCTGCTCGTAGATGTCGATCGCCTCCAGCAGCTGTCCAAGCTTTGCCAGGCTGCGCGCGCGGAGCAGCGCGATCGACGGAGCTTGCACCAACTCGTGGGCACGACGAAAGAAATCGGCTGCTTGGGCATAGTCACCGGCCTCGAAAGCCTGAGCGCCCTGCGTCGCGAGATCGCGCGCGGCCGTGCGAATCTCCGCATCTTGCGCGAAGGCAGGTGAAGCGCACAGCAGCACACCACCCAGCACCCCCCACCAAGACCATCGGAATCGGTTCTTGGATCTCGATCTAGAAGCCAAAGTCATAATTCTTTCCGCGGCGCGGCAGACCGCCAGGTGCGCTACGCGGACTGGTGACGCCCCTCGGTGTAGCCTTGCTCGCCGTGCCAGCCGGCGGCGCGGTCGCTGAGTTCAGCGGTGCGGCCGGCGCAACCTCGGGCACCGCGGGCGCGGGAACCTCGTGTGCAGCAACACTCGCCGCGATGGATGCGGCGTTGGCGGGCGGGATGACGCGCGGCGCACTTTCACCGCGCAGCATCAGGCCCACGCCCAAGCCCAAAACCAATGCCACACACACCAGCCCCGCAACCAGCCAACGGCGCGCAGGACGCAGCTCCGGCATGCTGGAGACGTGAGCGGCCGCGGGGCGCGCCGAGCGCACGGTGGGACGCTGCGTGGACGCGACGCCCGAGACTGTTTTTTCAGGTCCGGGTGGGACGCTACCACTCGCTCGCATGCGCCCGGACGAGCTGCCTTGCGGTGAGAGATCCATTCGCACGCCCGAGAGCGAGCCGTCGAGCCACACGGCGCGCAGGGAGTTCGCTGAGATGTCTTCCTTGACGCCGTGCTTGTACAACCACAGCGCGAGTGCCTCGCCGAGCTCGGTCATCGAGCCCCAGCGATTCTCTGGGCTCTTCTGCAAGCCGCGCTCGATCACGCACCAAAGATCGTCGTCGCCCGCCGAAAGCGAGGTGGTCGATGGCGGTGGCTCGTGGATGATCGCTTGCATGAGCGCGTTGTAGTTGGGGCGATCCCACGGCACTTGCCCGGTAATGCTCTCGTACAATACGACGCTCAACGCCCACACATCCGTGCGTTGATCGATGTCTTCACGGCCGAGTGCTTGCTCGGGAGACATGTAGTCAGGACTGCCAAGCGCAATGCCTTCTTGCGTCAGCTTGTGATCTTCCACACTGTGCGAGACTTTGGCGATGCCGAAGTCGAGCAACTTGGGCTGCTGCCGCCCGAATTCATCACGCGCGACCAAGATGTTGTCAGGCTTGATGTCGCGATGAACGATGCCCTTGTCGTGTGCCGAGCGCAGACCGTCGGCGAGCGGGAGCAGCATCTGCACCGCTTGAATTGCCGGGATACGCAGCTCGCGGCGCAGGATCGAGCCCATGCTCTCGCCCTGCACCAACTCCATCACCAAAAACGGATCTGCGCGGCTCGTCCAACCGAAGTCGAATACGCGCACCATCGCGGGGTGACCGAGACGCGCCGCAGCGTGCGCTTCACGCGCCATGCGGTTCGAGCCCGTGGTGCCGCCGAGATCGGAATGAATTAGTTTGAGCGCGACGTCCACGCCCAGCACCAGTGAGTGCGCGACCCAAACTACGCCCATGCCACCGCGACCGAGCGGCCGTACCAGCTTGTAGCGATCGGCGATGACGGCTCCCGCCAGGTACTCCGTGCGTGGGGCAGCCGCGCGCGCGGCTCGACGCTCGGTCTCGGACCACCGTTCGGCGACCGCGATCGTCTCCGACGGAGTCTTGGCAGGTGCAGGGGTGATCCGCGCGACCATTCCTAGACCTTCAAGCGTAATGACTCATCAGCACGGCGACCAGGAAGAATCTCCCTGCTCGCGAGAACGGCGCGGGACTCGCGATTGTTAATCGTGCCTACAGCGGTCCTGCGCCCACCACAGCGGCACACTTGACAGACAACTCGTTCTTCGTCCGCTCGGGACCATAATTTTTGGTCAGCAATATTTTTCTCCGGAACCGTGCTCTCTCCGCGCACCCTCGGAAACAAAATGCGTGAGGCGTCGCAGTGCAGTCGGCACGCGACGCCTCACTCGATGCGTTCGCTCAACTCGGTCGTGTTACGCGCGACGCCGCGAACCGAACCGTGTCCGTGTCATCACTCACGTCCCGCTTGGAGCAGCCGGGGCTGGAGGTGCGTCATCGCCTTCGGGTGCAGGGCCACCCTCGCCGCGCGGACCGTGGTGATGACGGCCGTGATGCGGGAACTTCAGAGTGCCCGCGGCCACCGCGGTTTTGATTTCCTCGCGCGTCACACTGCCGTTCTTGTCGGCATCAGCGACGCTCAAGTGCTCCCAGCGCTTGTCGCCAACTTCGTCTTTGCTCAAAGCGCCGTCATTGTTCTTGTCCAACTTTGCAAAGCGTTCTTCCGCGAATTTCTCGAACGCAGCTTTGCGTTCCTCGGGGCTGATCTTGCCATCGTGATCGGTGTCGACCTTGGCGAGGTGCTCGGCACGCATTTTCTCTTCGCCCGCCTTGAGCTCTTCCACCGTGATCACGCCGTCACCGTTGGTGTCGGCCTTGCCCATGAACTTTTGCATGTGCTCGGGGAGCTCACTCACCTCGAGCTTGCCGTCGGCGTTCTTGTCGAAGCGCTTGATCATCTCCGCTGGGTCAGGCGGACCGCGCCGACCACCGCGATGATGATCGCCATCGGGCCGACCCGAGTTGTCAGCGACCGAACCAGCCGGCGGAGGCGCGACGACTTGGGCGCTGGCCACGGTTGCGCTCTGATCCACCGGCTCGACGTTTGCGCCCGAGCAGGCGGCCAGCGACAGGGCAATGAAACCAGAAACGATCGAACCAACAATCGAAGTGCGCATGATATTTGTTCTCCTTCAGTTTCAATTCATCCGACGCCGCCCGCTGCCAGCGCCCTACGGGGCACCTTGCGAATTTTTGGGGCATTTCTTTTAGTCATTGGTTCTAGGCACTTAGCGGCGCGAGCCGACCGCGCGGCCAAAGGCGCTCAAAAAAGTAGCGCGCTCGCGTAGGAAGCTCGGGGTCTCCGTCGTCAGACCACGTAAGAAGAGGCGACGACGTGGAAGGCCCGGAGAGAACAACCCTTGGACACACTCGAGAAGGCCGTCGATCGAGTCCTCAGTGGGGACCGTTCGGCCTTTCAACAAATCGTGGATGCAACCAGCCAAAAGCTGGTGCGGCTAGGCGCTAGGATCATGGGCAATCAAGCAGACGCAGAAGACGTGGTGCAAGAGGCGTACGTGAAGGCCTACCGCGCACTCACTGCCGGCGAGTTCGACCGTCGTTCCAGCACCAATACTTGGCTGTATCGCATCGTCGTCAACGGCGCGATCGACGCCAAGCGCAGCCGCAAGCGCCGTGGTGAAGCCAGTGACGAGCAAATCGATCCGGGCTGGGACGGTGCCGCGCGCGCTGAAGCGCGAATCGCGCTCTCGGAGCTCGATGATTGGCTGGCCGCCTTGCCCGCCGATCAACGCGCCGCGCTCGTGCTGCAGAGCATGGAAGGTTTGAACAACGCCGAGATCGCCCAAATCATGGGCGTGAGTGAAGGCGCAGTCGAACAACGGTTGGTTCGCGCGCGCGCCGCCTTGCGCCAGAAGAGAGAACAGTCGTGATCGAGCAAGAAGATATCGAACAGCGCCTGGCACGGCTAGCCGGAGCGACCGACGCATTGCGACCGAGCGCGGGCTTCTCGGCGAAAGTCATGCTCGCGATCGAAGCCGACGCGGCGCCGAACTTCCTCGAAGCGGCTTGGTTTTCCGCGCGGCGCCTGGTCCCCGTTGCGGCCGTCGCCGCCGCGCTGGCCGTCGTTTGGGCGGTCCAAGTCGACGGCACCGTCGACGACGAACTGGCCACTTCCTACGCCGCGGTGGAGTTCGAGTGATGGACCGCACCAAACTCAAGGGCTACGGCGCGCTGGTCTTGGTGTTCACCCTGGGCATCTTGATCGGCGGCGCCGGCTCACGCGCCATGCTGCAGAACCGCTACAAGCGCTTCTTTCGCGACCCCAGCGAGATGTTCGAACGTCGACGTTTGGGCGCGATGTCCCGCCGCCTCAAACTCGACGACGCGCAAGAAGATCGCGCCCGCGACATCATCGGCAAGTACGGCAAACAGCGGCGCGCGCTCACCCGCGAAATCATGACTCGCTGCGGCGAGCCACTCCACGCGCAAAAGGTCCAAATGGACGGCGAAATCCGCGCGCTACTGCGACCGGATCAGCAAGCGCGCTACGACCAGCTGATCAAAGACAGCGAAGGCCGCTTCCCGCCGCCCGATGGGCCGCCCGAGCCGATGCCATGATTCGTTGCACGCGGCTTGCAACGTCTACCACGTGAGCTTGGTCGGACCTCCGAACCAGCCACCGAGAAGCAAGCTCACGCCGAGCTGCGTAGCGTCGTTTTCGTTGTTGTATTGGTCGCGGCTATCCAATTCGTGGAACAGAAACGGACCGGCACCAAAGAAAAAGTGAGTGACGGGGTGTACCAGAAATGGCGCCGAAAGCTCGACCCAACCGCGGGTGCGCGTGTGTTGATTGGTGCCATCCGCCGAGCTGACACTCGAATCGACTGAGCCATAGCCCGCACCAGCGCGCAGCCAAATCGAGGCAACCGTCACTAGCTCGACGTTGTATCCAGCGCGGACCGCACCGCCAAAGCTCGTCGACGAGAATTGCGTCTCCGCTCCCGACACATCGAACCCAGTGCCAGCTGTAGGTCGCGTTGGAAATGTTCAAGGCATTCGAACTCCCCATCATCACCCATTGGCCGCGGCCGCCGAAGTGAAGCGGCGGAGGCGGTAGTGGAGGGGCCGACGTGGAAAGCTCGGGCGTGCTTGGGGCGTCGGAGTCGACTGACAGCGGCGTGAGCGTTGGCGGGACGTCCAGGTCATCCGCGACCGGTGGCGTGAGCGAACGCTGTTGCTGAGTCGCTCGCTGCGACGCGGGATCCGGCGCGGGTTCCGCCGTCGGCGACGCGCTCTGCGCGAGCGCCGAGCGCGTAGACAACAGCGCGAGCAATGCCCAGCCAAAGCCCCTGCGAATCGTCCGCTGCAGCATTCAAGTTTACGGTTAAGCCGAGGTCGCCAAGGATGAAAATAGTCATCCATTCGCAACTGTATGGACGATCGCGCTCTCCCGAGCCAGCCCGTGGTTGGAACACTCCGCACCTCGAGGTGCGCTGCTGGAATCGCGAGCGCCCCAACCAATCCGACGAGGTCACATCTGACCTCAACGTGCGTGCGGCTACTTCAGGGCGGCGGTGATGGTGGCTAGTTTTTGTTCGAGGTGATCGGCGCGGGCTTTGTGTTCGGCGGCGACGGCGAGGGCTTCGAGGAAGTAGGACAAGAGTGAGCCACCGGGGGCGAGGGTGATGCCGAGCTCGCGAGCTTGGGCCTGAATTTCGGCGCCTAGTGAACCCGCGGAGGCGCTCGCGTCGGCCGCTTTGGGCGATGGCGGCGGCAGCCCGACCTGAAACGAAATCGTCCCTGGCTCGGGCCGCGCTTCGCGCGACGCGGAGGTCGCGACGGGCGCTGTTGCAGCAGCCTTGTTCGAGCTGACATCGCCGGTGAGGTGCGAGCTGACACCCATGATGCCACCGCGAGGTTCCGCCGGATTCTCTTGAAACGGCGAACGCAGAGCGGCTTCGAGCTCGGCGACAGTACCGAGCCCAATGTGCTCAGGGTGCAGCTCGATTTGCGGCGGCACCCCCTCGGACAAGGAGAGGTGAAGGCGCCAGGAATTCAAAATCGGCCTCGGTAGGTGGCCCCACACCTCTGCGTGGCACGCCGCTTCCATCTTGGCGAGTGTCGCCCCGTCGAGTGGTTCGCCGCGAAAACGCGCCAGTACCTGAAGCATCTTTTCTTCGTACGTCACTGTGCTTCCTCCCTCGTGAAAAGCTCGCCAATGGTTCTAGTCGAAACCGCTCCCAGAATGCTAGCGCACGCGCCGCAGCAGAATTGCGGCCTTATCCTCGAGCACGCGGAACGTGAAGGATTCGGTGAGGTAGAGCTCGACCGTGGTGCGATCGTGTGAAGCGTAGCCCACAGAGAGATCTTGGCCCACCGTGAGCTCGTAGTCGCCACCGCGGATCGAGAGCAGCACTGCGCCTTCCTTCAGCGCGGGTGCCCAAATCAGGTTGCCCTCGGACACGCGCTCTTCGATGCGGTTGCGCAGCGGATAGCCGTCGTCGCCGTCCGCGGTGAGCTCGTCGTAAGCTTCCATGCCGAGCGCGAGCGCGTAGGGGCCGTTGATGCCGGCCATGCGCAGCACCTCTTTGGCCGCGCTGACCGCGCTGGGCCAAGCTTGGCTCGAGCGCACTTCGATCGGTTTGTGGGGCGAGGCTTCGAGGATGCCGGTGATTTTCGCGTCGGGAAAGCCGTGGAAGATGGCTTCATCTTCGGCGCGGGCCACGCTTTCGGCGGCCAAGATCACTGGATCCAAGTCCAAATCGTCCGCCCCGCGGGCAGCGTAGTCCAGCTCCAAAATGGGCAACAAGATCGGGGCGCGCAGCTCCACGAGCGGGCGCACATCGCGGATCGCGTGGCTCACGTGCTCGACCGGTCCGCGCTCGATGTGCGTGAGGCGCCCAGTGTTGACCGCGCCGAGCTCCCAGCCGTGCGGGCCCGAAAAGTCCACCAGCTTGCGACCGGCCAAATGCAGTTTGAGGACGCGCCGCGCCTCTTCGTCGATTTGCTCCCAGGCTTCGCTGACGATTGGAGCCTTTTGGCGCTTCAGCAGATCCATCACTTGTTCCCTTTCAAACTACCGATCCCGAGCGACTCGGAGGTGTTGTACGACTTTCCAGATTTGGCTTCGCTCTTCTTGGCAGTGCCGCCCTCACCCTTGCCGCTCGCGCCGCCTTCGACTTTGCCCCCAGCGCCCGAACCGCCCTCGCCATTGCCGCTCGCGCCCGAGGTGATCGCCGCTTCGACTTCAAGGATCGGGCCGCTGGAATTGAGGTATGTGCCGATGTTGTCGTCGAAGACGGGAACCTTGCGACGCAGCCACTCGAGCGTCATCATCGCGTGCTCGACTTCTTCGTTCTTGTTGTGTGTGAGCACGGCGCTGAGCTCGGGATCGCTGCAGGCCTCGGCGCGCTGTTGATACCAATCGATTGCCTCGAGCTCCTCCATGAGCGAGACAATTGCGCGATGCGTATTCTTCGTGTCTTCGGACAAGAGCTCGAGAGGCTCGTGGTACGTGTCGCTGGCCATGGCGGCGAAGATTACATCCAACCCGAATTCGCGCGCAGCCCTCAGTGGAGGGAACCCCGTGATTTCGCTGGGGAAGTGTGACAGATATGCGTCCGTGCCGTGCCTTCGGACCACCGCAGCAGGTTTTTTTCGCGAAGGCGCGACTCGGCCCGAAGACCGCGCGACGACCTACTTAGGCTGAATGCGTATGTTCAGAATTCACGAGTTCTCGTCGCCAAGTGGGGAGTTGTCATCCGTGTTCCTACGCCTCGCGGACGGCGAACTCATGATCTCGTCGGAAGCCGGCGAGTGGCCGCTGCCGTCCGGCGCATTGCGCGCGGTGCTGACGCGCTACGGCGCGCCCTTCGACGCGGACGTGCGCAGTACGGAGATCGCGAGCTTGCGACTGAATGAAGGGGAATGCTTGCGGCACGTGCGGCACTTGGCCGGCTACGACGTGATCGCTCGCGACTACTTGGTGTACGAGCACGCTGACGGTGAAGCGCTATGTGCGCTCGCGGCAACCGTCACAGCTGCGCTCTTGCATCTGGGCCAAGCGCAGGCAGCGCGAGGCTGACGGCGCGGCGACGAAGCGCCGCGCCTGTTCGTCATTAGAGCGTGCTCAGTGCGGCGCGTTCGAGGTGATCCACGCGTTGATGGTGTTGATTTGCGAGGAGGTGAGGCACATCGGAGCCGTGCCGCCCGAGCCGCACTTGTTCGGCATGCGATCGACCATCTTGGTGGCGGTGCCGTCTTTACAAGACGCGCTGCCGGCGATCACCTTTGACAGGAAGCTGCCAGTTGCATCACCCGGAGTCACGAGGATGGCGCCCTTGCAACTCTGAAACATCGGCGTTGAGGACAACGCCGTAGTCAGCGTGGTGTACAGCTCGCCGTCCTTGAAATTCGTGTGGCCCGACGCGGAATCGTGGCATTTGTTGGTTGCGCAGCTCGAGCTGAAGATCATCTTCACGTCCGCGTAGGTTGCGCCAGTGCTGGCACCGCCGCCGCTACCGCTGCCGCCCTTGCCGCCGGCGCTGCTGCCGCCCGAAGTAGTCGAGCTGCCGCCGCTGGAGCTACCACCGAGCGACGGACCGCCACCGAGGGGCGCTGAGCCGCCAATTGGAGCAGAGCCGCCAATTGGAGCGGAGCCGCCAATCGGTGCAGAACCGCCGAGGGGCGCTGAGCCACCAACCGGACCAGAGCCGCCCGCGGCATTCGCATGCCCGCCTGTGCCGGTCGAGGAACCACCCTGCGGGGTTGTGGCGGGCGGGGCATCACTGCCACCGCAAGCTTGAGTCGAGGCGAACGCGAGAAGTGCTGCCATTCCGATAAGAGCGCTTTGCTTAGAAGTAATCATGGGCTTCCTTTTAGTAGCCGAACGCAAGCTGATCGCTAGATCATCTGCGCGGGCTTGAAGTTTGCAGCCTTGGCGGCAGATTCCGCGCTGCTATTGAATTGTCCTCACCACACCACCAGTACGTGGTCCGAGTACCACAAACGTGATCAGAATTTCGCGGGGCAATGCTGTCAAAAAAAAATACCTTCTGACGATAGTCGTGCTCGCTGGCTCGCTTTGACACGCGTGCGAAACGCTCGCTGCGAAACGCGAACGTCGCGCAGGCTCAATCCGAAACAGACTCACGAGCTCAGCAATTCGGGTCAGATTTTTTTTGCGGATCGCACGCAGTGCGGATTTCGCCGACTACCGCAGAGCCGCACAAAAACAGTTCGACTGCTCACGCGGATGACGAAAACGAAATGCGGTGCAGGCAAGCTCGTGCGCGCATTCCAAGCTCGCCTGCGGCAACTAACGCGTGCTTTTGCGCTCGCGAAGAGCGAATGAGTTATCGAACCATTCGCTACGTGAGTCGCCAATCCCCGTCGCGTGATTGTCACTCTCGTGGAAGGTCTGCACGAGCTTCGCAGCTCGAGCTCACGGCTGACCAATACTGAAGACGCGCAGTAGCGAGACTCGACTCGAAAATCAATCCCCATTCCGAGTGCGGCGAGAATGCGCCTGGGCGCGTCAAACAGTGCTCTTCCGAGCCCAACGCTGGCGTTCGCAGCATTCGGTGTACCCTCTCCGCCCTCCATGCCTGCCCTCGATCTTCCGCCGCTGCCACGCGGCCTCAAAGGACGCACCACTGAGCTCGCTACGCTGGCGAAAACCATCCAGGAGACGGCGCCAGCGCGCTTGGCGCTCGTCGGCGCGGGCGGCAGTGGCAAGTCGATGTTGACGGCCGCTTTGGCGCATCGCTTGGCGCGTTTTTTCAAGGGGCGGGCGTCGTGGTTTCGGGTCGGCTCGTGGGATTTCTATACGTTGACCGAGATGCTTGCACTGCGCTTCGGTGTGCCGGGCGGCGACGAACGTGTGAAGCGCTTGAATGACTTTTTTACTCGTACCGGGCCGCGGCTGATCGTGCTCGACAATCACGAGGATGATCGCGCGATGGCGCGCTTGCTCGATGCGTTTGCCGAGGCGCCAGTCACGTTCGTGATCACTGCGCGGCGTTGCTTGCTGGCAGGAGTGCTGATTTTTCCCGTGACTGCGCCGATGGTCACCGCGGGGCGCAGCGCGTTTCCGCGCGTGGCGCGGTTGACGCGCATGCTGCGCTGGAACCCGCTCGCGCTCGACATTGCCGATGGCATCGTCGGTTCGCGTGCGGCAACGGTTGGCGAGCTTAGCGCGTTCTTGGAGCAGCGCGGGGTGCAGCGCGTGAAGGTGATCGAGCACGAGGATGATCTGCCGGAAATCGCGTTCCTCGTGGCCTGGGCGTGGCAACGTCTATCACCGCAGAGCCGCCGCATTCTGGGCGTGCTCGCACACATCGAAGGCGATCACGTCGACCTTGGCTCTTTGGCGAAACTAGCCAAACTTCGCGCTGATTTAGCCCCGGCGTTGGCTCCGCTGCAGAGCTGGAACCTGGTGCAGGAGCCGGTGGAGAGCCGCTACACGTTGCACGCCGTCGTGCGCCACGCAGTGATCAAACGCACCACGCTCGACCCAGAATTCGTGTTCGAGCACTACGTGAGCTTGCTGGAACGTGAGCCAGAGCGGTTGATGCGCGAGCAGACGCACCTGTTTGCAGCCATGGATCACGCGCACCGCACCAGCAACCTGAACGCGATGCTAAGAGTCGAAGCTCTGGCGCGACGTTTGGCGGGCCTGGACTAGCGTCGACCAATCAGTCACGAGCTCGAGAGCGGCTCGAGCCAGAGAAAGGACGTGACGCCGCGCGGATAATACTTCGACCCTTTGCCGATTCCCGCGAAGCATTGGTCGGTCATGGCCCAGTCTGCACAGCCGAGTTGCTGCCAAGAGGCATGCGCCGCGTGGCTCTCGCTCCGCGGTCGAATGCCGAAGACGCGTTCGGCCACGTGCTGGCAAATGAAGATTTTGCTCGGCCAGCTATTGTTCGAAGTGCTGGAGAGCTTCCACCCGCCGTCCGGAAACAGGCAAAGGCCGGGCTCGAGGACTCGCTCGAGGTGGCGCTTCAATTGCGCCAACAAGGACGCGTGCGGGCCGGTTGGGTCGAGCAGTTCCAGTTGTCCCCAAAAGAGCGGAAAAATTAGGCCTTCAACCGCGGAGAGGATCGCGCTCGAACAGCCGTCGCGGAGCGCGGGCAAATAGCCGAGCGCCGGATCATACCAAGTGTTCAAGGTCTGCTCGAGCCGCGCCGCTGACGCGCGCGCGGCCTGCGCCTGTTCCGGCAGCTGCGCGCGCTCGAACAAGAGCCGCAATGCATGCCAAGCCGCCCAGGTCTTGCTCGCCAGATACAGACTGTTTCGCGCCTGACCCAAGCTCGAATCGAGGCTGTCGTAGGTCGTGATCTCGAACGTCCCCGCGCAGCGCGTGGAGTCGAGGCTGATCAATCCGTTCCGACGCGCGGGATCCGGGTCGTCGCGATTTTGTAGCGACGTGAGGCAGTCGCGCAGCACCGGCAGTTTACCTGCGAGCCACGCGTCATCGGAAGTGACGAGCACGTAGGTGGCAGCGATCAGAATCCAATTGACCAACTGCTCCGCGGTCATGAAGCTGAAGCAGCCGATCACACCTGCGATTTCATAGCTGGACGTCCCGGCAGGGGCGAACTGCCCTGCTACGCCCATGTCATGGGTGAAGCTGATTCCGCCGGGCAGATCGGTCTCGCGAGGCGGAAAAACCAGATCTTTCACGAGCTCAGGATCACGAATGTGCCCGAGCTCCATACCGCGCGCGTTCTCTCCCGGCCGATTCAGGCGGTCCACGTAGGAGTGGCGCAGCGCAAATTGGTCCAGCAAGTTGCGCAAGGTCCAAGGGTGATTGCGCGCCTCGTAGAATGCCATGTCCACACTCAAGTCGAGCGTGTTGATCATCGCGTACTCGCCTTCCAAAACGACCCATAGCGGGCGGCCGGCGAGGTCGAGCAATTGGGTATTGCCCCAGTAGCTGCGCTCCGAGTGAGCGAGCAAAAAGCGCTGATGCGGATCTGGGATCAGTCGCTCGAGCTCCGCCGCTTGTGCTTCGGCGTTGGCACAGATGGCTGTGTGTCGCTCGATCCCCGCTTGCAACACGCTAGCGAGCGTCGGATAGAAGCGGGTGTAGAGGTAGCGACATTCGAGGCCGCTCGTGACCACGCTCGTACGGCAAAATCCGAACGATAAGTCGAGGCTGCGCGTTTCACCGGGTGGCACGGTCAGCGCGAAGCCGCAGGTTTTGCCTAGTAGATGGCTGCGGTTCGAGCTCAAGTACTCGAGCTCACTGAACGCGACCCAGGCTTCGAGACCGGGCACGTCGCGCGCAGCGATGCCCATGTCCGTGCCCCAGGCCACCGCTTTTGCGCCCGGGACTTCGTCGCCCAATAGCCGGCATTGGCGCCCCACGGTGATCGCAAACACCAGGCGACGCGGCACGGCGCTGGTATTCGTAAGCGTCAGACGCGCCGCGACGGCGGGCAGCAACGCGGAGGCCAGCGCCGTGTCTCCCCTTGCTTCGGGATCGGGCAATTGTCGGACGGGGGTGTGGATCGCGAAGCTGAAATCTCCGGCGGTCCAGGTGTCTACACCGCGCCGATAGCTTCGCTCCAGATTGTCCAGAGCCAAGCGACGATTGCGCGGTGGAGTAGCCGCATCCGTCGCAAAGTCCGAAAAATCAGCCACGCCCGCGCCGTGAAAGAACGGCAGCGCGTGCATGTCGTCGCTGCCGCCGTCGGCGTAGCCAATGACCAGATCCATGGTCGCAGGCGCCACGCCTTCGATCGTCGGACCGCCGCCGGCACCAAAGCGACCACAGGTGAACGTGGCATACGCGCCTTGTGGTGAATGATGCGCGTGAAAGTCGATCGAGTGCATGAGCGCCCGAGGTGCTCCCGGGGGCACGTTCAGGTGGCCTGCGGCGTGCGCGTCTTCAGGCTATCGACGGCGTGCACCGGCGGTGCATCGCCCTTCATCAGATGCGCGATCGCGCTGTACACCAAGCGCTGGCTTTCGAGCATGCCCTTGCCGGCAAACACGCTGGACACCACTTCAATCGTGAAGTGACCGCCGCCACCGTTCACGATGGCTTGCGCTCCGGGGATAGCGGTTTCGATGGCTTGCCGCAGGGCGTCGACGACGGAGCCTTGGAAATTCGTAGGGTGCGATGACATGAGGCCTCAAAATCCGGTATCTGCGGGTCAATCAATATTGCGGCACGCCGCGGTCGACCGTCTCCGACCAAGCGTGGATGCCACCGCGCACGTTGTAGACGTTGCGGAACCCCTCGCCCAGCACTTGCTGCGCGGCGTTTTGGCTGCGCATCCCGTGGTGACACAAAAATGCGATGGGCGCGTTGCGGTCGAGCGAAAACAAATACTCTTGCCCAGCCTCGTCGAGCGACCGAGCTTGGGGAATGCTCGCTAGCGCACGCTCGTGATCCGGGCGCACGTCGAACAACGTGACCTTGCCCTGGTCCAGGAGCTCCTTCAGCTCAGCAGGCGTGAGCTGCTTCACCGTTGTCGGTTGATTCGGATTATCGATCTTGAACCCCGCATTGGGGCCGTCGACGAAATCGATACTCATGCCGTCCGCGCGGCGTGCGCTGGCAGGGTCGATGAACAAACTCAGCCCTTGGACGCTGACCTCCAGGGTGCCGGGCTCGCGCGGCGCGAAGTACAAATCATTCTGGAAGCTCGCGTCGATCTTCAAGTGCAAGACCTCGGCTTCTGCCTCGCTCGAATCCGCCAGCGCGCCGCGAAAAGCCGAAAGCGCGCCCTCAGTGATGTGGATCGTCGGCAGGGGCGGAGGAGCGCCAGGCTTCGACAACAATTGCTCGAGCTCTCCCGACTCGCGCAGCGCGCGCACGATGTCACAACCGCCGACGAACTCTCCGTTCACGAACAACTGCGGAATGGTCGGCCACTGCGAGAACTCTTTGATGCCATCGCGCAGCTCGGCGGAGCTGAGCACGTCCACCGTTTCGTACTCGGGCAAAAGCTCGTCCAGGATCTGCACCACTTGCGCGGAGAAGCCGCACTGCGGCGCGCGGCGCGTGCCCTTCATGAACAGAATCACGGGGTTCTGCGCAACGAGTCCAGAAATTCTGCTGCGGAGGGCGTCATTGAGCATGGTCGTGGGCGACCGTGTAGCACATTAGGAACGCGGATAATTAGCCACGAGCGCGACGACGGAGAGCTAGCCAGGCTAGCCCGAGCAAAGCGAAGACAGCGGGTGATCGGGCCCCCGGTCTCGCGCTGGACACCGCACAACCCTTTGAATTCGGCTGGGAAGAAGTCGGTTGGCTGCCGGCGACGCTGGGCGCCCCCATGCCGCTGCCGCCGACACCCGGCGTCGCCGGTGACCCTGCTGCATTCGTGCCAGTACCGCCGCTGCCGGCCCCGGCTGCGGCCCCGCCGGCTGCGTTGGACGTGCCGCCACTCGCCACAGCGCTGCCCCCGTTCCCGACACTCACAAAACCTGCGCTACCGCCGCTGCCATCGCCAGCGCTTGCCGCAGCACCACCGTCACCACCGCTGCCGCTCGCAGCTCCGGCACCGCCGGAGCTTTGATCGACCAGCAACCCATCATGCATCCACTTGGCGACCAGCGCGTAAGCGTCATCCGTCGGATGCACGCCGTCGCCGAAGTACTCGGGGTGCCCAGTAGTCGGTGTATTCAGATCGATGGTCGGCAAACTCTTTTCTGCCGCGAGTTGTTTGATCAGCGGCAGGACCTCGTTGTGAATCACCGTACCGTCGATCGAGCAGCAGGGACTGTTGCCGGTGGCCAGCGGTAGCGCGAGAAAGATGCGAGGTTTCGAAGGCAACGCGCTGAAGTGCTCGACCATCGCCCGATAGTCGCTCAGAAATTGCTGATCGTTTTTGGGCTTGCCGCTCGGTGTCCAATTGAACGGCTTCGAGTCGTTGGTGCCGAGCATGATGATCACGTCGACCACCGCACTTGCCCCCGCGCCGCTGACGAAACTAGTGGCCGCGCTGTATTCCGACTGATCCTCGTACGGCAAATCACCGTACGGAGCGGACAGCATGGTCGCGCCGTTGTGCCCGAAGTTCTTGACCTGTACCCCCGAGCCAAACAGCATTTGCAAGTTCGCCGGATAACTCTTGGTCGCCTGATTCGACGAACCATACCCGTAGGTAATGCTGTCCCCCACACAAGCCACATGCGTCGGCACCCGCGGAGCCGCCGACGAAAACGCAGGCACGAACACGGCGCTCACGAAACCAAGCGCCCCCCATCCAACGCGCAACCAACGATCATTCCGTCCTGACATACTCACCGAAATCGTAGCGGAACAGACGAAGTCCGTCAGGGAAAATCTTGAGAGGGGACTAACCGCCAAGCCGCCAAGAAGAGGGAGAAGGAGATTGGGGTTTCGCACTGAACGCCCGGCGGTAAGTGGAAACATCCGTGGGTGCACTCTGAGTCGACACAACGACTCAGCCGGACTTGTTTCGCGCACACCCCAAATTTGATCGTGGGCTGCGGTGGATGTTGAGGGCTGTGCGTCGTCGAGAGGAGTTGGCGGCTTGGCGACTTGGCGGTTCAATCTCAGGGAGCCGTTCTGCACGGCAACAGTGCGGGCTTCGAGGTGCGTTGCTGGATCGCGAGCGCCCACTCTTTCAAAAATGGTCGCCCGAGTCTTTCAGGGACGCGGGGCGACTGTTTAGTGCGGTCACGCGATCACGCGGAGTGTTTGCCGTGCTTGTGACCGAGCTTGCCGTCTGCGTGGGCTTGGGCGAGTTCGGCCTGGGAGACCTTGCCGTCTTTGTTGGCGTCAGCGACTTGGATGCGCGACCAACGTTTGTCGCCGACTTCGGCTTGGGTCAGAAAGCCGTCGGAGTTCTTGTCGGACTTCTTGAAGCGTTCCTCGGCGTGTTGCTTGCGCTCGGCTTCGGTCTTCTTGCCGCCGTGTTCGCCCGAACATTGCGGGCGCGCGCCGTCGGTCTTGGGGGCGTCGGCGAGTGCCAGCGCGCTCAGCGAAGCCGAGAGCGCAAACACGGAAACAGCGAGGCCAACACGAGTATTGAGTTTGATCATCGTTTCTCCTTGCTGAGTCCGACGACGCCCTCCCAGCGGTCCCTACGAAAAAAAACCAAGCCGCCAGGATTCTAAATTCGACGTCGCGGTGCCGAATTCCTCCGCCACTGGCAATCGGCATGACGCAGGACTGAAAAAGGCCCACGCGCGGAAAGAAAGCCGACCCTGCATCACGGGGAGGTGTATGAAGAGTCACACAATGAAAGCATTTAGGGCACGTCAGCGCCCGCTGCGCGGCGTGACGTCATGACCGAGGCGGAAGCTCCGCTGCTCGCGGAGGAGGAGTCGTCCGACGAACCGCGCAAACGCCCGACCCGTTCGGACCTGCGGCAGACGTTGCTCAGCCAAGAGCCACTGCTCGTCGGCTCATCTTGGGCGAAGCTGTGGTGCAACAGCATGCTCAGTGATGGGCGGCTCGTCGTCGGCGGCTGGCCAGGCACGATGGCTGAGGCTCGTGCGCGCATTCAAGGGCATCTGAGTGGAGAGTTGGCGCGCCGCAAGATGCCTGCGCTCAGCATCGTGGAGCTCACGGCTGCCGCCAGTGCCGCCTACCAACAGGCTAAGAAGGATTGGCTGCTCGCCGCGCGCGACACGCGGCCCAAAGGCTCTCGCAGTTCGGAAGACGACGAGGACGAAGCGTGAAGGCCGAATCTCCCGCGGCGCCGTGCAAAGTCACGATGCAATACCGGAGTGGTGCTGGAAAGGTCTTCGAGCTGGAAGTCGCTGGCCGCATGTTGGACGTGCACATCACGCCTCGAGAGGGCTCGGACGCCAGCGGGCCTTGGCAAGTCGCCGCTCACGATCGTCGGGGTGCGGACGCGGTAGTGATTTCTGAAACCGGCGCCACACGCGATGAGGCCCTCGAGAAAGTCGGCGCCGCCTGGGACGCACAGGCGCTCGAACGCAGGTTGACGACCTTCGACTGGAGCGCGGTAACTAGCACTCTGCGAGCAATTCGCGCCATCTGATCAGCTCACGCGAGCATCAGCGGCGCACGGGCTTGCCAGCGCCTACCCGAAGCAACAAACTACGTGGGGTGTCGACCACAGACTCTGCTCTAGAGGCCTTCGACTTCGTGATCGTGGGCAGCGGCTTTGGTGGCAGCGTGAGCGCGATGCGCCTCGCCCAAAAGGGCTACAAGGTCGCCGTCGTCGAAGCCGGAAAGCGTTGGGCAGGGAGCGATTTCCCGAAGACCAATTGGAATGCGTTCAAGTACTTTTGGGCGCCGCGCTTCGGCTGCTACGGGATTCAAAACATCACGCTCTTGAAGGGCGTGATGGTGTTGCATGGCGCGGGAGTCGGCGGTGGCAGCTTGGTGTACGCCAACACGCTGATGCGACCACTGCCAAGCGTGTTCGACGATCCGGCTTGGAGCGGAGCGGTGGCGTGGGAAAAGGAGCTTGCTCCACACTTCGAGACCGCACGGCGCATGCTCGGCGTCACGGAGAACCGCGCGCTGATGGAGGGCGAGCGCACACTGAAACGGGTGAGCGAGCGCATGGGCAGCGGCGACACCTTTCACGCCACCGAGGTGGGCGTGTTCTTCGGCAAGCCCGACGTGACCGTTCCCGATCCTTACTTCGACGGCGCGGGCCCGGAGCGCACGGGCTGCAACCTTTGCGGCGGCTGCATGGTCGGCTGTCGCTTCGGCGCCAAGAACACGCTCGACAAGAATTACCTGTATTTTGCCGAGCGTTGGGGCACCAAGGTGTTTGCGGAGCTCAAGGTCAGCAAGATCGTGCCGCAAGCCGACGGCGGCTACGAAGTGGAGACTGAGCGCTCGACCGCGTTGCTCGGCGGCGCTGGCCCGCGGCTGCGCGCCAAGCGAGTGATCTTGGCGGCGGGGGTGCTCGGCACGGTCGAGCTCCTGCTCAAGAATCGCGATCAATACCGGACGTTGCCCAACGTATCCGCGCGCTTGGGCGATTTCGTGCGCACGAATGGCGAGAGCTTGCTCGGCGCAACTAGCTTCGACGCGCATCGCGATCTTTCGCGCGGCATCGCCATTGGCGCCGCGTTCCACCCGAACTCGCTGACCAAGATCCAATCCGTGCGCTACCCGAGTGGCTCGGGCGCGATGCGACTGCTCGGTGTGCCGCTCACGCCTGACGGCTCTGCCTTCACTCGACCGCTGAAGATGCTGGTGCGCATGGTGCTGCAATTGCCGCGCATGCTCAAGCTGTGGCGAGTGCGGGATTGGGCGCGCAGCACGGTGATCTTGTTAGTCATGCAATCGGTCGATCAGCACTTGAAGCTGCGTCTCGGGCGCTCGTTGTTTGGCCGCGGCTTGAAGGACACGGGCACCGATCAGCCCGTGCCGAGTTACCTGCCGATCGCGCAGCAAGCCGCCGAAATTTTGGCCGAGGAGCTGCAGGGTGAAGCGCAAAACGTGATCTCGGAAGTGCTGCTACGCACGCCCGCCACCGCGCACATCCTCGGGGGTTGTTGCATCGGTAAGGACGCGGCTGCAGGCGTGATCGATGAGCGTCACGAGCTGTTCGGGTATCCGGGGTTGTACGTGTGTGACGGCAGCGTCGTCCCAGGCAACTTGGCGGTGAACCCGAGCTTGACCATCAGCGCGCTCGCTGAGCGATTTGCGTCCTTCTTCGAGCGAGCCGAGAGCCTGAGCGATGACGACTTCGCAGCGCGTCAGATCCGTTTCAGCTTGCCTTCGACCGATTCGCCCTCGACCGATTCGTCCTCCGTGCACGACCTCGACGCGCAAAAGAGCGCGTAAACCAGCGGCGCGCGAACGGCGCCCTGCTATGGTGCGGCCCAATGGCCACCGACTTTGCTGAACTCGCGCTTTCCCCCGCTTTGCTGGCGGTCGTGGCGGAGTTGGGCTTCGAGAAACTGACCCCGATTCAGGCCCAAGCCATCCCTGCGCTGCTGGAGGGAAAGGATTTGGTCGGGCAATCGCGCACGGGTAGCGGCAAGACCGCGGCATTCGCCTTGCCGATTTTGCAGCGGGTGCGGCTCGAAACGCGTGAAATCGCCGCCCTGATCTTGTGTCCGACGCGCGAGCTGAGCGCGCAGGTGGCGCGCGAGATCCGGCGTCTTGGTCGCCGCCACGCGGGACTCACGGTGGTCGTGCTCTCAGGCGGTGAGCCCGTGGGTCGGCAGCGCGGTGCGCTGGAAAAGGGCGCGCACATCGCGGTCGGTACGCCGGGCCGTGTGCTCGATCATTTGCGACGGCGAAGCTTGCGCGTGCATCGCGTGGGCACCGTCGTGCTGGACGAAGCGGACCGCATGCTGGACATGGGCTTCCAGGAAGACATGGAGCAGATCCTGCGCGCGCTCCCCGCGCAGCGGCAGACCGTGTTTTTCTCCGCGACCTACCCGAGTTCGATCGCCGAACTGTGCCGGAAGCACCAAAAAGATCCGGTGTTCGTCAAGGTCGAGGCGGAACCGGAACAGGCGCCCGAAATTCGGCAATTGCTCGTGCCCGTAGAGGCCGAACAAAAGATCGGTGCGCTGCGCTGGGTGCTCGCCCGCTTTCCGCACGAGTCGGCATTGGTGTTTGCCAACCTCAAGGTCACCGTCGCGGAGATTGCCAAGGTGCTCACGGAATCAGGCGTCAGCGCGGACAGCTTGCACGGCGATCTCGAGCAGTACGACCGCGACCGCGTGATGGCCAAGTTCCGCAACGCGAGCACGCGCGTGCTCGTCGCAACGGATGTGGCAGCCCGCGGGATTGACGTTGCTGATTTGGATTTGGTGGTGAACTTCGATCTGCCGTCACAGCCGGACGTGTACGTGCATCGCATCGGGCGCACGGGGCGCGCGGGCAAGGTCGGGCTTTCAGTTTCACTTCGCACGTCGCGTGAAGAGGGCAAGGTGCGCGCAATCGAGGAATTCACCGGTCAAACGCTGACGGTCACCGAGCGCGAGGCCGTGCCGCGCGGCGAAAAGGCAGCGATCGCCAAGAGCCTCGAACGAGACGCCAAAATGGCCACGCTCCGCATCTCCGGCGGGCGCAAAGACAAGGTGCGCCCGGGTGATATCCTAGGCGCGCTGACCGGTGAAGCCGGCGGCCTCGACGCGAGCGACGTGGGCAAGATCGAGATCCATGATCACTTTTCTTACGTGGCGGTCAGTAAGAGTGTCAGCCGAGGCGCACAGCAAAGTTTGAGCGCCGGCCGCATCAAGGGCCGCAAGTTCCAAGTCACCTTCGAGGACTAAGGGCCCGCGACAACGGCGGCGCGCGCGCCCAGGTCGAGCTCTTCGATCGACAGCGAGCTGAACGCTTCTTCGGTCGCTTCCAAAAACAGATCCACCGTGGTGAGTCGCTGCAAGCGGCGCTGCAACGTGGTGCCGTCACGCACGGAGCGACAAAGGTAGCCGAGTTGTTCTTTGAGTGGTCCGAGCGGATTGCACGAACCTGGGTCGCGCGCACCGAGCGCCTTCGCCAAGCGCACGAAGTGCCCCGCGAGGTCGCTGCCCGTCGGTCGATATGGCTCGCGCCCCGCGAGCAGCTCGTCGATTTGGCGGAAAATCCAGGGATTGCGGAGCGCGGGACGGCCAAGCATGACCGCATCGCAGCCGGTCTCTTCGAACATCTGCAACGCGGATTGCGCGTACCAAATGTCGCCATTGCCCACGACTGGGATCGAGAGCTCGCGCTTGATGCTCGCAACGATGCGCCAGTCAGCAGTGCCGCGATAGTGATCGACTCGACGGCGCGGGTGGACCGCCAAATAGTCGAGCCCGCTGTCTTGCACGAGGCGCGCGTTGCTGAGCGCATCGTCGGTAGTGTCGAAGCCAGCGCGCAGCTTGGCTGACAAGAGCCCGGGCACACCGCGGCGCATCGTGCCGAGCAAGCGAGCGAGCAATTCGGGTTGCTTGAGCAAGGCAGCGCCCACGTTCTTGCGCGCAGCGCATGCCGTCGGACATCCCAGATTCAGGTCGACGACATCCGCTCCGGCATTGGCCACCACTGCGCCCGCTTCGGCCATCAACTCCGGATCGTTGCCCATGACCTGCACGCTCAGCGGCACGCTCGCCAACTTCTCGACTTGACGACGCAGATAGCTGGGCGAGATTCGCCCGCCAGAGATGCGCACGAACTCCGTACAAACCAGGCCGATCGGGCCGTAGCTGGAAAGCACCTCGCGCACCGCCGCGCTGGTGACGCCCTCCATGGGCGCCAGGACGCATGCTGGGGAAAACGGAAAGCGAGCCACGGTCGATGAGCGTAGCCGACCCTCACGAGCTACGCGAAGTGGTGCCGCGCTCAGCGCCGACGACGCCGCGCTGCGTCGCGAGGCGCTTCAGCATTCGGCGACGATGCGGCCGGCAATTGCTCGCGCTCGATGCGCTCCGCTCCAGCGGTGGCATCAGGCGCTCGACGCGCCAACACGATCACCTCGGGACCGCGCCGCTGTGCGCGCTGAGGGCGACGCGGTTGCTGCTCGCGCGCTTGCGATGCGGCGTTCGCGTTCGCGCGCGCGGAGGCCATGTGCAACTGTGGGCCGCGGTTTTGCTGCGGGCTGCGGTTGTCCTGATGCCCTCGGTCATCACGCGGGCCGCGGTTTTGCTGCGGGCCGCGGTTTTGCTGCGGGCCGCGGTTTTGCTGCGGGCCGCGGTTGTCCTGACGCCCTCGGTCATCACGCGGGCCGCGGTTTTGCTGCGGGCCTCGATCCTGATACGGGCCTCGATCCTGATACGGGCCTCGATCCTGACGCGGACCGCGGTTCTGTTGAGGCCCTTGCTGGTCACGCGGCCCTCGGTTGTTGTCCTGAGGGCCCTGGTCGCGGGGCCCTCGGCTGTTCGCTTGCGGACCGTGGTTTTGGGGGCCGCGCCCTTGCTGCGCACCGCGATCCTGACGCGGACCGCGATCGGCGAACGAGCCGCGGTTTTGCTGGGGACCGCGCTCCGGAGACGGACCGCGCTGGGCTCGACTATCTCCCTGCGTTTGCGGTCGCCGCTCGTCTCGGTCGCGCGGTGCTTGATCGAAGAAGCGCGGACGCTGTTCGGGCACGAACGGACGCCCCGAGGGCATGAAATCCGGCGTCAGGTCGCGCCGCACATAGGCACGCCAAATCTCTCGTGGGTCACTATTGAGACGGCCTCGCAAGCTCGGATCGATCGCGGCGAAGTGACCGAGGATGTTGCGCGCGTCGCGAATGAAGAACGACTCGGATTGGCTGTTTTGGGCCGCAGAAACAATCTGCGGAAAGTCGATGATGGTCGCGCCAGCCTCGGCCCAGAGCACGTTGTACGGCGACAAGTCACCGTGGATGAGATCGCACGAAAGAATCCGGACCAACTGCGCGAGCATGTCCAGATAGGCCGCGTGCGCTTGTGCCGCGTCGAGCGGCGTGTCGATCAGGCGCGGCGCGGCTTCGCCATCCACACCGCGCACCAGCTCCATGAACAGCACGCCGTCGAAAAACATGACGGGCTTGGGCACTCGAACGCCGGCGGCGTGGAGTTTGTAAAGCGCGTTCGCCTCTTCGGCCTTCCACGCTTCCTCGGCCGCCTCTTGACCGAACTTCGAACCGCGCTCCATGGCGCGCTGTGAGCGCGTGTTGCGCACCGCGCGGCCCTCTTTGTAGGCCGCATTGCTCTTGAAGCTGCGTTGGGCGCGGTCCTTGTAAACCTTGGCCGCTACCACGTCGTCGCCGTACGCCACCGCGTAGACTTCGGCTTCCTTGCCACTCTTCAGACGACCGTAGATCTCGCTGATGACGCCTTCGGCGAGGAGAGATTCGAGACTGCTTGCCACGTGATTACTTCGGGAAACGCCGCTGCCACTCGGTTAAGCGGCCAATGCTGGGCAGCCGAATAGCACGTTCGCTGAACGAGCGCGTCGAACGCGGCCCAAGCGCCCCGGCTCGGCGTCCGTTGACAGCTTTATTGCTTTATTCAAGTTGAACTGGATCGTAGAAAAAGCGGGCATAAATCGCCCCCGAGTCGCGTTTTCGGCCACAGGTTCCTCATCACTACAGGTGCTGACACTTTTTCCGAAGTCTCCCCACTGCATGCGCATCCGATGCCTGCCAGCAGCAACTGAGCGAACGCAAATCGCCGCTGGCAACGGAAAGTGACTTTCACGTGCCTGCAGCCCTCAACGCCCGACGACAATGATCCGTAGTGAGTGACGAGTCCAAGGTAAACGCCATGCTGATCGAATCCACTGAGCAGTTCCACGCCTCGACGGGGATTGCCATTCAGCGTGGCACCAATGAAGTCGCCGAGAGTGACTTCGAACGCTTGCCACCGGCAACGCGTACCAAGCTCCGCATCCTCCAAGAGCACGGCGTCGTGCGTGTCCACACGAGCGTGGCTGAAAAGCCGGAGCCGCCCGCAGACCGCAGTACGCTCGCAGGGCGCAGTAAGTAACGGTATTTTCGAGCGCGCTAGCGCTGCGCCGAGGCTTAGAGTAGCCGTCTCTCGAGGGAGACGAGCATGGCGAGCAACCAAGAACTGACCGGACCGGACCTCAGCCAGGGTCTCGACGCGACTTCATTGGCCGAGGGGCAAATGCTGGTCGGACATGCCAACGGTGAAGCCGTGCTGCTGGCACGATCGGCGAACCAGGTGTTCGCGGTCGGCGCGCACTGCACTCACTACGGCGCACCGCTGGCAGAGGGCTTGTTGGTCGGTGATACGGTTCGTTGCCCCTATCATCATGCGTGCTTTTCGCTCACGAGCGGCGAAGTCTTGCGCGCACCTGCCCGCGATCCCATCGCCTGTTATCTAGTCGAACAACGCGGCGGCAAGCTGTACGTGCTCGGTAAGCAGGCCGCAGCGCCCGCCTCGGCGATCACCAAGCCCAACGCAATCGTGATCGTGGGCGCAGGCGCGGCTGGCAACTCCGCCGCCGAAAAGCTGCGCCGCGAGGGCTACACCGGGAAGATCACGCTGCTCGGAGCGGAAGGTGCGCTACCCGTCGATCGCCCGAATCTATCCAAGGATTACTTGGCCGGCACCGCGCCTGATGAGTGGATCCCTCTGCGCTCAGAAGAGTTCTATCGCGAGCAGCGAATCGAGCTGGTTCAGACCAAGGTCAACAGCCTCGACCCGAGCTCGAAGAGCGTCACGCTCAGCGATGGCTCTCGTATCGATTACGACGCATTGCTGCTTGCCACCGGCGCTGCGGCGATTCGCTTGAACATTCCCGGCGGCGGACTACCGCACGTGTACACGCTGCGCACACTGGCCGACAGCCGCACGATCATCGCGGCGAGTGCCAAGGCCCAACGCGCCGTGTTGATCGGCGCAGGCTTCATCGGGCTCGAGGTTGCGGCGTCGCTGCGCGCGCGCGGCGTCGAGGTCGCGGTCGTCGCGCCGGACAGCGTGCCGCTCGGGCGCGTGCTCGGCGAAGCGCTAGGACACAGCGTGCAAAAGCTGCACGAAGCACACGGTGTTCGCTTTCGGTTGGGGGCGCGCCCGAAAGCCATCACCGCGCAAAGCGTCGTGCTCGAGGACAATAGCGAGCTCGCCGCGGACTTGGTCGTGTTCGGTGTGGGGGTGAGGCCTGCGACGGAGCTCGCCGAAAGCGCAGGCCTCGCCGTCGATCGCGGCGTCTTGGTCGATCAGTATTTGCGCACCAGCGCGGCCGACGTCTACGCCGCCGGTGATATCGCGCGTTTTCCGGATGCGCGCACGGGTCAACCCATCCGCGTCGAACATTGGGTGGTCGCCACGCGACAGGGCGAGATCGCGGCGCTGAATCTACTTGGGCAAAAACAGCGCTACGACGCCGTGCCGTTCTTTTGGAGCGCGCATTACGACTGCACCATCTCCTACCTCGGCCACGCCGAAAATTGGGAGCGCATCGACCTCGCGGGCGATCCGAACGCGCGCGACTGCGCCGTCGCATTCCGCAGCGGTGATCGAACGCTCGCGCTCGCCACGATTGGACGCGATCGAGCGAGCCTCGAGGCTGAGCTTGCGATGGAGCGCGGCGACGAGGCCGCGCTCCACGAGCTAGTGCCGCGCGCTACTTGAGCGTCTGCGCAATCCGCTTCGTCAGACTGTCCAAAGCGGGGCCGTAGCCGTAGTCGGCGCGCGTCGCGTCGGTCGCATTTCTCGGGCACATCGAGGCGGCGACGGCGCGCGCGCCCATTTGTCGAGCAAATGTCAGCTCTCGCGTACCTGGATAGGCCTTGCCGAAGTACTGCATGGGCTGCGGAGGGCCGCCACCGGGCGGCTGACAGAGCGCGTTGTTCTCCATGAGTACGGGGTTAAAGTCGTTCTCCTTGTTCGGCGCACAGTCGCAATTCGCACTGCCTGCCGTGCACGCCACGGGCTCGGCTAGCGGGAAGATGCATGCGTGCTGCAAGTCCCAATTGTCGAAGTTGTTCGATTCGTGGCCGTTGATCGGATTTTGCTGCGGATTGGTCGACGTTTCGGGCGCAATCGAAAACATCGTGACGGGGTTCTTACCCATGCGCGGCGTGATCGACTCGATCATGAACGGGTCACTCGGCGGCACGTTCTTTTGCTTGTCGCCGATCAGCATTGGCCAACGACCAGCGCTTTCTAGTCCTGCGGCGTCCAAGTACTCGAGCGGACCGCCGCTCGAGCTGTCGACGGTCGCCAAGTCTTGCCAAGGTGCACCCACGATCACCGAAACGCTGATCAAGGTCGCCGAGCGCGGCCCCTTGCCTGCTCGCTCTGCGAACAACGGATTGTCTACCAGGGTGCCCGCGCGGTTCTTGATTTTGGGATTGCTCAGGGCATCGCTGTACCGCTCAACGGGTTGCAAGAAGTCGAATCCGAAGCGCCGCTTTTGCTCGAAGCAGCGCAGATTCAGCGAGTCACCCGCGGTATCGTAGCTGGCGTAAGCTTGACCTGCGGGGATCACGCTGCACACGCTGTCTTCCGCGAGCGGCGCGCAGCCGTCCGGCTTGAGGCTTTCACTTTCCGCACACGAACGGCAGCAGGGGTCGTTCGGATCCGTCTCGCAGATGCTGGTGGCGCGCGGCATGTGAAGCTGAGTTGTACTGAGCCTGCTCGACCCAACCAACCAGCCCTGTTCCGAGTCTTTGATCGAACAGTCGTTTTCGTCGCTGAACACTACGACCGCCAGAGACGAATCAGGCCGCAAAAATGCCGCACGTTGTGCGAGCAGCGTATCGTTGACGCCGGTCGGCGTACTCTTCTGACTCACCACCTCGACCGATACCGGCGGCTCTGGATCGACCAGGAAGCGATACATCGCTTCGAGCGGCGCTTCGTAGCCGCAACCGCGTTCGCCACTTGCCGTGACCATCTCGCTGAGGCTCGTCCCGAGCGCAGCCGCGTCATTCACGCCCGCGGCACCGCTGGCGTCGTACGACAAGAAGCCGCTGTCTTGGTAGCTAGCGACGCCCGTTCGCTTGCTGGGCAAGAGCTGCGCTTGGTCGTCTTGCTGGTCGAGCGCGGCCGTCTGATTGGTGCAGACGTCACCGCCGGCGCTACCGATGCTGGTGGTGATGACTCCAAAGTGAATGTCCGCGATCGGCGAAAATTCACGAGCGCCGCTGGAACACGCCGCGCTAGCCAAGGTTGGCTGATCGACAGTTGGGCTACCCTGATCATCCACGCACAGCGGATTGGTCAGACGTGACACGAATCTAGGCAGCGATTTGGCCAAAATCTTCTGCTTGCCGAGCATCGACACCGAGTTGTCGATCACGAACAAGACATCGAGTTTGTCGCTCGACACTTGCGCGCCAACCGACGCTCCGCCGCCCGAAGCGTTGCTCGACCCTGCACTCGATCCGGCTCCACCGGCGGCCATGCCGACCGAGCCGCCAGTGCCGGATCCGCTGCCTCCCGAGGCAGCAGCGCGCTCCGAGTTCGAGGGTCCACACGCTTGCAAGCTCCCCAAGAGGAGCACTGCAGCCAAGTGACGCGGCGACCTCATTTGAGAGTGGCTCCGATGCGAGTGATCAGGGCGTTGAACGCCGGTTTGAAAGCGTAATCAGGGCTGTTCGTGTCGGTCAGCGTGCGTGGGCAGATCGAGGCAGGCACCGCGCGCGCGCCCAGCTGCTTGGCGAAGGTCAGCTCACGTGTGCCGGGGTAGCCGCGACCGAAATACTGCGTGGTCGTCGCTGCGCCGCCTTCGGGAGGTTGGCACAACGGGCTCCTATTCGTTTTGACGGCATCCCAATTGCCCGCCTTGTCGGGCGAGCATGCACAAACCGGATCGCCGTTGGCACAAACCTTCGGAGAGACGAGCGGGAAACTGCAGGCGAATTGCAGATCGTCTCGTTGAGGCAAGTTTTGTTCGTGGCCGTTGATGGTGGCGAGCGGGTTGGTCGAGGTGGAAGGGACGATCGGTGCGTTGGTCAGTGGGTTTTGCCCCGCGCGTTCTTCGATCGCCTCGATCATGAACGGATCGCTGGGCGGCTGATTTTGAGCCTTATTTCCAATCAGCAGCGGCCAACGACTGTTGCTTTCGAGCGCTGCGCCGTCCATGTACTCGATGGCATGACCCGAGGTCAGGCTGGCAGGAGTCGCCAAATCTTGCCATGGCGCGCCGACGATCACGGACACGCTGATCAACGTCGCTGAGCGCGGCCCCTTCTCGTCACCGACCAAGAGCGGGTTGGGCACGAGTGCTTGACTGCGGTTGCGAACCTGCGGATTGCTCAGCGCATCACTGTAGCGCTCGACGGGATAAAGCAGATCGAAGCCGAAGCGCCTCTGTTGATCGAAGCAGCGCAGGTTGAGCGAATCACCGGGCACGTCCCAAGTCGCGTACGAGGAATTGGCCGGGATGTTCTTGCAGTTCGCGTCGTCGCTGATGGCACCACAACCCGCAGGCGGCGTCGAGGCGGGGTTCGTGGCGCACGATCGGCAACACGGGTCGTTGGGGTTGATCGCACAAGCCGTGGTCGACCGCGGCATGCGACCCGTCGAACCCACGAACCAGCCCACACTTTCGTCGCGGATCGAGCAGTCGTTCTCGTCACTGAGGATCACGACGGCCACCGCTGAATCCGGGCGCAAGAAGCTCTTGCGTTGGTTCAGCAAATTTTGATTCACCTCGCCGGGGGTACTGTAACTGCCGACCCTCGTTACCGTAGTGGGAGGCTCCGGATCGACCAAGAAGCGATACATGGCTTCGAGCGGCGCTTCGTAGCCACAGCCGTGCTCTCCCGCTAGGTCGACGACCGTCTGCAGGTCGGCGATCACGTGGTTCACGTCGGTGCTACCAGCCGCGCCCGTTGCGTCGTAGGCCAAGTAACCCGAGCCGTTGTAGCTCGGTAGGTTGGTACGCTGCATCGGCAATAGTTCAGCGTGATCGTCGAGGTGCTCATCGGCAGATTGGGGAGTCGCGCAAACGTCACCACCGTGGCTTCCAATGCTGGTCGTAATCACACCCAGGTGCATGTCCTTCACCGGAGTGAACTCACGGTGACCGCTGCTGCAGGCCGCGTCAGCGGTAGCAGGTTGGGTCGCCACTGGTTTGCCGTCTACGTCGACGCACAGCGGGTTGACCAAACGAGTTACGAAGCTCGACACCGACTGGCGAAGGACGTTTTGTTTGTCGGCCATCGTGATGGAGTTGTCGACGACGAACAGCACGTCGAGCTTGTCGGATTTCTTCTGCTCGCCGATGTCGATGGGCGGATAACCGCTGCCGCCGCTGCCCCCGTTTGCTACCGTGCCTGCGCTGCCACCCGTGCTTCCGCCGGTGCCTACTCCGCCGCTGCTGGCCGCGCCCGCTTGTCCGGCCGCACCACCTGCGCCACCCTTGCCGCCCGTCGCAGTCAACGCGCCGCCTTCACCCGCGACGCCATCGTCCGTGGTCCCGGCCATGCCGGCGTCCGCGCCTTCACCCGCGCTGCCCGCGCTCGCGCCCCCGCTACCCGCGTTCGCCTGGGAATTGCCCGTGTGGGTCTTGCCTGAACAGGCGGTAGCCAGGCCGATCAACACCAGTCCCCCGCAAAACCTAGTGATATTCACGCTCTCTTACCCCGTTGTAATGAAAGATAACCCGGAGCGATCTTACGACGCTCTCAGGCAATATGTTCCCTCCTCTCGAACCAAATCAACCACTACAGCGAAATCGCGGAAAATAGCCCGCTCGACACGCTGTGCTGGAAGCAATGGGAAATCTTCTTTGCAATCTCTGCCTCGGGCTCGTGAGCCAATGAGGCTTGGACCTGAGCAAGACCAGCCTCGAGGGTGACACCGCTCGCCAATGATTCGATCAGCGTGACCAGCGTGGGTTCGAGCTCCAAGCGCCACACGCTGCGGCCCGTGCGGTACACCGCGACGCTGGTTGCGCGCGCCGTGGGAACGACCGTGGGGCTCCCCTGACGGTACGCTTGCAGGTATGCGTTCGCCGGGTATTCGAGATGCAAAATCTTCAGCGAAGGATTGACGCGAAAGCGAGCACCGGGCCAGCGCTCGCTCGGCACCTGACCCAAATCCTCGAAGCCGATCGCCTCTGCCGTCGGCGCGTGAATCGAGAGCACGATCGCCCACTCCAGCGCCGCCAGATCGGCGGCAAAAGCGGGCTCCGGAAGCGGCTCGGAGCGGCAAAAATCAGCCATGAATCGGCCGAAGTAGTTCAAGCTCGGTGCGCGAGAGGGGTGACGCGCGATGTACCTTCGGCAGAGTGCCTCGAAGGTGGCTTCACCGAGCGCATGCTGGAGAACCGGGTAATCGTCCGCCAAGCACTCGATCAACCGCGCATGATAACCCCTACGGTAGATATCGATGCGTTCGAGCGAGCTGAGCGTCGAACTCGGGGTGATTAGGCGCGACGCAGAACGCTCGTCAACGGGAGCGGGCTCGTCTTGCGGCGCGCTGATGATCGCCGCAAACCACTCCTGCTGGACGCGCAGTCCGAGCTCACCCTCGGTCCAAGTCGGTGCGGCGCCGAGCTCGATTTCGCGAGTCGGCTGGGCGCGATCGGGGGTCGCGCTGGCGCGCTCGTGCAAGCCGAGCGCGTCAGCGGTCGCCTCGCGCATCACGCTGCGCCCCCGATGAATTCGCGCGCACGCAGCGCCTCGGCGTGCGTCTCTTCGAAGCTCGGAATTTCGGCGTCCCATTCGAGCAGCACGGGCACGCCCGCGCAGCGTCTGTGGGCGACGGCCAGTAGTTTCCACACGGAATCGATCACTGGACCGATGTGTGAATCGATGATGTGCGTCCCATGATCGGTGTGCCCGGCGACGTGGCATTGCACCACGCGATCGAACGGAATCGCGTTCAGATAGGTGAGCGGATCGAAGCCGTGATTTTTGCTCGAGACGAACACGTTGTTCACGTCCAGCAGCAGCGCGCTGTCCGCTTGTTCGGCGAGCCTAGCCAAGAACTCCCACTCGCTCATCGTGTCGCCGGCGAATTCGGCGTAGCTCGAGGGATTCTCCAGCGCCAAGGGCGCACCCAGGAAATCTTGCACCGCGCGCACGCGAGCGATCACGTGGGCAAGCGCCTCTTCGGTGTACGGCATCGGCAATAGGTCGTGGGTATTCTTGCCGGCCACGCCGGTCCAACACAAATGGTCGGAGACCCAGCGCGCTTTGACACGATCGCGCAACGCCTTCAATTCAGCCAGATACTGCCAATCGAGCGGATCGCTGGAACCAATCGAGAGCGACACCCCGTGCATCACTACCGGGTAGCTGTCGGCCACGCGATCCAGGAAATCCAACGGACGCCCTTCGGTCCGGAGATAATTTTCGCTGAGGATCTCGAACCAATCGACCGCCGGTTTCTGCTCGATGATGGTCGAGTAGTGCTTCGTTCGTAGGCCGAGGCCGATACCCAGGTTGGGTAGTTGGAACCTATTTGCCATTCACTGCTACCCCCAAAAAACCACACGCTACGCCGGAAAACCCGACGTAGCGCGCGATCACGTCGAGGAAGACGAATCAGCCCTTGCAGCCGCCCTGACCCTTACAGTCATTCTTGCCTTTGCAGTCGTGCTTGTCGGTCTTGCAGCCGCCGTTGCCCTTGCAGTCGTTCTTGCCCTTGCAATCGTGCTTGGCGCCCGCGGCGGCGGCGTCCGCAGCAGCGGCCGGCGCATCGCCCGCGGGGGCATCAGCAGCCGGGGTGGCCGGCACCTCGGCGGAGGGAGCCTCGGCTGGCGGCGTCGCACCGCCACCACAGCCCACGATGATTCCAGAAACAGCAGCAGCGATCAGAACATTGGATAGATTCATTTTGAGATTGCCCTCGTGAAGTTAGCTAAACAGCGTGCGCTCCTGACGCACGATGGTCTCTTAGTCCGTGGCGTGTCACGGCCTTGGTGCTTCGAGCGGCGCAAAGAGTCGCGCCGCTCGTGCGTTCGGTCAACTTATCCAGCTGGCACGCGTTCTCGATGGATACGTGCGACGCGCGCGTTTGGATCGCAGCTCGCTCGGCGCGCTTAGCCCGGGCGACGGGCCGTGATGGATTTCCGCAACGCCGAGAGCGGCGCATGGTCATCGAAGACCACGGAGTCGCCCTGAGCGCGCACCCCGAGTCGCGTGAAAAGCTGATTAAGATCGACGGTTCCCGGCTTCTTTGCGAGACGCTCGAACAACTCGTGCAAGACCTGCGTGCCAGTGGCGCGTTCCGCCTCCTCGAGCACGCGCTCGATCGGCCAAAAGTCTTCGTCTGAATCGCCGGTTTTGCCAATCGCCAGCAGTACGTCGTCGAGTGAGCGGTGGTTACCAGTCTTTTCGCGCAATTCGACATCGGCCAGCAGACAGAAGAGCGCTCCGCCCCAATACGTGCGGCCCCAGGTCCGAGTGTTCTCCAACCCTTCGTCACCCGCCTCTGGCAGTCCTTTCGGCATGCCATCGACCATGTCGCGCCACACTTTCGCCTCATCGATGAGGCCAATGCGCGCCCGAATGATCGGCTCGAGATAGGTGGCCAGACCCTCGCTCAGCCAGCTGTGAGCGGGACCAACGTCGGGGAAATTCGCGTGAAGCAGCTCATGCGTGATGACCCAATCCTCGCGAATCGTGCTCGCGGTCACGCGATCCGGAGCGCGTACCAGGACGCTTGGGCCACCCCCGCCGAGCGTGAGCCCATGCGTGGACTCACCGCCACCTTGCATCAACAGAACCAACGTGCGCCGCGCAGGCAGGTGCCCCTGGTAGTAGCTGGCGACCGCGCCAGCCGACGAGCCCACCCAAGTTTCGGCCTGCGCAGGACTCAGATCTAGGCCGAGCGTCGCCACACCGAGTTGCACGGTTCCGTCTCCGATCGGCAGCTCGGCGACATGCAGCGGACCAAACGCCGCAAAGCTCGCGTCGTCCAAGACGCCGATCGGTGCCTGGTAGTGGTTCGCTTGGTCGCCAGAGACAGGCTGAAACGCGCTCACGAAGCGCGCATTCGCACCGGGATCCACCGACAGCTCGAAATCGCCATTTCGACCGTTGATTCCCGGGTGTAGCAGCCACGTCGAGGGCGGCGAGATCACCACATCACCCGAAGCGATCACCGTGTCCGCTTCGGCCAAGCGTTGCGCTGCGTCGCGCAACGCGAAACGGTAGCGGATGGAGCAACCAGAGTTGCACTGCACCTTCCAAGTCGATTGACGTTGCGCAACTGCTTGCCAATCGCGACCTTGCGCGATCTCGAAGCCGTGCACGAACGGCGTCAGCTCGTCGTAAACCGAGAACTCGCCGTCAGTCGCTCCGTCGAAGCGTCCCACGACCCGCAAGTCTCCGCGCGCTTCGAGCTGGGCCTGGTAGTGCCAAACGAAGACCGAGCGCGCGTTCACCCGAACGGGTGACGGTGCCTGTCGCAGCGGTGCTTTCGAGCAACCTGCGCTGGCCACGAGCACCGCCAGCAACAGCACGACTGATTCGCAATGCATCCACGTCGTACGATGCCAGACGCGCTTGGTTTCAGGGAGCGCGTTCAGCCGTCTCCGCGATTTCGAGCGCGAGTTCCAGCTCGAGCTCGGGCGTCCAGCGCACGACGCAGTTCCGGCCCGCGCGCTTGGCTCGATATAGCGCGCGGTCGGCGCGGTCGATCAGCTCTCGCGCTTTCGGCATCACGCTGCGGCCGTCACACACGCTGATCCCGAAACTTGCCGTGCATTTGAGGGTGCTCCCCAGGTGCTCATGGGCAAATTCGGCCACCCGTTGGCGCAAGCGCTCGGTGACCTCCGCCACACCTTCTGCGGTCGTTTGAGTGAAAACGATCGCGATCTCTTCGCCGCCATAGCGCGCGACCGAGTCGGTGACGCGCACGCTCGAAGTCACGATGCGGCTGACGTTGCGCAGTACCTCGTCGCCCATGGTGTGGCCGAACGTGTCGTTGACTCGCTTGAAGTGGTCGATGTCGATCAGCACCAAACCGAGCGGCGTCTTGTAGCGTTCGGTGCGCTGTAGCTCTCGCCCCAATAGCGCATCGAAGTAGCGCCGGTTGTACAGCCCGGTCAGACCGTCCGTGTCGGCCAACGCTTCGAGCCGCTTGTTCGCCTCTCGAAGTTGGTCTTGCAACACTTTGAGCCGGTAGTGCACTTTGACGCGCGCGAGCAATTCACGGTCGTCGAAGGGCTTCGTGACGTAGTCGGAGGCTCCTTGGTCGAGCACCTCGGCTTTGCGATTCGCGTCGCCCTCCGCGGTCAGCATGATCACCGGAATCCCGGCGAGTTCGGGGCGGGTCGCGCGCAGGGCTAGGAATTTCATGCCGTCGAATACGGGCATGATCAAGTCGCAGACCACGAGATCCGGATGCCGATCGACCATCAGCTTGAACGCCTGCAGGCCATCCCCAGCCTCGATGAATTCGTCGAAGCCCTCCACTTGTTGGAGCACGCTGCGAATCTGACCGCGGATCCCGGCGCTGTCATCGACCACGAGGACCAGGGCGCCCATTCTCCACAGGTTAACCGCTTCGCTCAGCCGGACCAACTCACGCCGTACCGTCTCCCAGCGCTCGGCAGCACACACCCAACCACCCGCTTTTTTGCCGCAGCGAGGCTTCCACAAATTTGGCCCCCGGCCAGCAATTCGAGGACGCTCGCGACCATGGAGCATCGCTGCGAAGTTTGTGAGTCATTTCGTCCGCGAGGCGAGCAGGGCCCGGCACGCGAGCTGCTCGAGGTTTCGTTTGGCGAGCGACGTGTGTTGCTTTGTCGCGGGCACGCCGGCATTGCGCGCAATTCCGAGATTTCGACGTTCGAGGAACTGCGGGCGCTGTATGCCGAGAGCGACGGCAAGCGCTCGTTCATTGGGCGGCGGGCGCAATCGGGCTCGCCCACCGGCAAGCCGCGCACGGCCGGGCGGCGCGCGAGCGACTTGCGCTGATAGGAACGCAAAAGTCGCTCACATTGGCGCACAGCAGACGACTTCCGACACCGGGGTCGCCTCTTCCCAGTCTGATCCGGGTACTGTGGCTATATGGGGAAGCACACTCGTGTTTTGCTCGTTAAGCTACGGGTGAACATGAATGAACTCGGTCCAAGGCTAGGTTCTCTGCGCGCGGCTGCTCGAGGCAGCGTTTGGTTCTTCGCCGGCTGTGTCGTGCTCACCGCGTGCGGCAGCAATTCCGACACGAAGGCGCATCAAGGAAGCGGCGGAACCAGCCCTGCCAGTGCGGGCGACGGCAGCGGGAACAGCGGGAATGGGACCGCAGGCGACGCCCAGCACGGAGGCGGAACGAGTGACAGCGGTGGTTCCAGTGGTGCTGGCGCGACGACGTCGGGCGGCAGCGGCGGCGCCCCGAGCCAAGCGGGACAAGCAGGTACCGCAACCGGAAACGCGGGCCAAGCCGGCGCGGGTCCAGTCGTCAACGTTGCCATCACGCCGCATCCCATCGCCCTGAGCGCGGGCAAGGCCTTCAACGATGCCGAAGACTTCTTCGACGATGGCTTCATTCCGCCGAGCCCGCTAGCAAACTTTGGTTTTCAAGCGCCGATCATCCCGGTCGTACACGACGACGGAGCGCTCGACGTTGCCTGGCTCGACTACAGCGGCGGCAAGGGCAAGCCGATGGCACTGCCCGCGCTGGGCATGATTTACATCACGCACATCGACCCGGCGCTCGGCACGGGAACGACCGTTGCAACGGGCATCTCGTCCTATCGCTTGCTCGGCTTCACGATGGATCCGAGCGGCGCGTTCTACATCGCGTACAACGCCGATCACCCCTTCAAGACGGACGTCAAAGACGACGCGAACAACGTGGATGGCAACGAGCTAAAGGTCGCCAAGTCCACTAGCGCAGATTTTACGACCAAGGCCTGGGACACGTTGGTGTTCGGCGATCAGGACAACATCAAGGACGCGTCGAAGGGCAACGCCGGCGCAGCGGGTTCGGGCGTGCTCGGCTTCGATACGATGAATCAGCGGCTCGTGCTGTACGTCGCCCACCAAATGGCCTGGGGCGACAAAGGCGCAGACAACGGAACTCGGCATCAAGCAGGCTATTTCGGCTACTTCGACCCGGCAACGGGCATGCGCGTCATGCCCGGTGGTAGCGATCCGGCGCATACGGGCGCGGGCTGGTTCTACTCACACAACTTCGATCAACGGCTCTTGGTCGACAAGGGAGTCGCGTACACCCTCGCCCACGGCGACGCTTACGATCGCCAGCTCGGCTTCTCCGCGTGGACGCTCGACAGCTACACGAAGAAGAACAGCACCACCTTCGACAAATCCTACTTCACGATCGCGGGCGCCGAAGGCGACAACAAGACCGACACCGAGACCGGCCAATTCATCAAGCTGGCTGATGGTCGCTTCGTGATCATCCACGCTACCTCGCAGACGCGCGGCGCGCGCGACGTGCGCATCGTGCTCGCCGATGGCACGACCGGCGCTACGTCGTCCGAAGCCTGGTTGACCGTCAACACGGGCAACACTCAGGCGACGATGCCCAAGGTTGAGATGCTTGGCGATAAGCTGTTCGTCTCTTACGGCCTGTGGGATTCGACCCAGCGCACGAACAAGAAGATCGATTGGTACACGCAAATGCTCGATCTCAGCTTGAAAGCACTCGGCCCGGCCAAGGCCGCAACCGGAATCGAATTCGTGAAGAGCTCGCCGCTATTTCACCTTTCGGGCGGCCCGAACGCGGGCAATGTTGGTTGGGTCTCGGGCAACGCGCTGCACACGCTGACGGTGAGCGTGGCTAGCGTGGCGCCCTGAGGAGAATCGCGTGATGCGTGGTAGATGGGGGGCGTTCGCCGCACTGTTGGCTCTGGCATCGGCCATGCCGAGTTGTCAGGATGGCTATCCGATCGCAGCGACGCCCTGCGATCGCTATTGCGATCTCGGGATACAGACCGACTGCGGTGGCGACAGCCCCGCGGGCTGCGTCGCGTCCTGCGAGTCAAGCCCCGTCATCCAGCTTCAGGATTGCTCCAGCGAATTCGATGATTGGGTGCTTTGCCACAAGGTGCACCACCACGGTCTCACGTGCGGCTACGAACCTCCGCTAACGACAACCGGCTGCGAGGCCTCCGCGCAAGCATACGGGGCGTGCGCAGACGCGCACAGACTCCACGTTCCCAGAGACGCGGGATAGCGACTCAAAACGCGCCCTCCGCGCCAATGCTGGGGATCGTCACCGGACCAATGCGATCGTACTTACAGGCGAACGCGTTGCAATCGCCGTTCAACACCTCTTTGTTCAAGGTGGTGTTGAGCACTTCCAGCACTAGCCCCCACCACACGTTCGGGTACTTGATGTACCAGCGCTTCTGCACCTTGAAATCCAAGCGCCAAAACGGCGGCGTGCGCGGCGGTGCTTTGGCCGCCGCGGTATACGCCACCTGCGTAGGGATGCCGCTGTAGAACATCCAGCGCCCGCCCGCACGCCAATTTTTGCCCAAATCCGCGGAGAGCGCCAAGTTGAGCACGTGCGTGCGGTCGGTCGTGGCCGGCCCTTGCAGCTCGCCCGCGCTGCGCAGCGAACGCGACAGCGTGTACGACGCGAAGCCTCCAACCCGGCGCGACAGACTGCGGCGAATCATCACTTCTACGCCATAGGCGTGACCCGTCGTACGGTAGTCCGTTTCCGATTTGCTCGTCGTGCTTTGAAGTTGAAGCAGGCTGATCAGATCGGTCATGTTGAAGAATGCGTTCTGAAACACCGACAACGACGACTCGAATCCGGATGGCAACGAGTACGAGAGCCCTGCGCTGTACTGAATGGCGCTCTGCAAGCCACCCTCGAGTGACGGCTTGTAGCCCGGCAAAGGCACCACGAAGCTCGGGGCTTGGTGCACGAGCGCGAGGCCGTGCGTCACCGTGAGCTTCTTCGACAGCGTGTAGCGCGCGCTGATGCGCGGATCGATCGCGAGCGCAACGCGGTTACCCGACACGAACAAATCCGCGCGAATGCCCGGCGTGATTTCGAGGTTCTTGTTCACGGCGAGCACGAGATCCGCCCAAAGTCCGCTGGTGATGTCGCGGCGATCGCGATTCAGACCGAAGCGCGCGTTGTTGTCGCTCGTGACCATGGTGTTCTCGCCGTCACCCATGAACATCTGGCCGTTGCTGTCGCTCTGAGCCAGACGTTCGAACAGCGCATCGCCACCGGCGCGCAGCGTCGTGTCTCTGTCCAAGTTCCGGCGATATTCCGAGCGAAAGCCGACCATGCGACTGTGCACGGTCACGCTACCGTTGTCCGCGCCGGTGCGGTCCAGTCCAAACGTTAGCGCGTTGCGCCAATTGCCATCGCTGAGCTTGTGATCCCAGCGCAAATCCAAGCGATGAAAGCCAACGTCGACGAGCGTGCGTTTCTGATCCGTTGTCTGAGAGGTGAAGCCGCCATCCGTCGACGAGCTGGTCGTGGTGCGTTCGATGTCGGACATGAAGTCGCCTGCGCCGAACGAGAGCACTTCGAGGCTATTTTTATGATCGAGCTCATAGCGAACACGCGCCTGGTAGTCCCAGTAATTGACGGTGATATTGGGCACGAGCAGCGAGAGCACCGCCGCGGTGTACGAGAAGCGACCGCCGACCATCGCCGAGCCGCGCCCCGACGCAAACGGCGCTTCGACCGTCGCTCCGCTGTCAATCCAACGAATGCTCGCTTCACCATGAAAGCGATAACTCGGCGGCGCCATTTCCCCCGCCACGATCGCGCCCGCGAAGCGGCCGTAGCGCGCCGGATACGCGCCCGGATACAGATCGACGTGATCGACGAACGCTGGCTGCAATACGCCGGGACCGGCCGCAAAGTGATACAAATACGGAACCGCAATGCCGTCGAAGAAGTAACCGACGTTACCGGGCGGCGCGCCACGCACGTAGAAATAGGGTAGCCCACTCGCGATCGGCACCACGCCGGGCAATACCTCGATCGCGCGGTACGGGTCACCAAAAGCGCCGGGCATGTCGTGAACGTCGGCGTGACCCAGCGTGTGCTTGATGGGCTCCTTTTGGCCGATGACCAAGATTTCTTGCATCACCGGTTCGACGACCGGAGGTTTGGGCGGCGCATCGGGCGAAGTCGCCGCAGGCGGCTGCTCCGTCGCAGGCTCCGGAAGCGGCGGCTCGAAGCGCACCGCGAAGCGGATCTTCGCAGCAACAGCTTGCTCGCCTCGCTTGGCCGGCTCGAACGACCAAGCCCAGCTCGCCGCGAGCGCAGCGTCCGTAAACGGCGCTTCACCGCTCACCGCAAGCGCGTTCGTGACGGCACCCTGCTTGTCGATCGTGAGCTCGAGCACGACCTCCTGGGCGCCACGACCCTGCTCGGGATAGTCAACCGGCGTGGAGAGCGCACGCGGCGGAGTTAGCGGCTTCGGGGCAGGTGCGGGTTTGGGTGCGGCGGAAGGCGCGGATGTAGGCGGCGACGGCGGAACCGGTGATCGATCGCTGTCGATGGAGACCGACTGCGCGAATACAGACGGGGTAATACAGACTGCGCCGAACAAGCAGCGAGCGAACAAGCGCAGTCTCAAGATCCGTTCACCCTCATCCGCGACCCGTTATAGACGGTCGCCCCGCCAAACGCGACTGCCAGACAGCTCATTCCCGAGCCGTGTTAAGGTGAGCGCGATTGTGGTGGGTGCACGGGTGACGAATCGGAGGTTGAGGATGCGCGTCTTAGGTCAGGTGGCGGGTGCCGCGCTTGCACTGTTCGCTATCGCTTGTAGTTCGAGCGACGGAAACGAGCAGAATGGGGGCGGCGCCGGGGGCCAAGAAGACAACTCAGTTGCCGGTTCGACAGCCGAGGGCGGAGCAACCTCGGGTGGCATGGGCGGCCTCGGTGGTCAGCCAAGCGGAGGAGTCGGCAGCGGAGACGTCGGCGGTTCGCATTCGGGCGGAGCGAGCGCCGGAACCAGTAGCACCGCGGGCAGCAGCGGCGCTTCAGGCTCTGGCGGCAGCTCCGCAAACCATCACTTCAGCATCAAGTTCGACTACCGCTTCGACACGGCCAACTTCTTCACCGCGGAGCGCCGCGCCGCGCTCGAAGCCGCAGGCGCACTTTGGTCGAACATCATTCACGATGACTTCCCGGCCTTGCCAAAGGGCACCGGCATTCGCCTGAAGAACCCTGAAAATCGTGACGAAGACGTGTGGGTGAACAGCATCGAGGCAGATGTCGATGATCTGATCGTCTTCGTGGGCACATCCGAGGCGATTCCCGGCCTAGGTCGCGGTGGCCCCTCGGGCACGACCCAGACTGATGATCAAACGCTCGCTGCCGCGCTGGCCGCGCGCCGCGACGGCGTGGTGTTCGAACCTTGGGCGGGCTCAATCAGCTTCAAAGCCTCCTCGAACTTCTTCTTCGATCAAACGCCAGCAACGGCAAACGACATCCCGCTCTCAGCCTCCGACTTCATCACCACCGCGGCCCACGAGCTCGGTCACGTGCTCGGTTTCTCCTCGGGTTGCACGGCGTTTCTCAACTTCACTGCAGACTCGACGTTCATCGGTCCCACGGCTCAAGCCGTGTACGGTGGCCCTGTCCCGCTCGTCAGCGACCTCGGCCATTTCTTGGACCACGTGCAGTCCGACGGCGCAGAGACGCTCATGGATCCCGGCATCCCCAGCGGGACCCGCATCATCCCCACCCGCCTCGACCGCGCCGTATTCACCGATATTGGTTATGAGATCTCCGACTAGATCTCAGCCCGATTCAAGTTTCGGAATGCGACAAATCCCAAGCTTCGCGTCGAAGCTCCCTCGTAGCCTGCACGCGGAGCGACGCGCGTGCCACGAAGCGTGGAGCCCAGCGAGGCTGCGCTCAGGGGCGCCCACCGGGCGGAACCGACGTAATTTTCGAAGCGCGCGAGCGGCGCCAAACACCGGGCGATACGCCCAACCAGTCACGGAAAGAGCGACTGAGGTGCGCCTCATCGGCGAATCCTGAAATCGCCGCGGCTTCGCGGACGCAGCAGCCGCGCTCGATGTGACGGCGCGCGCTTTGTAGGCGGAGCAGCCTTTGGTATTGATGCGGCGGGACGCCCGTTGCCTCTTTGAAGCAACGGGCAACGTGGAACTTGGATAGTCCGACTTCCTTCGCCAGGCTATCCAGTGAGAGGGTTTCCGTGAACTCGTCGTGCAAACGCGCACGCACGCGGCTCATTGCCGGGTGAGTGCCAGGCGGACGCGATGGCGGCTTGCGCTCGCCGCACACTTCGAGCAAGCGCAACGTGCTGTCCAAGAATTGCTCTTCGACGAATGCAGCATCTTGCGTGTGTTGAACGCCTGCGAGCAAGCCTCGAAACGACGCTTGCAAACCGGGGTGATCGGATTGCGAGACTTTGAGGTGCACCGCGCCCCGCATCCCGAGGGATTCAGACGCTTGCATGACAACGTCCGGATGCCACCAGATCACGAAGAACGACGCGGGCTCGGACACGCTCGTCGTGGCGTGCGCCTCGCCGGGTTCCATCAACTGCATCTGCCCGGTAGACACGTGGTGCTTGCGACCTCGGTACAACCAAGTCGCGTTCATCGATGGTTCGCCCCCGACCAGACTGGCCGTGAAGGTGTCGTGATGCATGGCCCAATGGCGCATCGAATCGCGCACGGACCAGAACTCCACGCCCGGTAAGCTCGACACGCGATGGACGCACAAACGCTCGCCAGGGCGATCTGTTTCAACGTCTAGAGACACGATGCCAGCCATTGCTACCCGCGGACTCTCCCCCGGTGCTTACCGAGCAAAGCAAAAGTACTCGACGCTATCACGCGATCCGCCCGACGAAATTCGGTATGTCGGCGAGCAACGCGCCCTTGACCAACTAATGAGCGAATCGTTCAAGGCGCGACGCTCACTTGTCGCTCCGACGAGAGACATTGAATTCTTCCCCTCGCGAGGGAATGAGAACTCGAACTATCACGCATGACACCACGAGTGAGCGTCGGATGCGCACGCACTGCTCGCGACGTGAGCTCGCTCCGCCGCGTCCGCTCGCGGCGCTCGAACAAGACCGTCCGCGATGCGTGCAGCGAGCAGGACGCCTTCGGGACGAGCGCGAGACATTGCCGTTTCAGCGCGGAAACAACGACAATTCCGTCTCAACCAGAGATGCTCGCTCAGCGTCGGCGGACCGCAGCGCAAAGCAGCGCCGGCAAGTGTATCGTCTGCTCCGTCATGGCCCGCATCGCGCTCATCTACGCTCATCCCTACCCGAATCGCTCACGCGCCGGACGCACGCTCTTGGCCGCAGTCAGCAATTTGGAAGGCGTTAAAATTCGCTCACTATACGAGCGATATCCGGACTTTTCGATCGATGTCGCCGCGGAACAAGCGTTGCTTCGTGAGGCAGAACTGCTTGTCTGGCAACACCCAATCTATTGGTACGGGCCACCACCGTTGATGAGCCTATGGTTCGAGAAGGTGCTCGCACGCGGCTGGGCATACGGCAAAGGCGGCGAAGCGTTGCGCGGCAAAGCCTGCCTCTGGGTGCCGACCACCGGCGGCGACCCCAATGCCTACAGCGAAGGCGGCATGCATGGTCATTCTTTCGACAAGTACATCCCGCCCGTTGAACAGACCGCGCGTTTCTGCGGTATGCACTGGCAAGCACCGCTGATCTTGCACGGTTCGCATCACACGACGGACGAACAACTGCGCAGCCATGGCCTAGAGTACCGCGATCGTCTGAGCGCGTTCCTCGCAGAGCCGCGCCAGCACACGCCGAACGGCGCGGGAGCAGTGGCATGAGCGATCACGGCCTGCTCTTCGACACGATGGTGTATCTGGCCGCCGCGGTGGTGTTCGTGCCAGTGGCCGCGCGCTTCAAGCTGGGCTCGGTGCTCGGCTATTTGATCGCGGGTTGCGTGATCGGTCCGTACTGTTTGCGGCTCGTGCGTGACGTCGAGTCGATCTTGCATTTCGCCGAGTTCGGCGTGGTGCTGATGCTGTTCATGATTGGGCTCGAACTCGACCCGAAACGGCTCTGGGGTCTACGCGGTCCGGTGTTCGGCGGTGGCGCGCTACAGCTCGGAGTGTGCGGCGGGCTCTTGGCTTTGGGGTTGTGGGCAGTGGGTCTGCCCTGGCAAGCCGCGCTCGTCGCCGGGCTCGCGCTCGCACTTTCGTCCACCGCGATCGCCGTGCAGACCATGCGCGAGCGAAATCTGTTGAACGCACCGCTCGGCCGCGCCGGCTTCGCGGTGCTGCTCTTTCAAGACATCGCGGCCATTCCGCTGGTCGCTTTGGTGCCGATACTGGCCGGAGGCAAGACCGAGGGCGGACTGCTGTCGGTGCTCAAAGTGCTGGCCGCGATTACCTTCGTGGTCGTCGCGGGACGCTACCTCACTCGCCCGCTGATGCGCATCATGGCCAGCACCGGCATGCGCGAGATCTTCACCGGATTCTCGCTGCTGCTCGTGGTTGCGATTTCCGAGCTGATGAATGCGGTCGGAGTATCGATGGCGCTGGGCGCATTCTTGGCCGGAGTCGTCTTGGCTGGCTCCGAGTATCGGCACGCGCTGGAGACCGATATCGAGCCGTTCAAAGGCTTATTGATGGGCTTGTTCTTCATCGCCGTCGGCATGTCGATCAACTTTGGGCTGATTGCGGAGCACCCGCTGCTGATCTTGGGCTTGGTCGCCGGCTTGACGGTGCTCAAAGGCGGCGGCCTCGTCGCAATTGCGCCACGGCTGGGCGTGCCGCAGACGCAGCGCTTGCTGTTCGCAGCGCTCTTGGCCCAAGGCAGTGAGTTCGGTTTCGTCGTCTTCGGCGTGGCCAGCCGTGCGCGTCTCCTGCCCGGCAAGTGGGATGAGATACTGACGCTGGTCGTCGCGCTATCGATGGCACTCACGCCGCTGCTCTTGATTGCGAGCACGAAGCTCAGCGCGCGCGACACGGGCGAACAACGACCGGACGACGTCATCGATCATCACCACGCACCAGTGATCATCGCGGGCTTCGGTCGTGTCGGGCAAATCATCGGGCGCCTGCTGTTCGCGAGTGGCATGCGCGCCACGGTGCTCGATCACGATCCGGATCAGATCGAGATCTTGCGCAAATTCGGGTTTCGCATTTTCTACGGGGATGCGACGCGAATCGATCTATTGCACTCTGCAGGCGCCGAACACGCCAAGCTGCTGGTCATCGCGCTGGACGACGTGGAAGCCAGCATCAAGCTCGCCGAGGTTGCGCAGGAGCACTTTCCGCACTTGCGAGTGATCGCCCGCGCGCGCAATGTCGGTCACTACATCAAGCTGCGTCAGCTCAAGATCCGTCACATCGAGCGTGAGACGTTCGAATCGTCCCTCCGCCTCGGGCGGCGAGCGCTCGAGCATCTGGGCGTCGCCCCCTATGAAGCGCGCGAACGCGCCGATCGCTTTCGCATACACAACGTGGAAAACTTGGAAGAGCTATTGCCCGTGTTCGGCGACGAAAGCAGGCGGCTATCGCTCGCCAAGGCCGCGCGGGCACAGCTCGAAGCGCAGTTCTCGATCGATATGGAGTCCCTCGCGGGCCACGGTGGCGAGTGGCACCCCGATGAAGACGACCGCGACGGTCGAGAACCGCTCGACGAGCGCGTGCCCGCAGCGCGCGCGACCGTCAGACCCGATGGCCCGTGAACAACATGAAGAGCAGGACCACGACCAAAATGCCCGCGGGCGACCAGCCCGCGTAGCCGTAGCGTGAATGTCCCAGGCCGCCGCCAATGAGGGCCAAAATCAAAATGATCAGCAGGATGGTAAACATAGGGTTGCTCCGTTGTCGGGCGCCAGCGCGCCACCTGCACAGCACGATGCAATATGGTTGCCAACCCGCGAGTCTCGCGATCAGGCGCGATTCTCGGCAAATTCCGGGTGTTCTTCCGTGTCGCAATCAGTCTCACTCAGCGCGCGCGTGGCGCTTGCGCTCGATGACACGGACTCCCAGTCACTGCGTGCCACGCTAATCCGCGCTGCCGGGTCGTTGAGCAGATACCTGCGCACGAAGAAGCCGAACAGCGTCTGTTCGTTCAAGTGTGGCGCGATGCGCGGGGCGCGCGCGGCATGCAGCGCCGGGTACGCAGACCAATGCGTCCCTGCGTGCTCGTGGTGCACGGTGTGGTACCCAGCGTCGAACACGAGCCAGTTCATCCAACGGCTGACGAAATTTCGCGAATGGTCGTCGTCCGATGAGTGGTCACAGTCCACGTGCTGCAAGTAGTTGGTGAACATCATCGACTGCGCAGCAGAAAACGCAGGAATGCCAAGCGCGCAGAGATACAGCAGAGCGCCCTGCCCGAGACCATAGAGCGACAGCGCAAGCCCCGCAGCGGCAACGTGCCCGAGCACGAGCGTGGCAGTCTCCAGCACGATTTGCCGAAAACGCGCGGGGCGATGTGCATACGCTTCCCGCGCGTACTGCCAAACAGCCGGCATTTGGGCGATGCCCGAGCGCGTCGGATAGCTGAGCACGGCCCAGAGCGAATCGGTCGGCGAGAGCTGCGAAGTACGCGTCGCGTCACCGGGGCCGTCTACATAGCGGTGATGGTTTTGATTGTGCGTTGGAATCCACACGAACAGCGGACAACCGTAGAAGAACGACAACCAGGCCGAATACAGCGAGTTCAGCCGCTTGTCGCGAAAGACTGGCGCGTGATTGTGATAGTGCGCGAGCACCCCCGAGCAATACGCCAGGTAGAGGGATGGCAGCAGCAACCACGGCGCGAGCTCGGGCCGCGCGTACGACAGCGCGGGTAGCGCCGGGAACAAGATCAATGCCCAAAACAGTGTGCGCCGATCGGCGATGAATCGTAGCTGCATGTTGGCTTCCCCGTGTTAGCTTCGCGAGCGAAAGTGCGTCGCTCGCAGGAATCGATCATGGAGTTCCCAACGCGCACGCGCAATTCGCTTCCGTTTCAGGTTTCATCATGAGCAAGCGCTACGAGAGCAACGCCGCACGAAAAGGGCCGAAACAGCAGCGCTCCAAGGTCACGGTAGGAGCCATTTTGGACGCCACCGTTCAGGTTTTGGAACGGGAAGGATCGGACGCGGCGACCACGTCTCGCATCGCCGAAGTCGCGGGCGTGAGCGTCGGCACGCTGTATCAATACTTCGCCAATCGCGAGGCCATCTTGGATGCCCTCCAAGATCGCGAGTTCGAGCGCGCGACGGAAATGATGAATCGCGTCTTGTCCCGCGGCGCCTACCACACCGATCGTGAAGTCGCCCGCGCCGTGATTGAGGGGCTGCTCGAGTTGCACAGCGCCGCTCCCGCGTTGCATCGGCTGCTCGTGGTAGCGGGGCTGAGCGTTACTCCGACCGAGCGCGTCCAAGCCTTCGACATGCGCATCATCGCGGTGGTCAAGAGCTTCTTGAGCTTGGCAAAGTTGCGCATTCGCCGCGCGAATTTGGACGCTGCGGCGTTCGTCGTCTATCAGGCCGTACGTGCCAGCATGCTGGCCTGCGTGGTCGAGCGCCCCGCGGGGCTCGATTCGGAGACCTTGGTCGATGAGCTAACGGATCTCGTACTGCGCTATTTGGCTGCAGATTGAACGCACTCACGCTTGGTCTGCGGTTTCGATGACGCGTCCGACCAAGCCATAGCTCACCGCTTCTTGCGCGTTGAGCCAGTGATTGCGCTCGGTATCGCGGGCGATCTTTTCGATCGGCTGCCCCGTAGCATCCGCAAAAATCCGGTTCAAGCGCGTGCGCACTGACAAGATCTGCAAGGCTTCGATTTCGATATCGGAGGCTGGGCCGCCCGCACCGCCCGACGGTTGGTGCAGCATGAAGCGCGTGTTGGGCAGCGAGAGGCGCCGTTCGCGCGGCGCGGCCGTATAAATCAGCGCGCCCGCACTCGCCACCCAACCTGTCCCGACGATCGTCACCTCGGGTTCGATGAAGCGCAGCACGTCGTAAATGGTGTCACCCGACTCCACATGACCTCCAGGCGAGTTGATCAACACTCGGATGGGCCGATGGTTCTCGCTGGCTAGCGCCAAGAGTTGCGCGCTCACTCGCTCGGCCAAACCCATGGTGATCTCACCGAATACCAGCACGGTGCGCGATTCGTATAGCCGTCGTTCGACGGGGGATCGCTCGGCGAGTCCTTGCCCGCCATGCTCTTCGCTCATGGTCGGATAGCTGCTCCGGGAGGACGGCTCGCGCCATAGCCGAAGCGCTCGAAGTTCTAGCCGTTCAGCTCTCGGAACTGGACGATCGAGCAGCGAAGGCGCACTCTTTCAGGCATGAAACGTCCGCGTCAGCAGCGCACGGAGCCGCTTCAAATTCATCGCTTGGCAGCAGGCACCGAGCTCATCCTGTGCGATTCGGATACTGTGATCTTGGTCGTGCGCGGCGCATGCGGCATTCGCGGTGCGAGAAGTGAATCCAAGCGGCTCGAAGCGGGTGCGCTGGTGGTCCAGCAAGCCGCGAGCCACGCACCGCTCGATCGGCGGATCGCGCGCGCCCTCGAGTTGCTGCGAGCCGATCCGGCGAAGGCTTGGACGATCGAGCAATTGGCACGCGCGGTGGGCCTTTCGCGCGCGGCGTTTGCACGACGCTTCGTCGAGGTCAGCGGTTGCACCCCGGCGCGCTTTCTGGGCGATTTGCGGCTGGCTCTGGCCGCGAGCCGACTCGAAGACACGGATGATTCGCTGGCAGAAGTCGCAACGCGCGTTGGCTATCTGTCGGAGTTCGCGTTCAGCCGCGCCTTCAAGCGGCGACACGGGGTCGCACCGGGGACCTTCCGTCGGCTGCGCCAATCGGCACCTTCTAGCCCAATCCGGCTTGCAGCGTGATGAGCAACGTCGTCAATCTAAACAAGTTCAAGAAGCGGAAGGCCAAAGCGGAGCGCCAAAAGCAAGCCGAGACCAATCGCCGTTTGCACGGTCGCACCAAGGCCGAGCGCGCCCGCGACGCACTGCAAAAGAAGCAGCTCGAAACCAGCGTCGACGGCGCTCGTCTCGAATCCAAACCGAATTCCGACGACGCAAGCGACGAGTAGGCAGAAAAAGTCGCGTTCAGCTGGCCGAAGCCAACAGCTCTGGCCCCAAGATCGGATCGCCGCTCACGAAGGCCTTGCGCAACCGTTCTACGTGCTCGAGCGCAGGCGTGATCGCCGCAGCTTCATACGCTTCGAGCAAGAGGTGGCGCTCGCGCTTGACGAGGCGGCCATCCAAAATCGCGGCGACCGTGAGCACGCGCAGGGCGGTACGCCGTTCAGCGTGCGTGAGCCCAGCGAGTGATTGCAGAAAAGCGCGAGTGTCGTCGACTTCGACGCCCGCAGGCGGCTCACCGAAGCGCAGACGCAACTCTCGCATCAACGAGATGTGATTCGGGTGCAGCTCACTCGTGCGCACGACTGCAGCGCCCAGGGCGCAATGAATCGACGTGAGCAACGCAGGCGATGGCACAGGCTCGCTTTTGAACACGACATCGAGCATCTCGCACGCCGCAGAAGGCCCCATGACGCGAATTCGAGCCTCACGCAGCACGAACCAGCATACTAGTCCGTTCCAGGCCGCGTTGATCGGAATCGCGGTGAACGCCAACACCGAGCGCGTCGCCAAGCGACCGACGGCCCGCTCGACGATCGCCTTGAACACGAAATTGGTGACGGAGATCTTGAGCTTGTAAACGAGCGACGCGGTCGCCAGCGTGAATTTGCTCGCTTCTCGATGTGGATTCACACCAAACGTCGCGTCCGGGGGATTGGGCAGCTCGAAAGCGGCACGAGCCAACGCGTAACGCACGTCGAGATTTTCGAGTGAATCGAGCTGCAAGCCTGCCACCAGGGACAGCGCGCGCACGGCTCGCAGACCATCCCAATACAGGTAGCCAATCTCGAGCACGGCGGCGATCACGGCCAACACTCCGAACAGGCCCCAGTACGAGATCAGCTGCCAAAGCGTTGCGTGCTCCGGCTGGTCCCCGAGCACGCGCGCCGCGAACAATGCGCCAAAACCGGTGGCTGCGGCGTTGATCACGCCAGCTAGCGCGGCTCGGAGCACCGCGCCGCGCGTCACCCGCAATAGACCGGCGCGCTCCACGGGATTGAGGACGTGGATGGGGTCGTCCGCCTGAGCCGCCACCACGGTGCGAGATTCGAGGTAGCGCCCGCCCAGGCGTTCCAATAGCGGGCGCACGGGTTGCTGAGCGGGCGGCATCTGTGCGCTACAGGAGCTACCTCGGCTTCGGCGATCCGGTCAATGGTTCAGCTCGATCGACGCGCCTATGGTGCTGCCATGTAGCGCGCGAACTCTGCCTCGAAGTCAGGGTGCCAACGCGAGAGCGCCGGGCGGTTGAGAATGATGTCATCCATCGCCCAACGCATCCGTCGCTCGTCGGTCGCGCGGTCCACAGCATTGTCCGGACACAAAACGTAAAAGTCACCCGCTCCGAGCCGTTCGAACAAGAAGTCCACCACTTGATCGGCGGTCCACGCTGAAGCCGGTTTGTCAGCGACGCCGGTCATACCCGTGTGGGTGTAGCCCGGAATCAACAAGTGAGCAGAGATGCGCGTACCACACGCGCCTCGCAAGGCGTGCGCGAGCGACTCGGTGTAGTTGCGAAGCGCGGCCTTGGACATGTTGTACGCGTAATTGCCCGGCGGACTGGTGATGCCTTGCTTCGAGCCGGTGTTGATCACGAGCCCCGGTTTTTCCGAAGCGAGCATGCTCGGCAAGAACGCCTGCACCCCGTGCACGACGCCCCACAGGTTCACGTCGATCAGCTTCTGCCAGGCTTCGCCGTTTTCCCAGGGCAGGCCCGGGTTATTGCCAACCCCCGCGTTGTTCATCAGCACCGAGACAGTGCCAAAACGATGCGCGACTTCCGCGTGCAAGCGCTGCAGCGCTGCGAGCTGCGAGACATCGGTCGCGACCGCCAGCACGTCGGTTCGTGCATTCTCGGAAACTTCGGCGCTTGCGCGCTCCAAGGCGGGGCCACCCAAGTCAGCCATCACCAGCGTCATTCCCAAACCGGCAAAGCGGCGCGCGGCAGCGAGACCAATTCCGCTCGCGGCGCCGGTCACTAGCGCCACGTTGCCGGGGGAAAGTATTGACGGGAGCCTAGTTGCGTCGTTCATAGGGGCGCATCTTAGCGCCGGACATTCTCGTTCGCGATTGAAGTCAGCGACACTCCTTCTCGAAGCTGCTTTGCTGCTTGATCGCGGTCTCGGCGGAGTTCTTGAAGCTTGCCAACTTCATGCCCTCGGTCGACTCGAGCGCCGGCAGCTTGGACGCAATGACGTCGCTGGCTTTTCTGGCACTGTTCCAAGTGACCTGACGCGTTTGGAAAGAGCTCTCGAGCAACTCCGCCTTGTTCTCGATTACCGACCACGTCGAAACGTCCGTTCCCTCCAACTTGTGATGTGTGGCAGCAGTGCGCAGCTCGGACCAAGCCTTGTTCAGGTCCATCCGTTCGCGTTCACAGCGCACTTCATCCTGACAGCCAACCCCGAATGACGACGCAGTTACCGCAATCACGATTACCCATCGGTTCATGACGGCCTCCATCTCGGGGCGCCCTTCGCCCACGATCCGAGGGAGTCTACAGCCGCCAGCGCAACGGAGCCACCGCGGACCGCCGGGCACGCTCCCTCCCCCAAAAATCGATCCGATCCGAACCGGCGCGTGACTTTGGCAGGCAGGTTGTGCTCAATGATTCCGATGGGTTTCGCGACGCTTCGTTGGCTTGGGCGCGCTGCGCTGCTGGCCGTCACCATCGCCCCATGGTCATTGCTGGCGTGTCAGGAGCAGAAGGAGAAACCGATCCGGGGCGATCGCAGCGTCCGCCCGCTCGACGGCATGGAGCGCTTCGCTGCCCGCAGCGTGTCGATCGAAACCGCCATCGCCGCGATGCAAGAACGTGACGTGAAGAAGCTCAAGATGCTCAGCGTCTGGGTGAAGAAGCGTGACAAGACCGTGCTGCTCAGCCCGGACGATGTGAGCTCGCTCGACTTGGCCATCGAGTGCCTCGAGGACAAACTGACCCAGGACGAACGCAGTGACGCCTTGGACGAGATCAAGTCCGGCAAGCTGAAGTCGGCCGCGCGGGACGTTTGCATCGGCGACACTGAAGATGCCGATTAGCGACGGCCGGGACGAATTCGGTCGCAGTTGCGCGCATTTCATCGATAAAGTCGCCGAGCATGGCATCTATCTCGGTCACCTCCGCAGACGGCACGCAAATCAGCGCTCAGAGTAACGGCACGGGACGCGCCTTGGTGCTGGTATCTGGCGCGCTCTTCTTCAGTGAGCGATGGCTGAAGGTCGTGCCTCTCGTTTCCGAGCAGCGCAGCGTGATCTTGCTCGACCGACGCGGCCGCGGCAAGAGTGGCAGCGGCGCGGCGTACTCGCCCGAACGAGAAGTTGAAGACATCTCGGCCGTGCTCGACAGCATTGCCGGGCCGGTGGATCTCCTCGGCCATTCGTCGGGCGCGATTCTGGCGCTGCAAGTGGCGCAGCGATCTCGGAGAAATCTCGAGCGATTGATCGCCTATGAGCCGCCCGTTTTCTTCTCGGTCGAAGACCGCATCGCGCCCGATTTGCCCGAACGGCTGGAGGCATTGCTCGCAGCAGGCAAACGCGATGAAGCGGTGGAAACCTTCCTCCGTGAAGGCCCGCGTTCCCCCGAGGCAGATCTCCGCGATCTGAAAGCGAGCCCGATCTGGGCGCCGTTGGTGCAAGGCCTCGGTCACACCGTGCCTTATGATGCGCACGTGCAACGCTCGTATTCGGCCGATCCCGCGGAGCTCGCGCGCGTGCGCATTCCAACGCTCATGCTCCTCGGCGGCTCGAGCCCCTCGCGCATGCGCGTCGGTACAGAGACTGTCGCTGCGCGCTTGCCCAACGCGACGCTGACGGAACTCCCGGGTCAACAGCACGTGGCCATGCTCAGCGCGCCCGCGCAGTTTGCCGATGCGGTGAACGGGTTCTTGAGTCAGCCGATCGCGTCGCGCTAAGAACCGGTCTCAGAGCGTTTTGAGACCGGTTCTATGCCACGAGCACCTTTTGTCGTGACAGCGGTGAAACGCGCTCGTCGGGCGTGAGGATGCCGCGGTAGTTGAGCGGATCGGCGGCGGAGGCATGCACGGGTTCTCGTTCTTCGGCAGCGCGACGGCGCACCGAGCGCAGCAATGGCACTGCCTCGGGCAGCGCGTATTGCTCACCATCGAAGCCGGCCACGAAACGCCCGCCGCGCACTTCACCGCGGGCCTCCAAAGTCCGTAAAACCCGCACCAAATCGCGCCAAGGCAGCGGTTGCTTCTCGCGCGCCACGGTCTTTCGGAACACGACGCCTGTACGCCGGAGCAACTGGCGAGCAACGAACTCCGCTTCGGGTGCTCGCAGCCCATCGTGGCGAAGCAGACTCCAACGGCCGGCCATCTTCGCCGCTGCGCGGCGCTTCGACACGCTGAGCAGCAGCGAGCGGAGACCACTGAATGAATCGCAGCTGGTCAGCCCACGTGCGATCAGTTCGGCCAAGCCTTCGTCGAGCTCGTCGGGATGCAAACCAGAAGCGCGCTGCAACCCTTGCGCGAACTGCGCGCCGCCCGCGTTCAATAGGCCATGGAGGAGACCCGCAGCGTAACCGAGCTCCGCGATCGGCGGAACACCGGCGAGACCGAGCCAGGCGTCGAGTTCTTCGCGCGGCACGAGGCAGACCGGAGTGGTGCGAATTGGCGCCGCACCGCTACCCCAGATCCGCCCCCAAACCACTTCACCCGATAGGGCGAGTTCATCCAACCATTCGCGCTTGTAGTTGCGCACACGGGCGGGCAAAACACTGGCTTCCCAGGCGGAAGCGGGCACCTCGAATGCGGCCAATTGCCGAATCACGGTCAGCACGCCGAGCGGGCCGTCGAGCTTGCGCTCGGCGTCCAAGTGCTGCCAGGCCGCCAAGAATCGCAGAAAATCGCTGGGAGTGACGGGTTCGATCTCTTTCCGCAGCCCCTCTAACGTGTAGCGGTGGATACGCGCCAAGAGCCGTCGGCTACACCAACCCGGGCGGCCTTCGAAGCGCCCGCGCAGCACGAAGCCCTCTGCTTCCAACTCGAGCAAGAGCGGGTCGTCGCTGACGATGGGGCCGAGTGCCTCCAAGCGACCGCGCAAGACTTCCTTCGGTTCGCGCGAGGCCTCGTACGCAAAATAGCGCTCGCCTTCGAGCACGACGCGACCGGCGCACAAGAGCTCCTGAATCCAGGTTGACCATGGAGCAGCCTCGTCGCGCGTCGCGTAACCCATCCAGAGCAGCGCTTCGTGCAGCTCTTCCGCCGACGTGGGCGCGGGCCAAGCTTCCTCGCGAACGCGACGAATGGCAGCTGGGTCGAGCGCACCGAGTTCGTCGGCAGAGCGCACGTCCAGGGTGCGGCGAGTGAGCACGGCTTGTGTGCGGCGCTCCTCGAGCGGCGCGTCGTCCAAGAACGAGTAAGGCTGGGCGGCCAAAATGCCGTGCGCGAAAACCGAGGGCTCGGGCGAATCCACCGCGCGTCGCTCGATGCTGCCGTCGCGTAGGCCGCGCAGAACACCGAGAAATCCCTCGATATCCATGGCCTCGGTCAAACAATCCTCGATCGTTTGCCGCACCAGAGGATGCTCCATCGGCACTTCGATGTCACCCGGGGGCAGGGTTTCACCGCACGCCACCGCTGCCGGGAAGCTCGCGGCCAGCAAATCGTCCGCGCGCATGCGGACGAGCGGGGGCGGCGTGCGTTTGCCGCCTCGCATGCGCTCGACGAGCAATGCTCGTGACACGTTCCAGCGCCAACGAGTCTTGAACATGGGCGCAGGGAGCAACGCCTGAATCAAAAGATCTCGCGCGGTCTCCGGGTGCAAGTAATCGAACACCTCTTCGAGGGAGAAGCTGTGTTGCGGCCCGAGCGAGAGCACGATCGCTTCTTCGTTGGCGGCTGCTTGCAGCTCGAAGCCGAAGCCCCGACAGAAGCGCTTACGCAGCGCTAGGCCCCAAGCGCGATTGATGCGACCGCCGAACGGCGCGTGGATCACCAATTGCATGCCGCCGCTCTCGTCGAAAAAACGCTCCAAGATCACACGCTGCTGCGTGGGCACGGCACCGAGCGCGCTCACCCCGGCGGTTGAATAATCAGCCAGCTGGCGTGCCGCCGGCTCGCCGATTTCAGCGGAAAGTGCCGCAAATTCGCCGAGCGCGCGCTCGCGCAAACTCGAGATCTCGCGCGAAAGTTCGCGCGTGCGCGCGGGCGCTTCACCGAGCCAAAACGGAATCGTGGGGGGCGCGCCTTGCGCATCCGCGACGCGCACGACGCCACCGCTGACGCGCAAGATCCGCCACGAAGCCGTGCCGAGCTGAAAGATATCGCCACCGTTCGACTCGATCGCAAAATCCTCGTTTAGAGTGCCCACCAGAGTGCCCTCGGGATCCAGAATCACCTGGTAGTCGGCGTTGTCGGCGATCGCGCCGCCCGAAGTGATGGCGGTGAGCCGCGCGCGACGCGTCGCGCGCAGTCGTTGTCCAACGCCGTCTCTGTGCAGCAGTGCCCAACGCCCAGCCAAGTGCACTTTGACGACTTCGTCGAAGTCGCTGCGCGCCAAGTCGCGGTACGGCCAGGCGCGGCGCAGCGCTTGGAACAAGGCCTCTTCATCCCAGGTCTCGGCCACGCAAGCGGCGACCACTTGTTGCGCAAGAATGTCGAGCGGACGCCCCGGCTGCGGCGTGCGATCGAGGAGTCCGCCGCGAATGCTGCGAATCAGCGCCGCGGCTTCCACCAATTCGTCCAAAGTGAGCGGGAAAATCCGGCCTTTGGGCGTGCGCGCCACGCCATGGCCGGCGCGGCCGACGCGTTGTAAGAGGGTCGCGATCGAGCGCGACGCTCCGAGCTGAATCACCAAATCTACATCGCCGATATCGATTCCGAGTTCGAGCGAAGCGGTGGCAACCAATACCTTCAGTTGCCCGGCTTTCAGACGCTGCTCGGCGTCATGCCGGCGTGGAGCCGCGAGACTGCCATGGTGACAAGCCACCTCGTCTGCGCCCAGAAGATTGCCGAGTCGGGCGGCCACGCGCTCCGCCATTTTGCGCGTGTTGACGAACACCAAGGTCGTGCGGTGCTCACGCACCAAGGTCGCGACGCGTTGATAGATCTCCTCCCACACCTCGTGCGAGCAAACCGCGGTGAGCGGTGAGCACGGAACCTCGATGCCCAAGTCGATGTTCCGTAAGTGACCCGAGTCGACCAGCGTGCACTCACGCCCCACGCCGACCAAGAAACGCGCCACTTCATCGAGCGGTTTCTGCGTCGCCGAAAGTCCAATGCGCTGAACCGGGGCACTCGCGAGCGCTTCCAGCCGCTCGAGCGAGAGCGCCAGATGCGACCCTCGTTTATCTCGGGCCAAAGCGTGGATTTCGTCCACGATTACCGTTCGCACCGAGCGCAGCATCTGCCGCCCACCGTCGCTCGTCAGCAGGATGTACACCGACTCTGGAGTGGTCACCAAGATGTGCGGCGGACGCTTGCTCATCGCTGCGCGATGTTTCGCCGAGGTATCGCCAGTACGAACGGAGACGCGCAGTTCGGGCAAGCTCGGATCGAGCGCGCGAATCTCGGCGAGTGGAACCGACAAGTTCTTCTCAATGTCGCTCGCCAGCGCCTTCAACGGCGAGATGTACAACACCTGCGTCTGATCGCTGAGTTCGTCCCCGGCGGAGAACAAGCCATCGATCGCGGAGAGGAACGCGGCCAATGTCTTTCCCGAGCCCGTTGGCGCAGCGATCAGCGTGTGCTGTCCGGCGCGAATCGAAGGCCAGCCCTCACGCTGCGGCGCGGTCGGTTCACCCAATCGTTCACTGAACCAACGCTCGACCGCTGGCTGAAACATCTCGAGCACATTGGGAGGAGTAGAAGCCATCGGGTGAATCGCCAGAAATGTTGTCCGTCCATCGCGAACGGGCAACGCGAAACCCTTGCCGCGCGAAATCAGACCACTATTTCCGGTAAACAATGAAGTTACCTGCGCTGTGCGCCGCACCATGTTGGCTCAGCTGGACGAGACTCGCGTTGCTGGGCACGGCCTGTGCGCTGTGCTTGGGCTGCGAGTCGAACGGTAACGCAGCCAAGCCGCAGCCTGCTGCGTCCGTCAAAGCCCACCCAGCGTTCGCCGTACCGAGGACGCCCGAGATGCTGTCCGACACTGACTCGCCAGCGTTGCGCGCCGACGACACGCGCCCCGCTAGCGTTGCTAAGGCTCTCGACAAGACCGACTGGCGAGAAAACTGCAAGATTCGCCGCCCCTGCGTGCCGCAAGCCAAAGCACTACCAACCTGTGATGCGCAGGTTGCGCGGCGTCCGTGGGTCGACCTAGTGACCGAGGGCAGCAAAGTGATCGGCAAAGAGGTCGAAGTCAGCGGCACGCTCGGACTTACCCTGCTCAAGAAGACGGGCTCCGACGAGTGCGCGCCAAGCGCGTGTTGTCATTCGCTCGAAATGCAGATCGTACTCGCCGGCGAGCCAACCGGATCACTCGTGCTACGCGGCCTCACCTGCTCGGGTGACGATTCGACGTTGTGCTGCAGCGTGCCTGCTGAGGGGCAAAGCGTCGTCGCTCGCGGGCGGCTGCAACCGGTGAACGCTGGAGCCAGCAAGTGGCAGCTCAACGGGCCAACGCTGTGCGTGCTCGACAACACGCCGAGCCACTGAGCGCAATTTGGTGCGCGGCGGCTACGGACCGCCGAACGTCGACATTGCGCTGGGGAACGTGCGATCGGTCACCTGGCCCCAGCCCATGAGCCCGTCGAGCATGGCGCAGCGTTGTGGCTCTCGCGCTCGATCGCAAATTTCGAGCTCGTGACTGAGCGATGCCGCGCTCACGAGTTCTCCAGCGCGCGGACGGAGCGCCACCGAAGTGAACGTGCGCACCCCAGAAATCTCGGACTCCTGCTGCTCCCCCGGGTGGCAGCCGCCGCAGGTCGTCAGTGTCGACAAAGTGAGCAACTCGTCGAACGGCGCACTCCGCGCGAGCTGCGTCGTGACCGGAAAGGGAATCTCGGCCTTGAGCGAGCGAAATTCGGGTCGCTGCTCGCCGAACTCCAACAGTGACGCGCCATCACCCGCGGGCACGATCGACATCACGTTCGGATCTTGGAAGACGAAGATGCGCGGGCTACGCGTGCCCTGTGCAGGTTGCGCGCTAACCACACTATTGGACGCGCTGATCTCGAGCGGTCGCGCGAGCGACTCCAAGAAGCAAGGCAAGCTCAGCGGCTTCGGCAGCGCATTGATCAACGTCACGGTCTCGTCGATCGTGTGCGGCGAATTGGAAACTCCGGCCGGTGCACGGCAGCCGGCGGTCGGAACGCGCTCGGTCGGGGTACTGGGCGCGTTTTGAGGCGAATCAGCACAGCCGAAAACGGCCAGTGACAGCAGCCCAGTGCACAGCGCAAAACGAACGACGGAGCGAACCACGGAGAAAACCTAGATCGGTGTAGCACGCGGGAAAATGCGTCACCATGCCGCACGCCTAGATGCGCACCAAACCGCCGCTCTGCGCTGTTTTGCTACGCCGTTTGGATCGGGGCTCTGAGTCCTCCCGGGCGCAACGGCGAACTTTCCCGTATCGGTAGCGCGGGCATGACGCCTGCATTGGCAGCCCAGGGTTCCAACCCACGGAGTTTCTGCCAATGCATCCAGCGAGCTCGCGAGTCTGCTTCTTTGGTTTGCTTGCATCCAGCTCGGCTCTATTTACGTCCGTCGCACTCGCCGACGCGGCTTCGGATTTGACGGCCAAAGGGGATGCCAACGTCAATGACCAGCGGCCGAATTTACCGGCCGTGGCGGCCAATTCACCCTCGGGGGTGTTCGGATACCGCCACCAGCTCACGATCTCGAGCGACGCTGGCTTGTCGATCTCCAATACCTCCACCAGCGGAATCGAGGATTCGGTCTTACAACTGACGTTGCGCCCCGCAGTCGATTACTTCGTGGTCAACAATGTGTCGGTGGGCGGCTTTCTGGGGCTCGACTACAGCACCGCGAGCGGAGCGCACGCCACGACTTTCGCGATCGGGCCGCGTGCAGGCTACAACATTGCGTTCTCCGAGCGTTTCTCGTTCTGGCCCAAGCTGGGCTTCTCGTTCTCGAGCGTGAGTGTTTCGGGCGACGCTTCGGGCCCCGTTCCGTCGTCGTACACTGTCGACGGCAGCCACCTGGCGCTGAATGTGTTCGCTCCGCTGATGTTCCACCCGGCGCAGCACTTCTTCCTCGGCTTCGGCCCCGCGCTCGACACCGATCTGACTGGAGATGCCAAACAGACCACAATCGCTGGACGACTCACCATTGGTGGATGGCTCTAACCCAGCACGCTGCGTTTTAGGCAGCCGCGCTTGCGGGGGCGGCTAGCTCCGTTCCCGCGACGCGCTTGGCAGCAGAGCTCTGCATGGTTCGGCTTGCCGGACGCAACGCCCACGAGGTCAACGTGAGTAGCACGAAGACGAAGGGCAACAGCGCTGGACCAACCCCGTCCCCCACTGCGACAACCGATATGACCGCCGCGCTCACGTCGAAGAAGATGCCAGCATAGGCCCACTCCTTGAGCCGTGGAAAGCCGGGGACCAGCAGCGCGAGCGCGCCCAAAACCTTCCACACGCCGAGGAAGGTCACGAAGTATGCCGGATACCCCAGATGGGCAAAGCCCTGCACTGCCTGCGGCGAGCGCGCGATCTGAAAGGCCCCGCCGACCAGAAAGTCGAGGCTCAAGAGGCCAGTGCTGAGCCAGTAGGTCGCCGTTTTGAAGGTGGTGCTGCGCATGGTCGTGTCCATTCCTCGCTAAAAATTGCTGATTTCCGGGCTTTCGTTGGATCCACCCGGCGTTCTGAACAAGCGACGAACCACGCGACCGAGTTTCGACACGGGCGCGACCCGATCTTCACTTTTTTTGGGGGGCTTGCTTTCCGCCACCGCCGGACCGATATCGGTCGCTTGCGAGCCTGCCTTCCGAGCACTTTGGCGCGTCCGCGGTGGCGCTGAATGTCCGAGCTCCCCGCGTGCATGACCTGCGGCGCCTGCTGTTTTTCGCAGCTTCCGGACTACGTTCCGGTGACCGGAGCTGACCACGCACGGATCGGCGCGAGAGCCGACGAGCTGACGCACTTCGAGGGCAACCGCTGCTACATGAACATGCACGAGGGACATTGCGCAGCACTCGTGATCGATTTACCTACGCGAGAATTTGTGTGTTCGATTTACGAGACGCGTCCGAGTACTTGTCGTGACTTGGAGCGCGGCTCGGCTGCCTGTCGCGGAGAGTTCCACGAAAAGGGTGAACGCCCCTTGCTCAGCCTAGGTTCACTGCTGGCCCGGCAATAGGCACTGCGCGACGCATGTTTCTCGATCTCTCGCCGCTCCGCCGGCACCGCGACTTTCGGCTCGTTTTCCTCGGTCAACTGGTGAGCGGCTTTGGCAGCTTCCTCACTTACGTCGCGCTGCCGGTGCAGATTTACGATCTCACTCATTCCTCTTGGGCGGTCGGCATGGTGGGCACGGTGCAACTCGTGCCCTTGGCTGTAACTTCGCTCTGGGGTGGCGCAGTGGCCGACGCCATCGATCGCCGCCGCTTGCTGCTCTGGTCCGAAGCATTGTTGTGCGGTTGCTCACTCGCCCTGTTGCTCAACAGCGTGCTCGCCCATCCGAGCGTGTTGCTGTTGTTCGTGGTCGCCGCGCTGATGTCGGCGCTAAATGGCTTTCATCGCCCTGCGCTCGAATCGCTCACCCAAAAACTCGTCACGCTCGAAGAATTGCCCGCCGTTTCGGCGTTGAGCTCGTTACGCAATACAGGCGCCGCAATCGCCGGCCCCGCACTCGCGGGCATTTGCATCGCAAGCTTCGGCCTGCCCTGGACTTTCGGGGCGGACGCACTCACCTTCGCGGTTTCGCTCGCCGCAATTTCAGCGATCCGCGCGATGCCACCGCCGGAGAACGCCCCACCGGCAGACCTCTCGAGCATCATTGCCGGCCTCAGGTATGCGGCGAGTCGTCCCGAGCTGATCGGGACCTACGTCGTAGATATCGTGGCCATGACCTTCGCCATGCCAATGGCTATTTTTCCGGCGCTCGCCGCAGAGTGGGGCGGCCCCGGCGCAACGGGCTACCTGTACTCGGCGATGAGCATCGGCGGCCTCGTCGTGACTTTGACTAGCGGCTGGACCCACAACGTACGACGACGTGGAGCTGCAGTGGTAATCGCCGCGGGGCTGTGGGGGATCGCCATCATTGCACTCGGCTACGCTTCGTCTTTGCCGATGGCACTCGCCTGCTTGGCCCTCGCTGGCGCTGCCGACATGGTGAGTGGCTTGTTCCGGATGACGATCTGGAACGAGACAATTCCCTCGGAATTACGCGGGCGAATGGCGGGAATCGAACAACTCTCCTACATGAGCGGGCCGTTGTTGGGCAACGCACGTGCCGGTTTCATGGCGGAACATTTCGGGCTATTCAGCTCCATCCGTTGGGGTGGATTGGTATGCCTATCGTGCGTGGCATTTTGCATCCCACTCCTGCCGGCGTTCTGGCGATATCGGAGAGACACTCAAGAAGCAGACCCCAGAGTAGAGCGAATCACATGAAAGGTCCTACAGTGGCCCCTTCCACGAGGCGCGAACGCCGCGTACGCTCGCGAGATGTGGCAATGGCTGGAGCGTGTGTTTGGGCCGGGTTTCATGCCGCACGGACACTGCTACCTGTGGTCACCAGCGATGGTCTGGACCCAGGTATCGGCCAACTTTTTGATTGGCGTGGCCTACGCTTCAATCGCGACCACTCTCGCTATCCTGGTTCGCAAGATTCGTAATATCCCGTTTGCTTGGGTTTACTTGGCATTCGGTACGTTCATCCTTTCCTGCGGACTAACTCACTTCTTCGACATCATCACTGTCTGGCATCCGATCTACTGGGCGGATGCGGGTGTTCGCGTGATCACCGCGATGGCGTCCGTCGCGACCGCTTTGCTGATGGTGCCAATGGTGCCCAAAGCAGTGAGCTTGGCCGACGCCGCTCGGCTGTCCAACGCACGCGGAGAGCAGCTGGAGGCGGCGCATTTGGCTCTGGAAAGAGCGCACGCAGCCCTGGCTGAACGCGAGCGCGAGGCCCAGCGGCGTGCCTCGACCAGTGAAGAACAGTTTCGCTCGCTCGTGGAGACGATGCCGCAAATGAGCTGGATCGCGAACCCCGATGGCGAGGTCACGTTCCGGAACGAGCGCTGGCAGGAATACACCGGTCTCATTTTGGGTCCAAACGACGACGGCTGGCGAGCGTCCGTTCACCCAGACACGGCAGATCAGGTCTATTCCGACTGGGGCGAGGCGCTCAAAAGCAAACGCCCGTTCGATCTCGAGGTTCAGTTCCGCCGCGCGGACGGTGAATACCGCTGGTTTCTGGCGCGCGCCGTGGCGTTAGTCGACCATTCGGGCAATGTGCTGAGCTGGATGGGCACCTGCACGGACATCCACGATCAGAAGCAGCTGCGGGAGGATGCGCTGCACACCGCGCGCATGAAGGATGAATTCCTGGCCACGGTCTCGCACGAGTTGCGCACGCCGCTGAACGCGATCCTCGGCTGGGCGCGGGTCTTGGTCGCCGGCACATTAGGCCCAGAGCAGCGCGAGAAAGCCCTCGCCTCTGTGGAACGCAACGCGGTCGCTCAGGCTCGCTTGGTCGATGACTTGCTCGACGTTTCGCGCATGGTTTCGGGCAAAATGCGCATCGAACCCAGTCCGATGAATCCGGCCGACGCGGTCGACGCGGCACTCGACGCGGTGCGCCCGGCAGCGCAGGCCAAGGGCGTCGAGCTCATTGCCGAGGTCAATCGCACTGCGGGCGTCATCCACGCAGATCCGGGGCGTGTGCAGCAAATCGTCTGGAATCTGGTGGGCAACGCGGTGAAGTTCACGCCCAAGGGCGGGCGAGTTCGCGTGCGAGTCGCCCGCGTCGACTCACAGATCGAAATCTCGGTGATCGACAACGGAGCGGGCATCAAGCGCGAATTTCTGGACCACCTGTTTCAACGCTTCACTCAGGAGGACGGCTCGATTCGCCGCAGCCACGGCGGCCTCGGTCTCGGCCTCGCGATCAGCAAACACTTGGTCGAATTGCACGGCGGGGAAATCGGCGTGCAGAGTCCAGGCCCTGGACATGGCGCGACATTCACCGTGAGCCTGCCGTTGGCAGAAGCGACCACGATTGCCGCGGAAGAGCCTCCGATTTCGCAGCGACAAGCCAAATCAGGCGACGAACACGGGCTCGTCGGTCTGCGGCTACTGCTGGTGGAAGACGACTTCGACTCGAGCGAAGTCGTCTCGGCAATCCTCGAAGACTCGGGGGTCAAGGTGACCATCGCGGCCAACGCGGAGGTGGCGTTGGATGTCCTGGGGCGGCAAACGATCGACGTGATCCTGTCCGACGTCGGCCTACCCGGCCAGGATGGCTATTCGTTCATCCGAGCCGTGCGCAACCGACCGTCGTTGGTGGCGATCCCGGCGGCCGCGCTGACGGCCTACGCGCACGCCGAAGATCGCCGTCGCGCATTGGACGCCGGGTTCCAAATGCATCTACGAAAGCCCTTCGATCAACACGAACTGTTCGTGGTCATCGGCGATTTGGCGAAGCTCTCCCCTACGCGGCAGCCCGCGTCGAACGAGTAGCACGCCGGCGCCGCGCGGAAGCCACGGCGCCGATCAGCACTACGACGAGCCCAGCACCCCAATCAGCGCCGGTTCCGCCCGCGGAGCGTGTCGAGCACGCCACACCAGCGCCGGAAGCCACGATGGTGCTGCAGACGTTGCGCCTGCAGTCGTGCGTCTGGCACTGGTTGTCGTCATCGCACTGCACGCCGACCGGCCGGCGTTCGTTGCAGTCGCCGGAGCTGGCGCAGTACTGGGTCGCCGAGCAATCAGCGTTGCTGGTGCAGCCGCTCTGGCACAGCTTGGTCTGAGGGTTGCAGCTGCCAACGCGGCATTGCTCGTCGTTTTCGCACGGACCATCGCCCGGAGCGAGGCCGCATAGGTCGTCCGCGGGGTCACAAACCGCGGACTGGCAAACCGCAGTTCCGACGTCCGTGGTGCACGTAGCGACGCGCACCGGGGTGCTCGGCAACGGCACGCCGTTCGTGAGCTTGGGCTTGCAGGTGTGCTCGTCCTCGTTGCACCACTCACTGCCCGCGCAATCCGCATCGACGTTACAGCCAATCCTGCACACGCCGCTGGCCTGATCGCAGACGGTTCCGGTGTGGCCGGCGCATTCCGCGTCCGAAGTGCACTTTCCGCAGCTGCCTTGATTCGTTCCAGACAGCGAGCAGAAGGGTGCCGCGCCGTCGGGACACGGGTTGCTCGCCTTCGAACCCATGTCGCCGTTGCACTTCACGCACACCGAGTGTTCGAGGTCACAGATCGGCTTCTTGCCGCTGCACTCGTTGGACGAGGTGCATTCGACGCAGCCGCCCTTCTTCAGATCGCAGACCGGTGTGTCACCCGAGCAATGCGCGTCTCCGGTGCAAGAAACGCAGATGCCTTGGACGGCACCGGCCTCTCCACAACGGCCGGAGCGACACACGCTGCCCGCGTCGGCAGCAGTGCACGGCCCAACTCCGTTTGCGAAGCCGCATTCGTCGTCGCGCATGTCACACACGCCGCTCACACAAACCAACGTCGCTGCAGCGCCCGTGCACGATCCGTCGAGGGTGGGGCCGACGTGCGGAGCATCGGTCGGGATCCGCGTGCCGTTTCCGAGCAGCGGCAGACAAGCGCCGGAGCTCTCGTTGCACCACTTGCCCGCTTCGCAGTCGGCGTCGACATTACAGCCCGCGCCCGGTTGGCACAGCCCGTTCGCGCTGCACGAGCCCGAGCGACACACAACTGCGCCATTCGCCGGCGTGCACGGGCCGTGACCGGTGGCGAATCCGCACTTGCTGTCAGCGCCGTCGCAGACCGCGCTTTGGCAGACCAAAGCTGCGGCTTGCTCCGAACAACTACCGTCGAGCGTGGGGCTCGTGTGCGGTACGTCGGTCGGTAGCGGGCTGCCATTGGCGAGCGTGGGTTTGCAGGTGCGCGAGCTGATTTCGCACCAGTTGCCCGTCGCACAATCGGCGTCCAGATTGCAGCCGCCCGCGGGGCGACACGTGCCGTCGGCGCTGCATGCGCCGGAGCGGCAGACAACGCCTGCGTTTGCTGTCGTACACGGGCCGTGACCCAAGTCGTATCCGCACTTGTCGTCGGCAGTGTCACACACGGCGCTTTGGCAGACGAGTGCGCTGGCCGTGTCTGTGCACTTGCCGTTCAGGGTCGGGGTCGTGTGCGCGGCGTCACTCGGCATCGCCGTGTTGTTGGCGAGCGTGGGCGTGCATGCGTGCAGCGTTTCGTTGCACCAGTTTCCGCTGGTGCAGTCGGTGTCCACGTTGCAGCCGCCTGCGGGAAGGCATAGCCCATTCGTGCTGCACGCACCCGAGCGGCAGACGGTCGCGGCGTTTGCACTGGTGCATGGGCCGTGATTGGTGTCGTAACCGCACTTGTTGTCGGTCGCGTCGCACACCGCGGATTCGCAGACCAAAGTGGCCGCAGCGGTCGAACAGGTGCCATTCAAAGTGGGGCTGGAGTGCGGCGCGTCCGTGGGAATACTGGTGCCGTTGGTGAGCTTCACGGCGCAGGTGTGGCTGGTTTCGTTGCACCATTTGTCAGCCGTGCAGTCACTGTCGACGTTGCAACCGCCCGCGGGTTGGCACAGCAAATTCGCACTGCAAGAGCCGGAGCGGCAGACCGTCGCCCCGTTGACGCTGTTGCACGGACCATGATCGTTGTCGTATCCACACTTGTTGTCCGGATCGCACACGCCCGAGCGACAAATGGTGGCTTGATTCCCGACCGTGCAGGCTCCGTTGCCATTCAGCTTGCCGCACTTATTGTCACTCGTTTCGCATACTCCCGCCTGGCAAACCAAGGTACTGGCCGCGACGGTACAGCTGCCATCGAGGGTCGGGCCGGAGTGCGGAGCATCGACCGGGATGCCGACTCCATTAGCGAGCTTTGCGGTGCAGGTGTGGATCGACTCGTTGCACCATTGGCCGCTCGCGCAGTCAGCATCTACGTTGCAACCGCCAACCGGGCGGCACAACAAATTCGCGCTGCAGCTGCCAGAGCGGCAAACCGTGGCTGCGTTGCCGGCCGAACACGGGCCACCGTTGGTGGCATAGCCACACTTGCTGTCGCTCGTATCGCACACGCCGGCCTGGCATACGAGCGTCCCCGCAGCCGTGCTGCAGTTGCCGTTCAGGATCGGATTGGTGTGCGGCGCATCGGTCGGAATTGCGGTGCCGTTGGTCAGCTTGGTCGTGCAGGTGTGCGCGGTCTCGTTGCACCACTTGCCGGCGGTGCAGTCCGCATCCACGTTGCAGCCACCCGGCGCCAGACACACCCCTGCTGCGCAAAGACCCGAACGGCAGACCGTCGCTGCATTGAGCGCGGTGCACGGGCCGTGATCCGTCGTGTAACCGCACAAGTTGTCGGTGTCACACACCGCGGAGCGGCAAATCGTAGCTTGGTTTGCGACCGTACAAGGGCCGTTGCCGTTCAACTTACCGCACTTGCTGTCACTCGTTTCACAGACTGCGCTCTGACAGACCAGTGTCGCAGCGGGCGCAGTGCAAGCGCCATTCAGCGTCGGATTGGAGTGCGAGACATCGGTCGGCATCGAGGTGCCGTTGCTGAGCGTGGCGAGGCACTGTTTGGCAGAGATGTTGCACCACTTGCCAGTGCCGCAGTCCGCATCGAGCGCGCAGCCGATGGCAGTGAGGATCTTGGAGCCATTGAGCGTCGCTTCTTGTGTGGACTTGATGTCGTACAAGCCGCAGACGAGCGTGCCCGTAGCGGTCGCCGAGAGGTTGACCTGGACTTGAAAAGTTCCGGTCGCTGCGGCGGCGATTGCGCTACTGAAAGTGCAGGTGATCGTGCCAGCGGTACCCACCGTCGGGGAGGTACAATTCGCCCCTGCTGGCGGAGTGAGCGCCTGAAAGGTGGTATTTGGCGGCGTCGTAAAGTTGATCACCACGCCCGTCGCAGGCGCGGCCGATCCGTTCTTGTACGACATGTTGTACGTGACGACTGAGCCCGCGTTCGCCTGAGCCGGCCCCGTGCCGGTGACGTACAGGCCCGGAACCGCCGTTCCAACGCCATCCACGTAGACCTCGCCGTAGTGGCGACCAAGCGAGCAACCCGCCGCAATAATCTCGAGCGTGACGTTATCGCCCTGAGCGAGCTTCGCTGCGCCGGGTGCGATGTCCACGAGTGACCAATCGACGTAGTCGATCTCGTTGTCGGTGCCACCGTTGATGGTCTTCCATGGGACACCTGCCTGCGCACTCAAGTTGAAGTCCGAGTAAAGCAGAATGCCTTTGGTATTGTTGGTGACCTGCACCATGTAATACGGCTGTTCTTCGGGGTTGTGCGCAGGGTTCTGCAACACCGGCGCAACCGCGAAGCGAACGTGCACCAGCCCATCAATCGAATCGACGTCGGCCGCTCCAGTCGTCATGCTTTGCGACAGACTGTTCACGTTCTTGCTGTGACCGTAGGCCTGGGCGCTGTGAAAATTCACGATCGAGCACTTCGCCCCGTACCGGCAGTAACGGAGCGAAGCGGTCGCGCCCAAGTTCGGATCTGCCGTGTTCGACGCGTTCAAGATCGTCGTGATCGCATCGCCACCGTTGGCCAAGTTCAGCCCCGCGCGCGTCTGCGGCGATTGCACGGTGATGCCGTTGTTGATGAAGGTCTGCACCGTCCACGAGGGCGGCGCATTCCCCGCCGTGCCGGTCTCGAAGTCACCATTGGTGAACACAGCTTGCTGAGTGTTCCCCATGGGCTCGTCCGTGGGCCCGATGCCCGGCGTGCACGCGCCGAGCAGTAACGGCAGAACCAGACCGAGACGATGCCAACCCGAAAAAAAGCTAGGATATTGCATATTACGGAGTCTCCTTCGGCTGCTTCTCGAGGATCACGAACTGCACACGGCGGTTCTTTTGGCGCCCCTCTTCAGTGCCGTTGTCATCGATGGGCTTTTCCGGCCCGTAACCTTTGGTCACCAGCCGGTCGGCGCTGATGCCCCGTTGGACCATCGCCTTCTTCACGGCGTCAGCGCGCGCTTGCGAGAGCTTCTTGTTCAACGCCGCGGAACCACGGTTGTCGGTGTGGCCCTGCACTTCGACCTTGAGCATCTCCGGGTGCTGCGTGAGCACTTCCGCGACTTGATCGAGCAGATCGTTGCTCGCAGGCTTGATGGTGGCCTTGCCGGTGTCGAACTGCACCTGCTCCAAGATCACGATCTCGTTTTCGATCACACGCACGGACTTGGGGCAGCCGTTCTTCTTCGGGTCGTCGTCACGCGGGCCCTTCTCCGCGGGGCAGGCGTCTTCTGGATCGAAGATGCCGTCACCGTCCGTGTCTTTCGGCGGGGGGCAACCGTTCTTCTTCGGATCCTCATTGGCGACGCCCTTCACGTCGACGCAGGCGTCGTCGGGATCGAAGATGCCATCACCGTCCGTATCGACCGGTTCGGGCGGGGGACAGCCGTTCTTCTTCGGATCCTCGTCGGCAACCCCCTTCACGTCGGGACAAGCGTCGTCCGCGTCGAGAATGCCGTCGTGATCGCGATCCGCGGGAGGCGGCGGCGGTACGGGCGTCACCACCGGCTCCGCCTTCTTCTGCTCGGGGGTATAGGCGAGCGAGAGCAGCGCGCGCAGATCGGGCGTACCCACGCCGGAAGTCAGGCCGGGGCCAGCACCCGCCGCGACCTCGAGATCGTCGATGATGCGGTAACGAACGTCGAGCAACACCTCCGCGTTGGTGGTGTGCTTCTCGACGTCGCGCAAGGTGACCGCGCCGTATGCTTCGGGACCGATCTGGAGATGGCGATTGTCGAGCAGTAGGAACCCAAAACCAGCTCCCCACTTGAACATCGTGCCTTGGTCGACGTTGGCGAACGAGCTCTTGCCCTGAATCTGCGGACCCGCCGCGACGGACCACACGAACCGCTCATCGACACGACCACCGAGAATCAGCTGCGGTAAGCCGCGCACTTCACCCGAGCTCACGTACGCATCGCTCGCGCCCGTCGGCACCCACACGTAGCCACCCACTGCGAGTTGGAAAGGGTCGTGATACTCACCCAGCAGCCGCACGCGCGCACCGAAACGAAGATCACCGAATTGCGCGGAGCTAGGCGACGAAAAGGGCACGCCCCCCGCGGTCGGGTCGTCGCCGCTTTGATATACCGCGAGGGGAACGCTGACGTCGAGGTTCAGGCGATTCCACAGCGCGAGGCTCGCATTCAGGTGCAAAAACAGCTGATGCTTGACGATCGAGCCCTCATCCGTGTCGCTCGGCACCGAGTAGAGCTTGAGCGGATTGTGCGCGTAGTCCGCGAGCAACATCACGTGCGGAGTGACGTGACCGGCTACGTAAGGCGAGGGCACACCGAACATGCGATCGCCCGCCGGCGCCGGGTCGAAACGATTGAGCGCCAATCCCTCTGCTTCTGCAGTCCCCGAAAGCGCCAACGACAAGATCGCACTCGCACCGCAGAGGCACGTCTTCAATCGAGTAGATCGCATCTGATTTCCTTTTAAGCCTCACACCGAACGCAGCCCTACCGACTGCGAACGGACACGTGAGCCAAGCTCGCACTCTTTCACGGCAACGGGCGAATTCACAATAGGGCAAAGTGGTGAGTCGGTGTCGTCGCACCCGCGCTTATGGATGTGGCTCGAATGGCCACACTGGTGCACTGGACGTGCAACGGCGGAAGGAGGCGAGGAGTTAAGCCGCAAACGCGAGCAGGCCTCGCTCGCGATTTTGCCTCAGTCGGCTTTGCGCGCCGTTCACTCGAGCAGCGGCGGCAAGTCCGGATACGTGGGCAGCGCGCGAAAACCACGCACACGTTCGGCGATCGCCGCTTCGAACGTGGTGCGATTGGAGTGAGTTCGGACCATCTCGCTGCCGATGAGCATGACCAAGACCGAGATGGCCATGTCCATCATCTTGCTGCGTACGAACATGTGGGTCGTAGTGAGCTGTGCGCGATTTTGCTTGGACCAATCCGCCCACCATTCACGCGCAATGCTGGCTTGGCCGGTCTGCTCGGAGAGATTCACGAACGCGCTCAATTTCCCGGCCGATGGGATGGCACGTGAGAGTTCGGCAGTGACCAGCGGCGCACATTCTCCGCTGTTGTAGCCAATGCCAGTCACGAGCATCACACCCGGCCCGAGCTGAGTGATGACCTGCGTGAACTTGCTGGTTCGCAAGCACAGTGAGCCGTCTGCAAGCACGCTCCGTCGCGTGACCGCCTCAGCCTGCTCCTTGGACAGCGGCTTCTTTACCATGTCCGACTACTCGAGAAGCTAACACAGCAGGCGACTCAAATCAGCCGCGTGCGCACAACCGAACTAGCTCGACGCTGTACGTCTGAATCACCTTCGGGCCAACGCCGGGCACATTGCGCAACGCATCCGTGCTCGTCGGACGCGCCTCTGCGATCGCAACCAGGGCGCGATTGGTCAAGACTCGAAATGCGGGCACGCGCTTCTTCTTGGCTTCGCTCAGCCGCCAAGCTCGAAGTGTTGCAACTAGGCCCGCACTCGCACCCGTGGCGGGCAAGGCGACCGCTTTACTGCGCGCGGCTTTACGCCCCGCGCGCTTGCCAGCTTTTTTGCCGCGGTTGGTGAGCTTGGCGCTGACCTTGGGCGGTGGCCCGAGCGAGGTCGCAGCGATGCGCGACTCGGGGGCACAGACGTCACAACGCCCGCAGGGCTCGCCGCCATCCGCGCTGTCACCGAAATGACGAACCAGTGCGATCATCCGGCACTGTCGGCCAGAGGCGAAACGCGCGACCGCGTCCAATTGTTCGATGCGACGCGCTCGCTGAGCGGCGTAGGGCGCATGCCATTGGTCGTGTCCGCGTACGAGCTGCTCGTCGGCAACGCCATTCACGCCGCCGTGAATCCACAGTTTTTCGAGCGCCTTGTCGAAGCCGAGCTTCGCCACTCGCGACTTCTTGCGCAGCGTCGCGCCAGTGACGGGCGTGGGCTTGAGCGCCTTGAACAGCTTCTCGAGTACAGACGCCTCGGGGTAGTCACGCTGCAAGAAGAAATCGTGCGTCTTGCGATCACTCGCGTGATGCATGAGCAACGTGCGCGACGGTTTGCCATCACGTCCTGCGCGGCCGATCTCTTGGTAGTAAGACTCGACGCTGCCCGGCAACGCGAGGTGCAAAACGGTGCGAATGTCCGCCTTGTCGACGCCCATGCCGAACGCGATCGTGGCCACCACGACGTCGAGCTTTCCGGCAAGAAAGTCGGCCTGAACGCGCTCGCGCACCTCGGCTGCCAAACCTGCGTGGTAGGCCTTTGCACGGTGCGCCGTGGACAGCACCGCGGCCACGGTCTCGGCCGTCTTGCGCGTTGGTGCATAGACAATCGCAGGCAAACGGCCCGGTCCCGACAACCACTGCAGCGCGCGGCCAGGACGATCTTTGGGCGGCACTTCCAGCGCCTCGAGCGAAAGGTTGTGGCGACGAAATCCGTGAATGAATAGCCTGGCTCGCTCGCCTAGACCGAGCTGCGCCGCGATATCTCGTTGAACCGTGGGCGTTGCAGTCGCGGTGAGCGCGACGACCGGCGCGGGGCGTAACTGCGGAAGCCGTTGACCGAGCAGGCGATAGTCCGGCCGAAAATCATGACCCCATTGCGAGATGCAATGAGCTTCATCAATGGCAATCAAGCCCAGTGGGCGACGCGCGAGCAGCTCCGGAAAGCCCGCAACGCCGAGTCGCTCGGGCGCGATGAACAAATAGTCGAGCTTACCCGCGAGGTAGTCCGCGCACACGTTGCGCGATTCCAATCGCGGGCGACCGGAGTGAATGCGTTCTGCGCGCAAACCGAGCGCTTGTAAGCGAGTAACTTGGTCTTCCATCAGCGCGATCAGCGGGCTCACGACCAAGGTCGTGCCGCCGCGCGCCAGGCCGGGCAATTGGTAGCAAAGCGACTTTCCCGCCCCCGTGGGCATTACCAAGAGAACATCGTCACCCGCAGCCGCGGCCTCGCACACGGCTTGCTGATGCGCGCGAAACGAATCGAAGCCGAAGCGCTCACGCAAGAGCGTAGAAAGGTCTGACCCGGACGCGGACGAGGTGCGCGGTTCGCGCGGCGCGGAGCTTGTCGCGCGTGGGGTTGGCTGTATTTTTTGGGGGTGCTCCTTCGCGGCAGACGAAGGCATTGAATTGGCGGTCGCGCGCGTTGCTGCGGCCGTCGGGCGCGTCGCTGTGGCGGCTGCGCGCGCTGGCGGCGCAGAACGCGCAGCACTCGCTGCCGACCTCGTAGGCACGACGCGGTCCGTTTCACTCGCGCTCCCAGCTGCGCCCCCAGCGAGCGGCGGCAGAGTTCGCGGCACGCGCGCCACGACCTCAGTCACGTACGCTTCGATTTTGCGCAAGAATTCCGCCAGATCGCCGTTACCGCGGGCGATGGCTTGCAGCCGAGCTTCCCAGCCTCCGGTCATCGCCGCGCTCTTCACTTCCGCGTCGACCACCGCGATCAAGCCCTCACCGCGCTCAGTCGCGTGCAGCGCTTTGCCGTCGCGCTTCACGTAGCCGCGCGCGATCAGCGTCTCGATGATGTTCGCGCGCGTTGCGGGTGTGCCAAGGCCGCTGTCCTTCATGGCATCGGACAGTTCCTTTTCATCGACCGTCTTCCCGGCGGTCTCCATTGCCGTCAGCAATGTGGCATCGTTCAGCGGCGGCGGCGGGCGCGTGGTCTTGGGCAGCGCTTTGGCCTCGAGGACGCGCGGTGTTTGTCCGCGCTCCAGGCCCGCGGGCAAAACGGCTTCGCGCGTTTCGCGCTCACCGGCCTCGGCGTTCCCCGAATCACGCTTCTTTTCAGGGGGTGGCTTGGCTTCGCCCAAGTCGAGGACTTTCCAGCCCTGTTGCTCGATCGCCGTGCCCAGGCTGCGATAGTGATCGATCGGCTCGCTCGAGGGCTCGCTCGGATGCACTTGGGTGATCACTTCAGTCACTGCCCAGATGAAATCCTGGTGCCACGCTTGCAACAGCCGGCGGCATACGAGCTCGTAAACCTTTCGCTCGTCCGCGCTGAGCGCGTGCCCGGTTGCCGGAATCGCGGTGGGGATGATGGCGTGGTGATCGCGCACTCGGCTATCGTCGACGAAACGCTTGGACAGCGGACGCTCACCCGTGCCCTCGGCGAGCAATGCTCGATATGGCTCGGCGATCGCAGCAACCACCTCGGGCAAGCCCTTCGCGACCTCACTCGATAGGAGTCGACTATCGGTACGCGGGTAGCTGAGGAGCTTGTGCTTTTCGTACAGCGACTGCGCAGCATCCAGCGAGCGCTGCGCCGAAAACCCGTACAACCGGTTCAAATGCCGCTGCAGCTCCGTCAAATCGTACAGCTGCGGAGGTGGCAAGCGCTTGGTCTGCGACTGCACACTTTCGATGCGTGCTCGCCCCGCCAGAGCACGCTTCACGACTTGCTCGGCCTCGGCACCCGAAGCCGGCAAACGTTGCGGATGGGCAACGTCCTTGCCTGGCTTGAACCACGTGCCGCGATACTTTTGTGCATCGCGCGCTTCGAACGTGGCGACGACTTCCAGATACGGCTCTGGGACGAAATCGCGAATCGCGATTTCACGTTCGACGAGCATCGCTAGAGTCGGCGTTTGCACACGACCGACGGACAGCGGCGCGTCCAACGACAGGCCATACGCGCGCGATAGATTCATGCCGACGAGCCAGTCCGCGCGACTTCGGCCGAGCGCGGCGTCGGCCAGTGCGTCGTACTCGCGCGCGGGTCGCAAGCGGCGAAATCCTTCGCGAATGGCGGTCTCGGTCAGCGATGAGATCCACAACCGTTGCACCGGACGCCGACAGCCCGCCGCTTCATAGATGAAGCGGAAGATCAGCTCACCCTCGCGACCGGCATCCGTCGCGCAAATCACGGATTCGACGTCGCGCGCATTCAATACTTTGCGTACGATCTCGAATTGTGGGCGCGTGGCCGCGAACACGACAAGCTGCCAGTGCTCGGGCAACATCGGCAAATCTTCACGACGCCAGCGCTTCCATTCGGGGCGAATGCCCTCGGGCTCCGCTAACCCCACCAGGTGTCCGATCGCCCAGGTGACGACGTAGCCGTTGCCTGAAAGCGTCCCATCACCGCGCTTCGTGGCGCCCAAAGCCAGCGCCAGATCGCGGGCCACCGAGGGCTTCTCTGCGACGACGGCGATGGTCATTGCGGGCGTATGTAGCGCATTCGGGAAGCCCCGGGGCACTTGGTGTTAAGGTGAGCGCGAAACGAGGGTTGTGGCTGCGTGTCAGCCCGGGAGGCCGTGGTGAACGAGTATCAATTGGGAGAACTGGTCGGACAGATGGTGGGCGGAGCAATCCCGCCAGCGGTGATCGCCTTCTTGGTGACCCGCAAGCAGACCAAGGGCGCGGTGCCGTACATCGCGGCGCTCGTCGGAGCGCTCGCTGGCGTAGGCGCCGTGTTCGGGTTCAATCTCGTTGCCCATCGCCTCGGCTCGTCCGACGCAGTCGTCCACAAAATGGAGGAAAACTTCAGCACCAGCTGTGTGCGCAGTTGCACCGCGGCAAAAGCGACCGACGCGCAATGTCGAGCGTTGTGCGGGTGCGTGCTCAATGGCCTGCACACCCGGTATCCGACGAACGAGCAATTCGTGCGCTGGATGCGCGAGAGCGATTCGCAGTCGGAGAGCGTGAAGAAGGAAGCCGTCGAATTGAGCACGAACTGCCTGCCGGCGGCCCGCTCGGCGGGCGCGACGCAGTAGGGCCCGAGAATGGCTGTGTCGAAGTGCGCCGTGCAGGGTGACCATCAAAAAACCTCTCGAACGACACATGGCAGGCTGTGGCGCACTTGCGTGCGGCCCTCGCAAATCACGCAAGATCGACGGCTGGGGATGTTCAGCGCGGCGGGGGTGCGATAGAGCTGGGATCGATGAGTGATGGCCCGACGGCTGATGTGCTGGCTGCTGCGAAAGACGGCGGCCACGGCACACGCGGTAGTCAACGACAGCTCTTGACCTTGTCCTTGGCATCCCTCGGGGTGGTGTTCGGCGATATCGGAACCAGCCCGTTGTACGCGGTGCGCGAGTGTTTGAGTCGCGCCCATGGCGTATCGAGCGCGCCGGAGAACGTGTTCGGCATCGTGTCGCTGATTTTCTGGGCGCTGATGACCGTGATCTCGCTCAAGTACGTGGCCTACGTGCTCAAAGCCGACAACCACGGTGAAGGCGGGATTTTGGCGCTCACCGCCCTCGCCACGACCAAACCGCTGCGCCCGAAGGCGCATGCCGCGGCGCTCGCGTTCGGCTTGTTCGGTGCGTCGCTGTTGTTCGGCGACGGCATCATCACGCCGGCGATTTCGGTGCTCAGCGCGATCGAGGGCTTGAAGGTCGCGACGCCAGCGTTCGAGCCGCTGATTTTGCCGATCGCGAGCGTCATTCTGGTGCTGTTGTTTTCCGCACAGCGGCGTGGGACGGGTAGCGTCGGCGCGGTGTTCGGCCCGGTGATGTTGGTTTGGTTCCTCACGCTGGCGGGGCTCGGCGTCGCCAACATCATCAAGCATCCGAACATCGTCTTTGCGGTGAACCCGGTGCACGCGGTGCACTTCTTCATGCGTAACGGGCACCTCGGCTTCTTGGTGCTCGGCTCGGTGTTCTTGGTGGTGACCGGTGGAGAAGCGCTGTACGCGGACATGGGCCACTTCGGAGCGCGGCCGATCCGCGCGGCGTGGTTCACGGTGGCGTTGCCGGGGTTGCTGCTGAATTACTTCGGGCAAGGCGCGCTCTTGCTCGGCAATCCCGAGGCGATTTCGAGCCCATTTTATCAGATGGTGCCGTCGTGGGGTCTGTACCCCGTCGTTGGTTTGTCGACGCTGGCCACGATCATTGCCTCGCAGGCGCTGATCAGCGGCGCATTTTCGGTCACGCGCCAAGCCTTGATGCTCGGCTTTTTGCCGCGCGTGCGCATTCAACACACGTCTGCTCATCAGATCGGTCAAATCTACGTGCCGATCGTCAATTGGCTGCTGATGATGGCGGCGGTGCTGGCGGTTTGGGGCTTTGGTAGCTCGAGCGGGCTCGCGGCCGCATACGGCGTCGCAGTCACGCTCGACATGACCATCACCACGCTGCTCGCCTATGTCGTTGCGCGCGTGCAATGGCATTGGGGACGGTTGCCGGCGCTGGCGGTGACGATTCCGCTGTTGTGCCTCGAGTTGACCTTTTTGAGTTCGAATTTGACCAAGGTCGCGCACGGCGGTTGGTTTCCACTCACGGTCGGCGCAGTCATGTACACCGTGTTCACGACCTGGCGACGCGGCCGCCAAATCCTGTTCAAGAAGGTGCAAGATAGCACCGTGCCGCTCGAAGATCTGTACGAGCTGATGCGCGTGGAGCGCCCAGCGCGCGTGCCAGGCACCGCCGTCTACCTCACCGGCAATTCGGCCGGCACGCCGCCGGCGCTGCTTCAGGGCTTTTTGCACATGCGCGCCGTACACGAGCGCGTGCTGCTCTTGACCATCGTCACCGAAAAGGTGTCGCGCGTTTCGGACACCGAGCGCGTGAAGATCGAGGAGCTCAAATACGGCTTTTGGCGCGCCGTCGCGCGCTACGGCTTCATGGAGACGCCGAACGTACCCGAGCTGCTGCGACGCACTGAATTCAACAGCTACTCGCTCGAGTTCGTCACGTTCTTCCTCGGCCGTGAAACCGTGCTCGCCACCACGCACTCCGAGATGAACGTGTGGCGTGAGCGCTTGTTCGCCTTCCTCACCCGCAACGCAGAGCCAGCGACGGCGTTCTTCGGCATCCCGCCAAGCCGCGTGATGGAGATCGGTTCGCAGATCGAGCTTTGAGTTCGCTCGTTTAGCGCTCAGCGACATGCCGCCGGGTCCGACACCTTGCAGAGTCCACCCATGCACGTGGCCCACGGTAGGCAACTCGGGCCATCTTGGTCGTCACACGCTTGGCCATCCTTGGCGGGGAGCACGCAAGTGCCCTGCGTGCCGGAGCCTGTGATGCGGCAAAACCCGCCAACGGCGCAGTCGATTCCGGCGGACCCATCGTTGCCGCAGCCCGCTCCGTCGGCGAGCGCCCCCGGCTTTGCTGCGCATGCAGCAAGCGCAGTCGGATCGAGGTCCAACCACTCGGCGCAAGTACTACTCGTCAGGGCCGACGTACACGCCGCGAGGCCGGCAACGGTTTGGCTCGTCCCACGTAGCGCAAAGCGTGCCGTGCAACCGCTGGTCGTCTCGTAACGCTTCACGCACGCAGCTTCGTCCTCGAAGTAGGCCGCAATCAGCCACGGATTGCACTGCGCGATCTTATGACATTCCGCGACCGCGTACTCCTTACAGGCGGTAGTGATGTCCTTGCCCGAGGCCTCCATTGTTGCTCCGGAACCCGCGAGACCGTCATCAGAGCCACCGGAGTCGTCTGCGGCTCCCCCAGAATCGCCACCCTCGGCCAGCGACGTGTTCGCCATTCCGCCGGATCCCGCAGTACCGGCCGGTTCGCTGGGCTTGTTCCTGTAGTCGTTCGAATCACCGGGGCTCGACGCGCAGCCAACGCCAGAAATGACCAAAAGCCCGCCGCCGACCAGAAATAGTGCCTTGAATTTCGTCTTCATGCGCAGGGATCGGCCAGCAACGATCCCTGTTGCGAAAAAAGATCGCCTACGGCAGCAGCGCGAGTCGGTTGTCGAGCAGGGTCATGCCGCGGATCGCGATCGCTTCACCAGCGGCAACGCCCTCGTGAATCAGTGCGCGCCCGGCGACGATTGCGCCCGGGGTCACCCAGCGACGTTCGAAATCTCCCTCGCCGGTGCGCACGTACACGTAATCGCGATTGCCGTCGCTGCGCAGTGCGCTCGCGCCGACGCTCACGCTACCCTCGGGTGGCGTCGTCAAAAAGCGCGCTTTGGCGAATAGGTTGACCTTCAGATTGCGGGCCGCGTTGTCGACGCGGACGCGCACGGGCACGCTGCGACGTTCAGGATCGACCAGCGACGACACTGTGTCCACCTCGCCGCGAATCACGATCTCGGGCAACGCCGGCACCGCGATGCTGACTGCGGTGCCTGGCGCAATGCCGTGCAAGTCGGGTTGAAACAACTCCGCGCTCAGCCAAAGCGATGACAGGTCGGCGATGGTCAGCAAGGTTTGTTCACTGCGCGCGCTCAGTTGCTGGCCGAGCAACACCCGTTTTTCGACGATGCGCCCCGAACGCGGAGCGATGACGGTGAATTCCGAGGCGGAATCGACGCGCACGTGCAGGCTATTTTGCCGGCTCTGCGCCATCTTCAGTGATAGCTCGGCTTGCTTGCGCCGCAGCATGGCCTCGGCCAGTTCGCGCTCGGGCAGCGCGCGCGCGGAGACCAATGCTTCCACTCGAGCAAGCGCAGTCTCGGCAGACTCCAAGGCCAGCGTTGCCTGGCGGCGCTCTGCGCCCAGACTCGCAAGGTCGGCGCTCGCGACCGTAAACAACGGGTCGCCCTTTTTGACCTCGTAACCCAGCTCCGCGTACACGCGCAGCACCCGACCGGAGAGCGGCACCCCAACACGAGCTGCCTTGCTTTCGTCGAGCTTCAGCAAGCCATCGAAGGCGTCGCTCCAAAGCGGCTCCGCGGCCTCCGCGGCTTCGACTTGCAGCGATTGCCAGCGGAGTGCTCGATCTCCAGCCGCGTTTGCGTCAATCCCCGTAGCCGTGCGCGGATCAGCTTCACGCATCGAAGCCCACACAGCCGAGCTCGCGAGCACGACCGCACACAACGCGCCGAACACCGAGCGAACACTGAGCATGAACGACTCAGAGCACGCGCCATGCCACGGGCCACGTGCCCACACAGCGCCAGAGTCGAGCCGTTCCTCAGCGCCGCGACGACGCGGGCGCTGCTGCAAAATCCGGCGCTGTCGGAGACTGCGACGCCTCGGGTGCGAGCAGCTCGATGGTGAAAGTGGTACCCACACCGACCGAGCTCTCCACACGCACGGTTCCGCCGTGCTCTTCGATGATGCCGAGCGTGACCGATAGCCCGAGCCCCGTGCCCACCCCGGCGGCTTTGGTGGTGAAAAACGGTTCGAAGATGCGCGGTAGGTGCTCGGGGGCGATGCCTTTGCCGGAATCGCGCACTGCAATCGTCGGAGTGGGTTCGCAGCTGACCAATACGCTCACCACGTCGCCGCGCGAGCTCGCGTGAATCGCGTTGAGCAGGATATTGGCGACCGCCTGCTGCAATTGCGCCGAATCGACCAGCGCTGATACTCGTTCGCTTTTTCCGCCAATTTGCACGACCACACCGGTGCTCTCCGCCAACGGCGACACCAGCAGCACCGCATCGCGCAGCACCGATCGCAAATCGACCAATCGCCGTTCTGGCGCTTCGCGACGCGCAAAGTCCAGCAACTGTCGAATGATGGCCGACACGCGATCCGCCTGATCGACAATCAGCGTCCCGAGCTCGCGCATGCGGTTCTCTGAAACCTCACCGCTACCAATCATCGCCGCGCGGACGCGCACGACGTTCAGCGGCGCGCCGAGCTCGTGCGCGAGCCCCGTCGATAGCTCGCCGATCGTGCGCAGTCGATCCGCGTGACGCAGTTGATCGACGGCCAATTCTTTGGCCTCTGCCTCGCGTCGCGTTTCGTCTCGTGCGTCCTTGAGGCGCTCGCACATCGTATTCATGGCCTCGGCAAGGTCGAAAATCTCGTCCCGTTGCGTGACGACCAATGGTGAATCCAAATCACCCGCGCCGATCGCGTTGGCCTTTTGCACGAGCAGCTTCATCGGCCGAGCCAAAAACACGACGCCAAACAGCAAGATCAGCGCCGAGCAAATCAAGATCAGCAAAAACGTGGTTCCGGCCGAGCGCAGCAGCGCTCCCCGCACCAGTTCATGCTCATCCGCGGAGGACTCGGATAGCTCGATCGCGCCGTCGCGCGCCGCGTGCAGGTGCACCGGCACGTACGTGACGATGTAGCTTGGCTCTCCGTCCGGTCGCACCTCGGTCGAACGCACCGCGTCACGCGGGCCGGGCAAGCCAGCGCGCGAGCGCGGCGCACTCGGGCCGCTCTGCTCGTCTGGCCAAACCCAGCGAATCCCGATGCGGTTTTCGCGATCGTTGACCAAGCGCACGAGCTCGAGCGCGCGCTCTTCACCCTCGCGCGCCCAGAGCAGCTCGACCGCAGTGGCGAGCCCGCGCCCGACGACGTAGTGGTCGCGCAGCGTGTCGCGATGATAGGCGTCCGCGTCGGCACGAATGCGCAGCCACGCGCTGAGCGTCAGCACGGACACGATGCCGAGCGCGATCGCCAGCGTCAGCTTCCATGTGAGCCTCATGCTTTCTCGGAGCCGGTCTTGGCTTTGACGACGCCCGAATAGCGCTCGAGCTTGCGATACAAAGTGCTGCGATCGAGCCCCAGGATGTCCGCGGCCAGGGATTTATTGCCCGAAACCACCTCCATCACCCTCAAGATGTAGCGCCGCTCGACCTCTTCGAGCGAAACCAAATCATTCGGCTCCTCGGTCGCGATGATCACTCTGCCGGCGCTCGCGCGGCGAACCCGCTCGGGCAGATCGTCGACGACGATTTCGCTCGTGCGCGACAACGCCAGACCACGCTCGACCGTATTTTCTAGCTCGCGCACGTTCCCCGGCCAGTCGTAACGCAGCAGCAGTTCGGCCGCCGCGGCCGACAACTTGACCGCATCGCGCCCGCGACGCGCAGCGAACCGAGTCAAGAAATGCTGCGCCAAAAGCAACACGTCGCTACCGCGAGCGCGCAGCGGTGGCAGCGGGATTTCGATCACGTTGATGCGGTAAAACAAGTCCTGGCGAAAGCGCCCGTTCGTCACCGCGGCTTCCAAGTCTTGGTGAGTCGCAGCCACGATCCTGGCTTCGAACGGTACGTCCTGATCGCTGCCCACCGGTCGAACGCTGCGCTCCTGCAGCGCGCGCAGCAGCTTCACCTGCACGGGTTGCGGCAGATCCCCGATTTCGTCCAAAAACAGCGTGCCTTGTCCGGCTTTCAGAAATAGCCCCGGGCGATCGGCGCGGGCGTCGGTGAACGCACCGCGCACGTGCCCGAACAGCTCACTCTCCAAGAGATTCTCGGGAATCGCCGCGCAATTGATGGCCACGAATGGCCGCGCGCGACGCTCGCTCAAATCGTGCAACGCCTTCGCCGCAAGCTCCTTGCCGGTGCCGCTCTCGCCCGTGATCAGCACGGTGGCATCCGAGTCAGCCGCCAGCTGAATCAACTCGAACGAGCGACGCATCGACGGACTTGCACCGATCAACCCCGCGAGTCCATGCTCGGGCACGATCACGCGCCTCAGCCGCTCGAGCTCCGAGTTCAACTCATTGTGTTTCGCCGCACGGTCGAGCGATACCGCGATCACCTCCAGATCGAAGGGCTTGGTGATGAAATCGTAAGCACCCGCGCGCATGGCATCCATCGCCGTGCGAATGCTGCCGAACGCGGTGATCACGATCACCGGCAAGTTCGGACGAATCTGCTGTACCGCGCGACACAAATCGAGCCCGTTTTCGGCCGCCAGCCGCAGATCGGTGAGCACGACGCTCAGCGATTCATCGGCGCGAATGCAAGCCAGGGCCGGCTCGATCGCCGGCCGCGTGGTCACGGAAAAGCCGCGGAGTGACAGCCCTTCGTCCAACATCTCCAAGCTCAAAGGGTCGTCGTCCACGACCAACACGGAAGCTCGAGCCATGCGGGCATGATAGCGCGATCGAATCGAAGCACCGCCGAGAAGCGCCGCAGCGCGCGCACACAACGCGTCGTGTTGCCGCAAAATCCAACGCATTTGCAAAATGCAACATCTGCCCCGATTTGGATTTTGGGTTGATGGTCACGCGTGACGTCGCGTGACGACTCAGCCTTCGGCGTCGGGGCCCGTCGAGCCGCAGTTGCTGGCCTTTTTGACTGGCTCTAGGCGGCCGCAGCGGCGCGCTTCACCAAGTCAGGACGATGCGACGCGGAGCGCAGACCGAGCACTTTACCCAAGCCAAATTCCGGCATGTTCACGTAGATGCTCTCGTGCGCCCCAGGTTGCACGATGTACGTCTCGTGCCAAATGCCAACGTCACCATTGTTGCCAATGAGCTTGTTGAACGAGCGCCATGCGGGCAAATGTTCCGCATTGCGCTGCTTCGCGTACGCGAACAGGTGATCGACCGACTTCCAGTAGCTGACCAAGATCGTCGTGCGACCGAACCAGGATTGTCCACCGAGAAAGCCGAGCTCCGGGTGCTCACCCAGTTCGCGCAGCATGCGCGGCATGGCGAGCCCAGTGCGGAACCATTGCCCGAACTTCCACCAGCGGTTCACGCGCATGCCGATCAGGAAGACGACCATGGGTTCTTCGGAAGCGTTGCTAGTGACTCGGTCGTTGAGCGTTTTCATGTTTTTCTCCTCGGGCTACGTGAACACTGTTCACTTGATGGGCAAAAAAAAGTGCCTACGAAAGCGCACGAAAAAGGCGAGCTACGGAGTGCCGATACATCTCGGCAAAGGCTCGATCGTCCCCAACAGCATCCAACAGTCCGGCGAGACGCAGTGAAACGAGGCCGTGCAAATGCGCCCAGACCAACACCGCCGTCTGTCGCGTATCCCCTGGGGCGATGACACGCGCGTCCATGCATTCGCGAATGCGGTCGACCAAGAACTGGAAGGTGCTGTTCTGAGGCAGCGCCGGGTCCTCCATGCGCTCGGGAGACGCCTCCTGCGGGGGATGCACTTGCTCTGCCGGGCTCATGAAGATGAAGCGATAGTCGAGCGGATTTTCCAGCCCGAACGCGCGATACTGATCGCACGACGAGAGCGCACGTTCGAGCGGCGTGGCAGCGCCGAGCGCGCGCACCAAGTAGCTCGAGAACACTTCGAAGCCTTGAGTGCAGGCGGCAAAGATCAGCGCCTCCTTGCCATCGAAATGGCGATACACCGCGGCGGCAGAGACCCCCACACGGCGCGCGACTTCACGCAACGAGAAGCCCGGTTCACCCGCCTCCAAAAACAGGTCGCGGGCAGCGGTGACCAACAGCGCCCGCGTATCCGAAAGGCCGCGCACGAACGGTGCAGGCTGCGGGGATCTCTCCCGAGCAGCTTTCGGCTTTGGTTTTGGCTTGGAACGACCGGGCAGCACCATGTGAACACTGTTCACTTAGCAACCCGATCGAGCCTCGTCAAGGGCACCCTCGGAAAATCGGAGCGTCACGGCTCGGGCTCTTCGGCGCGCGGGGCGAGCTTCGCCTCGAGCGCCGCCGCGACGGCATCCCGCAACACGTCGAGATCGAAGGGCTTGGCGAGCAGGTGGATGGCGAGTCGTTGAGCGCGGTTGCGGGTGGCATCGTGTGGAAATGCCGTGACCGCGATCACCGGCGTCACACCGCCCGCGCGCCGCAGTTGGTCGATGGCGTCGAGCCCAGACGCACCGGGCATGCGAACGTCGGTCACGATCAGATCAAACGGCTCCGAAAGCGAGCCGTCCGGGTGGCGCTCGGAGAGCACCTGGATCATTTGCGAACCGCTGCTCACGCACTCCACCGCGTAGCCGCGCTCACTCAGTACAAGGAGCAGCAGATCGCGCATCGCGGCGTCATCCTCGGCCACGAGCACGCGTTTGGGGTGCGCGGTTCGAGGAAAGTGAGGCGGCTCCTCGTCATTCCACGGCTCTTCCGCAGAGATCATGAGGGGGCCAAACCGGCTGAGCGACGGATCCCGATAGCGAGCATCGGCGTGCGTCAGTGCATTGCCCGTGCCGGACGCAGTTCTCGTTAAAAATTGTGTATCCCCGCGCGAGTCGTGCCGCGCGGCGTGGGTGGTTTCTCCCCGTTGGGTCGGAATGACCCAAGCGGGAACTGGCGTGGCAGGCCGTCGTGGGCCGAAATTTTCGCCGGTACGAATGATGCATTTCCGACGCTTTCGACGCACGGCACGCAACGGGTACGCGAGAAGGACACGGAGCAGCGATGATTTCGACACCGGCAAATGCTCGCATCGGCCAGCGACTGAGCCGTGCCATCGAGCGAGTGATGAATCGCGTGGTCGAGGAGCGAGCTGTCGTGCCGCTCTCGATTGCAGTCACGCTCTTGGTCGGCGCAGGCGACTACGCAACAGGCGTCGAGACGACCTTTACCCTGCTGTATCTATTTCCATTGGCGTTCGGCGCCTGGCTGCGCGGCCGTGATTTTGGCTTCCTTTTGGCTGCATTCGCCACCTGTTGCGCAACCGTGACCGCGTTCGTCAGCGCGCCCCGACCGCTGCGCACCGCGCCCCTGGCGTGGAACCAATTCGCGAGCTTGTGCATCATGCTGTTCGTGGTGTGGGTGCTAGTGGTCCTGCGGGCGTACGTCGAGCGAGAGCGCAGCTCTCGCGAGTTGGCCGTCGAACAGCTGCGCCACGCGGAGCGCCTGAACGTGATCGGTAAGCTTGCCGCGGGTGTCGCCCACGAGCTCGGCACACCGTTGAACGTGATCTCGGGCAGCGTCGAGATGTTGCAAACCGGCGAAGTGAACGAAGCCAATATCAGCAAGTATTCGTCGTCGATCTTGGAGCAAACCAAGAAGATGACCGCAATCATCCGGCACTTGCTGGATTTTGGTCGTCGCGGCGGCGCATCGCGGGTGAATGTGGACTTGAACCAACTCGTGAACCACGCGGTCGACCTGCTGCTCCCCATGGCCAAGCGACGCGGCTGTCGCGTGCTGGTCGAGCCGATGTCGCGCAACGTGCCAGTGGTCGTCAATCCGGCGGAGGTCGAGCAAGTGTTTTCGAACTTGTTGATCAACGCGCTGCAGGCCATGTCGCCTGGCGGCAGCGCGCACGTGCGAGTCACGGTCGAGACGCGCGGAACGGCTGGCGCGACGTTTCGGCCGTTCGCCTGTGCCATCGTGCAAGACGACGGTGAAGGCATCGACGAGCGAGACCTCGCGCACGTCTTCGATCCATTCTTTACCACCAAGGACGTGGGCGAAGGCACGGGCCTGGGCCTCTCGGTGAGCTACGGCATCGTGCAAGATCACGCGGGCAGCATCGAAGTCAGCAGCGTCAAAGGCCAAGGCGCTTGTTTCACCGTGCTCTTGCCGCTCGCGACCAGCCGGCATTTGCAGGAAAGTTTTGCCCCTGATACTAGCAGCGCGTGCTGAGCATCGATCCCGAACGGCCGCTTCCGTGTCGGCTGCGCAAGCGTGTCGCGGAGAGCCTGGGGCTACCGCTACAGGTCGTGGAAGCGCATTGGCACGCGGGACGCATTCGAGCAATCACTCCGGAGAGTGATTCTTCGCGACCGCTTTCGCTCGACGCGTTGGTGTTCGACGAAGATCGCTTGTTCTTCGATGGCAGACCGATCGAGGGCGCGCCCGCGCGCAGCTACGCGCTGCTGAACAAGCCGAAACACGTCACGAGCACCACGCACGATCCGCTCGGCCAGACAGACCTATCGGCGTACCTGCGCCAGATGCCCGCGGGTTGCTTTCCGGTAGGCCGACTCGATCGCGAAACCACTGGACTTTTGCTGTGTACGAATGACGGCAATCTGGCGCACGCGGTCTTGCGACCCGATCATGAGACCACGAAGACGTATTGGCTCTGGCTCGATGACCTACTCGAGCCGCACGATCCGCGGCTCGAGCGGATGGTGGAAGGCGTGGAGCACCATGGTCAGGTACTCTCGGCAAAACACGCGCGCATCATCGCGCGCACCGAATACTCGACCGAGCTCGAGTTGATCCTGACCCAGGGTAAGAAACGTCAGATTCGGCATATGTGCTGGGCGTTGCAGCTGCACCTCACGCACTTACACCGGTCTCGGATTGGGCCGTTGTCGGACGCAGGGCTCGAGCTCGGCGCTTGGCGACTGCTGACTGAGGAAGAAGTCGAAGCGTTGTGGGCGGCGACCGGCGGCAGAGCGCAACTGCGAAAGCGCCGTGTTGCAGCGCTGGTCCGAATGGCGCGCGCGGCCCGCGCCGAGGGCGCACCCATGTCGCGCTTGGAGGCCTTTCTCGCGCACGAACCAGGAGCAGGATGAAATTCTCGGAGCCGAGCGTTCTCTCGGAGACATTGGCTCGCCCCCCGCACGGATAGCCGCCAAGATACGACGATGAACGCACTCCACAGCTTGCTCAAAATGGTCGCCTCCCAGCAGGCCGACGAGCTGCGACTCGGCGTCGAGCGAGCGCCGGTAGTGCTCACCGGTGGAATCCCCAAAAACTTCACCTTGGCGGAGACGGGCGAGCGCGTGCTTCGACAAATGCTCGGATCGCTGCTCTCGCCGGAGGTCGAAGCTGCCTTGGCGCGCGGGGAATCGTACAGTTTCACGCATGAAGCTGGGGAGGGCTTCGGTGTCTACCAAGTGCAGTTCTTGCCGCGCCCGAGGCACGAAGCCGGCTTCGACGTACGACTGACGAACTCGCGCCATGCGTCCACGACGGCCAACGCGGCGGTTTCCGCAGAGCGAGAGCCCAAAAACGCGCCGCCCACGGCTACGACGACACAGGGCGCAGCGCATGTCCCGGTATCCCGCACAATGCAAGCCGCACCACCCGCGCCGCGCTCTGCAATGCCCGCAGTGGAGTCCGCGGTTTCGATGACGAACGCCCCATCGCGCCCCACGCCAGTGATCACGAGCGCACTCGAAGCACTACTCGCGCGCGCAGCCTCATTGCACGCGAGTGATATCCACGTGCGCCAAGGAGAGGCCGCGTTTGCGCGAATCGACGGCCATTTGTCGCTGCTGCAAGCCGGCGCGCACGACGTGCACGAGCTACTCGGCGCGGCTGCTGATTTTGCTTCGACACGCGCCAGCACCGACTATTCACTGAGCAGCCCGAGTGCAGGCCGGCTGCGCTTGCACACTTACCTCGCGGGCGGCTTGCCGGCGGTCGCCGTGCGCCTATTGCCACCGGAAATTCCGGAGCTGTCCACGCTTGGATTCCCGAACGAGCTGAGAGATTTGGCAACCTTGCCCAATGGTTTGGTGCTGCTCACCGGCCCCGCCGGATCAGGCAAGAGCACGACGGCCGCCGCGCTCTGCCAAGAACTCATCCGCCAGCGCTCGGTGATGCTGCTCACGCTCGAAGATCCGATCGAATATGCCTTCGAAACACGGCACACGAGCAGCATCGTTCGCCAGCGCCAGATCGGACTCGACGTGGCTGATTTCGCGAGCGGCCTGCGCGACGCCCTACGTGAAGATCCAGACGTCCTCCTGATCGGCGAAATGCGCGACGCCGAATCGATCAGCCTCGCGCTCACCGCTGCCGAAACCGGCCACCTCGTGTTCGCTACGATGCACAGCCGCGGCGCGGCCTCCGCGATCGACCGCATCGTCGACGCCTACCCCGCTGCGCGCCAACAACAGCTGCGCGTCCAACTCTCCGAATCCCTCCGCGCTGTGCTCGCCCACCGCTTGCTCCCGCACGCGCGCGGCAACGGCCGAGCCCTCGCGCTCGAAGTCCTACGCCGCAACGCAGCCGTGGCCAACCTCATCCGCGAAGGCAAAACGCCGCAACTCACCAGCGCCATGCAATCCTCCCGCAAAGAGGGCATGGTCCTGCTCGAACGCAGCCTTGCCGATCTCTGCCGCTCCGGCATCATCGACGAACGCCAAGCCTTCGCCGCCGCCAACGACCAAGACTGCCTCATGGAATACCTGCACGCCCGCAGCAAAAGCTGAGCACACGCCCCTACCAAAGGCGACGGTTGTGGATGTGCCTCGTGCTGTCACGACAAGTACCGATCTTGGACGTTTCCACGAAGGTCTAACGCGCTCAACGCAAAGCCTAATCTCCATTCTCCCTCTTCTGGAGCCTCTCAGTGCGATTCTCCGACCCAGGGGGATGGGCCCTCTCCCTCGCCCGCGACGCCGGAGGCTGCACCGCGGTGCGACGTGGCGCGGTGACGGTCAACGAATGAAAATAATGGTTCGGATCCGAACCATTATTTCCAGAGCAGAACCCCGACGCGGAGTCATGCGTTTGCAAAGGGTCTGCCCGATCACCTTTTGCTCGTCTTCAATCTCCCGCCGGACCAACAATCGCAACCTCCGCGATCCAGCCCGATTCTAGCTTCCGAGAAAATCATCCCGCCTTTGCCGATGGGTCACGTCTCTGACGCTCTGACCAACGAGACCCCATAGACGTCGCCGCGAGCTCTGCGCCGCGAAATGGGAACCCCGATCTCCTCTTCCTCTTTTGGCGTTTTGACGTTTTGGCGGTTCAATCACAGAAACGTGCTGAGCACGGCCGCGGTTCGATAGCGAATCGGTTCGTGCGCTGAGCAACGACCCGCGGCGGGAACAGCGTGTGGCTTGGAGGTGCGCTGCTGGATCTCGAGCGCCCCCAAATGACTGCACCCCGGGTGAGGTCACAAGTGACTCACGCGGGGTGCGACGGGTGTGGGTTGCTTGGGGCGTGTTGCGATCAGGCTGCGTCGTGGACGTCGAGCCAGCCGGTTCCGCGGGAGAGTTCGGTGATGCGGGTCTTTAGTTTCTTCTTGGCGCGGACTTCGAGTTGGCGAGCGCGTTCGCGGGAGACGCCGAGTTGGCGCCCGATTTCGGCGAGGGAGAGCTCGTCTTCGTTGTCGGCCATCAGGCGCTTTTCAACGATGTAGCGTTCGCGGTCGTCCAGACCGATGAGCGCTTCGGTCACGGCTTCGCGGGCGAAGCCGTCGCTTTCCGAGTGGGCGAGGCCGTCCTCTTGGTTCAAGTCGTCAGTGGCGACGAGCGTGTCCGCGAGGGTGGTCGCGGAGTCCGTGTAGACCGGCGCGTCGAGGGACACGTCGCGTGCGTCCAGGGAGCGCACCATGGCCGCAACTTTGGCTTGCGGCAAATCGAGCGCCTTGGCCAAAAGAGCGTTGGCTTCGTCGCCGTCACCCACGAGGTTGGCAATGCGGACGCGCTCGCGGCGGATCTTGAAAAACATCTTGGAGCGCAGCGCGCCCGAGCCACCACCCACCATGCTCCACGAGCGGATCACGTGGTTCAAGATGTACGCGCGAATCCAGTACGACGCGTAGGTGACGAAGCGGGTGCCGCGGCTGGTGTCGAACTTTTGTAAGGCGTGTACCAGACCGAAGTTGCCCTCGGCGACCAGCTCGGAGAGCGGCAGGCCGTAGCGGTGGTACTTGAATGCGATCGAGACGACGTAGCGCAGGTGAGAGCGAACTAGCTCTTCACGGGCAGCTTCGTCCTTCTGGGTCAGCCAGCGGACCGTTAACTCTTGCTCCGCTTCCCGAGAGAGCTCGGGATAGGCGTGGGCCGCGGTGATGTAATGCGTGAGCGAGGGATCGATTTGACGGGCCATGTTTACTTCGTGTGCGCGTTCTTGTTCGTACGGCTTACGCGCCGGGATCCGAGGCAGTTCCGCTAAGTTTTGTTAAGCCGACAGTACGTACGCGCGGCGTGATCGGCTGGACGAGTGAGCTGATCTGCCGCGAATCCGTCTCAGTTCAGGCCGCTGTGTCGGCCTCGCTAATACGTCGAACCAGCGGCCCGCAGATCGACATCAACGGATGCGAATTTCGTACAAGGAACCACGAAACATTCGGAAGCACTGCCGCCAGCGCGGTTCGGCTCCGCGAATAATCGGTTCATCCAGGCGGATGGTGAGCACCTGTCCCTGTAGACATGTGTGCTGTTCAGCTCGCCAGGGAGCAGAACGGCGAGAGGTGCGGAAAGACGCGGAACGTCCAGCCGAGCGGTAAGGGCGCTCACCAACTGGGAGCGCCGAAACGCGCTGTCAGATGCGGCACGAACACGAGCAGCCCGACCGCTACGGCCCCGAGTGAGGCGAGGAGCACCGCGCCCGCGGCCACGTCTTTCGCGACCGCGATGTGTGGACTGTGTTCGGGCACCGTCGCATCAGAGAGCGCTTCGAGCGCTGTGTTCAGCGCTTCAGCGACCCAGACGACCGTGGCTGCAATGGCGAGCAGCGTCCATTCGAGCGGCCGCAATCCGAGGCTCGCGCCGATCGCGAACACGCACACGGTGGCCGCTGCGTGAATCCGCGCGTTGGTCTCGCGATACAACGTACACAGTCCATTGATCGCGTATCCGAAGCTCCGTTTGCGCCCGACAATCCACGTAAGCAGCGTTGCCATGCAAGGGAGCTTGAGCCGCAACGCGCGTGGGTGCGCGTGGAGAGTTGATGGAGATTGCGTTAGTTGCAGGCGTCGACTGCGTTGACGTCGCTGCGCGGGACCGGCGGGTTGACGCCCGAGTTGGCGACCTGCGCGACGCGCTGCACGATGTACGGCGGATAGCTGCCCACGGGGAAGCGCTCGATCACGGCGCGATAGCGACAGGCGGCGCGCTCCGGGTGACCACTCAACCAGTCGATGTCCGCCAAACCCACCCAAGCTGGGGAGTAGTTCGCGTTGTCGGAGAGCGCGCGCTCGAACGACTTTGCTCCGTCTTCGGTGCCGCCGCGCAAGAGCTGAACTTCCGCCAAACCACAACGCGCTTCGGCGTCGTTCGGATGAGTGCGCAGAACTTCGCCGTACAAGCGCTCTGCGTCGTCGAGCTGGGCGCGATGTTGGCGATCGCGCGCGAAGCTCAAGAGCTCTCGCTTCGTCACGACCAGCTTTGGCGTCGGCGCGCTTGCGCTGACTGCAGCTGGCGGTGGGTTTGCGCTCGAGGCGGCTGCGCTGCGTTTGGCGGGAAACAGCGCGTCGTACACGCGCCGCAGGTCCGCCGCGGATGGGTGGAGCGAGGGATTGTTCGGCACCGCCGACAACTCGCGCCCGGCATCCGCTGGACGATTGGCGAGGATCAGTCCCAAAGTGAGACGAGCGCGGAGTGTCGCCAAGCGACTATCTCCCGAGGGTGACAGGGCCCGTGCGCCGTCGAGCAAGTCGCGAGCGCGCTCCCATTCCGCGTGGTCGATCGCGGCTGAGACCTGAGCCAATTTCTCGCTCAGCTGCAGATTTCGATACGCGCGGGGATTCATCACGCGCAGCAGCGGGTTCTCCGCGAGAAGCGCAGCCGCGGCGCCTGCGGCGACTCCAATGAGCAAGGCCACGATCGGCGCTAGCGAGCCTCGCCGTAGCCCCCAGGCACCACTGAGCCGAGCCTTCGGAGCCGCCGAGGTGGCCCGCGCTAGCTCACGCAAACGCGCCGCACCGGGAAGCGTTGGCTCCTCCGTGTCACGGCTGCCGAGTTCAGAGACGTTGGGAACCTTGGGGGCTTTGGGAACTTCCGTGGGCCGCGCTGCCCCGCCCTCTGGTGGGCTAATCGCGAGACCGGGCAGCGTGTCTCGGAATCCGTCACCCTCACTCTTCAGCACTCCAAGCGAACGCGCCGGTCGGCTGTCACTGGTTGGCGGTTTCGCCTCATCGAGCGCGGGCGGGATAACGGAACCGAGCGCGATGATCGGCGCGCCACAGTGAACGCAGAAGACGGCCGAGCGCTCCCAATCGTCATCGTGCCAGTCGACGAATCCATCGCCGCAAGCCCCACACTCGAAGCGCACTTGCCGAAACATGCCCGACCCGAAAGCTATCGCCCTCTACCCTACCTCGACACACACTATCGGATTGTCTCCCTACCCGCAACTGACCGAACAATCGACCCACGAGCGGGTTGAGCCTCGACGCACTAAGAAAAAATCGTCCGCGGACGACGATAGCCTGTCGATCGAGCCGCCCCGCCAACGACCAGCTGCAAGTCAGTCGCTCGAAGTGAGGAGTTTCAATCAATGCGTTATGCCTGTCTGGTCTATTTCGATCCCAAAGTCGCCTTCGACGGAAGCGCCGAATCCCAAGCGGCGCTCAACGATGGCTACACCTATCTCGAGGAGTTGCGCTCAAGCGGCGTGCTGGTCACTGACGGCGCCCTGCAGCTGCCCGATCAAACGATGACCGTCCGGGTGCGCGACGGAAAGATGTCCGCCACGGACGGGCCGTACCTCGAAACGAAAGAGATGCTCGCCGGATTCATGGTCATCGAGGCGCGTGATCTCAACGAAGCGGTGCGCGTTGGCGCCGGCATCCCGCTTGCGAAGATCGGCACGGTCGAAGTGCGTCCGTTCGTCGACTTCAGCAAACCACGTCCCAAGCTCTGATCAGCTCCGAGCTGCTCGTATCAACCATGACCGACGCGCGCGACGCCTTGGCTGCGACTTATCGCAACGAGGCGCGCCGCGTGCTCGCCACGCTGATCCGTCTCTTGGGTGGCTTCGAGGCCGCGGAGGAAGCACTGCACGAAGCGTTCGCCGCAGCCGCCGAGCAATGGCCGCGCGAAGGCGTGCCCGACAATCCGTACGCTTGGTTGGTGTCTGCGGGTCGCTTCAAGACCATCGATCGCTGGCGCCGCCAAGCACGCCTCAGCGACGCACTCCCCGAAATCGCCGCGCAAGCGACGGCAGAAGTGGCGATAACCATGCCGCGCGAAACGATCGAGGACGACGAACTACGGTTGATTTTCACCTGTTGTCACCCGGCGTTGGCTCCCGACGCGCGCATCGCACTCACGTTGCGCGAAGTGGGCGGTCTAACGACGGAAGAGATCGCGCGCGCATACCTGGTTTCGGCGCCGACGATTGCCCAGCGCATCGTGCGCGCGAAGGCGAAGATCCGCGATGAGCGAATTCCGTATGAGGTGCCCACGCGCAACCAACTGCCGGCGCGACTCGAGAGCGCGCTGCAAGTCGTGTACCTGATCTTCAACGAGGGTTACGCGGCCAGCCGCGGCCCCGACCTGATGCGCGAGGACCTGTGCACCGACGCCATGCGACTCGGCCGACTGATCGTGCAATTGCTCGACGAACCGGAGGCCATCGGGCTCGTGGCGTTGATGCTGTTCCACGAGGCTCGTCGCAACACGCGCGTGGATGCCGCAGGCGATCTGGTGTTACTCGAGGATCAAGACCGCTCACGCTGGGACCGCGAGCGCATCGCGGAAGGCCAAGCCCTGCTCGATCGTGCGTTGAAGAAGCGCAGCGTCGGCCCCTACCTCTTACAAGCTGCGATCGTCGCCGTACACACCGAAGCCGCGAGCTACGCGGACACGGACTGGACACAAATCGTCGCATTGTACGACGTGCTGCGACAGGTCGATCCTTCGCCCGTAGTAGCGCTCAATCGCGCAGTGGCGCTCGGCATGCGCGATGGACCAAACGCGGGCCTGACAGCGATCGAGACGCTCCTGAGTGAAGGCGCGCTCTCCGAGTATCACCTGGCGCACGCTGCGCGCGCCGATCTCGAGCGCCGCTTGGGTCGCACTGACGCGGCACGTGCGAGTTACCAGCGCGCGCTCGAATTGGCGCAGCAACCCGCCGAGCGCCGCTTTTTGCAAGCGCGCTTGGCGCAGCTGAGCTGCTGAGACCGATCGCTACGCTGTGACGAGCGCGACACACGATCGCGCGGAAACTTTCCAGAAGCACTCACCAATCAAGCGTTTTTCCCAGCGCGAGCCCGCGAGTCGAGCGTACCTCGGCTCTGGTACGCGACTTGCGTTACGAGTGCCGACGTGGCTAGTCTTCGAATTCGCACTGACGGGGAGCGCAACATGCAGGACGTGAAGCGCCGAATCATCATCGTCGAGGATGATCATGACTATGCGGAGCTGCTCGCCCGCATGCTCCAAGCGCGCGGCCACGAAACGCGCATCGCGCTGGACGCCCTCGATGCGACGTTGATGGCCGCCGACTTCCGCCCCGAGCTCGCCATCATCGATCTCGGGCTGCCCGGAATGGATGGCCTGGAGCTAGCCACCTGGTTGTGCGTTCACCCCAAACTCAGGCAGACCGTGTTCATCGCCATTACCGGCAATCCAACGGTCACCCTCGCGCGTCCCAAGGGCGACGCTGGGTTTCATGCCTACTTGACCAAACCGATCGATATCGACGCGCTGCTCGAGCTTTCCGAGCAGCTCCGACCAACACTCGAAGGTTCGGCGCTGGCGCCAACCGGCGCGGCCGCAGCCCATCGCTAAAGACTGCGACCACGCGCTCGCTGCGCGAGATTCAGTGGTGGTGATGGCTGTGACCATCCGGGCCGTGCGGATGACCGTGGCTCATCTCGTTCGCGGTGGCGGTGCGCACCGCGAGCACTTCGACCTCGAAATTGAGCGCCTTTCCGGCCAGAGGATGCTGCGGATCGACGAACACTTGGTCGCCTTCGATGCGCTCGATCCAAATCGGCGCGTGCTCACCGTTGGGGCCCTCGGTCATGAACTGCATGCCCGCGGCCAGCTTCATGTTGGGCGGAAATGCCGAACGCGGCACCGCCTGCGGCGGCAGATCCTCGCGTTCACCGTAGCCGTCCTCTGGTTCGACCCGCACTTTGCCCGTGAAGCCGACGGTCTTGCCGGTGAGCGCTTGCTCGAGCCCGGGGACGATATTGTCCGCACCGTGCAGATAGGCCATCGGGTCGTCGCGCGTCGAGGAGTCGATCACTTCTCCCTCATCGGAACGTAGCGTGTAATTCAAGACGACCACGAGGCCGTCGGCGATGATCAGGTTTTCGGACATCGGCCGCGAGTAGCGCTGCCCAGGGCGCGCGGCCACCGAAAACCGCGCGTTCCCGAGTCCAGCGCAACGCGCTACCTCTTTTTCAGCCTTCGACTTGGCGCACTTCGCACTCGAGCACGAAGTCGGGGCCCAGAGTCTTGCCGTGCAATTCGACGAACTGTCGGGTCATTTCCACCGCCGCCGCCTTGTCCTTTGCCTCGAGCAGGAAAAAACCGCCGATCACTTCCTTGGCCTCCGTGAACGGCCCGTCAGAAACGCTCACTTTGCCGCGGTTCAGTCGCAAGCGCGCGGCCTGCGAGGTCGGTTTGAGACCGGCCGCGGATACGAAGGCACCGGTTTTGGACCATTCACCCATCAGCTCACCCATGGCGGCTTCGAGTGCGGCAGGCGGCGGCTTGCCCGCTTCATAGTCGGTATCATTGGCGATTTTGATCAGCATCAAGAACTGCATCAGGGACTCCAAAGTGGGGGTTCATAGCCGCGACGAGCGGCAGGCTCGCAGATCGACAGGCACCCGCCACTTTTTTTCCGACCGCTGCGTTCTCCCCAACAAATCCTTACAAACAGTTGCGATTCGAGCCGTTGAAACCGTTGCTTGGCGTACAGCAAGCCCCGGTGGTGATCTGGCAAAGCTTTTTTGCGGCCACGCAGTCTTGCGCCGTTTGCCAAACCCTGACTCCGCCCACGGTCTTGCAAACCTGTGCGTTTCCGCCTTCGCAACGCCGCTCGCTGTTGGGCACCGAGCATTGATTGGTGGCGTCGAAGTCGCGATAGGTCACCGAGCCGTTTCCGCGTTCGAAGATGTTGATCTTGCCGCACTTGCCAAAATGATTGCCGGAGACGAATGGGCGATCCGCTTGGTTCACGTCCGGCTCGAATCCTTGGTTGCTGTTCGTCATGAAGGACTTCACTTCGAACCAAGAGACGCCCCCGATGTGCGTCGCTGTGCCGCAGTCCATATCGACGTCGAGCATCCAATAATCGTCGCCCAAACCGGCGTCCTGGTTCTCCTTTAGAAAGCCGAAACCGTGGCGCGCGACGGTAAATGCGTTGCTCGTCTTGTTCGTGGTCCAGTCGAGCGGCGTGCCCTTCGCAAACCCGAGTGGATTGCCGCTCGCGTCTTTTCGGCGATAAATTTGAAATTCTTCTCGCTCGTACCAATCCAAATAGGTGTCCTTCACCTGCCAGGCATTGGTGATCGGATACGCCTCGTGACGTTCCCCGTAGTTGATGGTGTTGCGGTGTTCGATGCGCACGGCACAGTTGTAAAACTTTGGATCGTCCTTTGGCGGCGCAGCAGCGGTAGGACAGTCGCGGCCATGCGCGTTGCCGAAGGCGACGTCCACGCCGCCGCGTAAGAATAGATCTTGGCCCGGCTGAGTGTGCGCCTTGATCAAGACCATCGTGCGCTGCGTGTCGCGCGGAGCCTGACGCGCTGGGGTGTTGCCGTAAACCACGACCGAGTTGTCGTAAGTCACGACGTAGACGCGGCCATTGGCGACCAGAGGTGGCTGGAACTTCGACGCGGTGCCGACAGCGTCGCCCGCGTCGATCTCGCTGTTCCAGAGCTCGCTGATCGCTCCATTGGTCGGCGTGGGCCGAAACGCACGCAGAACGCTGGAGCCCTTCACGGCATTGGCAGCTGGGTCGCGCCAGAACGATTTTCGCGGCGAAATCGACCACACGATGCCATCCGTGCCCGAGGCATCGACAGAAGAAACTGCCAGGAACCCACCGGGCATGCCCCCGGGTGGTGGTGTGGCGAAAGAAGCCGCGGTGATCCCGGTCGATTCTGCAGCGGGCGTGGTGAGCTTGGTTCCGTCGTACCCAAACGCGCGCAGCGTCGAGTTCTCACCCATCACGAAAACCTGTTTTTGCGCGCCCGTCTCGAAATAGACCGCGCCGCCGTGAACGTGCCGCGTGTGTCCGCCGTCTGCGGCATTCGGGATGAAGGTACGGTCGCTGCCAGTCGCGTGCGCTGCACCGTCAGTGGTGGTGGCTTGGTTGGTATCGGACAGATAGTCCGTGCCAGGGGTCTGCGTGAACGTGCCAATGAAGTCGGGCTGCAGCAGGTTTCCGTGCGAGCGCTTGCCCATGTTGGTTCGATCGACGTTGTAGAAGATGCCCTCTTTGCCGCCCGCGAGCACGGTGCGGGAATTGGGGATCAAGAGAACGCCAGCTGCGCCCAAATCCTGGTCTTGGTGATTCGGATCGTGTGACTCGTCCGTGAACGGCGTGAACCAGTCAGCGACGTTGAGCGTGTTCGCGCTTGGATTGTAGTGCAAGCGAACCACGCTCTCCCCCAGGAGATCGGCGCCGAATTGTTGGCGATAGGGACCGTTACCCGTCGCCAAATAGATGTCGCGTTGTGGGTCACTTTCGTCGACCGCGACGCCTTGTGCGGCCATCCAGATCCCGACGCCGCCGCTGCCCGGGGAGCTGCACCAGACAGCGGGGGTCACCTTGCCTCCCGCGTGCAACTTGGCCACGTTGTAGGCGATCACCCAACCGTGGGGGCCGTGGACGTCTTCGCCGCCCGATGCGCCAAAGACGATCGCTTTGTCACCGGCAGGATTGCGCCACAACGCGAGCGCTGTGCGAATGTACTGCTGCCCATTTACAAAAGTGTTTCCGTCGCGAGTAACGGAGAGGTCGTTCACGGCTTGAGACTGGAAGGCCTCGCTCCCGTCCGCGAGGCGCAGCCCGAACAAACGATAGATCAGGTTGCCGTTCTCTTTCGCCAAGCGAATCACGTACACGGTGTCCGTATCTGTATCGATCACGGGCGTGGAAGTGATGCCCCACTTCTCGTAGATGGCGCTTTTCAGGCTCGGGATCACTGGGCGCAGCGAGTCGACCGACTGCCAGAGCACAGCCTGGTTGTTGGCATCGAACGCGTAGACCGAGTTATTGGTCGTCGTCACGAGCAATACGTCACGAGTGCCGGCCGAGGTGTGCACGCCAGCGACGTACAGCGGCGATGATTCGATCTTGTCATCAACGCGTAGCACGCCAACCTTGTGGAACGTGCTGGCGGTGACGTTGCTCGGCTTGAGCCGCGGTTCGTTGCGGTTCCAGCCCGTACGGCCGAGATCATAGTTCCGAGTCGTAACTACGACTCTCGATACAGCGGCGGCGACCGACGGAGCAGCCGAGCCCGCGGGCAGGAGCGGATGCACTCTACTGACAGCCGGCCCCTCGGTACGCTGTCTGGGCTTGAGTGCGACGGCCGCGCCTCCACCGACGGCGAGTAAGCCGGCAGCAACCAGAAACGGTTTCATCCGATCAGTAAGCGGGCGCTCTTCTTGCGGCATGATCGACTCCTCCCGGGCTCCGAACCCTGACCGCCAATCGCGGAGGGACATTGTCGCGCGCGAGCTGGCTCAGCGCGCCCGATATCCGCTGCTTGGAAACAATGACCATTGGTCGAGCGCGACTGCTTCATCTCGCCGGCGAGGGTCGCGGTCTCGACCGAGAGGCGAACTTTCCACCTTTGCACGCACCGGCCCGCACAATTGAGCGTACGCTGGCACGGCGCGCTGCTTTTGCCGGCAATTTTTGGGCGGCTTCGCCCATATGGTAGGCAGCATGCGCTCTTCTTCGTGGTTCTCGTACGCAGTCGCGATCGCGGCCCTCATCGCTTGCGGACAATCACCGTCCACGCCGCCGCCCGAGCACGTCGGCGGCAGTTCGGCAACAGGCGCCGGCGGCGCGTCCGATTCCGCAACTGGTGGAAGCCACAGCGCCGGTACCCTTAGCGTGGCAGGAGACGCCCCAGGCGGAACGCCCGGAATCGCGGGGACCGTCGGTGGCGGCGGATCGAATGGTTCGGCGGCGACCGCGGGAACCGGCAACAGTCCAGCGCAGGGCGGCCGTGGCGGCGCGAGCGCCCACGCAGGCGCTGCTGGCACCGCCGGAAATGCCGGCAGTGGTGCAGTCGCCGGCAGCGGCGGCGCAACGACGACGAGCAGTGGCCCGTGCGACGTGTACGCCGCTGGCAACACGCCGTGCATCGCCGCACACAGCACGATTCGCGCGCTCTCCGGCTCGTACGACGGCAAGCTCTATCAAGTCAGGCGCGCGTCGGACAAGACGACCAAAGACATCGCTGTCCTCAACGCCGGCGGCTTTGCCGACTCCGCCGCGCAAGACACCTTCTGCGATGGAACGACCTGTACGATATCGATCCTGTACGATCAGTCCGGCAAGGCCAATCACCTCACCGTTGGTCCCGCGGGCGGCGCGGGCAAAGCCGACGTCGAGTCGAATGCCACGGCACTGAAGCTGAAGGTCGGCGGGCACTCGGTGTACGGGGTGTTCATCGCGCCGGGCAACGGTTATCGCAACAACAAGACCACGGGCATCGCTACGGGCAACGATGCTCAAGGCGCATACATGGTCACGAGCGGCAAGCACGTGAACGATGGCTGTTGCTTCGACTACGGAAACGCCGAAACCAACAACAAGGACACGGGCAACGGCCACATGGAGGCCATCTACGTTGGAAAGTTGTGCTGGTTCCCGCCTTGCAATGGCGCAGGGCCTTGGGTCATGGCAGATCTCGAAAACGGGCTATTTTCTGGCGCAAACGGCGTCAACGACAAGAACACCAGCGTGCCTTACGAGTACCTGACGGCGATGCTCAAGGGTCACTCCTCGGGTTATGCCATCAAGGCCGGCAACGCTCAGTCAGGCACACTGACGACGATGTATGACGGCGCGCTGCCCACGAAATCGGGTTACAGCCCGATGCATCTGGAAGGTGCGATCATCTTGGGCGTCGGCGGTGACAACAGCAACGCGTCGGCGGGCACCTTCTTCGAAGGCGCAATGACTTCTGGCTTCCCCACCCAAGCGAGTGATGACGCGGTGCAAGCCAACATCGTGGCAGCGAGCTATGGCAAGTAACATGAGTTTTCAAAGTCGCGCGTTCGCAGTGCTCGCTTCGCAGATTGCGCTGGGCGCCGCCTGGGCTTGCACGAGCGCGAGTACGACGAGCCAAGGTACCGGCGGCGGTGGTACGGCGCAGCCCGCGGGCAGCTCGAGCGGCGGCCAGATTGAAAGCGGCGGCTCGTCGCCTTCGGCGGGAATGAGCGCGGGAGGCACTTCCGCGGGCGGAACGGGCGCGCTCTCGAACGGCGGACAAAACAGCGCAGCGGGTACTTCGGCCGTTGGAGGCAGTGTTGGCATTGGGGGCAGCAACGTCAGCGCTGGCATGGGTGGATCGGGGCCACGCCCAACGGTCACCGCTGCAGCAGGTGCCAAGCTCGTCAAGGTGAACCCCGCGCAGCGCCAGCAAAAGTTCGAAGGCTGGGGCACGAGCTTGTGTTGGTGGGCAAGGAACGTCGGAGGGTGGGCAGTGGACAAGCGCAACGCGCTGGTCGATCTGGTCGCCGACCCGGTCAACGGGCTCGGCTACAACGTGTTCCGCTACAACATCGGCGGCGGCGAAAACCCCGCTCACTCGCACATGGATACCTTCCGCGACATGCCCGGCTTCCAGCAGTCGGACGGCACGTACGATTGGGAAGCGGACGCGAACCAGCGTGCGGTGTTGTTGCGACTCGCCGAGCGCGTCACCGGACCGATCTTCGAAGCCTTTTCGAACTCACCACCCTATTGGATGACCACCAGCGGCTGCGCTTCCGGCAATACCGATGGTTCGAACAACCTCAAATCAGGCTCTTATGACGCATTTGCAGACTACTTGGTGCAAGTCGTCAAGCACTACCACGACGCGTTCGGGATCACCTTTCGGACGCTCGAACCGCTGAACGAACCCAACGCATCGTGGTGGAAGGCGAACGGCGGTCAAGAGGGCTGTCATTTCAGCCCCTCGAACCAGCAGACGATCGTCAAAGCAGTGAGTGCGGCTCTGCAAAGCAATGGCGTCACCACCACCCAAGTCAGCGCCTCCGACGAAAACAGTATGGACGACGCTTACAACAACATTCGCGCCTTCGACGCAAAGACGATCGACGCACTCGCCCAGATCAACGCGCACAGCTATGCCGGCTCGAAGCGCGCGGAGCTTCGCACGCTCGCAACCAGCAAAGGCAAACGGCTCTGGCAGTCCGAATCAGGACCGCTCAGTGTGACGCTCGACAACGACCTGGACGCCGCCATGTTCATGGCCGGCCGAATCATCACTGACCTGAAGGACCTACAGCCCGATGCGTGGATCGACTGGCAGGTCGGCGATCCGGCGAGGAATTGGGCCAGCTTCGCAGTGAACAACAGCCAACAGTCGTTCACCTTGCTCAAGCGCTTTTACATGCACGCTGGCTTCAGTCGCTACATTCGCCCCGGCGCGACCTTCCTTCGTATCGATACGGCCGATATCGTTGCGGCAGAAGCGGCAGATGGGTCGCGAGTGACGATCGTCGTCCGCAACGACGACGCAGCCTCGAAGAGCTTCACCTTCGATTTGACCGCGCTGGCCAGCGTGGGCGCCGAGGTCGACGTCCACCGCACGTCGGGCACGGAAAACTTGGCGCAGCTCAGCGCGATTCCGATCGCGGGCTACGCCTTCACGGCCGCGATGCCCGCCCACACCGTCACGACCCTGGTCATTCCCGCTCACTGACGTTGTTGGCGCTGGCCACGCGCTTCGCGTACTCGGCCCGGCACGGGCCGTCAGGAGCGCTGTAGTTCATGAAGCGCTGACGATCGAGCGGCGTGGGCTGTGCGCCGCTGCCCATCTCCGGAGTCTTGTCCGTCACCAGGTAGACGTCGTAGCTGATCAGACAGTCTTCCGGGCGCCCGGTGCGCTCAGGATAGGCCACTAACCATTCAGCAAACGCTCCACGGTAAGCGGCGTAACCGTCATACGGAATGCGTTCGGAATACATCACGAAGAACTGGCTCTGCCCCATGTGCTTCGGCACCACGGTTCCCGCGGGCTCGTGCTGATCGCTCGCGACCTCGTTGTACGGGTCGACGTGCTCGCCCGCCGCGGTGACTGCGTCGACGTAGATCATCGAGTCGACCCGCGATGGTTCGCTGGCGAACATGCGCCAGCCCTGAAGAATGCGCGGATACTCGATGACGGCTTTGGCCCAACTCGGCTGCGGCAAACGCAGCGCCTGAGGAACCGGGGTGTTGTCGTTGAGCGCCTCGCTCGCGATCGCAATCAGCACGACCAAGGTCCCCGCTTCCAACGCCCAGCGATTCACGGTGGCCATTGGCGCCGGCTGCGATCGCGGCCCGAACCAACGCAGCGCCGTTTCCTGCAGCTTTGCGCGTCTTGGTGCGAGGCGCGCCCCGAAGCGCCGGGACAGCCATTCCCAGTGCTCGGGCAGAAGCAATAGCGGATAGAAGGAAATCATGGCGGGGCTGAAGCCACCCACGTTCAAGCCCACTGCGAAGCCCAAGTGCAGCAAGGGCATGACGCAAATCGCGAGCAGCCGCGCTTCCTTCACCCAGAGTGGCGTGATGATCAGCGCAAATCCGAGCCACTCGGTTGCGAGCGTGGACCTCGTGAGAAAGCGCAAGCTCGAGATGGACAAATGCTCGCGCATCCAAACGCCAACCCAGGTCACGAGCTTGTCCTGATGCAGCGCGTAGTACACAGCGCTGCCATCACGCCAAGCGTCACCGGTCTTGCTCGACGCGTTGAACAGATAGATCGCCGAAAACTGCAGCAGCAGAGCCAGCACTGCGAATGACGCCACTGGCTCGTGCTTCGGCGCGGTGTCGCTCGGTGCAAAGTCTTTCGACTCTTCATCGGGCGCGTCGCTCGCTGTGGAGTCCGCGGAGTCTTCACCAGGGGCGTCGCTCGACGCGGAGTCCTCTTCGCTAGCCTTGCCACGCGGCACGGTCTTGGTGGGCTGAAGCAACAACGCATCGAGAGAAAAGTAGCTGCCGAGCGGCAGGGGCAGCGTCAGCAACGCCAGCAGGTCCATCACCATGTCGCCGCCGTTCTCGAGCGGCGCCAGGCGGCTGTTCAGGCTAACCCGCGCGACGAAGGCGAGGACTTGGGCCCAGCGGGTGCGGTAACCGACAACGAACGCCAAATAGGCGATCGCGCACAGCATGAACCCGAGCTGCGCTTCGAACGTGTTCGAGACCGTGAAGAACAGCGAAAACATGCTGCGCGCCGGAGGGCGCCACAGGATCGTGTGGTTGGGCAGCAGCCCGCTGTTCGTGTACCAAAACCCGAGCTCCGCCCAGCGCCGCGCCAGGTCGGAAAGAAGCACCGCGCCGAATAGGAGCCGAAACAACCCAAGGCTCCGCGGGTCGATGGTCAAGTAAGTCTTAAAAAGCGAACGGCCCCACTGGCTCATCTCATCCTCCCGCCGAGCAAAAAATGATCCACGGCGCGAATCCCCCTGATCCTCGAAATGTTAGGTCTTTTTGCCCGGACCGTCCAGCACGTGGCACAACTTGGCAGTGCCGCGCGCGCCCAATGTCAGGGGTGAGTAGTTCCGGGAGCGGCAGCCGCGAACACGCGAAGCTCATGAATTGCGAAGTAGAAGCCGGGAACAGGTTGTTCGACGATTAGCCGCAAGCGATCCGCAAGTATGGGCCGCGAGAAGACCACGCGGAAGACAAATGTTTCAGGCGAGAAGATCTGCGCGTGGAAGAAGCGTATCTTTTGCACTTCCGCAACCACGCCAAGATCTTGCGTTCCACGCTGAGCCACGATTCGGTACGACGCTGGCGCGTCCATGACTCGGCCTGGGTCGTCTATTTCGAGCGCGACGATCGGCTGAGGGCTACCGAGTTCGACTTCGAAGTACTGCCCCGGCTCTTGATCGCGACCGGTCGTCCAAAAAGTGTCACGCCTGTCATCCACGGCAAGACTCGCGATGTCCTCACTCGGGGAAGCGGTAACGCGCATTTCCGAGTGGGGGATGAGCCGTGCAAACGCCGGGAGCGCGGGCGTCTCCAAGGGCTGCAGCGTCGGATCGTCTGCGCCGAGCAAGCTGAACAGGCTGTTCGGACCGTGCTGAAAAACGGAGCGATACTCTGCAGGCCGCGCCGCGAGCTGCGCGACGAGCCCAGCACGCTCTCGCTCGAGTTCATCACCGTAGATGATCAAGTGACGCGTGCCGATCGCCAGCAGCGTTCGTCTGGCGGCTTCATCGGGCAGTCGCTGTAGTGCGTTTAAGGCGAGCGTCGTGACCGCTGGCTCGTAGCTCGACTGACCGGTGACGAATCGATGTCGGTGATAGAGCGCCAGGTAGTTGTGCAGCGCCATCCCTGCATCGCCGCCGAAGGGCCACCTACCTTCGTTTTGCGGAATGGACGCGAGCAAATCACGAGCGGGCAGCGCCGCGGCAGCACGCACCACCGACGGCACGTCGTCACTTCCCCACACACGTTCAATCGGATGCGGATAGCAACGCAGCTCGTAGCAAAGAGCACCGAGCAAGAGCGCCGCGAAAACGACGCGCAACCACGCCCGGCGCAGCTCGGCGAAGACCCGACTCGCGCCGAACCCTGCGAGGATGCAAGCGATGAACGTGGTCATCACCGCTTGTCGGCTCACTTTGCGGATACCGTTGAAGCCGGGAATGTAAGTATAAAGGTAGTAATACAGCCCGCGGATCGCAGGGCCGGGCGAAGGCGACGCGTTCAACCCCAAGAACAGCGCCACCGCCAGCAAAAATAGCGCGAAATACAGCCCCACCCGGCCGCCGAACGGCTGTGGGACGAGCCGCCGAGCCAAGCTCCATGCGACGGCACCCGCGCCAAAGATGAGCGCGCCCGCGAGCAGGCTACGTTCGACCCAGGTGTAGCAAGCAGCGAGCAGCGCGAGCGCGAGCCAGAGCACGAGCGTGACCAGTGCGCGCTTTGGACCGACGCGCCGCAGCGCGCGAAAGGCCGGCAACGCCAGCGCCACGAGCGCGAACACGAGCACGGTGAAGCCCGGGAACGCGATCTCCTCGTGCGCGCCGGGTTGCGTGTCCTGATAGTGCATGCCCGTCAGCGTGCGATTGGTCTCGGACACGTTCGAAAAAAAACCGAGCTTGCCGTCGTAGCTCGAAGCGAACGACTCGCTGCGCAACAAATTGAAGGAGTGTCGCGCCGCAAAGTACGGCCGCACCATGGTGAACGCGATCAGCACGGTAAGCACCGCGCCGGCACCAAACCAAAGAAAGAACCGCCGCGACGGACGCTCTCTGATCAGCAGCACACTGCCGGCCAACGACAGCAGCGGCAGCATGAACATCGTGTAGTAGAGACAGGTTCCGAGCTGGAGCAGCGCGCACAGCCAAAATCCCGCGATGTCCCGCCGCCGCTGGCCTTCGATTGCGCGATGCAGAAACAGAAATGTGGCCGGGATCCATTGCGTGGCCACCAGCTGAAGGCGCCCAATCTCGAACAAGACGTACGGGCAAAATGCGAACGCAACGCCGGCGATCACCCCCGCGAACGGGCTGCCCGTGAGACGCAACACGAGCAGATAGCTGAAGAACACCGAAAGCGCGAGCGACGACAGTAGCGTCAGGTTGTACGCCCACAACGGGTTGTCGCCGAGCAGGTAGAACGGCGCGAACAAGAACGACAGCCCAAACTGGTTCTCGTTGAACACGATCGACTGCGTGAGCGGCGCAAAGTAGTAGCTGTCATACAGAGACAGCGCGCTCCGACCGAGCGCGGCATCCACGCGGCTGCCCATGAGCATCGCGTTGGTGTACGCGTCCCAAAAGTACGCCGCGCCCAGTACTTGGTGGCCCGCGTTGGCGGCAAGCGGCCAAGTCATCAACACTGCCGCACAGATCGCAATCAATGCAGCGGCGGCGTGAGCGCGGTAGCGCTCATTTTTCCAGAGGTCCGCGACGGCGCGGGAGGCGGCGTCGAGCTGCATCGCGCGCACGCTAAGCGCGCGACGCGGCGCGGGTCAAGTTGAGCCGCCCCAGACGCCTGAAGGCTCGAATCAAGCCCGATGGCGCGCCGGCAAACGCGCCAGGACGACGTTGGCGAGCCCCATGATCAGCACGCCCGGCAGCGCCAGGAGACCGACGCTCAGCTCACTGCCCCCGGCGACTGGCGCAAACGTGAGCAACATGGTCGCACCGAACGAGCCGTGAAAAACCGCGCAAGCAAGCGTAGATTGCGCACGAATACGCACGAACGTGTAGAGCGGCGCAGCCAGCACCGTGAATGCGAGCAGCACGCAGGCGCCCGCGAACGGATGATTGGGGAAGCCGTAGCCCTCGAACACGAGCGGTAAGTGCCAGACGCCCCAGAGCAACCCGACGCTCCACGATTCTCGCCAAAAGCCCAACCCCTGGAGCTCGTGATGGAGCAAACCGCGCCAACCCGCCTCCTCACCCAAGCCAGCGATCGCCGACAGCGTGGGACCCAAGACCAGGCCTTGGACGAGCAGCGACGCGATCGGGGGCAGAGCTCCGATCTGTGGCGTGAGCGAGCGAAGCTGCTCCGCGCTGAGCTCGAAACGCGCGCTCAGTCCGGCGAGTTGCGCAGAATACGCAGTGCCGGGTTGCAAAAGGCCGATCAGCAGCGTGACGAGCGACAGCAGCGGGGGCAATAGCCACGCGAACAGAAACCAGCGATTGAAACGCAGCGTGAGTCCGAGCGTGCTCGCCACCGGCTCACGGAACACGAAGCGCGTGAAACACACCGCGACCAGGCCGGGCACCAACATGGCGGCGTTCGCGAACACGAACGAGTCGAGCCGACGGAAGGACCCGCCGGATAGCAAGTACCCGGCGACCAGCGCGTGGGTCACCAGAAAAGTGGCCCCGTAGTAGCCCAGGACCCGTCCGATCGGCGTCTTTTTCCGACGATTCAACCCCGCAAATTGCCGCAATTCTTCAGCCACAGCGAACCTTATACCATAAGGCTTGTCGGCGTCGCCAGCCTTATGTCGTAAGGAGCGGCATGCGCCAACCGCGGCCGTCCAGTTCCGAGCCCAAACAGCAACGCCCGCGCCGCCCGCTGTCGCCCGAGCGAATCGCCCGGGCCGCGCTCAAGCTGATCGATCGACGCGGTCTGGAAGCGTTCAGTATGCACAAGCTGAGCGCGTCACTCGGCTGTGAGACGATGTCCCTCTATCATCACCTGAAGAACCGCGGGGAAGTCTTGGACGCGGTGGCTGGGCTGTTGATGGCAGAGATTCACGCCCCCGACGAGGGCACGTGGCAGGATCGACTGCGCGGCTTCGCCCACTCGTATCGAGCCATCGCACTCGCGCATCCACGCGCGTTCGCTCTACTCGCGACGCGACCGGTAAATCGCCCCGAGGGTTTCGCCATGCTCGAGAGCGCGTCATCGACTCTGCGCAGCGCTGGTTTCGAGCCCGAGCGCGCCGCCAGGTTCGTGCTACTCGTGGGGTGTTGGTGCAACGGTGCATTGCTAGCCGAGATCGCTGGTACCGATGCCCGCCCCGATCCCACGCCCCCAACGGCACCGCAGCAAGCGGACCTCGCTCAACGCTATCCGAATCTGGTCGAGATGGCCCCGCACCTCTCATTATGCAACTTCGCTCCAGCGTTCGACTTCGGCCTCGAGGCACTGATTCGACTGGTATCCGCCTCGGCCGCCACACCTAGCGCTTCGTTCGTTGTGAACGAAGACGAACCGTCCCTTGCTCCGTGAAACCCTAAAATCTCCCTCTGATCTCTGCGGCCTCTGTGGCTCGGCGGTTCAACCTCAGGGAGCCGCTCAGATTGTTGTGTAAGCCGCGGGCGGGATCGGCGTTACCTAGGCAATGCGCCAGCGATTTCCGGGTTTTGGGTTTCTGCTTTCCGTCTCTGCCACTCTTGCGCTGAGCGGTTGCTACCGCGCGGGGAATTCGAAGACGGCGGCGCCGAGCGGCCTTGCCGTGGCCGAGGCAGCGCCCGCCATGGCGAGCCCCGCACCGCCACCTCCGCCGGCCGATGCCGCGCCGTCGGCGGCTGTTGGGGAAACGCCGCGTGAGATGGCGGGAATGCCTGGAGCGGCGGAATCTCCAACCACCGCGACGGGCAGTGCGACGCAAGCTGCGGAGCCGAGCCGTGAGATGCTCGACATCGAGGGCAGTGTGAGTCTGCAGGTGCCGAAGGTGAAGATGGCCCTTCGTGCGCTGCGCGAGCTGACCAAGCGCGCGGGCGGCGTCATCACCGAAGAGCGCGTTGATTCGACGTCGGACTACGGCAACGCGCAGGTGACGCTTCGCGTGCCGAGCGGCAAGGCGATGAGCGTGCTCGATGAGCTCGAGCAGATCGGCAGTGTGCTCTCACAGAGCGTGGAGGCGAAAGACATCGGCAAGGAGTTCTTCGACGCAAAGCTGCGACTTTCGAGCTTGGAAGTGACGCTGCACCGCTACGAGGAGATCTTGACGCACGCGACGAAGGTCGAGGAAATCCTGCGCATCGAGCAAGAGCTCGGACGGATACGCGCCGAGATCGAGCAGGTGAAGGGCAATTTACGCTGGCTTTCGGATCGCGCGGCGCGCGCCACGCTGCACGTCGCGATGCGCGAAAAGGCGCCGGAGATCGCCGCCGCAGTCGAAGAGCCGGAAGCGAAGTTTTATCCCGGACTGCGGCTACCCACGTTGGTCGACTTTGGTCACGGAGGTGGCTACGGCTACGTGGGTGGCGGCCTTTCGTTGCGATTTTCGCGCGCCATCAGCTTGGATTTGGACATCCTCGAGCACCCGGGCGCGAATCAGCATGCGCCCGATGCCATCCTAGCGACGCTCGGCGGTGAGGTGTATTCGAATCGCTTTGGCGGCGGCGAGCGTCACTTCTTGAATCCGTATTTGGGCTGGCGCGTGGGCTACGCGCGATTCGATCACGACAACCAAGCGCTGCTGGGAGGTACGGTCGGCCTGGAGCTGTACAAGAGCGATTGGTTCGTGATCGACGCGGAGGCACGCAACTACCTGGCGTTCATTGGTGATCGCGGTGCGCACTATGTGCTGAATCCGGCGCTTTCTGCGGCGATTAGCTTCTAGCGAGCTCGGATACGAAATTCGCGATGGCGCGCTTGGCGCGCTTGGCCGAGGTGGGCGAATACACGAGCCGCTCGCGGGGATCGCCGCCCGCTTGCGGATTGTCGAACGCATGATGCGTCTGCGTGTATAGCTCGAAGCGCACGTCATTGTTCGCCTGATCCATTTCAGCAATGACGGCGCTGATCGTTTCCATCGGCGAGACTTGATCCTGCGTGCCTTGCAGGATCAAAACCGGTGGTTTGATGCGCGTCTGCATTCCCGGAGCGGCCGTCTTCAGGAGCGCAGAGCAAAGAATGATGCCGGCCACGTCACCTTCACAGCGAGCGTAGTCCAACGCAATCATGCCTCCCGCGCTGTAGCCCAAGCAGATCAGCGGCGTGTGCGGCGGGACTTCGGTCCGCAACCGGGCGACGCAGGATGACAGCGATTTTACTCCTTCGAGTCTGTGCTCGATCAGGCGCTGCACCATTGGGCCAACTTGCGCGGGACTATCGGGCATGAAGCCATCGCCATACAGATCGGCGATGACGACTGCACAGCCTAGCTCCACCAAGTAACTCGCGTGCTCTCGCGCGAGCGGTCCCTGTCCGCGCCAATCCGGCAACAGCACGATTGCCGCAGTGGGCGTCGCGCTGGAGTCTGCAAATCGCAAACCTGCGTAGCGCTGCTCGCCCACGGCGTAGTCGAAACGGGTAGCTGTCACTTCGCTCATCGGACTTGTCTCCTGAGAGTGCTGCTCGAACGGCCCTCGCCCAACTTCGATCGCAAGGTGTATCTGGCGTCACCCAGACGAGATGCGCGATCGCCGAGGGGAAAGACTCTATACCTCGGAGCACGCGGCGCTGCACGGAGCGACAAAAATTGCAGCCTACTTGCGCACGAATGTCCGGTCCGCGAGTCTCGAACGAGGACTGCTTGAGCGAGATCGCGAAAGGCGTGGCCGCGGGCCGAACTTACGATAGAACGCAATCGATGAACGGTCGCTCGACGATTCTTTCTTTCCTCCATCCCGCAACGATTGCCCTCTTGTTGGTTCCGCTTGGTTTGGCGGTGAACGGTTGCGACGCCGGTTCCAGCAGCGCAGACCCGGGTGGTGGCGCCACCAGCACGAGCGGTGGAAAGACGAGCACCGGAGCGGGCGGCACGAACAGCCTCGGCGGCACGAACAGCCTCGGCGGCACGAACAGCTCAGGCGGCACGAACAGCTCAGGCGGCGTATTCATGCCGGTCGGCGGCGCCGCCACCGTCGTCACGGTCGAGTGCGCCGGCGCCTTCCCGATGGATGACGTGAGCAAAGCCGCAGCCAAAGTGACGGCGGGCGAATCCTCGCTGGGCGCGCTACCGCACTTTTGGACCACGTTCGGACTCGGGCGGCTCGGGCTGTACCTCAATTCGAGTCAGCTCCCCGACGCGTTCAAGGGCCAAGACAAGAAGAACTATGACGGCAAGGCGTGGTCCGACGTGCTCAAGGATCAAACCGTCGAAGCGGTGAAGAGCCTCGAACTGCGCAGCGTCCGCGGGCACGGCCTGTTCCACGACGACATCGGCATCTACAGTGAGGCCAGCGACGGCACACCGAAGTTCGACTTCACGCGCTCGGACATCATCTTCGACTTCCTGGTCGCGAACAAGATCGCGCCGATCATCGAGCTCGCATCAATGCCGTCTGCGCTTGCCGCTGATCCGAGCAAGAAAGTGTTCCCCAGCGCCAACGGCGGTTGGGACATGATTGTTTCGCCGCCGAAAGACTACGACAAATGGCAAAAGCTCGTGCAAGCGTTCGTCCAACACAGCGTGGACAAGTACGGCGAAGCCGTGAAGTCCTGGTATTGGGAAGTGTGGAACGAGCCGGAGTGCTGTAACAACAAGTTTTGGGGAGGTTCGTTCGACGACTACATGAAGTTGTACGACAAGTCTCTCGCCGGCGTGCATGCGGTGCTGCCGGACGCCAAGGTGGGCGGTCCGGTGTCGAGCCAAGCGGAGCAGCTCGACGGAGTGGGCGTGCAATTCCTCGAGCACATCAAGAGCTCGACCGCGCCTAACCCGCTCGGCTTCTTCACGTACCACACCTGGGACTTCATCACTGGCTCGGTGGACGGCTACTTCAAAGGGCTCGATCTGCTGGATCAATACAATCAGAAGTCGGTTCAAATCGCGGTCACCGAGTTCGGGCCCACCTGGGAGTTCGGGCTCCAGGGCGCTTCGGGTGAGCCAGCTTGGGAGCCGCAGGAGACACTCCAAGGCGCCGCGTTCGTCGGACAGGTGTACTCGAACATCGCGCAGCGCTGTGCCAAGGATAAGCGCCGCTACCCGATCGCATACGCTTGGTGGACGCTGTCTGACGTGTTCGACGAGGGCTGGGACAACAAAGGGGACGCTGCCGCCGAGCAAAAGCCGTTCATCAGCGCGATGGGCCTAATGACCCGCGAAAGCCTCAAGACCCCCGCGTACAACGCCTACAAATTCCTCGGCAGTATGGGCGACGAGCAGATGTCGTTCGCGATCAACGGCGGCGGCAACGTGAACGGCATGGCCTCGCGCAGCACGAAGAACGGCGGCATGCAGGTCATCATCTACAACGGGCAGAATCCCGGCGACGGCTTTCACAGCGACACTTACTACGCGACCGCCGCGGCTCAAGACATCGGCATCACCGTCAGTGGCATGAACCCGACGATGGCCTACGACGTGACCGCCTATCACATCGACGACACGCACGGCAACGCGTTCGGGGTCTGGGACAAGGGCGGCAAGAAGAACATGAAGGACATGTCGGCCGACGATTGGACCGCGCTGCGCAACGCCATGGAATCGCCGGCGGAGCCCGTGAGCCACGCAGTGTGCGGCACCAAGTTCAGCAAGACGTTCAGCCTCAGCTCACCGGGCGTGCTGTACGTGACGATCGAGCCTTCGATCGCCAAGTAGTCGTTCTCGTAGAAAACAGTGTCGACAGCGCGCTTCACGCAGCGCGCTGCCGCACCTGATTCGGTGTCTTACCGGTCCAACGCTTGAACGCGCGATGAAAGGCGCTCGGCTCTGAGTAGCCGAGCAAGAACGCGACTTCGGCAATGGCGATCTTCTTGTCCGCCAAGTAGCGAATCGAGAGTTCGTGGCGTAGCTCGTCGAGCAAGCCGTCGAAGGTTTGACCTTCGTCAGAGAGGCGACGTTGCAGACTCCGCTCACTCATCCGCAGCCGACGCGCGAGTCCCGCCAAGGTGACGGCGGCTTCTTCCTTGCCGAGGGTTTCACACAACAACCGACGCACGCGCGCTACCGTCGTCTCGGCGGGCGCCGGGCGCTGTTCGAGTAATGCCTCGGCGTGGCGTTCGATGACGCGAGAGAGCAGCGGGTCAGTCGTAGGCAACGGCCGTTCGAGCAGCTCGAGCGGAAAGGTCAGGCTATTTTCCCGCGCAAAAAAGCTGGGCACGGCTGCGAAGAGCCGCACATACTCTGATTGCGTTGCCTGCGGGGCATGCCGAAATGCGACGCTCGATGGCCCGATCGGGGAGCCGTTGATCTGACCGCCGACCACGACCAATGAGGCCAACGTGAACTCGGCTGCGTGCGCCGACTGTTTCAACCCCTGGAGTGAGTGCTCGACGCACAGGAGCTCGCCTACCTGCGACACGCTGAACACGGCCGCGTCGTGCACCAGGCGATTGTAACGCGCGAGTCGTTCTAAACTGGCACGCAGTGTCGGCGCCGTTCGGATGGCGTAATCGATGACATCGAAGACTCCGGGTCGAAGTCCTTCGGCTGCGTGCAACCCGAACGCCGGGTCATTCGTCAGTCGTGCCGCCTCGTCCCAAAGCGCGGTTTCGACCCGCAGCGGGATGCGCGCGTCCGGGTCGCTGGCGAGTGACGAATCGAACTCGGCGTGCGCGGCCAATGCGGCGGAGTCAGCGCCCAGCCTGCGTGCGGCGGCTAGGATCATTGCGCCAATGCTGGCCGCAACCTCAACCATGGTGCTCGAGGCTAGCATCCGAACGGTCGGCGCGGCCGGTACTCGTGGCAGCCCGGGTCAATCGTTCTGGCGTCACCGGTCAGCGCACCGCACGCGCAATTGGCTCAGATTGCCTTGAAATGTCCCGCCCTCGCCTGGTCTGTCTCGCGCTCAGCTGGCTCTACTTTGGCTTGGCTGCCCCTCCGGCGCAGGCCACCGAGGCCGTCGCCCCCACGACGGATTCAGCCGCGCCCGACTCGCCCCCTGAGCGCCGATTCCACGCCGACCTCGAACTCGATCCGACCGCGTACGTGCTCGATGGCTTCTCGCTTCACGTTGGCCTTGGCTGGGATGCTCTGCGTATCGACCTCGGGGTATTCGGGCTCGCGGTGCCGGAGTTCGTTCATCGGCAACGCGACTTCGACGTTGCGTTCGACGGCTACGGTGTCAAAGCGCAATACTTTCCCTTCGCCAAACAGCGTGGCTTGTTCGTGGGTGTCGACGCTGCATACAGCCGCGCGTTGATTCGTCTGCGCGGTTCTGAGCTAGCAGCACGCGACAATCAACTGGCGCTCGGCATGAACGCTGGCGTTCGCTGCTATGTCGCGGGAGACTTCTATATTACTCCGTGGCTCGGCGTGGGCCACTCATTCGGTGCGGATGATGTGAGTCTCGGAGGCAAAACGTTCGCGGCCAATCCTTTGCTGATCTTTCCCGCTGTGCATCTCGGGTATCGGTTGCGCTGAGGGCCGCGACACGCTTGTCATGCCGACACGCGCGGAGCTGGTAGGATGCGCGACAAACCCCAAGCTGGCATATGGCGTGCAGTTGCGTGGGCATGAGACTTCGGTTGCTGCTGTGGGCAGCGGTATTCGGGATGGGCTGGGCAACACCAGCGCTGGCAGCTGAAACAGCAGAGAAAAAGCCGAGCCACGTCGAATACACGCTCGCGCTCCTGGGCGGATACGGCGCGGGCAACAAGTACGAATACGACGACTGGAACCGGTACGGCGGCGCGCTCGGCGGCCGAGGCGGGCTCACGCTGTCGATGCCGAAGTTGTATTTCGGGCTCTCGTTCGTTCACTTCGCTGGCACGACTCGCTCAGAGTCGCAGAAGGTATTCACGAACACCCTCGACGCCGAGTTTGGCTACGACGTTCAGCTGCTCCAGAACCGCTTGCTGATTCGACCGCAACTCACGCTCGGCGTCGCGCAACCCGTAACGGTTCAACCGGACAATGCGAGCTATATGCTCGGCTTTCATTGGGCACCCGGGTTGCTCGTCGGGGTGCGCGTTGCGCCGCTGTTGATCAGCGCCGAGTACCGGCACGATATGATTCCAAACGGGTGGCCGAGCGCAAACACCGCGCTGCTGGGCTTTGGGCTGATGCTCTGAACCGAGCGATCGCGCACCAAAAGAAGCATCTGGCATCGAAGAGCAACTTCGGTCAGGTACTCGGCTAGCAAGTTAGCTAGCTTGGCTCGGCCAGGAGATGCTTCGTTGAACACCAGCGCGACCAGCGCCTATCACCGGCGATTCCGAAAGGTGCTCGAATACATCGACGCGCATTTGGACGAAGAGCTATCGCTCGAGTCGCTGAGCGCGGTCGCGGCATTTTCGAAGTACCACTTTCATCGTCAGTTCTCGGAGCTGTTCGAGCTCGGCGTCCACAAATACGTCCAGCTCGTGCGGCTGAGGCGCGCCTCTCGCCAACTCGCCTTTCAAAGCGATCTGCGCGTGATCGATATCGCGCTAGAAAGCGGCTACGAAAGCCCCGAAGCATTCGCGCGCGCGTTCAAGAAAGCGGTGGGACAGACCCCCTCCGAATTTCGCGAGCGGCCCGAGTGGATCCCTTGGCACACCACGTACGAACCATTGGTCGAGCTGAGGAGTAAACACATGAGCCGCAACTACTCTCTGGGAGACGTCGAAGTCGCGTATTTCGAGACCACGCGCGTGGCGGTGCTCGAGCACCGTGGTGACCACAAGCTGCTGTTCGACTCGGTGCGCAAGTTCATCGATTGGCGCAGACAGAACCGGCTGCCGCCAAAGCTCAGCGCGACATTCAACATCCTCTACGACGATCCGTACACGACTCCCCCAGAGCAGTTCCGCTTCGACTTGTGTGCCGCAATCTCGCGCGCGGTCGAGCCGAATGACGTTGGGGTCGTCGAGCGGTCCATCCCCGGCGGGCGCTGTGCGCGCCTCCGCTATGTCGGCTCGGAGGACGGCATGGGCGAGGCGCTCACGTTCATGTACGCCCAGTGGCTCCCGCAAAGCGGCGAAGAAGTGCGTGATTTCCCGCTATTTCTGCAGCGCGTTCGTTTCCCTCCGGAAGTGCCCGAGCATGAGTCGGAGATCGACTTCTATTTGCCGCTGGTTTGAAGGTGGCTCATACCGAATGCACCGGACTCACTGCCGCGGAAAGAACAGCTCTCGGAGCAGCGTCGACTCCGCGCGTTCATGCCGTTCGAGATCGGCCACGAGTTCTCGCGTTGCTGGCGGCAGGGTCGACCAATGCGTCCGATCATTGGCGATGCTCAGCAATCGCTCCACGGTCGCGAGGAAGCATTGATGCTCCCATTCGAGAATGGAAATTTGAGGGGCAAGCGCTGGAGCCTCGTCGATCACCGTGCCGAAGTAGGCTTTCGATTCTTCGCTGGCAAAGTGCGCCTTCAAATCGCTGTATAGCTCATCGAGCAGCGGTGGCGGAAACAGCTCGGGAGGCAGCTCGAGCGCGCCAGATTCGAGCGTGGCGCACATCAATCGCAGACGTTTGAGCGTCGTCCCGAGGTGGTCGTGATCTTTCAGGATGGCAGAGAAGCGTCCGAACAGACTTGGTAGTGGTACGGCTTGGGTCACTGAATTTCTCCTTTCTGTTTTGAACACGCCACGACGGAACGAAGAGGTTCGCTACATGCTCACGAAGCCACCATCGACGAGCAATGGATGACCGGTGATGAACGACGAACGGGGAGAGGCGAGGAATACGACAGCTTCTGCGACTTCGGTGGATGTGCCCAGTCGTTTGACGGCGTGCAAATCTTCGATCGATTTGCGAATTTTGGCGTCAGAAAGCAGCCCAGCGCGTTCGAGCATGGGTGTTTCGATGAAGCCGGGGCAAACGGCGTTCACGCGAATGCCCTTCGTGGCGTACTCGATCGCAGCCACTTTGGTCAGCCCCAAGACGCCGTGCTTGGTCGCGGTGTAGGCCGCGGCACCCGCAAATCCGACGGTGCCGAGGATCGAGGCATTGTTGATGATCGAGCCTGAGCCTTGCTTTTCCATCTGCGAGAGTTCGTGCTTCATGCACAAAAATACGCCCGTGAGATTCACTGCCAGGACATGACTCCAATCGGCTTCGCTCAGGGCGGCGACAGGCCCCTGAGAGCCGGAGATCCCCGCGTTGTTGAAGGCGATGTCGAGCCGGTCGTAGCGACGCAGCACTCCAGCGATCAGCTTTGCGACGTCTGATTCCTTCGAAACATCCGCCGAGATGAACTGCGCGTCGCCGCCTTGGCGCAGAATACGAGCGACGGTTTCCTCACCCGCGTGCCAATCCCAATCGCAAATGACCACGCGCGCGCCTTCACGCGCGAAGGCCAACGCCGCTGCTTGCCCGATGCCATTGCCGCCGCCGGTGACGAGCGCGACTTTTCCTTCGAGTTCTCGATTCATAAAAACGCCTCGTCCCGCCGCCAATGCAGGCCTCGTGCCCGATCTGAGACGGTGCTAACTTCAGCTGGTTTCGCGGGCTCCTTCCGCTCTGCACGCAACGAGTGCGCGGAGGCTCACGCAAAACGCAAAAGCTGCGTCCGAGACGAATGCCTTGCGCGCTGCGCCAAACCTCGCTTCTAATTGCGGCGGGGATCACGCGGATGCGGTTCGGGCACGTGACTTGCGAAGGTGCAGATATGAACTTGGTCGCTGCTACGCTTACACCAGACCAACCAGAGCTCGTCGGTCCGCCGAGCGCACCGCTGAGTGGCGGTTGGCGCGCGCGCTATGCCAGCCAGGTGTGCACCGCGTCTGAAGCGATCACGCGCATCTTGCCCGGGAGGCGCATCTTCATCGGCTCGGGTGCGGCGCAGCCGCTCGGCTTGGTGCGCGCGCTCGTGAGCGACAGTGAACGCTTTTCGGACAACGAAATCGTGCACATCCTCACGCTCGGTCCAGCGCCGTACGTGAGCCCGGAAATGGCAGGGCACTTTCGGCACACGGCGTTCTTCATTGGACCCAACGTGCGCGAGGCCGTGCAGTGCGGTCGCGCGGATTTCATGCCCGTTTTCCTATCGGAGATCCCGGAGCTCATCCGCATGGGCCGGGTGAAAATCGACGTGGCGTTGCTCCAAGTCAGCCCGCCGGATGCACATGGCTACGTGAGCCTCGGTGTGTCCGTGGATGTCGTGAAAGCCGCGGTCGATAGCGCTGAGCTCGTGATCGCTCAGGTCAACCCGAACATGCCGCGCACACTTGGTGATGCCCTCGTTCCGGTATCACGCTTCGACTGCTTGGTGGACTTGCCCGAAGCGCTCTTCGAACTTCCGCCGCAAGCTCCGGATGCCGTAGCTTCGGCGATCGGTAGATGGGTCTCGACGTTGGTTCCGGACGGCGCGACGCTGCAAACCGGCATCGGTCGTATTCCACACGCCATCTTGAGTGAGCTCAAGAACCGCCATGACTTGGGCGTGCATACCGAGATGTTCTCGGATGAATTGATGGAACTCGCGAAGCTCGGCGTGATCAATGGCACTCGCAAGACATTGTGCCCAGGAAAGATGGTCGCCTCGTTCTTGATGGGTAGCCGCGAGCTCTACGCTTGGTCGAACGATAACCCCATGCTCGAGATGCGCGGCTGTGACTTCGTCAATGACCCGTTCGTGATTGCCAAAAACTCGCGCATGGTCGCGATCAACTCGGCGCTGTCCGTCGACCTCACCGGACAAATCGCCTCCGACTCGGTCGGTGGGCGCTTCTTCTCGGGCATCGGCGGGCAGGTGGATTTCATCCGCGGCGCCGCGCGCAGCCCCGGTGGTAAACCGATCATCGCTCTGCCCTCCACTGCCGCAAAGGGCAAGAAGAGCCGTATCGTCAGCACGCTGGAATCCGGCGCCGGCGTCGTGACCAGCCGCGGCGACGTGCACTACGTGGTGACCGAGTATGGCATCGCCCAACTTTGGGGCAAGACCATCCGCGAACGCGCAGCAGCGTTGATCGAGATTGCGCATCCAGATTTTCGCGCAGAGCTGCTGAACGAAGCCAAAGCGCGCTGCTACGTGTTGCCCGATCATCCGTTGCCCAACGCGGGCGCGCACGAGGACGCGCGAGCCGTGACGCTCAAAGGCGGCGAACGCGTCGAAATTCGACCGGTGCGCGTCTCGGACGAAGACGCAGTGCAAGACTTGCTCTATCGCCTCTCCGACGAGAGCTCGTTCTTCCGGTTCTTCGGGCACTCGGTGGCGCATCCGCGCTGTGAAGTGCTGCGCATGGTCGAACGCGATCCGACTAGCAGCGTCGCGTTCGTTGCGCGTTCGGTGGAGACGGACGAGCTCCTCGGCATTGCACGCGCTGACTGCGGGCCTCGTAGTCGCAACGCCGAAATCGGCGTCACCGTCGCGGATCATTGGCAAGGGCATGGCGTGGGCTCGGCCTTACTGAGACAGCTGATCGAGACGGGCCGACGCATCGGCTTCGAGAGCCTGTTCGCGGAAGTGTTGCCCGCCAACGGGCAGATGCGCTGCCTCTTGAAGCGGCACGAGTTCACGTGCAGCGCGGAACCCTTCGCGCAGACGCTGGATTTTCGGCTGCCACTCGGCCTCGGTTCGGCCTGATTTTGGCTATTGCACCGCGAACGACCAAGTAAAGCCGAGACGAAGCTCGTCTTCTGTCTGTCCGCTCGCAACGCCGCGCCGGTACGCGACGTCGAATACCCAAGCATCGCTCCAAGTAGCAATCGCCCCGACGAGCGCGCTTCGGGTCAAACCGTTGCTGAGCGAACCTTCCCCGAAATCGCGAGCGAGCAGCAACTCGCCCACTGGACGCACCGGCCAACCAAAGGGTCCTTCCAAGATCGCGCTGCTGGTAGCTGTGTAATGCGCCGAAGTCAGCAGATCATTCCCGAGGTTGAGGTGAAGCACGAGGGCCGGCCATTGCCAGGAAAAGATGCTCGCGACATGCGCGCCGAAGCGACGCTCGGAGCCGGGTAAGAGCAGGCCGGTCTCGAGCGCGACCGAAGCGCCGTGCGCTCCCTGAAGCGCCCCAGAACGAAGCATCGATTTCAACGAAAGCGCGACTTCTTCGAGCTGCGAGGACTCGGCGGAGCGAGTCGGCCAATGCTGGCGTCCTTCGAGAACCGCTTCGAATCCTTGGTGCACGCCGTAGTTGAGCACCAGCGCAGGGGCCACGAGGTAGTGCGTCTTGCCCTGTCGTTCATAGCCCACGGGGCCAACCTCGAGTTCGACCTCCCGCGGATCGGCCACATTGGCGTCGGTGCCATCGAAGGGCCGATAAGCCAAGGCGCGCCCGGACCACGAAAGCACGAGCAACGCGGTTGCAACGAGGCACAGGGAGAACTTGGACGTCATTCCTCGCGCGCGGTGTCGAAGCCCTGTGAACTTTGTACGGCTCCCTGAGGATTGACCGCCGAGCCGCAGGGGCCGCAGAGATCAGGAGGAGATTTGGGGGTGCGCGTTGGGCGTCGAAGCTTTGCGTGACCTATGACGTGACACGAAGTGCGGAGTAACCCCCAACCCTCTTCTCCCTCAGATCTCTGCGGTCTCTGCGGCTCGGCGGTCAATCTCTCTCCTCGTCACGAGCGCAATCAAGTCAGCTCGGGTTTGGGTTTGTCCCAGGCAGTGAGGTCGAGTGCCGTCTTGACCGTGGTCGCCAACTCGGCGGCCTTACCGCGGCCCCAATAGTGCAGAAACAGAATGCGCGGGTTCTCACCGCTCATGTGGTGATGAATGGCGACGATGTTGATGCCGCCTGCCCGCAACGCCTTGAGCACTGGCTGCAGCTCACGCTCAGCGACGGCGAAGTCACCATCGACTACGGCGTTCTCGTCGTTGCCGGCAAAGGCTGCCCAAGTGTTGACCCCCATGGTCTTGCCGATGTTGCAACCGCAGCTCGCAGCCACGCTGCGTCCCATCGTGACTTTGAACATGCCTTCTTTGGCTTGCCCTTTCACACCGAAGATCGCTTCGAGCTTGCCACCGTCGATGGCGTTTTTAGCCAAAAGCGGCGGCGCGCCCCAACCGCGGGCGAGCTTCTGATTTTGCATGCGAATCTTCGAGATCGTGTTGATCGCGACGCGCACGCCGCCGCCAAGCGTGGCGACCGTGCCCTCCCCGCCCACGTGCATGAAGTACACGTGCGGCGTGTCGTAGAAGAAGTGATTGTGCAGAGCGGTGACCTGCACGTGAAACTCGAGCAGCGCTGAAATCACCGGATTCACTTCGTCCTCGAACAAGACGAGATCGCCCATCATCATCGCGTCAGCGACACCCTTCTGTGCTGGAGTGAACGCGACCCAGGACGTGAGCCCGAGAAACGGCGGCACCTTCCAGCCGTCGATCGTCACGTCGATGTCCTTGCGCGGGAACGACGCTTTCACGACGCCATCCGAGCTCGTTTCGATCGTAGCGACGCCGGTGGCATCCGCGACCGCTTTCTCGTCGATCGCTGCCGACAGGACAACAGGCGGAGGCGCAGGAGGCGCTTGGACCACGACGGGCGCTGGCGGAGGCACCACAGGTGCCGGCATCGCTGGCGGCCGATTCTCCGGGGCCGCGCAGGCCGTCGCGAACCCGAACAGCAGCACCAGGCAAGAGCATCGTAGTCCTCGAGTGAATCGATTGAGTTGCATCATCCCTCTCCTGAATGGGTTTCTACGATGTGGGCCGCATCCTCACGCAGGGAACCGCAAATGCCAATCACCGCACTTTTGGTCGCGATTTGTGCAGGACTGTAAATGCGTTGACCGCGCGGCCGACCTCCGACGATTTCATGGAAAAATCGGCGAACCCTTTACGTCCCAGCCGGCTCTGACTGAAAGAAGGAGAGCAAAGGAGCCCCATGTGCCAGCGAGTGACATGCAAGAGTTGCGAAAAGCCCACCTACAGCGGCTGCGGTCGACACATCGAGGCGGTTCTCGGCGATGTGCCGGTCGCCGAGCGTTGCCGGTGTCGTGAAAGTGCCACGCAGACCGCGCCGGTGGCGGGTCGACTCGAAAGCTGGGTCTCGGCCCTGTTGGGTAAAGCGAGCAGGAGGCCATGATGAAAATCATCGTAGAGTCCGCGGGTGCAGTCGCAAGCCGCGTCGACCTCGGTGGCCACGAGCTCACCTTCGACCAACCCGCGTCGGTGCCCCATGGTGAAGATCGCGGCCCGTCACCACTCGACGTCATGGCTGCCACGGTCGGCGCTTGCGCGCACTACTTCGCAGCAGCGTACCTCAGCGCGCGCAACGAGTCGGTCAAAGGCCTACGAGTCGAAGTCGAAGCCGAAAAGGTACGCGAGCCGCAGCCGCGCTTCGGTCGCGTTGCGATTCGCGTGATTCTGCCCCCGGATGTGCCGGAACAGTATCGGCCGCAGATCGAGCGCGCGGTCCGCAATTGCCCAGCGTACGGGACGCTCGTTCATCCGCCAGAGGTCGAACTCAGCTTCACGCAGGAGGTGCATGCGCCGGCAGCGTGATCGCGAGCGGATTTTCAATCAAAGTCTGGGGCCGGACTTTGATTGAGCGGGAACCAAGCACTCGGCTGCGCTATCTTTGGATACGTGGCAATCGTGGACGATGAAACCCGTCTGATCGACCGAGCGCGCGACGGCGACGAGGCTGCGCTCAGTCGCCTCGTCGAAAGCTACGCGCCAAGGATCCTGCGCTTCGGCCAAAAACTGTGCGGGGCGACTGCCGATGCCGAGGACGTGATGCAGCAGTCGTTGCTCACAGTCATGAGCCACATCGGCGACTTCCGCGGTGACAGCCACTTCACGACCTGGCTGTTCTCGATCGCGCGCAATCACTGCCTCAAACTCCACACGCGAGGAGACGCGGCGCACGCGCGTGAGCCGATCGAAACCGCTGAGCGCGTGACGACGCCCTCACGCCTGGCACCCGACGAAGCCGTCTCGCAAGAGCAACTCGAGAGCGCGCTCGACGGCGCGATCGAGGCGCTCGAGCCGTCACAACGTGAAGTGCTCGTGCTGCGCGACGTCGAAGGCTTGAGCGCGCCGGAAGTCGCCGAAACCTTGGGCGTCAGTGTCGATGCCGTCAAGAGTCGACTTCACCGCGCGCGAAAAGCACTGCGAGAACAATTGACGCCGTGGCTCGAACAGAGCGCGCCGAGTGCCGCGTGCCCTGACGTGGTCGATTTGCTTTCGCGCTATCAAGAGGGCGACGTGACCAGTGAGGCGTGCCACGTCATGCAAGCGCACGTTGACGGCTGTCCGCAGTGCGCCAAGCGTTGTCACTCACTGCGCGGAGTGCTTGCGGCGTGCAACGCTGCACCGGTTCCCGCATTGTCGGAGGACTTGAAAAAGGCGGTGAAGGAGCAAGTGAGGCGATCGTTGAGACGTCAGAGGGGCTGAGCGGGACACGCCAGTAGCAAAGCCCGCTGGCGCGTGGCAGTGTGTAGCGGCTGAAGGCAGCGTCTGTTGCACGCTTGGGTATGGGGTCGGATCAAAGTGGAACGTCATCTCGCGCTGCTCTCGTTGCTCACCCTCTTCGCTTGCGGAGGCCGGACCCTCGGCGATAGCGCGGAGCTTTCGTCGTCAGAGTTCGAGGGAGGAGCGGCGGGCGTTGCGCGCGCTGGGAGTAGCGGGGTTGCTGGTGCGATCCTGGGCGGCAGCGGGGGCACCGCCGGTCACGGTGGCGCGAGTAGCGGCGGAACGGGCAACGCTAGCGTCGCGGGCAATGGTGGTAGCGGTGGCGTCGCGGGCAGAGGAGGCGCGGCAAGCGGCGGTGTTGCTGGCAGAGGAAGCGCAGGCAGCGCTGGCGTGGGCGGCGGTTCTGCAGGTGGCCGCGCGGGCAGCGGAGGGGGCGGCTCTGCAGGTGGCCGCGCGGGCAACGGAGGGGGCGGCTCTGCAGGTGGCCACGCGGGCAGCGGAGACATGGGCGGTGCGGGCGGCGGCGCGGGTGGCCGCGCAGGCAGCGGAGGCGCGGGCGGCGGCTCTGCAGGTGCGCCTGAGATCCCCTCTTCTTGGAGGGAAAGCCGCTACGCTTATTGCGCGGGACCAGGCCACGTCCTCGGTCAAAACCCGCTTTGGACTGCCGGCAACGCGGTGTTTTTAGTCACCTCGGCGAGCAACGGCGAAGTGAGCATTCAATACAACTCGGGCGACAGCTGGGAGACTCGCACCTCGGCCATGACTGGCCCATCGACGCCTTCATTGTCCGGCTTCGCGAGCGCCATCAACTCGATCTTCCCGTTCATCGTGTATGGCACTTCGAATTGTCCCATCCGCATCGTCGGTACGAACGCCAGCTATGGCTCGTGTTATCCGACGAGCGTCAAAGTCAGCGGCGTGTCCGTCGTCGATGCGCAGCTCGCGTACGCGGTTTATCAAGACCGCGTGTTGCGCTACGACGGCACGGATTGGAAGCCGTGGGAATCGCCCTTGCCAGGCACTGCGGTCGACGCGCAAGCGGTGTGGGCTTCCTCCGAAACCGTGCTCGTCGCCGCCAACGATGGCCAGGTGTATCTCCGGAGCGCCGGACAATGGCACCTGCAAACAGGCTTGCCCCAGGCTAACTATCAAGCTGCTTGGGGCTTTGCTGCTGACGATCTCTGGATTGGCAACGACGCCGGGCAGTTGCTCCACTACGACGGCGCGAATTGGACGGTAGTCGCCAAAGTCGAAACCCCATGTCCGGGCATTCGTTCGTTGTGGGGCAGTGATGGCGTGCTGTTTTTCACGACCGATCACGCGCTGGGGATGTTGAAGGACGGCACACTGCAGGTGCTGGGCGGCTCTGCGTGTGACGCAACGAGCAAGGTCCTGGGCGTGTGGGGGAACTCGAAAGACGAAGTCTTCTTCGCGACGCAGGACTCGGCTGACATCAACGGCCAGTGCGCCGGCATTAGCCTGTTGTGGTTCGACGGAAAAACCTTGGGACCGTTGTAGCTACGGTTCGATCACTTCCACGTCGATGACGTTGCCCGCGTGAATGGCGGTTGGCTCCGCGCACACGCGCTCGATGAGCTCGAGCGTGCGTCGCACGAGCTCTGCCATCTCAGCCTCGAGACTCTTGGGGTCGCGTCCATCCGCATTGATGATGATGCGCGCGGTCATGGCTCGAAGCTGCGCGGACATTGCCTGCAAGGTGCGACGCTGGCTCGGGCTAGCAACGGGCGAAGGTTGCTGCGCGATGCGCTCGGCCATTTGGTTGGCGCTGCGCACCAAAAGCAGCAACGGACTTGGCGCGAGTCCTGCCTGGGTCGCGCGCACGTAGTTGGCGGCGCTGGCGACGAGCCCGAGTGAACGTTGAGCCAGATCACGGGGATTGATCAGCTTCATGACGCGGGAAGTTTAGCGCGGAATCTCGGCGCCGGCGGTCGCGCGCTGCGTGGCGAGTTTGTTCGGGCGTGGCCCTGCGTGGAATGTGGCAAAAAGCGGTATGCTGGACTTTTGATGGCCCGCGATGAAGGCGCGATCTGGTTGAAGGTCGCAGGACGAGATCTACGCATCACCCATCCCGAGAAGCTGTACTTCTCGCAACAGGTACGAGTGACCAAGCTGCAATTGGTCGAGTACTACGCGCGCGTGGCAGAGGGTGCGCTCGGTGGAATCGCGGGCCGCCCAATCGTGCTCAAGCGTTTCGTCGACGGCGCAGAGGCGGCGCCCTTCTATCAAAAACGCGCGCCCGATTCGCGGCCCGAATGGCTGCGCACCGTGACCCTGACGTTCCCGTCCGGCAAAACCGCGGAAGAAGTGGTGGTGGACGACATTGCCGGTTTGATTTGGATCGTGAACTTAGGGTGCCTCGAGCTGCATCCACACCCGATTCGGTCCGCTGATTTGGAGCATCCGGACGAGCTGCGCGTCGATCTCGATCCGGGCCCCGGCGTCGCCTGGGAAGACGTGGTGCACGTCGCGCTCGAAGTGAAAGCGTTGCTCGACGAACACGGTTTGGTCGGATTTCCGAAAACCAGCGGTTCGCGCGGCATGCACATCAACGCGCGTATCGAACCTCGCTGGACATTCAGCGAACTGCGCAACGCGGCGCTTGCCCTGTCACGCGCAGTCGAGCGGCGAATCCCGAAGCTCGCGACGTCGAAGTGGTGGAAAGACGAACGCCACGGCGTGTTCCTCGACTACAACCAAAACGCAAAAGACCGTACGACGTGCTCGGCGTATTCGGTGCGCCCTTTGCCGGATGCGCGCGTTTCCACGCCGCTCACCTGGAGCGAAGTCCCCGACTGCAATCCCGCGGATTTCACGTTGTTTACGGTGCCAAAACGGTTTGCCGAGCAGGGCGATCCGCACGCGGGCATGAACTCCGAGATTGGAACGCTCGACGGCCTCTTGGAGCTCGCTGCGCGTGACGCGGCAGCAGGGATCGCGGACGCGCCTTGGCCAGGACAGTTTCCCAAAGCCGGAGAACGGAGAGCGACGCGCGCAGCAAGCTCACGCAGGAAAGCGCCTTTACTGATCATCGCTCAATCTCCCGATCGCGACGCCGCGCTGGCTGGCCTCGAGCGCTGGCTACACTCCAATGAACGAGCAGCCGCGTTCTTGCAACTCGAAGACATTCTGGTCGACTCGATGCGCGGCCGGTCGACGAATTGGACGCGCATTCGAGTGAATCTGCAGCACGTTCCCGAGGAAGAACGACCGAAGCAAGGCAAACCAGATCCCGACGATGATCCGACTCGCTAGCTGACCTAGCTGCTCCCTGAACAACCGTGATAGCGTGCGTACTCGATGTCAGATGTGGTCGTGAAGTACCGCCCGCGCTCAGTCTCCAAGGTCATGGTGGTGATCTTCGTCTTGTTGCTGTTCGTTCCGATGCTGATCGCGCTGATCACCTTCGCGGTTCAGCTCCTTCACGGCGAGGACGGCATGCGCATCGGCAAGTTCATCAAAATGCTGATCTTCTTCGGTGGCGTGAGCGCGATCGTCTTTCGCCCCGCGAGCAAAATCACACTCGACCGCCAAGCGGGAACGCTTCAGCACTCAACACCTTGGTCAACCAAGGCGGCGACCCAATTCCCGCTCGCCGGCTTGGCTGCAGTGACTGTCGAAGCCAATCCTGGCGGCTCGCTGTACCGTTTGATGCTGACCTATCGGGACGGCGGTAGGAGGCCGCTCACAGAGAATTTTTTCTACGACCAAGGACATCATCAGGGCGTGGCTCTAGCCCTGAATGCGGTGATTGGCGCGCACGTTGCGAGTGCGGCGTAGGGTTGGCAGAGCCCGGGTGTTTCAGCGTATCGCACCCGCACGCACATGCTGGGAAATGGCTATCTGACTGAGGCAAACCACGTTATCCATTAGCTGTCATGGCGGAAGCCGCTACAGAGGAGCTGCTTCGACGAGAGCTGGCTGAGCTGCGTGCCAGCGTGCGCCAGCTGAGCGAGCGGGCTTCCGCTGCGGACGGCGATGCGATGCGCTACCGACTGCTGCTCGAGCACCTGAATGTTGGGGTGTTCGTGTCTAGCTTGGATGGTCGGATGCTCGAATGCAACGAGCGCACGTTGGAAATGTCCGGCGAAAGCCGGGAGAGTCTGCTGCAGATCCCTCTCTCTGGCTTCTACGAATCCCCGACCGATCGACAGCGCCTCGTGGCGGAACTGCGCGGGACGGGCTCGGTGCGCAACTTCGAGACCTGGATTCGTCACCGCAGCGGCAAGCGCGTCGCATCTTCGATGAGCGCGGTGCTCGCACCGGTGGGACCAGACGGCTCCAAGGCAATCTTGGGCATGCTCGAAGATATCACCGACCGCAAGCTCGCCGAAGAGCGCGCGGGTGAAGGCGAGCAGCGTTTTCGAGTGATCGCCGAGCAATCGATGCTCGGCATTCTGATTTTCCAAGACAACAGGATCCGCTTCGTGAACCAAGCCGTTGCGGACATCAACGGTTACTCGATCGACGAGATGGCGGATTGGACCGGCACCGACTTTGCTCGCGTGATTCACCCCGACGACATCGCTTTGGTCACCGAGCAGGGACGCAAGAAGCAGGCAAACGATCCCAGTGCGCTCGCGCACTACTGCTATCGAGTCTTCGATCGGTCGGGTGAATTGCACTGGATCGAGCAGTATTCACGCACAATCGAGTATTGCGGGCGCAGCGCAGACTTCGTCACCTTGGTGGATGTGACGGCGCGCAAGCAGGCCGAGGAGTCCCTCCATCAATTGTCACAGAGCATGGAGCGCACGGCCAAGCTCGAATCGCTCGGTGTGCTGGCCGCGGGCATCGCGCACGACTTCAACAACTTGCTCGGGGGCCTGTTCGGTCACTTGGATTTAGCGCGCATGGAGGTCGATGAATCGAGCTCGGTGCGCGCGAACTTGGACGTGGCCCACAAGGCCTTCGAGCGCGCGAAGGCGCTCACGGGTCAGCTGCTCACGTTCGCCAAGGGCGGCGCCCCCGTACGCACGGTCGGTTCGGTTGCTTCGACCGTGAAGCAATGCGCTGAATTTGCCTTGAGCGGCAGTAACTTGAAGGTCGAGTTCGATCTCGAGGTCGACCTGTGTAATGCCGACTTCGATCGCAACCAACTCGCGCAAGCATTCGACAACCTATTGATCAACGCCAAGCAAGCGATGCCCTCCGGAGGCACGCTGCGTGTCGTGGGTCGAAACGTCGTCGTGGACCGCGGACCAACGCTCGATCTGCGCTCAGGGCGCTACGTCAAACTCAGCTTCATCGATACCGGACCCGGCATTCCTGCGGCAATTCTGCCGCGCATTTTCGAGCCGTTTTTCACGACCAAATCAGAGGGCAGCGGGGTCGGACTGACCGCGGCCTATGCCATCGTCAAAAAGCACGATGGCCACATCGACGTCGAGTCACGCCCCGGAGACGGCGCCACCTTTCACATTTGGCTGCCGGCAGTACTCGAACCGGCGAGCCGTCCACCAGCTACCTCGCCAGACCTCAAGCAAGGCCGTGGCCTCGTGTTGGTGATGGACGACGAAGACATGGTCCGCAGCCTTGCTAGCACCATGCTCACGCGCCTCGGCTACGAACCTATCCTCACGAGCGACGGTGCCGCAGCGCTCGTGCGCACGCGCGCCTTGTTGGAGAACGGGCAAGCTCTCAGTGCCGCAATGCTAGACCTGACCGTGCGCTCCGGGGAAGGTGGGCGGGACACGGTGCACCCGTTGCGTCAGCTCGTTCCCGGTTTACCCATCGTTGCGTGGAGCGGTTACTCGGACGATCCGATCATGGCCGACCCAGCCAGATTTGGATTCGACGCCAGCCTGAGCAAACCGTTCCGCCTCAACGAACTCGGCGATCTGCTGGCACGCTTACTTGCGCGTTGAACCGAGGCGCGTACCATTGGCCTCTGCCTACGAAAGGGAATTGGCAACATGACATCAACCACCTTTCAGCAAACGACCAGCGCGATCGGCCCCTGGGATTCCGGCGCGACCGCCGACGACGATTGCGAAGATCTCCGCCGCCTGCTCGATGGCGCCGCTCGCTCGAGCCACGAACTGCGACAGAGCGCAGAGCGCGCGCAGCGAGAGAACGACCAAGAGCTGGCGCGGTTCTTCGAGCGTTGCGCCGCAAGCGACCTGATACGAACCGCAGAGGCCAAAAGACTACTCGGCTCGCGAACGCGACATCCTGAAAGCGAAATCCCCACCTCCGCCGCCTTTGCCGCCGGAGACGGCGCGGACGATGCTGACGTATCGCCCGATAGCCGACGCGGCAAGGTCGGCGTGTGGCCAGCACTCTAGAAGATGTGCGCGTGGGCCGCGCGCTGCCATCCTTGGGAAGCCGTCGTCGCACCGCACCGTTCGTCAATCTGTCCCGGGGTGACCGTCCCGGGGTGACCGTCCCGGGGATTGGTTCGCGAGGATTGGTTCGCGCCGCACCGTTCGACAAATCTGCGTTGGTTCGAGAATTGGTTTGATGGTCACGCGGCACGTCGCAACCGTCAGAGCCTTCGGCGTCGAGTTGCGACGCCCAGCGTGGACGGAGAAGGAACGGAACCAGGTGCACCCACGAGGTGCGTTGCTGGATCGCGGCCGCCCCCAAATTCAGCTGCATGCGCGTAGCGCAGCCGCTGCGCGCGGCGCGCACAAATTGCGCGTCATACACCCATAGAGGCCTTGCCATGCAATGCCATCTCCGCGGAAACGGCGGACAGTGGTCGTCGTTGCGGTTGATTGGCGCGTCGCTTGCATTGCATCGGAAACATGGAAACCAAAACGCAAGTGCTGGTAGTCGGTGCGGGCCCCGTTGGGCTGATGACGGCGATTCAGCTGAAGCGCCGCGGCATCGACGTGAAGATCGTCGATCAAGCCGAGCAAGAGTCAGTGCGCAGTTTTGCGGTCGTGCTTCATCCACGTTCGGTCGAGATGCTCGCGGAGCTGGGCGTGGTCGAGCCGCTACGCTGGCAGGGTCATTCGTTCAAGCGCATTGCGGTGTTTGCAAACTCCGAACGCCGAGCGCTGCTCACGTTGCCGGTGGACGGCGAATACGCGGACGGCGGGCTCACGCTGCCGCAAAACGTGCTCAGGAGAGTGCTCGAGTCAGTTCTGCGTAGCGCGGGCGTCGCTGTCGAATACGGACGAAAGTTGGCGAGCGTGCAGCAGCGCGGGGATGAAGTGCACGCTTGGCTGACAAGGCCGCCCGGCGAGCATGCGGCTGCCGATGCGGGCGAGCTCAAGGTGGTTTCGGACTTCCTGATCGGTGCGGATGGCTTTCAATCTGCGGTCCGAGCTCGGCTGGGCATCGCCATGGTCAAGGTCGAAAAGGAACGACCATTCGTGTTCTTCGATGTGCCGCACGCCGCACCCGCGGGCGCGACCGCCGAATTTGCGTTCGGCCAGTATGCTGCTGCGATGTATCCGCTACGCGGCGGGAGTACGCGCTACAGCTTCGAATTGCCGTATCTGCCTTCGCACTCGCTCGGTTTGGCCGAACTCAGCGAGTTGCGACGTTCACGCATGCGGTGGCACTCGCACCCGCTCGACGCGGTCGAATGGTCAGGGGTGCGTTCATTTCAACCGGCACTCGCCGATCGATTCGGACGCGGCAGGGTTTGGCTGGTGGGTGACGCGTGTCACGTCGCAAGTCCGATCGGTGCTCAGAGTCTGAACGTCGGATTGCGTGAAGCCCGCGAGCTCACCGAGACGGTCGTCGATTGCCTCCACGGCCGTGACCTCGAACACCTCTCGACCGGCTACGCCGAGCAACGGCGCCTCGAATGGCGTCGGTTACTCGCCATCGGTGACAAGCCGAGCTTTGCGAGTCGAACGCCAGCGTGGGCAACTCAGCACTTCGAGCAATTTCTCTCGTGTTTGCCGGCATCCCGCGACGACCTCGATGATCTGCTCGAACAACTCGGGATTTGCGTGTTGTGAATTGGTCCGCGGTGGGCGAATGCACGGGCTTTGGTCAGCTGCGTGGCGCGCGGCTATCGCGTTCGGCGAGTTCCGCGCGCACGGCGGCCCGCAGATAGACGCCCGCGATGTCGGCTTCGTCGAGCATGCCGATCACCTGGCGATCACTCGAAACGATCGGAATTTCACGGAGATCATTGGCGATCATCGCTTCAGTGGCGTCGCGCAGGTCGTCGTCCGGGGTGACCGAGATGGGAGGTTGAAGCAGATCTGCCGCGAGAGTCCAATGCGCGTGCGACATCTCGGCCGATAGCAAGCGGATGGTGTTGGCCGTGACGAGGCCAATCAAGAGACCTTCGGCGTCGAGCACCGGGAACACGTCTTGTTCGTTGGCGCGGCTGGCGTGCCGAATGAGCTCCGCGGACGGGGTATTTTTGAGAAAGCAGACCGGCAGCGAATGCCCTTTGATCAGATCACGCACGTGGATCGTACGCAGGACGTCGAGCAACAGCGCGTCGCGATGTACGGGTGAGTCCCGCATCGTCGGCATCTGAGATGGGTAGAGGGAGCGATTGCGCAAAGCCACGAAGGCGATGCCCTGCGCCAGCATCAGCGGCACGAGTAGATCGTAATTGCCCGCAAGCTCGCAGACCAAAACCAGCGCACTCAGCGGAACATGGGCAATTCCCCCGTAAAAAGTGCCCATTCCTACGAGCGCGAAGGCGCCGGATTGCAGGCGCGGGTCGTGAGTCAAAAGCTCCGCAGCCCGTCCGAACGCGCCACCAAATAAGCCGCCGATGGCGAGCGAGGGTGCAAAATCCCCCGCGCTGCCACCCGAGCCAATGGTCAATGAAGCTGCACACAATTTCGCGAGCGATAACGCGACGAGCAGCCCCACCGAAATCCAACCCACGGGCAGCCAAGGTGAACCAGAGATCGCCATCTGCACCGCGCCATAGCCGCCGCCAAACAGACCGAGCCCCTCACCTGGTGCGTGCAGATAGTTGCCAACCAAGACCACTGCTGGGGTGCACAGCGCACCGAGTGCCAATCCACCAGCAGCCGGTCGCGTCCAGTCCGGAATTGGCAAACGGTCGAACACCCGGTGAACGCCGCGGTAGACGCGCACGAAAACCACCGCCAGCGCAGCGATCAGCAACGCAAGCAAACCAAACAGCGGCAAGTGCGCTGGCACGAACGGAAAACGCGGCACGCGCGCGAACAGCGTACTTTCGCCGAAGATCGGGATCACGACCGAGTAAGAAACGACACTCGACAGCACCGCTGGGATCAGTGCTTCTGATTCGAAGCCGTCCTTGTACAACACCTCGACCGCGAGCAACGCGCACCCGAGCGGACAACGAAAAACCGCCGACATACCTGCCGCGACCCCCGAAACCATCAAGATGCGACGCTCGCGAGCGGAGGCGCGCAGCCAACGACTGACGAGTCCGCCGAGCGCACCGCCGATCTGCATGGTCGGCCCTTCACGACCGCCAGCTCCGCCCGTCCCGAGCGTGAACATCGAAGCCAGGGCCTTCACCCAGATCACCCGACGGCGAATGACGCCGCCATGCAGGTGAAACGCTTCGATCATTGCGTCACCTCCGCCCCCTCGCGTCTCAGGAGCGAAGCGGCAGATGAGCCCGCAACACAAACCGCCCAACGCAGGCAGCAGGAACAATAGCCAGGGGCGAAAGCTGTGCGCGCCCTCGCTAGCCGCGAAGGTCTCGCCGTCCGCTCGGAGAGGAATATAGCCGGCGAGTTCCTCGAGCACGGCGCGCTGAAAATACTCGAATGCCGCAAACAACGCGGCGCCGACCAAGCCGGCAGCCACGCCGACCGCGACGCCGTCGAACAGGTTTCGACCCACCACACCGAGCTGCAAATGCTCGGCCTGAGCCAATAGCCCTCGACCGAGCGCCAACTTGCGAAGCGCCGCGACTCGTCGGAAGAAGGCTGCGGCGCGGGGCGAAGCTGGCATTCGAAAGCAGCTTCGTTTCTAAGCCGCATGACCTTCGGGATCAAGCGCAGCCAGCCCGGTGAACTGGCTAGCGCCGCGCGAGCCAGTTCACTGAGACCACTCCCACTCTATTCGACCGCGATGCTGACCTTGAGCACCGAGCTCACCGCCGGATAAGTGAAGCCGTCGTTCACCGCGCTCAAGAGCTGGACTTTGCCTTCACCGCCTGCGCCGGTGTTGGGGGCCAATTGGTTGGTCACCGTATTCGGGCCGATGCCTGGCTCTTCGTTGCCTTCGCTGCCCGTGTCCCAAAACGAAACTTGGTCGGTGATATCACCGCTGATTGGCGCGCCGCTCGCGTCGAAGAGCGTAATTCCGGTCGCTTTCGGGGCGAAGAACACATCATTGGTCGCGGCCAGCATCGTGGCGAAAGAGAGCGCGTCGCCGGGGCTCGCGTCGAACGAGAATTGATACTTTTTGCCGGGCGTGATCGCCCCCGGTGCGGTCGCACCAACTGGCGTGTTGAAGATCGCGCCTGCTCGCTCGCCGTCGAGCATCGACAATTTCGCCCCAAGGTTCGTTGGGTTGCCATCTTCGGCGATGGCTTCGATGCCGTCACCGTAGTCAGGCGAGCCCGAGGTGAAGAGCGGCTTGGAACCAGCCTCGTGCACGACCCAGACGCCAGGCGACGCGGGATAGGTGATGCCTGCGTTCGCAGTCACGAACGCAGCGAGATCGGTTGGGTTACCGTCTTCAGCGATGTGTTCGAGGCCTTTTCCGCGGTCCGGCATGCCCACGGCAAACAGCGGATCGACCCCGCTATGGACGACCCACACGCCCGGAGACAACGGAGCTGCGCGATTGCCCGCGCTGGTCATCAGCGTATCGGCCGTAGACACGTCTTTGATCGTGATTTGAAAGAGAGTGCCGGTCGTGTGCGCGACGGTCACCTGAATGATGCTCGCCACAGGTGGGTAGTCGAAGTGCACGCCGTCGGTTGCGTTTGCGATTTCGACGACGTTGCCGTGCTCGTCAGTGCCCATGTTCGGGCCCGCTTGCTTGCTGACGGTGCTCGGGCCGACGCCGGGCTCTTCGTTGATTTCGGTGCCCGCGTCCCAGAGCTTGATTTGCGACGTAACGTCCCCGGAGATCGGCGCGCCGGTCGAGTCATAGAGCGCAATCCCGGTGCCGTCTGGACCAAAGAACAGGTCATTGGTCGCGGCCAGCATGGTTGCGAAAGAGAGCTTCTGTTTGCGGCCCGCGTCGATCGTGAATTGATACATCTTTCCGGGCGTCGCCGGGCCGGGCGCGCTGTCACCGACAGGGGTATTGAATAGACCCGCGCTCGTGTAGAGCTTGGTCTGTGCCACGTTCTCGAGCGTCACGGTGAATCGTTTGCCGATTTCGCTACCGGCCGCGCCGCCTTCGCCCATGCCGCCTTCGCCACCAGCGCCAGCTGACGGCTCTCCTCCGGCAGAGCCGCCTTCGCCCGCTCCCGCCATTGCTTGGCCGCCCTGCCCAGCGCTCGCGCCGCCCGCCGAAGTACCGCCTGACGTCCGTCCACCACTCGACGTACCGGCGCTACCAGCCATGCCGTCGCTGTCGCTGCTGCAGGCGCTGATGAGCGTTGTGGCGCCGACAACCGCAAGCGCCGTGAATTGAAGGAGAGAGATCTTTTTCATTTTGCTGTTCCTTTGAAAAGCACGGATCACGACCTGTTCGCGGCCCTGGCCGACGATGGAGCTCCGCCTGCACTCGACTGCCGTGGCTACGCGGACGAGAGACCTAAGCGGTCACGTCACTCGTACGGACTTGGCGCAGCACGGTTACAGCTCGTCAGCAAAAGACTGCTAGTCGTTTTGGTCGGACCGGATAGGTCGGGTTTGATTGCGGCCGCGACCAATGTTACTCAGGGCGGCACAGACGATGCCAGCCGAGGGACCGGAAGAGTCGTTCCACAAACGCCTCATTGAAGGCAGCCCGGATTGCATCAAGGTGTTGGATCTCGACGGGCGGTTGCTCGCGATGAACGCGGGCGGCATGGCCGCGCTCGAGATTTGTGACCTCGGACCATTCGTCGGCAGCTCCTGGATAGACTTTTGGCAAGGGGATGACCGCCGCGCCGCGCAGGCCGCGGTCGAAGCCGCGCGACGCGGAGAGATCGGCCGCTTCGTCGGTTTTTTCCCGACCACTCAGACGCGCAAGCCGATGTGGTTTCACGTCGTGGTCAGCGCCATCCCAGACGAGCACGGCAAAGTCGAAAAACTGCTCGCTTCCTCGCGCGACGTGACCGAGTGGAAGATCTCCGAGCAGCAACTGCGCGCCGCAGTCGACGAAAGCGAAGAGCGTTTCCGCGATCTATTCGATGAAGCGCCAATCGCGTACGTGAACGAGGGGCTCGATTCGAAGTTCATTCGCGCCAATCGCACGGCCATGAAAATCCTGGGTATCACCGAGGGGGACGTGCCGCACACCTTCGGTCGCGACTTCGTACCCGACACGCCCGAGGCGCAGGCGCGCCTGCGCGACGCCTTCGCGTCGATCGGCAAAGGCATCGACACCAGCGGTGTGGTCTTGGAATTGCGTCGCAAAGACAACGCGGCTCCGGTTTGGATCGAATGGTGGTCGAGGCCCAGCCCCGACGGCAGCCACACGCGTACGATGTTTCTCGACATCAGCAAACGCGTGCAAATGGAGCAAGAAAAGGCCGGCCTCGAGGCACAAAACACTTACCTCCAAGAAGAGATCCGCAGCGAGCACAACTTCGGAGAAATCGTGGGCAACGCTCCAACTCTCCTGGAGCTACTCAAGCGAGTAGAGCAAGTCGGGCGCACCGACTCCACCGTGCTCGTGCTCGGCGAAACGGGGACTGGCAAAGAGCTGATCGCGCGGGCTATCCACGATCGCAGCCCGCGCCGGAATCGCCCGTTGGTGAAGGTCAATTGCGGGGCGATTTCCGCGGGACTCGTGGAGAGCGAGCTGTTCGGCCACGTGCGCGGTGCGTTCACGGGTGCAATCGCCAATCGGGACGGGCGCTTCAAGCTCGCGCACGGCGGGACGCTCTTCCTCGACGAGGTGGGTGAGCTGCCGCTCGAAACGCAGGTCAAGCTGCTACGCGTGTTGCAAGAGCAAGAGTTCGAACCACTCGGCAGCAGTGCCACGCTCAAGGTGGACGTGCGGGTAGTCGCCGCGACGAACCGAGATCTGGCCGAGCTGGTGCGCGAGGGCAAATTCCGTGCGGACTTGTACTACCGCTTGAACGTCGTGCCGTTACACGCGCCCGCGCTGCGCGATCGCGCGAGTGACATCCCTGTCTTGGCGATGTTCTTCGTACAAAAGCTGGCCGCACGAATGGGCAAACAAATCACGACCATCGGCGAAGAAGCGCTGAGTAAACTGGCGAACTATCCTTGGCCCGGCAACATTCGCGAACTACAGAACGTGATCGAGCGGGCGGTGATTCTGTCGCCGAGCAGCACGTTGCTGATCACTGAAGAGCTGCGTGCGCCCGCGCCGTCTTCAATCGGCAGCCCTTCCCCTGCCCGGCGCTCCCAAGAGAAGGACGCGACTGTCGATGCCGCGGGTCTGAGCTCGCTGGAGGACGCCGGGAGGCGCCACATCGAGGCCGTACTGGCGACGACCAACTGGATGATCGAGGGCGAGCGTGGCGCCGCGAAGCTGCTCGGTGTTAGCCCGAGCACGCTTCGCAGCCGAATGCAGCGACTCGGCGTCAAACGCCCTGAAAAGCCGCTCTGACAAAGAGAAGCGAGGCCAAGAGCTATGTCTCCCGACCTCGGTTCGAGTGCGCATCTCGTTACGGATTGCCCTGCCCGGACAACAGCGTGATGCGGTACGCCGGCAGTTTCCACTGGCCATGGCCACTGAACACGAAGCGCTGCGTGATTCGCTGACCAGGCTGCAATACGCCTCCCGGCAGGAACACGCGAATGTAGGGGTCACCGCTACCCGTGAGCCCGCTTGCGTTCTCGAGCCGCACTCGCCCGGCTAGCCCGTGCACGATGATCAACAAGTGAGTGTCGACGACCGCGTCACTGACGTTGCTGAGTCGGTACGCTTCTTCTATCTTGGAACCAGAACGGTCACTGTCGATTCGGTCGAGCCGCACCTGTGGCGTCACATCGAGAAACTCGAGGCCTTCGTCGCGCCGAGACAGCGGATCGTCGTTGTCGATGGCGCGACCGCTCAATAACTGTCCGTCCTTCGCTCCTAGAGCCACGAGCTCCGGGTGGTTCTTGGAGTAGAGCAAATCGGCGTCGTTCGGCTGGAACGCTGCCGCGAAGCCGGAATCGTACAGGCCGTTCTCGAGGAAGTCGGCGATCGCGTCCATTTGTGCATCGTTCAAGCCTAGGCCGCGGGGCGCATTGTCTCCGCGCGGATTCGTGAAGCGCGGCTCCAACGTCCGTGCTTGGCCCGCGAACTGTCGGTCCTGAGCAATGCCGTCGTTGAAGTAGCCGACCACCTCTCGGATGTCGGAAAATGAGCCATTGTGGAAAAAGGTGCGAGCATCCTTGAGCTGCCGCAACGTCAAGCTACGGAACTTGTACGCGTCGTTCGACTCGTGCGTGATTTCCTGTCGCCCCGTGTCTTCGCCATGTGGCAGCGGGTTTCCACGGCGATCGAACTGTAGGTGTCCTCTGCGCAGCGCGTTCAGCGCCTGTACCGGGTGATCGCCGATGCCGATGTTGAAGAAGTTCTGTTCGACGAACTCGCCGATACCGGTGACGTCCGGGTCATTCGGCTGCTTGTTGAGCATCGGACCGCTGTGGCAACTGAAGCAACCAGCGCCGCCTTGCTCCGCCTTGGTAAAAAAGAGCCGCGCGCCACGGCGCTGACGGGCGGACAGTGTGTCCTGTCCGGCGAGGAAACGATCGAAGGGCGTGTTGCGAGTGACCGCGGTGCGTAGGAACGTCGCGGTGGCGCGCAAGACGGTCTCGTCATTGACCAGTTTATCCAATGCGGGCTGACATCCTCCGCTTGGCGGAGCCTTCTTGCAGGCATCGTATTCTTTGGCCTCGTCCGGGAACGCTTGCCGGAAGAGCTCGACGAACGCCGGGATTTTTTGCAGCGTAGCCGACTCGAAATCCAGCATTCGGTGCGCGTCGAGCAAGAGCAAGGTGAGGTTTTCTTGGGCCGGATCGTTCAACGGGTTCAGGCCACCGGGCAAAGAGTTCGACTCTCCGGCGAAGCCGCCGAAAAGCAGGCGATTGTTGAACGCGAAGCCGACCATGGACGGCGATTGGCGCCCCACGCTATCCAGCTGATCGAGGCGGCCCGTGGCGAGCAATGCGTCTGCCAGCGGATCGGCCTTTTGCCGTGCGGGGGTCGCGACCTCTAACGTGCCACCGACTTTGTAGATGTCGGTGAGCGTCGGTAGCGAATCCACACCGGTATCGCCTTCGAACAATTTGACGCGAGGTAGATACGCGGCTTCGCGAGGGATCAGATCACGTTGTGGTCTGCGACGAATGACGTAGTTCCCGTTCTCGTCGGTGTAGCCACGGCCCTCGCCGCCGACGTTGAAGTTCAGCACCGCGCCAGCCTTGCCCGCTGCTTCACCGAGATGACAGCTTCCGCAGGAACCAGTGCCGCTCGTCGCTTCAACGACCTTCTGCACGTTCGGGTTCCACGCGGGCACCGTGCCCCCGAACGCGGTCCGCTCGGGCAGATCTCGCGGCTCACCCGCTCGGATCGGCGGATTCACGTTCTTGTTGATGTTGATGCGCGTGGTGCGCACCGGATCGTGAAACAGCATCTTACCGAGGAAACGCTTGGCTTCGGTCGTCCGATAGCGCCCCGGGCGAGCAGGATCTTCCGGTGGCAGCGGGATCGATGCGTCATCCACGGGCACCTTGAGCTTATCGAGCCCGCCCACCTGGGTGGAGATGAACTCGCGCAGCTGAACCGAACTATTACTCAGTGCCTCGGTCTCGGTGGCGATCTCGTGCTCGTCCGAGGACTCGGCTTGGCAGGCGCTCAATAGGCAGAAAGCCAGCGGACCTAGCGCGAGCTTCGTCAACGTCGCGTGTTCTCTTATTCTGCGAAACGTATTCATGCATTCCTCCTAGGTGGCGAACAAAGCACTGCGCGCTCGCTACGCCGTGTTCGATCGAGCGCGCGAGTCGCCCATCGAATACACGGCGAGCGCTCCGTATTTGGGCCGCCCACTTGCTGTTCCGAGACCGTTCTTCCTGACCCCGGGTGCTCGGTCATCCCAGGCACACTCTGTACTCGCAATGCGAGGCTCGGTTTCTGCGCCGAGCCGACAACGGGAATATTTCTCGAGCGCCGCGCGGGAGACTCAACCGAGCCGTTCCAAGATCCGATCGCCGACGCGCAATGCGTTGGCCATGATTGTCAGCGCTGGGTTCACTGCTGCGCTCGACGGGAAAAAGCTACCGTCCACGACGTACAGGTTGCTCACATCGTGAGCACGACAATTCCGATCGAGCACGGAGGTCTTGGGATCTTCGCCGAAGCGAATCGTGCCATTTTGATGCGCCACGCCCGCGAGCGGAATCCGCTGCGCCACGTGCAGATTCCGCGAAAACAAACCTTGATGGCACTCGTGTCCGTGCACCGAGCAGCGGGTGCTCCGTTGCAGCAAATCCTTGAGCTTGGCGATCAGCCGTTGGTGGCCCTCGAGGTTATTCGGGCGATAGCTCAGTACGATGTTTCCCTCGCGGTCGAGTGAGACACGGTTTTCTGGGTCCGGCAAATCTTCGCTGGTTAGCCAAAAATCCAGCGAGTGACGCGCCATCAGGTCCAGGGTCCAGCCCGGGGCAATCGCAGGTGCACCGGCCCGCAGCGTGTCCGCGTCGAGCTTACCAACGAAGCTGATATGGCCCATGGGTAGCGGCCACTCTTCTGAGCCGAAGTAGAAGTCGTTGATGCCGAGGGTCTTCTGGAACACGGTCGGATTTGGGCACTTGGAGATGGCCATCATCACCGAGTTGACGTGACCCATGTAGTGACGCCCGACCAGATCGGAACCGTTGGCGAGCCCGCGTGGGTGCTTGCTGCTCGCAGAGCGCAAGAGCAGCGCAGCCGAGTTGATGGCTCCGCAAGCTGCGACCACGATGTCAGCGCTGTAAGTTTCGAGCTCACCGTTCCGCATCACGCGCACCGTCGTCACTTCACGACCGGAGCTGCTCGTCGCGAGCTTTTCAACGTAGGCGTTGGTGAGCAAGGTCACGTTCGAGTATTCGAGTGCTGGATCCACGGCGCAGGTCTGCGCGTCACTCTTGGCGTTCACGAGGCACGGATGACCGTCACAGGTCGCACAGCGAATGCAGGCGCTTTTCCGCGGATTCTTCTCGTCCAACTTCACGCCAAGGGGCACGTGAAAGGGTTTGCAGCCGAGCGCGGCCAGATCATCACTGAGCTGCTGAATGCGTGGCTCATGGCTGACCGCAGCGTACGGATAGGCCGAGCTCGCGGGCGGTTCCGTGGGATCCTCACCGCGGTTCCCGTGCACGCTGTACAGCGCCTCGGCCTGTGCATAGTACGGCTCGAGTTCGGCATAAGTGATGGGCCAAGCCGGCGAGAGCCCACCGTGGTGCTTGATTTCGCCGAAGTCTCGTGCGCGAAGGCGAAACAGCGCGGCTCCGTAAAACTTGGTATTGCCGCCGACGAAGTAGTTCGTGTGCGCGTGCAGCGCCTCGCCGTGCTTGTCGCGCCAAACCTCTTTCGTGTTGTAGCGCCCATCCTGATTGACCGCCTTGGTGCTCCAATTCTCGGCCTCGCGACGAACGTAGTCACCGCGTTCGAGCAGCAAGATCTTCTTGCCCGAACCCGCGAGGCGATGAGTGAGCGTGCCACCGCCGGCGCCCGAGCCGATGATGATGACGTCATAGTGAGTCGAAGCCTGGGTCATGATTGATTACTCCGGTTGGGATCGAGACACTTGCAACGCACGAAACAGGCCACGGTTTCGCTGTGATTCAGCTTTCCGCACGGCACCGAGTGCCGAGCCAGAAACCGACATTGAAGCTCCACGGCCAGCAACATGCCGCTCACGGGCGCGCTGAGGTAGATCCAGAATCCTCGAAAGGAATGCGCGAGCAACGCGGAAGCAAAGCTGCGCGCCGGGTTCAGACTCATGCCGGAAAGCGGCGCTTCGAAGGTGATGAACAGAGCCACGAGCGCAGCGGCGAAGAGCCCCGCGCGGGGCGCCAAGCTAGGAGTGCGGTTCACCATCAGCACGACGGTCAGCATCACAAAGCCGATCAGGAGTTCACCGAACCACGCTGCCAGCACGCCATGAGCCCCGGGTTCGGTCACCACGTAGTTCACTGCGGGGTGACTGATCCAAGATCCCCCCAGTAGTGCGCAGACCGCGACCCCCGCGGTACCGCCCAAGAACTGCGCCACTATGTAACCGAGCGCGTCGCGTGGACCGAGCTTACCGAGGCGCACGAAACACACGATCAGTGCCGGGTTCATGAAGGCACCCGAGCGCTTGCCCCAAGGGCTGTAAATCAGGCCGAGAGCTGTGAGGCCCATCGCCGCGCCCACGAGTGCGCGACGGGCGAACGCCGAAGCAACTTGCTGCCGCAGCGGCGAATCCGGATGTTCAATCAACGCGACACTCGAGCACGCCGAAATCATGAACAGAGCGAGCAATGCACCGTCGATGGCGTAGACTCGCAGATTCGCTGGCGTTGCACTCGCCACGGCGACGCGCGCACTGGCCGCGTCCATGACTCAGCCGCCGGTTTCGAAGCCGGGATAAAGCGTCATCCCACCGTCAACGTAGATGGTGGTGCCGGTGATGTAGTCGGAATCGTCGGAAGCGAGCCAAACGGCGGCGCGTCCAATTTCCAGCGGCTCGCCGATGCGCTTGCACGGAATCAGCGCCATGAGCGCGTTGTACGCGTCGCGCGTGCCCCAGGCGTCCATGTTGATCGGCGTGCGCACCGCGCCCGGGGAGATGGCGTTGACTCGAATACCGAGCGGCGCCACCTCCTGCGCGATGCTCTTCATCATCATCGAGATGCCGCCCTTGGAGGTCGCGTAGTTCACGTGGCCCGCCCAAGGAATCACGTCGTGCACCGAGCTGATGCAGATGATTTTTCCGGCCGAGCAGGAGACGCTCCTGACCACACCGCGGCGCCTGAATTCGCGCACGGCCGCGCGCGAGCACAAGAATTGACCTTTCAGATTCACGTTCATCACCAAGTCCCAATCGGCGACGGTGAGCTCGTGAAACGGCGCATCCTTCTGCAAGCCCGCGTTGTTCACGACGATATCGACGGTACCCAGTTCGGCGATCATCGTGCCGAACATACGCTCGACCTCGGCCTCCGAGCTCACATCAGCGCGATGCGCATAGGCGCGGGCGCCGCAGCGCTGGATTTCGGCAACTACGCGTTGCGCCTCTTCCTCTCGAGAAACGTAATTGACGACGACGTCCGCGCCCGCATGTCCGAGCGCTAGGGCAATCGATTTACCGATGCCCGAGTTTGCGCCGGTGACCAGCGCTTTCTGCCCTCTCAGGCTTTTGACGATCGGACACGCCGCCAAGACCTCCTCAGGCGGCCGCTGCTCACTGAAATAATCCCGCATCGTGCACTCCTCGAAAGCCATTACGTGGCTCGAGCAAGCCGGTTACCGGATTTGATGAGTTTCCGAATTGCGCATCGAGCCAGTAACCAACCGCCTCCCTACAGCGTTGAAAGACACTATGGGAAAGCACACGAATCATCACGACCACTCCGAACTCGAAGACCTTCGTCCACGCCACGCCGAAGACGCCGAAGCCACTCGCCTTCGCGAAGACGCGAGTCGCATCCAGAATTGGAAGCGTTGGGGAGCGTACTTGTCCGAGCGACAGTGGGGCACCGTGCGCGAGGATTACTCCGAGCATGGCAATTGCTGGGACTACTTCCCCCACGACCACGCGCGCAGTCGCGTCTATCGTTGGGGTGAGGATGGGCTATTCGGCTTCAGCGATCGCCAAGCCCGTATCTGCTTCGCGCTCGCGCTCTGGAACGGGAAGGACGCAATCCTCAAGGAACGTCTATTCGGGCTCACGGGCCCCGAGGGCAATCATGGCGAAGACGTCAAAGAGCTCTACTATTACCTCGACGCGACGCCCACGGCCTCCTACCTACGAGGTCTCTACAAGTACCCGCAGCGCGAGTTTCCCTATGCGCGCCTCGTCGAAGAAAATCGCCGGCGCGGCAAGCACGAGTCGGAGCTCGAACTCATGGATACCGGAGCCTTCGACGGGGACGCCTACTACGACGTGAGCGTCGAATACGCAAAGGCCGATCCGGAAGATATCTTGGTGCGCATCACCGTCGAGTCGCGCTCGGCGGAGGCCGCGCGCCTGCACGTGCTGCCGACCCTGTGGTTCAGAAATACCTGGAGCTTCGGCGGACAAAGCGCCGCGCAGCGCCCAGAACTCCACGAAAGGAATGCAAGCGCGGTCGACTTGTCTCACCCGGAGCTCGGCGAATACGAGGTCTCCTTCGAACCTTCGCCCGCTCTGCGCGAGCTCCTATTCACCGAAAATGAGACGAACGCCGAACGCCTCTTCGGCGTCGCGTCGGTGTCGAAATACACGAAGGATGCCTTTCATCGCCGCGTGATCGGCGGCGAACTCGCCGCAACCAATCCGGACAAGAAAGGGACCAAGGTCGCGGCCTGGTACGAACTCGAGGTACCGGCGCGCGGGCGCGTCGTGATCCAGGCGCGACTGCGGCGACGCAGCACGGTTACCAGCGCGGCGTTCGGTACGAGTTTCGAACGCACGTTCCGCGAACGCAAGTCAGAAGCCGATTCGTTCTACGAGCGCGTGATCCCTGACGCGGCCGAACCCGCAGAACGCGCCGTAGCGCGCCAAGCGTACGCCGGCCTGATCTGGTCGAAGCAATTCTTCCACTACGCCGTCAATGAATGGCTCGAGGGTGATCCAGGGCAGCCGACGCCGCCAGGCTCGCGTCACCACGGACGAAACCATGATTTTCGGCATGTTTACTGCCGTGACATCATCTCCATGCCGGACAAGTGGGAGTATCCCTGGTTCGCCGCCTGGGACCTCGCGTTTCACATGCTGCCGTTTGCGCGCATCGATCCCGAGTTCGCCAAGGAACAACTGCTCCTCTTCTTGCGCGAGTGGTACATGCACCCCAACGGGCAAATCCCCGCGTACGAATTCGCCCTCTCGGACGTCAATCCGCCCGTGCACGCTTGGGCGGTGTGGCGCGTCTACAAGATGACGGCCAAGCGTGGGGAACGTGACCGGCTGTTTCTGGCTCGCGCGTTCCAGAAGTTGCTGTTGAACTTCACGTGGTGGGTCAACCGCAAAGATCCCGAGGGCAACAACCTATTTGCGGGGGGATTCTTGGGCCTCGACAATATCGGCGTGTTCGATCGCTCACAGCCATTGCCGACTGGCGGACACCTGAAGCAAGCCGACGGCACTGCTTGGATGGCCTTCTATTCGGCCACGATGCTGTCGATGGCGCTCGAGCTCGCCGATGGTGATCCGGCTTACGAGGACGTCGCGTCCAAGTTCTTCGAACATTTCGTGCAAATCGTCGATTCGATGAATCGCTTTGGTGGCACCGGGCTATGGGACGACGTTGACGGCTTCTACTACGACCAGCTGAGTCTCGCTGGGCAGAGCATCCCGCTGCGTACGCGCTCGATGGTCGGCGCGCTGCCGATCATCGCCGTCGAGATCCTGGAAAATGACGTGCTCGACAAGCTGCCCGGCTTCAAGAAGCGCATGCAATGGTTCCTCGACAACCGCAAAGATCTCGCGCAGCACATCGCCTACACCGAGCTTTCTTCAGGCGCGGACGGCCATCGCTTGCTCGCCGTACCCTCGCGAGACCGGCTCGAACGAGTGCTCCACATCTTACTCGACGAAAAAGAGTTCTTGTCGCCGCATGGCCTTCGCTCACTCAGCCGAGTGCACCGTGAAGCACCGTTCAGCTTCGTCGCCGGCCAAGTGGAGCACCGCGTCGAGTACGCGCCCGGTGATTCGACCACAGGCCTATTCGGTGGCAACTCAAACTGGCGCGGGCCCGTTTGGTTTCCACTCAACTACCTGATCGTCGAGGCGCTCGAACGCTACCATCACTACTACGGCGACTCGCTCCAAGTAGAGTATCCAACCGGTTCGGGCGTGCGCATGAACCTGCAGCAAATCGCGACCGAGCTCTCCTCACGCCTCTCCAGCATCTTCTTACCCGGCGCGGACGGCAAACGGCCCTGTCACGGTGACGAGAGCCGCTACGCCAAAGACCCGCACTTCAAAGACCTAGTGCTATTCCACGAATACTTCCACGGTGAGGACGGCCGCGGCGTGGGCGCGAGCCACCAAACCGGTTGGACTGCGCTCGTCGCGCGTTGCCTCGAGTCACTCGCCAAGGGTCGCTCGGCCCACGAACGCGCCGCCTAAGCGCGAGCTTCGAGAGGGGGGCGCTCTCGATCCAGCAGCGCACCTCACAGGCAAGCGTGGTTCCCGACGCGAGAACGGCTCCCTGAGTTTGAACCGCCGAGCCGCAGAGGCCGCAGAGATCAGAGTGAGATTTGGGTTCGCGCTTGCCGATAGGGAGCGTCCTCGTTCACGACCATGAA
>DASQCO010000068.1:0-82736 GCA_035634635.1 Polyangiaceae bacterium
ACGCGAGAACGGCTCCCTGAGTTTGAACCGCCGAGCCGCAGAGGCCGCAGAGATCAGAGTGAGATTTGGGTTCGCGCTTGCCGATAGGGAGCGTCCTCGTTCACGACCATGAACGGAACCATGATGAGCGTCGGAAAGTTCCTTGGCACGTCGTAGTTGAGCTTTCCTGGACCAACGCGGCGGGCTACGGGCCCCAATTCTCTCTGATCTCTGATCTCTGCGGCCTCTGCGGCTCCTATGACGGTTCACATCTCGGACGGCTGTGCCGGGACACGGGCGAGTTTGCGGTGTGCTCCGGGGGAGTGAGCAGCCACCCTCCTTTTCAGGTGTCGTCGGAGCGAAGCCGAAAGGGCTCGGGGCCCCTTCGCTCGTCGCCGGCGCGAACGCGCAGCGGAAAGCGCGGCCTCGCGGAGCAAACCTGGTCCGGAATTGGGCCTTGTCCGGCGCGAACGGGCCACGTCCATTTCCGGAAAATTTCAAGCGCCAGAAGTGCGCGCCCGTTTGACGGCGATCTTCGCTGCGAGATGCAGCGCTCCAAAACATTGACGAGCGTGATAGCGGTTGTGCCCTCTGCAAAGGAGCCTGAGATTAGAAACCTCGTTCCCACCGCGCCGCGCAAAGGGAACGACGTGATCCATTTGCACGAACGCTCTGGCATCGCAACGCCGGCCACTTGCTGAGACGAAGACGCATCGCCCACCGTCTCGTTCGTGAATCTCACGGCGTGCGTCAGCGGACAAGTAGCGCGTGCTGTTACGGGATGGTTTGGCTCCGCCTGGTGGTGTCACTCGGTTGGATTGCGACGGCTTCACCACTGGATCTGCCACAGTCTGATTGGGGGACGTCGCATCCGTCTTGGTACGGAGCTCGGTTTCGTCCTTCGATTCGACCTTCGATCGCGACGTGTTGCGTTGGCGTCTCGCTCCGATGCCAAAGCGCCGCTTCTCTTCCTGACACACGAAACTTTTCGCCATCAGCTTCATCAAACTCGCCAAGTCGCCGTTCGGCAGCCGATGACTGGCGAGCGCCCGCGCCCGCTCGATTAGGTCGAGAAGTTCCGCGTCCGCGGTGAAGTGCACTCCAAAGCGGTCAGCTGAAAGCGGCTCGAGCTCGCGTGCACGCCGATGCGAGTCGGGGATCGCGGTCGGGCTTGATTGCGCCGCGGGTGTCTCAACCGGACCCGTCGGTGGCGGAGGAGGAGCCACCGGTGGTGCCTGTTCTGTGACTGTTACCGCCGTTCGCGCCGGCAATCGACGAATCTGCTCCCGTACATCCGGACGCGGAAACCGCACAGCGAGCAACTCCTCCACCTGTCGTCGAGTCTTCCCGCGACAAGCGTCCATCAGCTCAGTCGCGTTGTCAGCCGTCAGATGCGGCGCCAGCGCGCAGAGCGCGCACAAGTGCAATTGTCCGTGAGCAACGCGCTCAAACGCGCCCGAGAATCGCCGGCACACGCGAGCCGCCGTGACTCGCCGCCCAGCCGCGCCTTCACTCATTCCGAGCGCCTCGACGCAATACGAGAACACCGACGAAAATCCGAGCTCCAAGTGCAACATGCGCTCCTCGAGCTCGACCAAGCGAGCCAGCACCTGGGACGTCAGCTCGTTGCTCTTCCGAACCAACGCCGACAGCCCCGCCAAAAGCTCCGAATTCCCCAATCGCCCCAACCGATATTGGTCATTCATCACTTCCATCTAACACGCGAACTTTCGAGCCTCGCATTGCCGCCCAGACAGTCGTTCGCACGACAAAATGGCTTCAAACGCGATCGCTTCACGAACGCACGCCTGCGCGAACCCTCACGCCAACAACACCCCAAATCGAATCAACATCCCTCGTCGACGTCACCGCACGCCCAAAACCCGTCAAGAACAATCGACACCTTCAACCGCCGACTCCGCAAGGGCGGACCGAGCAAGTGGCGCGCGCTCCACTCTCTGCGCCTCATCAAAGCATCCCACGCATGCGCGCACCACTTGCGAGGCCGCACGACGCTGCCCGAGACCTCCCCGTCGAGTCAACGCCCCCGCAGCGGCGCCCCGAAACAACCTGCTCCCCAACGACGTTCCCGCGCACACCGCGGCATCCGAACGGGGAACACGCACTGCGACTCCACCGGTGGAGTCACGCCGCGCACCGCCAATACAGATCGCTCAGGAGCTAACCGATCGGCATTGGATCAGGAACCCACGACGCGCGCGGCCACCTCGATCGTGCGTGGAAACGCGACGGATTCGCCCGATTCGCGAGCGGGATCGCGCGGGAGCTCATGCTCGTGGTGCACGGCGGTGGCCTCTAGCTTCTCGCGGGTGGCGTGGATTTGAGAGCTCGATCGCTCCACGAACAAGTCCAACGTCCAGTCGAGCATGACCCGGATCTTGTTGCCGAAGCCGACCAGTTTGCCGAGATACAGAGTGCGCCACACGAACCAAGCAACCAGGCCGGACAAGCGAACGCCGAGCAGACGCACGGCAGCAAATTGGTGTCCAACGCTGACGAGCTGACCGAAATCGAGATACTCGAACGGGCGAGTGGCCTCGCCGCGTAGCAGGCGGACCAAGTTCTTGGCCGTGTGAGCACCTTGCTGGAATGCGACTTGTCCGAGCGGAGGCAATGGACGCCCGTCTTTGCCCGGAAATGAGGCCGCGTCACCGAGCACGAAGACGTTCGGGTGCCCAGGTACTCGGCAGTCCGCTTCAACCGCGACACGCCCGGCGCGATCCAGTTTTAGCCCGGTGCGCGCCAGCAACGGCGCTGCAGCAACGCCGGCACACCAGCAAGCGGTGCGCGCGGCGAGGGTCATGCCGCCTTTCAATTTGACCCAATCAGTACTGATGGCCTCGACGCGGGCCTGGTGCAACACCCGTACCCCCAGATGCGAAAGCTGATGCTCCGCGCTATCCGCAACGGCGGGATGCCAACCAGGCAGCACGCGGTCGCCCGTGTCCACCAACACCACGTCAATCAATCCGGCGTCAATCTCTGGGTAACGGGGCAATAGCACCTTATCGATCAAGTCCCGAACTTCCGAGGCCACTTCGACGCCGGTCGGTCCAGCACCGATCACGACGAAGCGCAGCATTTCTCGCGAAAGTTCGCGGTTCGATTCACGAGCAGCCGTCTCGAAGCAATCGATGATGTGATTGCGGAGCGCGATCGCGTCTCCGAGTTCCCGCATGAAAAATGCGTGTTCACAGCCCGGCGTATTGAAGGTTTGCGTCGTCGAGCCTGGCGCGAGGACCAAATAGTCGAACGGAGTTTCGGCGTGACGAACCCGCAGTGCGCCGGCCGCGTCGTCCGCGGCAATGTCTACCTTGGAGATGATCAGATTGCGGTCGAGGTCGATCTGCTCGACCGTCTCTTTCTTGAAGCGGATGTTCGTGGCTTCGAAGATGCGGCGAAAAGGGTACGTGACCTGCCGCGTTTCGATGGCACCCACGGAAACGCTCGGCAAAAGTGGCGGGAACAAGAAGTAGTTCTTGCGGTCAATCACCGTCAACTCGAGACGTTCGCTCCAACCGAGCACCCGATCCAGTCCGACTGCGCTATCGAGACCTGCGAATCCGCCGCCAACGACCACTACTCGTACAGGGCGTGCAGGTTCGCTCCAACTTCTGGGTTGCCACATCGCGTAGAGCGGCGCACCCACGAGGTAGCCGAGCAAGATCGTGAGAGCGAGCACAATCCCCCCCAAAGCCGCCTGAGCGAGAGCAAAGAACGGCAACAAAAGCCAGGAGCTCACATCCAAGAGCGAAAGGACCGTCGCCAGCGCGAATAGCGCGCGCCGCGTGAGCCTCGGCAGCGGTGTGCGCCGCACGAGCCTCAGGCTGAGCGGCAAGAGCAACCCGAGCGAGGTCACGTGCGCAGCAAAGAGCAACCAGCGCAAGCTGCTCGAGAGCATGCCGACACGGACTCCCCAATCGACGACGGTCATCCAGCTGAATCCCCAGTTGATGGCAACGACCGAGATCACCCAGCCAGAGATGAAGAGCAGCAGGCCGCACGAGAGTCCCAGCGATGCCGCGAGCTTCTCGAAGAGACCCAGGTTTCGGAGCACGTAGGCGTTGGTTCGGCGCATGGCTTTCAGCGCCGTACGTCGGCATTTGCAACTCGGTTACCGAGAAAGCCACGTCACGACAAACTCGGAGTCTACGGAAACCGCCAAACGCCGAGCAGCGTAGCTTGCCCTGAGTACATCATGGCAATTTCGCATATCTCTAAAGCAATTTCGGAGCCCGCTCCGGATTTTCTGACTCATCTAGTGCAAACATTCGGCTGGAGTGAGGCGCGCGCGATTGACGAGCTCGGCGCGTATATCCTCAGCAGCAAGGCGGGCCGTGCCCTGCGCCGCGAGCTCGACGCGGTCGACGGTAACTCCACGCTGACGGCGGCGTAATGTCGCGGATGTTGCGTCACAAGAACTCGAGAGTGCTAGGCGTCGTTGCCGCCTTGGCCTTGGCCCTCGGCGCAACATCGAGCGCGCGGGTCTCGGCTGAAACAGAGACCGCGAGCCGCCCCGCGACGCCACTCGTCAGCGCGGTCAGCGGGGTTGAAGTGGTGGTGAGCGAGCTGAATCGCTCTAGGCCTTTCTTCGAGTCGATTGGCTTCGTTTTCGAGGGCGAAGACGAACCCCGCGGCGGCCGTCCCACGCCGCAGGACGTGCGTGCGAATGATCTGATTCATTGGCAAATCCTGGTCGATACCAGCGACACGGCGGCGTTTGTGGGCGCGGCCGCGGCCACTGGCGGCCGAACCGTCAGCCAAGCCACGCTCGGCCCCGAAGCGCTCGTCCGTGATCGGGACGGGCACGCGCTTCTTGCCCACGATTCACGCGGAATCGATGAAATTCAGCGCGGCGCGCAGCGAGGATTGTAACCGCTCACAGCGGGCGACGTAACTAGCTCTGTCAGGCGTTGATGGTCCGAATCGGGCCGAGAACAAGGAGTTTGCCGTGACGACCTCTTCATTCGTTTCGAATGCACGCACCCGTGCGCTCAGCATGACTCAAAAGCTCGATTGGCTGGCGCCGCTGGTTGGGCGCATCACGCTCGGCGTGCTCTTCGTGAGCACGGGCTGGGGCAAGGTCCATAACCTCGCCAAAGTGACGGCGTACTTCAACGAACTCGGCATTCCGTTTGCCGGAATTCAGGCACCCATGGTGTCGTTCATCGAGCTGATCGGCGGAGCACTGCTGGTGATTGGCCTCGCGTCGCGCGTCGCAGCCTTGCCGCTGATGGGTTCGATGGCGGTCGCGATCCTGACCGCGCAGCGCGAGAACGTGCACGGACTACCTGATTTGTTCGGGCTCGTCGAATGGACCTACTTCGCGCTCTTGCTCTGGGTCGCGATCGCGGGCCCGGGCAAAGTCTCGCTCGATCACGTGCTCTTTGGACGCAAGCCAGCAAAACAGCAGTCCACCCCGATGAGCTCCGAGCTTTCGGCGAGAGCGATCTGACCTCGACTTTTCACGACGAAACAACCCCAATTCATTCAAACCAATAAAGGAAGTGACGACCATGATCTCGATCTTGATGGCAGCAGCAGTTTCCGGAATCGTCTCGGGTGCCCCCGCTCCCAACACCACGTTCACCGCCGCAGCGATGGACCGTACGAGCGACGCGCAACAACTGGACGACGGGAAGGGTGGCAAGCACGCCTGTAAGGGGCAGAACGCTTGCAAGGGCCAGGGCGGCTGCAAGACGGAGAAGCATGCCTGCAAGGGTCAGAACGCCTGCAAAGGGCAAGGCGGCTGCAAGGGCTGAACCCCAAGCATCGCAAGCGGCGAGGCAGCTCACGGAAACGTGGCTGCCTTTTCGCGTTTTGTGACCATGGCTTGGTTCGTAAAAGGGCTTTCTGTCGAATCCGTGAAATCTTGGAAACCAAGTGGGCTTACTGGCGTAGGCCGGAGTCGAACCCCAGTGACTAGCCCGCCGGACCCAGATCTAAGCGCCCTATTCGGGGAAATTCCCGACCCGAGCGCTGAGACTCCCCTCTCGAGCTCGGAGCCGCGCCTACCCCAGCTGGAAGCTTCGCTCACGCGCAGCAGCGTGCGCAACCGCCGTGTCGCGGCGCTCGCGGGCAGCGCTGCTTGGCTTTTGACGCACTTGGTCGTTTACGGCATCCGCGCCGACTTTCAGGGCCTACCGGCACCTTACGTGGCCGCGCAGATTCTGCTGCCATTTTTGGTGGCCACGAGCTCGCTGCTGGTCGCACTCTCGTACGGCAAACGCGGGCTGGGCGCGAAAATCGGGCTCGTCAGCGGACTTTCGTTGCTGGGCCCACTTGCGTTCTGTTTGGTCGCGTTTGGCGCTCCGATCCCCCGGCTGACCGCGCCGGACGAGTCGTCCGTGCTCGGGATGCTGGTGTGTTTCGACATCACCGTCGCCTGGACGGCGGTTCCGTTGCTGTGTGCCGCGCTCACGCTGCCCGGCGCATTTGCGGCCGGCGTGGGTTGGCGGAGCGCGTTGGTCGGCGCAGCCGTCGGTCTGTTCGCGGGCGCGACCATGAACCTGCACTGCCCGAACGTGGCGCCTGTCCACGTGCTCATCGGTCACGGACTACCGGTCATCGTCGCCACGCTCCTCGGCGCGTTCGTGCTCGGCTATCGTACGCGAGCCTGATGCGCGCCATGGTGTCCGAGCCTGCGGCTGTCTCGAGTGTATTGCGAGCTCTCGCGGAGGGCACTGCCGCAGCGACTGGCGACGAATTCTTCCGCTCACTCGCCAAACATGCGGCGCTCGCGCTAGGAGCGCGTTACGCGTTCGCCGCCGAAACATTGAGCGAGCTCGAATCACGCTCGCTCGCGTATTGGGAAGGTGCTGATTTCGGCGAAGGCTTCAGCTATCGCTTTCCGGGCACGCCCTGCCAACGCGTGGCTGCTGGCCAGGTCTGTGCAACGCCCACGAATATTCAGCGGCTATACCCGGAAGATGTGTGGCTGCAACAAATTGCCGCCGACAGCTACGTCGGCGTGCCGATGCGCAATGCGGCGGGCAAGGTGCTCGGCCATATTGCGGTGCTGCATACCGAACCGCTCGAACCCACGCCCGAGCATTTGGCTGTCTTGCAGATCTTTGCCGCTCGGGGCTGCGCGGAGCTCGAGCGTCTGCAAACCGATCGTGCGCTGCGTGAGGCAATGACGGAAGTGCAGCGCCTGCGCGATCGTTTGCAAGCTGAAAACAGCTACCTTCAGGAAGAGATCCGAGATCACCACAACTTCGAACAATTGATCGGCAGGAGCGTGGCCTGGCAACGCCTGGTTCATGAGATCGAATCGATTGCTGCCAGTGAGTCGACCGTGCTGATCGTGGGCGAAACCGGGACGGGCAAGGAGCTCGTCGCTCGAGCGTTGCACGCCCGCAGCCCGCGCCGAGAGCGCCCCCTCGTCAAAGTGAATTGCGGCGCGATCTCCGCCGGGCTCGTGGAGAGCGAGCTGTTCGGGCACACCAAGGGCGCGTTCACCGGGGCGTTGCACAACCGCATCGGGCGCTTCGAGCTCGCAGACGGAGGCACGCTGTTCCTCGACGAAGTCGGCGAGCTACCGCTCGAGACCCAGGTCAAGCTGCTGCGTGCCCTGCAGGAGCAAGAATTCGAACCGGTCGGCAGCAACGAAGCCGTGCGCGTGAACGTGCGGGTGATCGCCGCTACCAACCGCAATCTCGAGCGAGCCATCGCCGAGGGCAGATTTCGCGCCGACCTTTACTATCGCTTGAACGTCGTTCCTCTCCGCGTCCCTGCCCTTCGCGATCGGCGCGCGGACATCGACCCTTTGGCGATGTACTTCTTGCAGCGTTGCGCGAAGAAATCGGGCAAAAGCGTGCGCGGGATTTCGACTGCAACGCTGGAGAGCTTGAGGAGTTACGACTGGCCGGGCAACGTGCGCGAGCTGGAGAACGTGGTCGAGCGCGGCGTCGTGCTCTCGTCAGGCCCAACCCTCGAGCTCGACGCAAGACTGCTCGGGATTGACGCGCGTCGCGCCGAAGCTTCGATCTTGCACGGCCCGCCCGCGAGCGCGCCTACGGAAGCGCCGAGTCGCGTCGCCAGTGAAGACAATTCGAGTTCGAGCCCAGTGTCGCTCGAAGCAGTCGAGCGGCGTCATATCTTGGCTGCGCTCGAGCGTTGCGGCTGGGTGCTCGAGGGCGCCAAGGGCGCAGCGCAATTGCTGAACCTCACGCCGAGCACCGCGCGCAGCCGCATGAAGCGGCTAGGTATCAAGCGCCCCGGACACCAGCGCTGACCCGTGCCAGCAGATCGCGGCGAGCCATTTCCGTTCGTCCGTCGCCGAGCGCCACCGCGCGTCGTGGCCACGCCCACGAAATCTCGTGGGGCGACCCGCGGTTGCCCACGATTGGCGAGTTGGGCTCTGCCTTGAGCTCATTTGCAGCCAATTTTGGCTAGTTCGTGAGTCGGCCCCGCCTCGCGACGGTGGCACGAAGGTTGCTCAAGGCGCGAGTATGCTCCGCATCACGTCACTCTCGACGCATCACGACGTGCGCCGCCTCAAGGTGGAGGGACGCCTCGTGGGCGATTGGGTGGAAGTCCTTCGAGTCGAGGTCGAGCAAGCGCGAGCGCTCACTCCACAACTAGAGCTCGACCTCGCGGGCGTCGAGTTCGCCGATGCACAGGCGCTATCGCTGCTGCTCGACGTCGAAAAGCGCGGCGTGAAGCTCGTCGCTTGCTCACCGCTCCTCACCAGTTTGCTGGAGAGCAAAGCGTCGTGACCAATGAACAGCTGTCACGAGTTGCGCTCCGCGAGCAAGCTCGGAGCGAGTCGTTGCCCGACGACCAACCTGCGGACGCCGGCCCGCTCGACCGCGCGATGGATCGCTACGCAGAGGGCGACGACTCGGCGTTCTACGCAATCGCGCGCGGCCTGACGCCGCGACTGAGAGCATTCCTCACGCGTCTTTCCGGCTCGCCCGCGCTTGCCGACGACTTGACTCAAGAGACCCTGCTCAGGATCCACCGCGCGCGCGGCTCGTTCGCGCGCGGTTCAGCGGTCGTCCCTTGGGCGCTCGCGATCGCGCGCAATTGCTTCGTCAGTCACGCTCGCGCCAAAAAGACGCGGCTATCGCGAACCGCGCTGGACGTATCGACGATTGAGGTGGCGAGCGGTCCGGATGCAAATGCCGAAGCGACGCTGGCCGCACAGCAGAGCGCGTTGATCGTGCGCCAGGCGCTGGCCGCGATGCCAGTCGCCAACCGCGAGGCATTCGTGCTGATACGCTATGAAGGAATGAGCGTTGCCGCAGCCGCACAACTGGTCGGCATCAGCGAAGGAGCGCTCAAGCTTCGCGCGTTTCGCGCGTACGAGATCTTGCGAGCAGCCTTGAGAGAACCGAGCTGAGCGTTGGGCATTTGCGAGAATGGGCGCTCACAACCCAGCAGCGCACCTCGCAGCACGGCGTTGTTCTCGGCCCTGGCGTCACCACGATCACTCGTCCCAGGTCGCCGCAATGCGTTCGTGTTCGGCTGCGGCGGGATCGCCGCTCGCTTTCGCGAGCCAGGGCCAGACGAGGCGCAGCGACAGTTCGCTGCGGAGCCGCAATAAGAGCTCGTGTGCGTCGCGATCGACGCAACCTTCGGGCAACCCCAGAAAGGCATAGGTCGCGGGCACCATCTCGTCATCGATCTCGATTTCGTCGTCTTCTTCGCTCACTTGCTCCCAAACAACACCGAGTTCGGCCAGGCGCTCCTTCAAAACGCCGAGCGCTTCATGGTCTAGTCCGATGCCGCGAATGTCGGAAGACCGGTAGTTTCCGAGGCTGAGCGCGCGATAGGCCTGATACTCAGCGAGCGGTACCGGCACGTCGTCATCGCCGTCGCTTCGTGCCGCCCGCGCGGCCTCGATCTCCTCTTGGTTCAGCGGCGCGGCGTCGAACGCGATCAGATCGCCGTGATGCTGCTCCAAGGTCGGATGCAGCACGTGATCGATGCGCGCGGTGACTGGCCCGGTGCGCCACGCGAAGTAGGCGGCGTCGCTGCCATCGGCGAGTCGAATGCGGATCCGGCACGCACTCCAGCGCTCGTCGATCGGGCCCGTTTCGTCGGGCTCGACCGGCAGCTCGAGGCGTCGCGCGCTCTCGCGCACGACGTCCCATCGACCGGCGAGGGTCGCCACGAGCATCCGATCCCAATCCAGATTCCCGGGTTCGTGGTCCGCAATCAGCAAATTGAGTTGCTCGATTGCCGCATCGAGCTCGCCTGCGTCACGAAGTAACGAGGCAAAGAGCGCGCGTACTTCGTGTTGCTCTGGGTTCTGAGCGAGCAGCTCTTGGCACAGGTGTCTGGCCTTTTCGTTCTCTCCGCGCGAGGCGAGGCTCTGCGCGAGCATTTCGCGAGCGCTAACGCGCGCTGCGCCCGTGGCCTCGTTGCACAACGCTTCGAGCTTTTCGAGATCGCCTTGTTCGCGCACGAGTTCGAGCAATCGCGTCGCGAGCGTTGCGTCATCTGGCCAACGACGAAACGCGGCTTCGAGCGCGCGAATTGCCTCAGGTTCGTGTCCCAGCGCGGACCAGGCACGCGCCTCGACGAGCGCCAATTCGCGATCGATGGGCGAAGCTGCCGCGGAGAGGAGCGCTAAGTCCTGCTCTGGGTCGACACCGAGTGACTGCTTCAGCTCGTCCAAATCGGCTGCTTTTGGCGGCTCGGGCGTGCGCGAAAGCTCGTCACGGAGCCGCGCGAGCTGCGGCATGAGCCAGCTCGGATCACGCAACTGCGAGGCCGTCACCGCTGCCGCGTCGATGTGACGCAGAGCGCTCCAACGTGCACCGCGCTGCACGGCGAGCTCCGCTGCGATCTTTTGCACGCGCGCGAGCGTAAAGTGAGACGCCGATTCCGAAAGCGTGCGGCTCATCTCCGCGATCGGGCGTTCGATGCGCCAGGAATTGGGGTTCGGCTCGTCGACGTCGAGCGCGCGCGCACAACGCAGCCAATCGACGAAGTTCGATGGCTGGAGCTCCGAGAACGTCGGCAGGCCGGCACGCGCCTCGGCGTGCATTCCGAGGTTCGCCGCCGCGAGCGCCTCGAGGAGCGCCTTGTCGACTCGAGCGCTTTCTCCGAGGTTCTCGACGTCCAAGCTCGCAGCGACACGCGCGGCTTCGGCGTGTCGACCGAGGGCCGTGAGTGCTCGGAAGCGAATGCGAGTGATGCCATTGTCACTGTCCGGTTGCTTTTCGAGCTGAGCGTCGCAGAAGTCGAGCGCGTCTTGATATTTGCGCAGATCGAGCAGCGCGTTCGCGCGCTCGGAGCTCATGCAATCGAAACAGGACCAGGCGGGACTGATGCGCGCCAAAGCCTCTTCGGTCACCGCCAAGCGCTCCTTGGCGTAGCCGAACCCGTCGATCAGCCCGTAGGCGCTGGCCAAGTCTTGCACCGCGCAGACGGACTGTGGGCACTCGCGCGTCTCGGAACGACTGGCAAACTCGAGCAACGAGACGGCTTGTGTCATCGTGTCGCGGCTCACGTCACGACGGTGCAAAACGCGGCTTTGAAGCAACCAATGGCGAACGAACACCTCCAACCAAGGGTTCTTCGCAGCTCGCGCCAGCGCGAGCGCTTCCGGCACCATGTTCTCGACGCGCTCGTGACGACCGTCGCAGCAGGCTTCAGGCACTTGTTCCAACAGATCCGCAAGACGACCATGCCCGTCGTCGCGAAGCGTCTCCGTCGTTTCGTAGACCCACTCCCAGATGTCCACTACTTCGTCTCCTCGAGCACCGTGCACATCGCGCTGCAGAAGCTTTGTAGCGAGGCCTCGGTTTCGCCCCCGTGCGCGGCTTCGCCCACGAGCACCCCGAGCGGCGACATCAGTCGCAGCGCGAGGTTTGCACGTTCCGGAGGCGCGCGCAGCAGCGCTGCGATCACCGGGCAGTCCATGTTCACGTGGAAGCGGAGCAGCGCGCTGCCACCGATCGTGGTCGTGAACTGACGTGCCAACGACAAGATGGCTTGGCCCATGCGCTGGTCCGCGTCCTCGGCTTCGATCTTGCGCTTCAACTCCGCTTCACGGTCCTTGACCGCCACGAAGGGTAAGTAACTCGGCGCAAAACGGCTGAAGAAGAGCTGCCGGTCTGGAGCGCCGAAAAACTGCTGAATTCGCTCGCGCTCCGACTCGCTCACGGTGGCTTCGCGGAAGAGCTCGCGCTCTCCCTTTTCGGTCCCCAGCATGACCAGCTTGCCCCCGACACGTTCGGTGTAGAGGCGCGAGAACGAGTGCGCGCCGTAGCGCGTGCCGTCGACCACGGGTACGTTGAGCGCACGGAACAAAAGCTCATGGTGCGCGGACGTGTCTACGTCTCGCACGTGGATCGCGCCACGCGACCGCTCGAGCACCGCAGGTACGGTCAAATCACCGACGCTCGTGGGCACGGTGAGTTGCCGCGCGAGCAGCTGAAATAGGCGCTCATCGGCGATCGCGGCGCCGAGCAGCGCCTCGTTGTGACGGCGCAGCACGCGCCGCCAATTGGCAGGCTCGGCGGAGGCCAAGCTCGCAAGTCCTCGCACCAGGCTCTCGCGCAGCAAGCCTTTCGCGTACTCGAAGGTGTCATCCTTCTGCAGCGACTCGCGGCTCGCGGTCGGCTTCAGTGCGTCACTCTCGATGACGGCACCGACGAACCCTGCCCACGAGGGCAGAAGTTCGCGTTCGTCGTCACTCACTAGCATGCCTCGGACGTAAACGGAGACGGTTCGATTGTCGCTCGTCCCGTAAGTTCCACCGTCCTGAATCCATAGCATTCCATTGACGGTCGGACCCGACTCGCTCGAAACGAGTTCGAGCGTCGTGATCGGCGCAAATTGCTTTTCGACACTCGTCGCGAGCTCGAGCGCGCGCTTCTTCTTACGCGCGGGACTCGTATCAGGGCTCGAACGCCACGGCGGAGGGTCGGCATTCACGACCACGCCATCGACCTCCACAGGCAACGACAATAGCCGGCAGTAGCGCGACACCACGGCTGCGAGCCGTGTCGAGCTCGCCAGTTCTCGAAACGAATCCCGCAGATACAACGTCACGCGTGTGCCGATTGGGCGAGCCTCGGCGGGTTGCACCGAGTATGTTTCGCCGCTGCGCGACGTGAACAACCACGCCTCCGACTGCGCCTGGTACGAGCAGGTCCAAACCTCGGTTCGCTCGGCCACGACGAACGCGGACAGGAAGCCTAGCCCGAAGTAGCCGATCAGGCTCGAGCTCGCATCCCGATCGCGCAAGGTGCGCGTGTACCCGGCTCCGACGGTGGCCAGGTACTTTTGAATTTCGTCTGCGGTCAGCCCCGCCCCGTTGTCCTCGATGCTGAGCTGGCCGCGCGCCGCGTCCGTGCTGATCCGAATCGTGGGCTGCTCGGGCAGCGTGTGCTCGAGTCTCCGCCGTTCCAGAGAGTCGTGCGCATTTTGCACCAGCTCGCGGATCGCAACCTGAGGCGTCGAATAGAGCGCCTCCCCCAGCACCCGCATCAACCCCGTCAAGTCGACTTCTGTATTTCGAAGCACTGCGGTCGTCACCCTTGCATCTATCCCGATGCCGCCGGTCGCGGCAATACGCGACTCCGGCCCGCATTCGGGAGCGCCGGTTCGCCTGCAAATTCAGCACCCGCACCGGCGCTTCTTCGATGCGGTTCCATCACTGACTCGGGTGTATCGTGGGTTGGATGTTCGTCAGGGCGGTGGTGTTCATCGGGCTGCTCTCGGTCGGGCTCGGGGCGTGCTCGGCAAACCGCAATTGCCTGAGTGGCAAGCTGGCACCGCAGTACGCCGAACGGAGCGATCTGCGCTTGCTGCAGCGAGAGTTCAAGCGAGCCGCAGCGGCGCCGCCCGCCGTTCGAGCACGCATGTACGAGTCGTTACCGGCGCTCTTCCCCGATCTCAGCGACCGCGTGGATGAACCACGATGCGCGCCGGAGTTGGTAGAGACGCTGGCCGATGAGTTGGAGCGTCGGCCATTGTCGTTCGACAACGCCCTACTTCATACGGTGGATGCACTCGGGAGCGTCGCGGACACGACCGATGTCATGCGCGAGAAGGCACGTCTGCTGCTCGAGGTCGCAACCCTGGATGATGACGCCATTGGCAGCTATCGGCGCTTACCGGAGGAGCGCGGTCCAGCACCTGTCCCTTCACAGTTGAGAGTCCGCGCGCTCGCGCACCTCGCGCTCTCGAACCTGTTTCTCAACAACCGCCCCGCGCGCCGCTTCCTGCTCGACAAGGCCATCCATTCGAGCGATCCGCGAGAAGAAGCCTTGCTCGCGGGCAGTGTCGCAGAAGTATTCCAAGGCTCCCCGGACGCCGAGTACGCCAAACCGCTGCTCAATCACTGGCTCGAGCGCGCGCAAGTCCTCCGCAATTCGTCGGCCCCGAACACACTCGAGGTGCTGCTAAAGCAAATCAACTACCTAGGAGCATTCGCTCAGAGATACGGACTGGGTGACCGCTCTCGAGCACTCTTCGACGCAATCCTCGCGGCCGATGGGCGTTTCCCGGCGAGCAACGGGATCGAAGGTGGCGCGCACGATCTGGTCGCTCGAACGGCGCAGGCCTTGGAAGATTTTTCGGATGGCCCAGAGCAACAGAACATCGATCCATTGGTCCCGATTCCAACGCGGAGTGTGCAATCACCCTCTGACTGGGCTCTGGCTGACTCCACCGTGATCGAGTGGTCGTCCCAAGTCGCAGAGCGGCGCGTGCATGAGCTGGATCGAGAGCTCGCAAGTGAGAATGACCCAGGGATCCAGTGCTGGCTCTCTGCGCAGCGCGCCAAGTGGCTACCTCGCCAGGCACAGATCGCCTGGTTGACGGCTCTGTCTTCAGACGAGAAAGCGCCCGCTTGCGCGCTTGCGGGCGCTCTGGACTCGGAAAGCGTGCCTGCGCTCGTGCGAGCTCGGGCGACGTTCACCATCCTCAGCACAGTGAATCTGCGGCCCGCTCGGTACGAGCGGCCGAGCAATCGCCTCGTGACTGCGCGCTGGACTCTCGCACACCACCTGTCCTGGTTGGATGACGAACCACGACTGAGGGCACTGATCGTCACCCAAGCGCTCTCCGAGCAAGCTGATTCGCTTTGGAGCGCCAAGCACCTGAACAGCGAACTCGACGACTCGGGGCGGCGTTTCGAGTTTCAACCGGCGCTCGATCGCGCGCTCAAATTGCTATCGGCCTCGCCGGCCGCAGAGGCTCGCTCGCTAGCCCAAAGCCTCGGGCGCCATTGGCTCGAGCTGGCCAAAGCCAGTCGCGGGGCCCCGATCAACGACCTCTATAGCTTTCAGCTGGCCTACGCACTCACTCTATCCCTTGCGACGTTGGGACCTCGCCTCGGCCTCGAGCAAGAGGTGCGCGAATTCTTGAACGTGCCGCCACAAGAGGACAACTCGAACCTGCGCCTCGCGCGGTTACTGTTCGAGCGTGCAAGTCGGTGACGACGACTATCGAGGCACAGAACGGCCATCAGCCGGACATCGCTCGTCGATCTGGTTCGAACCGCACGCGCACATTGACGGCACAGGCTCGCGACAAACGAGCACTCTGCCATCCTTCAGTTGCTCTGCGGGGGCGAGATTGCCACAACGCCGGAGCCAGATGGCGGCGCCACCGACTACGGAGCCTCCGATCGAGCTATCGTAACTCAGTTCGTAACGGAGACCGCTCGGGGTCTGCAGCCAGCCGACAGCAACGTGAGAGTCGATGCCCTGCTGCCAGTTGTAGAGATAGAACGGCTCCCGCTTCGCCAGGTGCGCTTCTGCGCATTGAACTTGAGCAGCCATCCCCTCCGCTGTTCTCGGGTTGCCTGCAGCGCCGCAATTGGGCGCATCTACCCCAGCGAGATACCAGGCCCAATCGTCGATGTGACACCTTCTGTGGTGCTCTTCGCCGGATGCGGCGGGCTTGCATGCGAGCGACAAGCTGGCGGCGAGGGTGAAGCACGAAGCCATCCTGAGTAGCGCGCGGCGATTGGCTCCAGAGAATTTCAAGGATGGAGAGCTAAAGCGAATCACTGTCGGGTCCCTGCTTAGCCCGCGATAGGGGCGACTGATGCAAGATTGCAAGTAGTGAGGTGAAACTCGCGTGGATGGCGCGCCGCGTCGCGGACACAGTTGCTAAAAGCCATGGTAAGCTAACCGCCTTGCACCGGCTTCGATTCGACCCTTTTCGGATCAGGAGGCATTCACATGGCTACGGTCTCGGAACTGTTAGCTCGCAAGGGAAAAGCCGTTTACACCATCTCGAAGACGAAGACGGTCTTCGAGGCAATTAGCCTGATGGTGGCACACAACGTCGGCGCGCTCGTCGTGCTCGATGGCGCTCGTCCGTGTGGAATGATTACCGAGCGCGATTACCTGCGAAAGGTGGCGCTCGCCGGTCGCGTGTCGAGCTCCACCTTCGTGCAAGAGATCATGTCGGACCGGCTCGTGCACGTGACCCTCGACACAGCAGTCGAGGAGTGCATGCAGCTGATGACGCGTGCCCGCATCCGGCACTTGCCGGTTCTCAGCGACTCACAGCTCGTGGGTCTCGTGTCGATCGGTGACCTCGTGAAGTTCGTTGCCGAAGCGCGTCAGCAAGAGATTCACCAGCTGACGGCTTACATCCAAGGCAGCTACAGTTAGCAAGCTAGCTGTAGGATGCGTGTTTGGCTCGGTCCGAGCCGCACCTGGCGGATTTCTCCATACGCCGAGCAGCTCGGGCCATGTGCCCCAATAACCATTGGGCGGAATTGCGTCGGCACGTTGAACGCCGACTGCTGTCACTGAACCACCATGCACCCCAGCTTCGCACTCGTGTTCATCGGCGCGAGCGCACTGGGAGAGGTCCCTTGGTAGAACAAATCGTACGTTCCCGGTAGTACTCGGGCCGAGTATTTCCCGGCCGACGTCCAGGCGAAGGGGATCCCGATGGTGCTCTGGGGATCGCCAAGCCACAACCTGCCGCCGTCTAGCTCCTTGTCGAGGTAGCTACCGCCGACCTTGACGGTGCCGGTGATGATTGTCGATGGGACATCAATGTCGAGCGCAATGGGCGCGCCTGGCGCGAACACCACGCTTTTGATTTTGCCGCGGCGGTTGAGTGGCGCAAGCTTCGCGACCTGTTGGAAGGCCACGTCGAAGTAGAGATCGTAGGTGCCGGGGATGACCCGAATCGAGAAGGTTCCATTGGAAAGCTTGGCCAGGAAGATCTCGTCGCCCTCGTCCGTGCGCAAATAGAGCGAGCCGTCGTCGTCTGGGTTACTGAGGGCTGCGCCGCCAAGCGTGAGCTTGCCTGAAACCGCGACCGTCGAAACATCGATTGTTGGAATAGTCAGACCTGCCGCTGAAACGACCAGGCCGCGCTTGATGATGGTCGCGGTGTTCATTGGGCAGGGCGACATTCTGCTCGCCGCGGGTTGGTACACCACGTCGTACGTCTCCGGCAGCACGCGCCCAGAGAACGCGCCCGCTGAGTCCAATCCGAAGGAGAGACCGCCGGCCCTCGCGCTACGCAGCCCCGCGTTACACTGGGCCACCGCGCCGTCGAACGTGATCGCGCCGCTGACGGTCGCGGTTCGAACGTCGATGTCGAGCTGGGCAGGGTCGGTGTTCGGGACCACGAGACCCATGCTCAAGACGTGCTCGTAACCCCACCCTGGCAGGATCGCGTTGCCGCCAGTATTGAGCCCGAAGACGTCGTAGCTGCCGGGTGAGATCAGCCCCGAGAAGGTATTCGAGGTGGTCCTAGCAAACTCGACCTGAGCGTCCGTCCCAAGCTTGCGGACCGACAAGACGAGACCTCGATTTTCAGGTCGATCGATGCCGTCGATCGTCAATTTGCCACTCAGAGTGATCGTTGCTGGATCGTGAGGGGCGCCCCAGGGTGCCATGAGCGCCGTGGCTGGGATTTCGATGTCGAGCACCGCTGGGCCCGAAGACGGCACGGTAACGCCGCTCTTGAAGCGATGAACTCCGTTCTGCGTGTCCCTCATGACCAGATCGTACGTTCCGGGAACGATGCGGACCGAGTACGTGCTACTCGCGGTCGTGCCGAGCGTTACTAGATCCGATCCGCTGGTCAGCAGCACGGTGCCGTAGTTGCCAGGAGTCGTGTCCAGCAACTTGATTGCTCCGCTCAAGGCGACACTGGGAACGTCGATGTCAGAGCCAAAACATGCCCCCAGATCTCCCGCGCTTCCGCTCCCCGCTTGGCTGCTTGTTCCAGCGGCTGAGCCGAGCATTCCTCCCGTCCCCGTGGGAGCGGAACCAGCCGACGTGATCGATCCCCCATTGCCCACGCTACCGCCGCGATTCGCGTTCCCGCCGCTGCCAGACGCACTCATGGCGTCAGCACTGCCGCCCGCACCTCCGTCGCTTTGCCTCGAGGAGTGCGAGGCTGCGCCTCCACACGAGAGCGCCCCAAGCAATATCAGCGTTGACCAAGAGCCGCGAACGATCGTCATTTCGAGTCTCCCCGAGCTTCCCGAAGCTCGACAGTGTATGCCGCGCGCGTGACAGTCGCTCGGAAAAACCGCCAAATTCTGAAGCGCGCGCCACGGATTTCGGAGCTCGGCCGCTCAGCTCAGCGCATCTTTGCAGTGACGACGTGAGGTATAACGAAGCGTCATGGGAGGTGATTCCGTTTGCTGCTACGGGCCATGGCCGATCTAGGCCGAGCAACCATTTCTGCTCGTTCGCAAAGGCCCAAACCTGCCGAACTAATGACTACGCGATTCAGCGCGCGCAGCGACTAGACATTTTTCGATCCGAAAACGAACCGGCGTCTTCAATTCGAAAGGGAGCGACTGCGATCCATGCCACCCATCTCCACGGTAGTTGGTCACACCACCGCAACGACTACGAGAATTCTAGCAATCTTCGAGGGCGGGCCGGGCAGCACGGCGCGCATCGCATGCCGCGACGGTAGTGGCGTCGTTCATTTCGCGGACGTTCCCATCAAGCCGGCATTGCCCTACGGTCTCGCGACGTTTCATCTCACCGGGCTTACTGGACCGCAGGTCAACTATGCCGTCGCTCAATACGCCGTAGGCTCGGCGCCCCCCGACCCAGCGACGATGCTGGCCGGTCCAAACGCCAAGACGTTCCGCATGGTCCCCTCAGGACCTCTGCGAATTGGGCTCGTGAGCTGCAACGACATCGACAACCACAAGTTCCCCAAAGAGCAGCGAGGAGCGCTGTGGCGACGCCTCGGCACGCTCGTGGCACAGGGCGAGATCGATCTACTCGTGCACGCGGGAGACCAGATCTACGGCGATGACATGCCACAAGGATGGGCTCCACAGGAGGGCCGAGCCGCAGCATACCGTCGACACTACGCTCAGACTTGGTCGCATCCAGACGTCGCCGCCGTTCTCGGCAGATGTCCCAACATCATGATGTGGGACGACCACGAGATCTACGACGGCTGGGGCTCGAACGATGGCGACGCAACGCCCGCAGCGCAGGCGCGATTTCAGGCTGCCAATCAGGCGTTCCGTGAGTTTCAAGATCCGCTCAATCCACCCGACCGCTTGGCTCCCGGACTCGGCTGGCTCGCCAAGTATGGTGACCTTGCAATCCTCGCCGTGGATGGCCGCTCGCAGCGGAGCTGGGCAACGGGAACCATCTTGGGAAAAGCTCAGCTGGACGATCTCGAGCTGAAGTTGAACGACCTTGCGCAGCTCAATCTCAAGCACCTACTCGTCGTAGTCGGAACCCCAGTGGTCTACGTGCCGTTGATCGCAGCGGAGAAGCTGGTTCGCGTATTCAGCCCGTCGGGCCTGGACGACATTCGAGATGGGTGGACAGCATCACACAATCGGACCGAATGCCGTCGCTTCCTGATGAGCCTGCTGAACTTCGCTGGGAACTCGCCGGCGACTCAGGTGACGATCGTCGCAGGCGACATTCATGTGGGCACGGTCGCGCAGATCGACACCACGCTCGGCTTCGGTCCGAACCGCGCTCACCCCCGGATCTACCAAGTCACCTCGTCGGGAATTTCGCGCCCTCCGCCCACCGGTTTCGAAGCGTTCGCGCTGTCGCTCATCACGGGAGGCGGCTCGCAAGATCTCTTCAACCAGGACATCAAAGGCACGCTGTCCAGAATCAACGGCTCTGATCACGCATTTTGCGTATCTCACCGGAACTTCGCCGTCTTGGATCCCTCCAACGGGCACGGCGACTGGGATGAGCGCGGAAATCTGTGGGTCAGATTTCACGCTGAGATCGGCGAGGTGAGAGTGCTCGAACAGATGCTAGCGCGGGTTCGTGTGTCGTAGCGGGGGGCGCGGCTCGCTTCTTTGCCAGCAGAGAATTTCGGAGCCAGCGCGAGCAAGACAGCACAAAACTCATGGCGACCGATAGACGCCGGCTCTTAGAACACACGCTACGTGTCGGTGACGCCGACCGGATAGAACGGGCAACACACGCCTTTCACGAAGGCTGAACCAATCGACAATTGCTCGGAGGGACTTGAACCCCCACGCCGCCGGAGCCCCAATCCGGTGGAGGCGTAGCGAGGGGTTGCGCCGTGCCAAGGCAGGTTCGGCTTGCGCGACTAGCTGCCGTTCGCAACCTTTCAAGGCGACTGGAGACGATTCGAGGACGACTCGCTCACGTCCATTTCCGGTGTATCGTTCGACGAAGCGGCCGCACACGCGATCGAAGGCAGCTTGGGCTCGGTAAGGGTCCGCTTCATCGGCAAAGCTGCGGTGGTGCGCAACAAGCTCGCTTCGGGCGGAGCGAAAGATCTCGTTGGCGCTAAGCTACTACAAAGCGACGACTGATTGGGTTGCCGCTTCAGCGCTCGAGGAGGGACTTGAACCCCCACGGGTTGCCCCGCCGGAACCTAAATCCGGTGGGCGCGTAGCGCGCGGTCGCGAACGGAAGCCGAAGGGACACGTTGAGGGTTACGTTCGCTACCGCTGGCCGCGTTTCAGCACCGCGGGGGACGATTGGTAGACGTTTCGCGGGTGACCCGGAACCTCGAGTCGTCGTGCCTCGGCCACTCCGCCTCGTCGTGGTAAAGTCTCCCTCATGGCCGCCGATCCAGCACGTCGCCAAGCGAACTATGAGGACGTGCTGCGCACTCCCGAGCACCTGGTGGCTGAGGTGTTGAACGGAACCCTCTACACCAATCCAAGACCCGCTGGTCCGCACGCGGAGGCTGCATCCGTGCTCGGAATGGATCTTGGTGGCCCTTTCCATCGAGGGAGGGGTGGACCGGGCGGCTGGATCATTCTCGACGAACCTGAGCTTCACCTGAGCCGCGACATTCTAGTGCCCGACCTGGCGGGGTGGCTTCGCACTCGGCTACCAGCGGTCCCACCGACAGCATTTTTGGAGCTCGCCCCGGACTGGGCGTGTGAGGTCGTCTCGCCTGGCAGCGAACGCATCGACCGCGAGCGCAAACTACCCATCTATGCTCGCGAGCGAGTGTCGCACGTGTGGCTAGTCAACCCACTCGAGCGCATGGTCGAAGTCTTTCGTTTGGACGGCGACGGCTATCGTCTGGTCGTCACCCGCGGCGGGACGGACCGCGTGCATCTGGAACCTTTCGGAGCGATCGAAATCGAGCTCGAGGCACTCTGGCCAACGCCGACCGGCGAATCAAAGTAGTTGCTTCCGATGAGTCCGTTTCGTCTGTATCGATAAAACGAGAGCCGACGCAGGACTCAGTCTTCATCCTCTACCCACACGCAAGCCACAACATGTTCGCCGACGGCGATGATCCCGGCACTGAACGTCGCCTTCGTGCCGATGAAGAACGAAGCGTAGCTGCCGACGAACGGTTCGGCGCGGTACGCTTTCTCCTCGAGGCAGAAATATTCGTCGAATTCGTCCACGTTCGTAAGCAGTTTCGCATTTCTGGGAAAGACTTCTTGCGACACGAAGTCGGCAAAGCGCTCGGCGTCGGCTTGTGGCATGAGCGCGATCTTATAAGCGAGATCGCGAGCGAAGAGCGCGGTGAGCATGCGGCGAGCCTCCATCCCGTCAACCTCGCGGCATGGTTCGCCCTGATAGTCGAGACCCAAGCGGGACAGCGTGGCGCTTAGGTTGTCGTTGCGCTGTACGCGAACGGCAGCGATCCGCAGGTGTCCCGCGGTTCGCCGTTCGATGGCTTCGTTCAGGCTAGTCATCGCGGTGAGCGTACCATGCTCGCTCGGAACGCCTCACCCAGTCGGGCTCCGTTCCAGCGTGCCCGTTGGGCAATGATATGGTCGTTGCGTGGACGCCTCTTTCGTCGAATCGTTGCTGCGCACCGGAACTACCTTCTACGTTCGCAGCGTTCACCCCGACACCGACGAAGACCTCGAGCTTCGGCTGGCAGCCGACGGCGCGTTCGAGGTCGATTGCGTCCTTCCCGAGCTGGCGGAGGACGCTTTCCGGGCGGTCTTCCGACCCGAGGCGATGACGGCAGGCGACGCCCTTCTCGCGGTGAACCAGAACAACCCCTGTTCGCGCCAGGGCGACGAAGAATACGGCGGTGATGACCGACGCCGTCGCTTCACGTTCCGCGAGACCACGCCGACATTTCTCCTGAGCGAACAGCTCCGAGCTCGCGTCCGCGGGCGACAGCCGGTTTCGCTACATTTCCACGACTACCTCGACGAAGGCGCAGCGTTGACCGCCGCCTTCGTGTCGGAGACCGCCGAGACGATCGACATCGATGGAGAGCTCCGGCCCATCCGAACGGTCCGCTACGAGGGCGATGATTTCGTCCTCGAGCTCGTCGGCGATACGGGACTGGTTCTATCCATCTCGAGGAGCGGGGGTGAGTACGGGATGCGCCTGCTCAGGATCCGCACCAGCGATCCTTGAGCCCTGGCGCCGCCGCGCTTCGCGCCAAGGGCTCAGAATCTGTGAAATCGATAAGTTGCTGGGCGTCTTTTCACGCAACAAACCCCAGAGCACGAACAAGACCACGACCCAGACGACCGCGAGAAGAAAGTCGAAGCCCCCGAGTCCGTCACTTCACGCCGTTTGGCCTAGATCAAGGGCACACCGAGCAGCTGCCGATCAAGTGCACTAGCTGCATCGGAAAACGACTCGTACAGCGTTGATGCGACTTCGCCGCCCATCTCATCTTCGACCAAACTCGTGAGCCCTTCGCGGTTGAGGTCCGAGACTAGGACCGCGAACGGCAACCGTTCCGGCAATCCAGCGCAGAAGACGGCGCGGAAGGGATGGACCGTTCCATACCAGCGCTGCCCCGCCGACAGCACGTTTCGCATCATGTCCCCCCATTCGTATTTGAAGTTCGTGAGATCCAGGACGAGGGCCGAGGGCTGCCAGACTTCGAGGCCTAGCATGATGATTCCGGGAGCGAGATCGAACACACCGCACTCGTGCGCGGCGTTGCTGCCACTGCCGGACAAGCGGATCACGAGCAAAGGGTGGCCCGAGTCGGACAGGAGCGCCTTCGCAAAGTCGTACTCGAGGCGGCCGAAATCGCCGAGCGAGCACGGCTCGAGTTCGAGTTTGCCGGTAGTCATGGTTCGAACATGACGTTCGGTCCCTCGAGCGCCTTCGGCACCTCAGCAGGGCGGACGATTTTGATCGAGAAGCCGGCGCCGCCCATACGCAGCCCCTCGAAAGCTTCGCTTAAGCGACGAAAGAGTCGCTCATGAGCGCGCTGCATTCCAAGGGTGCGATCCATCTGCGGCAACTTTATCGCTGATGACAACGATATCCAATTCGAAGTCATCTGGCGCTGACGTGCTCGACCAACGAGTGAGTAGGTTGCGTCGCGTTCGTGCTGCCAGGGGCTACGATCGAAGTCACCACGCGATAACCTCGAGGAGGGACTTGAACCCGGCTATGAATATTTCACCCCACGGGACGAAGACCATGCCGACCGGGTTATTTCAGGCATTCCCGGTGATTGGCGCCAACCTCGTAACCGTGTGATCGGTCGCCACTCGATAGTGCTGAAGCTCAATCCGCGATTCTCACGCAGGCCGCGATTCAAGCTGAGGTGTCCTCACCAAATCTCGGGCCTGCGCTGCACGCCGAGGCTGCAAGCATCCGACAAAGGCAGCGATCGCCTATTTGCGCCGATGTCACCTTGACGCGGACCTGATCGCGCCTTCGCTGTACCCAGGCAAGCGTCGGGGCGCCGCCTCGACGTTGCCAGCGGCGCAGGTAGACCAAAAACCACGGCTCCCGTTCGCTCACCGCTATGAGCGGGCTTCCTAGCCATCATCCAAGCGAGAATTTCGAGCTTCGTTGGCGGGCTACGAAGCCTTCGAAACGAATTTTGAAGTTCGTTTGGCGGGCTAGGAAGGCTTCGAGAAGACTTTGCCGAAAGATTCGAGGCCTTCCTAGCCCTCGACTCGACTTTGAAGTTCATGCGGGGGCTAGCAAAGCCTTCGGCAAAATTCGCTTCCGACTGTCGCGGACGCGAGGAGAGTCGAAAAGTGCGCCTGTCGAATCTTCTTGTAGCAACCGTGCCCGCGCGAGTCCGACCAGAGCAGCGCAAGGCGGATTTCCCGCCAGTGAAGCAAAGGTTGGAAAGATCGAATCGAGTAATCAAGGTACGGCGTTCAACACCGAGGCATTGCCGGACGAAGCATTCGCTCGCGTCAAGCCGGAGCTGGACGCTTTGAAGGTCGAGGAGTTCCTGCAGGTCAACTTGGATGTGACCGCAGCGGTCACCACCATTCTCGGGCTTCTGCCCGAAGTGAAGGCGCTGCGCGAGCAGATGGTCAAGAGACTGCCGGACTTCGACATCGCGGCATTCGACAAGCTTCTATCCGGGGCGCCCGCGCAAACGTGGGAGCGAGCCGACGCCGGATCCGTCTGCGCCATCGCCCGCGGTGCCACCGAAGGTGGTGCCGCCCGCAACGACGGGCCTCACGGATGGGACCACGACGGCCTCTGAAGTGACGGCTGCACAGGCCGCCACCGCGGGGACCGCGAGCAAGCATCCGTTCATGACCACGCCGCCAACGAAGTGACCACGAATACCGACGAAGGAGTACCAAGTCATGAAATCGGCACTCAATCTGGGAGCGTGGCGGCACTTGAACGGGGCGGAGGGCGGCCACGCTCTCTGGTTGCCAACCGAGCACTTGGTGACTCATGGCGTCGTCGTGGGCATGACCGGCAGCGGCAAGACCGGGCTGGTCACCGTGATGATCGAGGAAGCCGCGCGCGCGCAAGTGCCCACGGTCATCATCGACGTTAAAGGTGACCTGCCCAACTTGCTGCTGAGTTTTCCGGACTTCGATCCCAAGCGGCTCGAGCCTTGGATTGAATTGGACCGTGATTCCACGGACCCCCAAGCGCTATCGGCACGCGCCGCGGAGCTGGCGGACGCGCGCCGAGCCGCGCTCGGCGAGTGGGAAATCGCCGAGCCGGAGCTGTCTGCATACTGCGCCGGAACAGCGGTGCGCGTCCTGACTCCGGGCGGCAGCGCGGGCGAGCCTTTGCACATGCTCTCGTCACTCGAACGCCGCTCGCCGCGCTGGGACTCAGATCCGGAGGCGGCTCGGAACGCGCTCACCGCGGCGGTGTCGCTCGTGCTCCGCCTCCTGGGGCGCGAGCCTGACCCTGCAAAAAGCCGCGAACACGTGCTCCTCAGCGTATTGGCGGAACGCCGCTTGATGGCCGGGCAAACAGCCGAACTCGGCGCGCTGATGCAAGACGTCCTGGCGCCGCCGATCAGCGAGATCGGCGCGCTGTCAGTGAATGCGTTCATGAAAGCAAACGAGCGCAAGAATCTGGCGGCCGCGCTCAACAGCTTGCTGGCGGCGCCTTCGTTCGCTGGCTGGCGTCAAGGCACCACGTTGGATGTGGGCGAGTGGCTCAAGCCAAAAGGCGGCAAGGCGCCCGTCGTGATCGTCAGCGTGGCGCACCTAGACGATGAAGAGCGCGCGTTGGTGCTCGGCGTGCTCCTCGAAGAGGTGCTTTCTTGGGTGCGCACGTTGCCCGGCTCTCAACGGCTGCGGGCACTCCTAGTGTTCGACGAGGTTTATGGCTTTCTTCCGCCCTACCCCGCGAATCCGCCCACCAAGCGACCTCTCGTGTCGCTAATGAAGCAAGCGCGCGCGTTTGGTGTGGGCGTCATCGTGGCCACGCAAAACCCAATGGATCTGGACTACCGCGCTCTCTCGAACGCGGGCCTCTCGTGCCTAGGTCGCCTACAAACCGACGCCGATCGCGCCCGCGTGCTCGATGGCCTCGCGGCAGCACAAGGCACCAACGGCGGTGAGGATGAACTCGCGGCAACGCTGCAATTGCTCGCTCCGCGCTGGTTCGTGGTCCGAAATGCCCACGCGCCGTCACCCCCCATCTTGCTGCAACCACGCTACGCCATGTCGCTCCTGCGCGGGCCAATGACCCGCGTGGAGGTCCGCGCGGCGCGTGGTGTGACGGATGCGCCGGAGCCGGCTATGACCGAGAACGGCAAAGCAGAGCCAAAGCCCCCGTGGACTGGCAAACCCGTCGAATCACCGAAAAGCGTGAACTGAGTCAGCTGATCGGAAGGCGAGCCGCCATGAATCACGCCATTGTCTTCATCGTCAATGCGACGACTGCTTTTCTGGTCGCCCTCGAGGCATTGGTGATCTGGAAGATTGCCAAGAGCAAGCACCTCGCGTGACCGTCAGGATCTCGGCGTCCGATCAATTGGTTCAGGCGGCTTGAGCGTTTGCGGATCTATTGCACACGCGCCTCAGGCACTGGGCACCGCGCGTGAACCTTCGTGCTCGTGAACGAACCCGGCGGCGTGCGTACTCGAACCCACCCCAGCGACGGAGTGCACGGTCCGAGGACGCACGCGCCTGCGTTGCATTTTGGCAGTTTCGGTATCTCGAGGACTCGAGTTCTTCCAACCGAGTATTTCCCCGTTCAGAGCTGCCATTGGCCCGAGAAGTCATGCTGGTCACCGACGCTCGCGGGACTCAAGTCTCGCTCGTCAGCACGCAACAAGCGCATGGAGCTGGCCGTTCCTCGGATAGCTGCCACCCGACGCTAGTTTCTACCAGCGCCCACGAAGATGCAAAACTCGCCAACTGAAGCTCACAGACGCATACTCATTGCCGACGACGACGAGGCCGTTCGGATGCTCCTCGTCGCTGTCCTCGCCAGCGATGCCTACGATGTCCACCATGCGTCGAGTGGGGTCGAGGCTGTCGAACGGTTCGAGCAACTGCGTCCACATCTGATTTTGCTCGGTAAACTCATGCCGAACCTCGATGGTTTCGAGGCATGCGCGGCAATCCGTGCGCTGCCGCACGGTTCACGTGTCCCTATCCTGATGATGACCGGGTTGGACGACCCTACCTCGGTTACTCGGGGCTTTGCCTGTGGCGCAACCGACTTCATCGACAAGCCTTTCAATCGCATGGTGCTGCAACAGCGCGTCAGGAGGCTGATAGGAGCCGCGGACACCGCGGCACAATTGCTCGCCACCGAACAACGGCTAAAAGAAGTTCGACGCCTCGCGAAGCTGGGGGATTGGGAGTGGGCTCCAGACACGCAAACGCTAACGCTGTCGGATGAAGCGCAAGCGACACTAGGCCTCGACAACCAGGTGCATCTCGGCATTTCGTGCTTGCTCGATCACGTTCGCGAAACCGACCGACCGCGAGTGAAGGCGCTACTCGAGACCCATCCGAGTAGTCAGAGTGTCTCCCTCGATCACCGCGTTTTGCTTCCGAACGGCGAGCAGCGCTCCGTCCATCATGAAGTGGTGTGCGTACCGGATTCGACGAGGCAGCGCGCCGTCTTCCGAGGTACGGTGCAAGATCTCACCGATCAACGACGGAACGAGGCGACCATCGAGCACTTGGCTCTGTACGACAACCTCACCGGCTTGCCGAACCGCGGCTACTTGACCCAGCGCTTGGAGAGTGAGCTCCAAGCCTCGAGCGAGCAAGGTAGAGGCGCGATTCTTCACGTCGATCTCGATGGCTTCAAGCGCGTGAACGATAGCCTAGGGCACTGCGTCGGCGACGATTTACTCCTCCAGGCCAAAGACCGGTTGGCGCAGTGCCTTGCAGCGTGCTCGAGCCCAAGCGGAGCTACGCCAACCACGATGCTCGCCCGTTTTGGGGCGGACGAGTTCGTGGCATTGATTCCGCACGTAGCCAATTGCGGCGGCGCGGATGAGCTTGCCGGAAAGATCCTGCGCAGCGTCGCTGAGCCGTTTTCATGCGCTGGACAAGAAGTCTTCCTGTCCGCCAGTATCGGTATTGCGCTCTTCCCGACCGCGGGGATGGACGCTCAAACGCTATTACGTAGCGCGGACGCCGCCATGGATCAGGCCAAGCTCAGCGGAGGCGGCCGCTTTCAGCGTCACTCGAAGAGCCTTCAGCCGCGCGCGCTCGCGCGCTTGGATTTGGAGAACGGGTTGCGACACGCGCTGGACCGTGACGAGCTGGAACTCTTCTATCAGCCCAAAGTCGATTGCCGCTCACGAGCGCTCTTGGGCGTGGAAGCGCTACTCCGCTGGCGACGCAACGGCACCGGTTTAGTCTCGCCGCTGGACTTCATTCCGCTGTCCGAGGAGATCGGGCTCATCGTACCCATCGGGGAGTGGGTGCTGAGGCAAGCATGCACCCAGGCGCGAGCTTGGCTGGACGCGGGACGACGCCTATCTGTCGCGGTCAACTTATCTGCGCGGCAGTTTCGAGAACAGAACCTGCAAGCGGTGGTCATGGGCGTACTCGAATCCACGGGACTGCCACCCGAATTGCTCGAAGTCGAGGTCACCGAAGGCGCCTTGATGCACGATATTCTGCACGTCTCTAAGGTACTCGCCGCGCTGCGAGGTATCGGCGTGCGCGTCGCTATCGATGACTTCGGAACGGGTTACTCGTCCCTCGCGTATCTTCGCTCACTTCCCATCGACACTTTGAAGATAGACCGCTCGTTTGTCCGTGATGTGACTACGAATCGAGACAGCGCAGCGATCGCGGCCGCCATCATCGCGATGTCGAAGAGCCTACGGCTACACGTTGTCGCGGAGGGGGTGGAGACAGAGGAGCAGCTACAATTCCTGGCGGACCAGCAGTGCGAAGAAGCGCAAGGCTTCTTGATTAGCCGCCCGCTTGCGATAGCGGATTTCGCGCGCTGGCTCGAGCGAACCGGGCCGAGGCCCGATGCCGAACCGCGCCCCAACTCGGCCGCGGCCTCGAAACGAGCAGCTCGAAACGTCGAGAATTTTGGCTAGCTCTTGGTGGCGAGGGCAGCCGGGCAAGCTGAGCTCAGATCGCTGCCTGATTCGCGCGTGGGTAGGGCATCCGAACACGACGCGACGACGACCAGCTCCGCGAGCTTGGTTGAGACGGCGGACCGCGTGCGCAACGATTTCGACCTGGGAGGTGCGCTGCTGGGTTGCGAGCGCCCCAATCTTCAGATCAGACGCTCAATTCGGGACGCAGCTGAACGTCGCGGGATTGCAAATTCGGGATACGCAATCACCCCCAGTCCGACACTCGACACAGCGGCCGCTCAGTTGATCGCAGTATTGGCTGGGGCAATCGGTGTCTTTGCGACATTGGACGCATCCGCTGCCGTCAATGGCGCACAAATGGCCGACGGATGAAGTGGCGCACTCGCGATCTTCGTCGCACTGGTAGCAAACCTGCCGGCGCTCGTCGCAACCGTGGGCACTCGACGGGCAAGCGTCGTCGTCCAGGCAACTCTGCAAGCAGCGATTGGCCAGGGAGTCGCAGGCGAAACCACGCCCGCAATCTGACGTGCCGAGGCAGGCCACGCAGCGATGCCGAGTGGGCTCGCACCGGGGCAAACCATAAACGGCGCAATCTGCGTCTGCCGCGCACTGGACGCATTGTCCACCCGCGCAGTGCGTCCCCGCCGTGCACTCGCTGACGTCACCGCACGCCGTCGTGCTGCTTCCCGCGGCGCCAGGCTCGCCACCAGCAGCGCTCACTCCTGCAACGCCACCGTTCATCGAACCACCGTTCGAGTCGCCGGCGCTCGTCTTGGGCGAACCGCCCGCTCCAGAGTCCTCCGGTTCCGTATCGAACTCGAAGCGTTGATTGCACGCCGGATCGAGAACGATGAACGCGATGACGGCGAGCACAATGCCTAGCGGGCGAGTCGCGCGCGGCACGGCAAACACGGTCAAGGTTCCGCCGCGAGCTTCTCCGCCTCACGAACGGCGAAGCCATGTGGATAGCGTGCCAAGTAGCGCCTCGCTTCACTGGCCCCATTGGCTGTCTGGGCCAATAGCCGCATGCGCTCGACCATGGCATTTTCAGCCAATGCGCTGCCCGGGAAGCGGGTCATCAGCTCTTGATAGGCACGCAGAGCACCGCTCGTGTCGCCCTGTCGACCGCGTGCGATACCTTCGGCAAATAGGTCGTTCTGCGCGGTGAGGCCAGAGACGCGCTCGGCCTCGGTTTCTCTCGCGGCAGCGCGCGCCGTGGGTGCGCCCGAACGAGCCTCGTGCTTCGGCGCTGCGCTTCGCGCGTCCCGAGCGACGGATTGGGACGGCGCGGGGCTCTGCGGCACATCCGCCGGTCCTGAACAGTCCGTTGGCCACGATGCACCAGCCCTGACACTCGTTACGGCGCCGTTGGCGACGCGTACCTCGACCACGCCCTCGCTGACATCCAGCCGAGTTCGAGCTCCCGCGCCACACGACTCGCCCTGCCCGATCACGCGCAGACGGAAGCGTGTGCCGCGCACCTCGACCTGTGCGTCAGGGGTGTCGATGATGAAGCGCTGCGCGCCGACGAGCTTGGCCACGTGCGCAGCAAGTTCGCCTCGCTGCAACGTGAAGCGCTGCATGGCGCCTTGACTGTCGACCCGAAACGAAGTGCGACCAGCCAACGTCACCGATGTGCCGGTCGAAAACTGAAGCGAGGCCCCGCCGTCCGCCGGCGTTTCGATGCGTTGCCCCGACTCAATCGAAGACTGCGCCTCCAGCGGAGCTTCACGTTCATTGCGAGCCAGCGCCGCACCGTGGCCCGAAGGGGTAACGTTGATCGCGATCCCTGCCGTACTAGCCGCCGATTGGCGCCAATTGCCGAGCTGGCTTGCGACGATCGAGATCGCCGCTGCGGCAGCCAACGAAGCGCCGATTGTCAGCAGTCGGCGTCGGCGCGTTCGAGCCCGCATCGCCCGTTCGATGGTGACGATTCCGCGCTCCTCGTCCCCGGAAGCGATGGTCGCTCCCGGCAAGAACCTTTGGAGCAACTTCGCGGCAGCTGCTGCATAGCGCGGAGTATTCATTCGTCCTCCGTGGATTGCTTCAGGAAGCGCCAGAGCCACGTCCTGTTTGATACGCTCGTGGATTTCTCGCCGCCCGCGCACGAGGCGGCTCTGCGCAGCGGACAGGGAGACCCCGGTGATCTGCCCGACTTCCTTGAGGTCATATCCGTAGACGTCGTGCAACAGGAACGTCCAGGCGCGATCCGCGTTCATGCGTTCGAGTTCGGCGCGCACGCGCTCGATGGCCTGACGAGCAGCAACGGCATTGGAGTGGCTGCGGGTCGCGCGTGGGACGTCCTCCGGTTGCTCGTCGACGAACAGGCGGCGTTCGACACGCCGACGTCGAATCGTGCGGTAGGCCACGCGCGCGGTCACGATGGAGGTCCAAGCATCCAACGGGCATTCGCCACGAAAGCGGTCGATCGTGCTGACGAGTTCGAATAACGCGCGTTGCGCCACGTCCTCGTACTCCCTGTCACGTGGCCCCAAGAGGCGCGCCAGTGTTCTGTCGACGATCGGGCGAACGCGGGCGTAGAAGGCTCGGCTGACCGAGGTGTCTCGCGCTTTGAGGCCCGCGAGCAACGCGCTGTCGTCCAGGCCCGGTGCGCCAGGATCCTCGCTCTCGCCCCCAGCCGGGGCGGCGGGAACCAGCATGAGCGGCACGCGGGTGGCTGGAGACATGACGGGCTGGTCCTAGAGTGCGGCAAGGGGGATCTTTGTCTGCCTGATCCGAGACCCATCTGTCCCGATCCCTGTAGCCACTCGAAGGTGCGTGATGTCGATCGGGGTCACACCTCCTGCTCCAGCGCGACCAATTGATGCTCTGAGGAAAAACGCCGTTTGGTGCCTTGCCAAGGCGTCCCCTTGGCACCCATAGCTCCGTCTGATGAAAACCAATCGAATGCCGCGCTTTGCCTGCGCACTCTGTGTCGCAGCCGTCCTCCTTGCGTGTGGGAGTGGTCCGGGAGATGCCACGGGCAGCACCTGTCCAACCACCTCGACGCTCACGTACGCCAATTTTGGTGAGGCGTTCATGCAGGACCACTGCCTGGCTTGCCACTCGGCGCGCGGGCCGCAATCACCCAAGTTCGATTCGATCGCCGAGATCCGAGCGGCATCGAGCGACATCGACCGCTCTGCCGCCGCGGGCCCCAAAGCGGTGAATACATACATGCCAGAGGGCGCGTCGGTAGACGAGGCAGAGCGGCGCAAACTCGGTGAGTGGCTGGCGTGCGGCGCGCCTGAATGACAGTCACGTCGTTTTCACTTTGGAGAATAGGGCGCTCAGGGAGACCCTGGCTCACCGCAAAAACTGGCAGCGGTGTTTTGTCCTAGCGCGACGCATTCAGTACTTCGCGAACCTTGCGCAACAGTAGCGGCGGCGTAATCGGCTTCTCGAGAAAAGCGATACCGGAGTCGAGGATGCCGTGGTGCACGATGGAATTGTCGGTGTAGCCCGACATGTAAAGCACCTTCATGTCTGGGCGCAGAGGAGCGAGCCGCTCCGCCAACTGCTTGCCGCTCATGCGCGCCATCACGACGTCGGTGACGAGCAGCTGAATTCTGCCGGTGAATTGCTCGCAGATCAGCAACGCATCACCGCCCCCTTGAGCATCCAGCACATTGTAGCCAGCCTTGCGAAGGATGGTGCGCGCTAGCTCACGCACCTGCTTTTCATCTTCGACCAGGAGAATCGTTTCACTACCAGTCAGCACCATCGGCTCACCGTTGCTCAGCGCCGGTGCCTCACAGTCATCATCGTTCCTTGGGAAATAGATCTTGAACGTGGTTCCGGCGCCAACCTCGCTATACAGCCAGATGTGACCGCCCAGCTGCTTCACGATGCCGAACACCGTCGCGAGCCCGAGCCCTGTTCCGCGATCTTGTCCTTTCGTCGTGAAGAATGGCTCGAACACGCGTGCCTGAACTTCAGCGTCCATACCGGTGCCGGTGTCGGTGACTGCGAGCATCACGTACCCACCGGGCTTCACGCCGAGGTGATCGGCCGCATACGCCGCGTCCAACTCCACGTTCGACGTCTCGATCGTCAACTTCCCGCCATCGGGCATGGCGTCTCGTGAGTTGACCACCAAGTTCATCAAGATCTGCTCGACCTGCCCGGTGTCCGCATGAATCTTGCCCAACCCGCGCTCGCTCATGATCGCAACCTGAACATCTTCGCCGATCAAACGCCCGAACATGCGCTCCATGTTGGTCACGATTTCGTTCAAATCCAACACCACGAGCTGCAGGATTTGCTTGCGGCTGAACGCGAGCAATTGCCGCGTCAGCGTCGCGGCTCGCCGTCCCGCCAGTTGAACCTCCTCGATGTCCGCGCGAATTGGCTCGCCCGGCCTCAACTCATCGAGTGCGATTCCGGTGTAGCCGAGGATCACCGACAACAGGTTGTTGAAGTCGTGCGCGATCCCACCGGCCAAGTTGCCGATGGCCTCCATCTTCTGCGCACGACGTAGTTGTTCTTCGGTCTTACGCAGCTGTGCTTCCGCTTCTTTTCGTTGTGTCACGTCGTGAGCGACATACAAGCGAGCTAAACGACCCTCCAGCTCGAGATCGTGAATCGTGAGCTCGACCCAAATTGGAGAACCATCACGTTTCTTGTGTCTGAGCGCGGTGCCTCGTTCGATGGCAAACTCATGCTGCGGCCCGCCGCTCGGCGGCGGCACGCTCCCCATCTCCAGATCGGCGATGGTCAACGCGGCGAATTGTTCGCGGCTGTAGCCGTAGTGACGAATGGCCGCGTCGTTGACGGCGATCAATGACTGCGTTGCCGGGTCGCAAACCCATGTCGGCAGCGGACTATCGTCGAACAGAGCGCGGTATCGCTGGGCGGCCTTTGCCAGCTCGAGCTCTGCGGCTCGGCGCGCCGCACGCGTCCCTGCTTCGCGGATCTCTCGCTCGATCGCCGGGACTAGCCGTTTCAGATTGCCCTTGATCAAGTAGTCATGTGCGCCGGCATGCATGGCTTCGACTGCGACCGTCTCGCCAATGGTACCGGACACGATGATGAACGGGAGATCGAGGTTCAATTCACCCACGAGCGCGAGCGCAGCAAGTCCACTGAACGCCGGCAATGCCCAATCACTGATCACCACGTCCCAAGACCGAGTGAGGAGCGCCGCGCGCATCGCGGAAGCGTCCTCGACTCTCTCGCACTCGAGCAACGGAATTCCGCCCCGCAGTTCGTGCAGGAGCAACTTGGCGTCGGACGGAGAGTCTTCGACCAACAAGACCCGTAGCTTCTGAATCGGCATATCCCTCCAGCGGATGTATCACCGGGGATCAGCGGTTCCTAAGGAAAGCTGAACTTCACACGGCACAACTCGAGGACTTAATTTCGCCATCTGCATTTCTGCAACAGCCCCCTTTACAGTTAGAAGAGTCGCTGGTTCTTTCATCAGCCACGAGAATTGTCCGACGCGTGGCTGGAGCGTGATTAGCTCGTGTTGGCGAATGGACAATCGAGTCTTCAGGTTCCAATGATTCGTTTTACCCATCCGGCACGGAGGTGATCGATGTCGCCCATTGCGGACGCTGAAGCTCGGTTCACTCGTCTATCCGAGTCGGGCATTGTCGGCATCGTCGTTGGCAACCTGCAGGGTCGCATCGTCGAGATCAATGATACTGCTCTCTCCCTGCTGGGCTACGGTCGCGATGAAGTCCTGTCCGCGAGCTTCGTCTGGTCCAACCTAACTCCGGCTGAGTACCGCGCTGGTGACCAGGCAGCCGTCGAACAGCTGTCGAGATTGGACGTCGCCGCACTGCGCGAGAAGGAATACATTCGCAAAGACGGCAGACGGGTGCCGGTTTTGGTCGGCTCGGCGATGGTCGGGGGGGAAGCGCCGCTGGCAATGTCGTTCATTCTCGACTTGACCGAACGGAAGGAGGCCCAAGCCGCAGCCGAGCGATTGCGCGAAGCCCGTGCCACAGAGGCTCGCTTTCGAGCCCTGCTCGAAACTGCACCGGATGCGATGGTCATCGTCGATCAGACTGGCAGAATCGTGCTGGTCAATGGTCAGGCGGAAGCACTATTTGGATATGCTCGTAGCGAGTTGGTGGGGCAGACCATCGAGCTGCTAGTCCCTGAACGCTTTCGGGCAGCACACCCGACCCATCGAGCGACCTACTTTCGCGAGCATCACGTGCGCCCCATGGGGGCGGATCTGGAGCTGTACGGGCGCCGCAAGGATGGCAGCGAGTTTCCGATTGAGGTCAGTCTGAGCCCTCTGGAAGTCGAGAGCGGCCTACTCGTGTCCAGCGCCATCCGTGACATCAGCGATCGGCGGAAGGCCGAGCAGCAGCGTGCCAGCCTTGCCGCTCTGGTCGAGTCGTCCGACGACGCCATCATCGGCAAGAGCTTGGAAGGGCTTGTGCTGAGCTGGAACGAAGGCGCGTGTCGTTTGTTCGGTTACACCGCCGACGAGATCATTGGGCGCTCCATCTCGCTCATCGTTCCGACCGAACGAGAAGAGGAGTTCGTTGCCACGTTGAAAAAGGTAGCCTCAGGCCACGTACAACGCATCGACACGGTGCGGCGTCGCAAGGACGGTTCACTCGTCGACGTGTCGCTGACCATCTCGCCAGTTCGGGACCGAGCCGGGCGCGTGGTCAGCATCGCCAAGGTCGCGCGCGACGTATCCGAGCGGAGACGTAGCGAACGAGAACTGGCACGCGCGAAGGAAACGGCCGAAGCCGCCAGTCGCGAGTTGGAAGCATTCAGCTACTCAGTGGCGCACGATTTGCGCGCCCCGCTGCGCGGAATGAATGGCTTCGCACACGTTTTGCTGGAGGAGTACCAGGACAAGTTCGACGCGCAGGGCCAAGATTGGCTGAACGAAATCCTACTCAACGCCGACCGCATGGGCGCACTGATCGACGCCTTACTTTCGCTGTCGCGCGTTACACGCAGCGAACTGCGGCGCGAAACAGTGGACGTAGCCAATTTGGTGCGCCTCACGCTGTCGAGTCTCGGAGCGCAAGACTCGGCTCGCACGGTCGCGATCGCCGTGCAAGACCCGCTGATTGCCGACGCGGACCCGATCCTGATTCGCGCGCTGCTGGACAATCTTCTCGGCAACGCGTGGAAGTTCACGAGCAAGGTCGATCGAGCGCAAATCACCGTTGGCATGGATGAACGCGACGGCGAGCGAGTGTTCTACGTCCGCGACAACGGTGCTGGCTTCGACATGGCTTACGCGCAGAAGTTGTTCGCGCCATTTCAACGCTTGCATCAAAATCATGAATTCGCAGGGACCGGCATCGGACTCGCGACCGTGCAGCGTATCGTGCACCGTCACGGCGGTAAAATCTGGGCCGAGGGAAGCATCGGCGCCGGGGCTTGCTTTTACTTCACGCTACCGAGCGAAGGGAAACGAAGTTCATGACCAAGCTCATCCTATTGATCGAAGACAATGCAAGCGACGAAAAGCTCACTGTTCTGGCGCTCAAGAAATGCGCAGCGGCACCCCAAGTATGCGTCGCGCGGGACGGGGCAGAGGCGCTCGATTTCTTGTTTGCTACGGGCGCTCATGCTGCGCGGGACGCCGCCGCGCTGCCTGCGCTGGTGCTGCTGGATCTCAAATTGCCGAAGATTGACGGGCTAGAAGTGCTGCGACGCATCAGAGCGGACGCACGGACGAGCGCGTTGCCTGTCGTCATTTTGACCTCATCCAAACAGGACGAAGACCTGGCCCAAGGCTACTCCTCCGGCGCGAACGCTTACGTCCGAAAACCCGTAGCGTACGCGGAGTTCATCACCGCAGCTCAAACGATTGGCGCGTTTTGGCTATCGCTCAACGAAACTCCATCTCGAAACCTCACTCGCTGAGCGTTGGATGAGTGCAGCTCGCCGCGCCGTGGTCGGTGCGGGCGCGAAATGGAGCGAGCGGCGCGTGGGGCGTGAATGCTCAGCTCACGGGACGAATGCATCGGTCGCCGCCGCTGCGGGCGATTCACCTACGCTTCCGAACCCGTCCAACCAACCCGGGCTCGAGGCTCTGCTACCATCCCTGCCCATGGACTCCGAGGCTAGAGTTCCACATGGAGAAGCGCCGCGATGAACCCAGAGGCACGACGCTCGTTTCTGACGTTGGCTGGTGCAAGCACCCTGCTGGCAGCGTGTCGCAACGACGCCCGGATCTATCCCGAACCGGCTCCTCCGACTTCCCCTCGACCGCTCACTGCCGACGCAAAAGAAAGAAAAGAGACCGAGGATGAAGCTCGAGAGGTCGGCGCGACGGAAGACTTGATGCGCGAGCACGGCGTCATTCGACGCATCCTCGTCGTCTACCGACTATCAGCCACGCGACTGCGCAGCGAGCCAGCCACTGTTCCGCTCGACGCCATTCAGCGTGCCGCGAAGCTCATTCACAGTTTTGGTGAGGACTATCACGAGAAAGAGTTGGAAGAGGCACACCTCTTCCCCGCGGTCCAAGCCGCTGGCGGCGCTGCCGCCGCCGAGGTCCCCCTACTGCTCGAACAGCATCGGCGAGGTCGCGAGATTACCGACTACATCTTGGTCGCGACCCAAAAACCAATCACCGCGGTAGCCGCTCCTTTGGCCCGCGTGCTCGATTCGTTCGCTCTGATGTACGAAGAGCACGCGGCGCGCGAGGACACGATCGTGTTTCCGGCGTGGAAGAAAGCGCTCTCTCCAACGCAGCTCGACGAAATGGGCGAGCGGTTCGAAGACATCGAACACAAGACTTTCGGCAAAGACGGCTTCGACGACGCCGTCCAACAAGTCACTGCGCTCGAACATGCCCTCGGTTTGGCTCCCGGAGCGCTCACCGCTCCTCCCCCGCCGAAATTTTGAGTGGACGATTCGAAGACGGATGACGAACACGTCGAGATTGCGTCGTTACTGCGGACCGCTTTTTCGGCTCTGCAGAACTTGAACCCCCACGGGTTGCCCCGCCGGAACCCTAAATTCGGTAGGCGCGGTGTCCGACCCGTGTCGCTCAAGTATTTTTTGCGGCAATCGCGCCGAGTTCTTCGAGGTCGAGGTCGTGCTCGAGGTTGTGCAGGACCTCATCGTCGATCTCGTGGGCGCGGTGGAGTCGGACCAATTCGATGCGGCCAGCGGCGATGCTGGCGATGATGGTGTCGAAGTGAGCGGTGATGGCTTGCTCGCGCTTTTCGGCAGTGCCTTGAAAGCTTGCGGAGGCGGCTGCACGGCGACGGTGGAATTCCAACAATTGGGGGTGAATGAGCTGGCCGGCGGCGTCATAGGCAAGGCGTTCCATAGCTGCGAGCCTGGCTGCGAAGATGGCGGCTTCGGCCGCAAAGATCTCGAGCGGTGGCTGGGAGCCTTCGTCGTCCCGCAAGCGCGCCCAGCGGATCACCGCACCCAGCGTCGTACCTTGGATGAGGACCGTGACCAGGATCACCGCGAACGCAGTCACCAGCATCAGGTCGCGCCCGGGCATCGCATCAGGGAGCGTCAGGGCGACTGCAAGCGTGACCACACCGCGCATGCCCGCCCAGCTCATGACGGTCGCCGCCCCCGCCCCTAGCGGCTCCGCTCGGCTCACGCCCGCGCGCCGCAGCGTGCGCAAGACGAGCTCCGTCCCAAAAACCCAAGCGAAACGCGCCAATGTGACGGCAAACACAATCGCGAGCACCGTGAGGCCCATCCTCTGAACCACGACGCCTGCCCCGCCGACGCGCTCGAGCACGTCGCGCAGCGAGGAGCCGATGAGTATGAACACCGCGGCCTCCAGCAAGAAGACCAGTACCTGCCAAGTCGCGACACCACGGATGCGCGTGGTCGCCCTGAAAACCACGTGTTGGTACCAGCCGCAAATCAGGCCAGCCGTCACGGTGGCGATGACACCAGAGACGTGCAGCAGCTCGCCCGACATGTAAGCCACCCAACAAATCAAAATCGACGCGCAGATCACCAAGCTGTCATCGCCCAGGCGGCGCACGAGTCGCACCCACGCGCCCCCAATGACGCCGCCAACGATCACACCGCCGGCGACCAGAACAGCGAAGCTGCCGGCGGCGGCCGGGATGCTGAAGGCGCCAGTGAGCACCGCGGCGACCGCGAACCGAAACAGGACCAACCCGGTCGCATCGTTCAGCAAGCTCTCCCCCTCCAGGAACGTGCTCAGTCGGCGCGGCAGCTTCACGCGCTGCAACACAGCGCGGGCCGATACCGCGTCCGGCGGAGAAACGATTGCGCCCAGCGCTACGCAAGCTGCCCATGGCAGCGCCGGAACCAGCAGCCTAGTAACGACCGCGACGACACCGGTCGTAAACAATACGGCACCTATCGCGAGCGACAAGATTCCGCGCAGGTGCTTGCGGAAAGAGGCGTGTGCCGTGAACCACGCGCCGTCCATCAGCAATGGGGGCAAGAAGATCAACAGCACGAGTTCCGGGTTCAGGTGGATGGTCGGCAGCCCCGGCGTGAAAGCCAGGGCGCCGCCGCCGACGAGCAACGCGACTGCTGGCGGCAGGGAAAGCCGCGACGCCAAGTAGTGCAGCACGACCACCGCCAAAAACATGCCCACGATCAGTTCGAAGACTTCTACCGGCGATTCGCTCACGGGTTCGACTCTGGTTGACGGGTCGGATCGAGCCGACCGCGTGAGGAGAGTACATGGAAAGGCACCGCGATCGCGTCAAGGTCATCACCGACTATGCTACCGAAGCCATGGCCCACGTGACGTCGCGTACCAAGTTGAGCGAGCTAAAGGCTAGGCTTCGCGCCGCTACTGGGAGGCAAGAGAACGGCGCAGCGCGCCTGGTGCGAAGCGTGCAGCAATCACTTCGCGTCGAGGGCTATGAAGTACCGGAGGAAGTGCTCTACGCTGCACTCCGACGGACCTCAGCTAGGCATTCGCCGTAAGACTGCAACCCGTACTTTCAGTGCTCGAGGAGGGACTTGAACCCCCACGGGTTGCCCCGCCGGAACCTAAATCCGGTGCGTCTGCCAATTCCGCCACTCGAGCTGCTTAGGTGAGCGGAGGGATAGCGCGGGTTGCGGTTTACGTCTACCGAAAGACGTTCAGGGGTGGCAGGTTTTGGCGACGGTTTCGCAGCCGTTTTCGGGGTCTTTGTCGGTATCGCAGTGGCCGGGGGTGCAGGAGATGATGCGGCAGGTGCCGCCGAGGCAACCGGTGTTTGCGTTGAGGGCGCTGCATTGGACGCCGCAGACGCCGCAATTTTCAGGGTCGTCGGCGAGGACGGCTTCGCAGTCGTTGCTTGGGTTGCGATCGCAGTCGGCGGTCCCGGGCGCACAGTTTTGGAGCCGGCCAGCGGCGTCCGGATCGGGGGCAGGGTCGTACGCCAAGCACGAGGGTTCTTCGGGGCTGTCGGCAGAGGTGGTCACTGGCACGCGCGAGGCACAGCTCCCCCAACCCACCAAAAACCAAACCATGCTGAGCATCGCCAGCAAAGAGACGCTGTTCTTCACCCCCCGTTGACCCGCGAACTTCGGCCCGCCTTGGGTCGCTCGCGTAAAAAGCGCGCCACGAAAATTGCGCGCCGTCGCGCGCGGAGCGGGTGTAGGCTGGAGCACGTGAGCGAGGCCGAGTTCTTTCGACTGTGCACCACGTGCAAGAAGCCGATCGCGTTTGGCGCGAACTACATGCAGTGCAGCGTGTCGACCTGCAACCGCGCCAAGCTTGCGCAGTTCTTCTGCACCCTTGCCTGTTGGGACGCGCACGTGCCCGAGGCGCGACATCGCGACGCCTGGGCCGAGCCCATGAAAGCGCCCACTCGTGAGGCGTACCTGCGCGAGCAACAAGAAGAGCAAGAGCGTGAAGAGCGCTCTTCCGCTCGAGAAAGCCGAGAAAGCGCGATGACTGACGAAGCCGACAAGCGCCGCCGCATCGTCGGCGCCCCCAATTCCGACGATCTGCCGCAAGACGTCTTGGTCGTGGTTTCGAAGCTGAAGGCGTACGTCAAAGCGCGCTCCGGCATGAACACGTCGGACGCCGTAGTGGACGTGCTCTCAGTCAAAATCCGCAAACTGTGCGACGCCGCAATCGAAGTCGCCCAGGCCGACGGTCGCAAAACCGTGCTCGATCGCGACTTCAAGTAACCGCCCTTTCAGTTTGAAGAGGGGGCGCTCGCGCTCCAGCATCGCACCTCCGAGCGCGCGCTGTTCCCAACTTTTAGAGGCGCCGCCACGCGCCCGGCCCACTTCGAATCTCGTCCGCGACGCGCGTGGCGTTGGAGATGTCGGAAGCCAGCGTGGTCTCGTGTCTCGAAATAGTGGTTCGAGTTCCAACGCCGATCCGTTAAGGGGCCAAGTGATCGAAATGATCGGGATTTTCTCGAGGTGCACCGCGTTGCAGCGGAGCGATCGATGCTGAGCTTCACCGAGGATTCTGCACTGACGCTCTGGCGGGGGACGCCGAAGCCGACTTTTAGGCGACGTAAGCGATCGAAATGATCGATGAATTCGAGCGCGTGTCTTAAGTGAAAGTCGTTCGAATTCGAACCGTCTTTTCGTTCCCGCAAGGGTCGATGCGCGCGGCAAAAATCGTTCGAATTCGAACCGTCGCTGCGTGCCGCAAAGGTCGTTCGAATTCGATGAATTCGAACTGAGTTCGAACTCGATTTGCGAAACGAGAATGGTCCGCGCCAATCCGTCGCGTCTAACATGGCGTGGGCAGAAACCGCACCATCGCTCTTAGATCCGCGACTTTCAAGATCCGCGTCTGCTCGACGAGACTTGGTCATGTTGTGCGCGTTGCCGTCGGAGAGCTCGTTCAGTCAGAACGCCACGCTGTTGTCGAGCAGCGTCTTGCCATCGCCATCGGGAACGCTGTCCAGGTATTTCGCGAGGCTGGTCAACTTGTCGGAACAACACACTTGTCTTTTCAAAGCTTGAAGGAAACACGCTTTGTCCGTTCGCGCGTTCGCGCCGGACATGCAGCCTTTCCGGACAAGAACTACTGCGCGAACCGCACATTCACCGAGCGTTCGCCCAACGCCGGCGTCCCACGTCGAATCTAATGCGCCAGCTCTGCGCCCTCAGTGCTCGTGTTCACGGCCATGCCCATGTCGGTGCTCATGTTCGTGCTCATGCCCATGATCATGCTGATGATGCAGATCCGGCGCGTGATCGTGATCATGCTCCATCACTTCATGGCGATGCCGATGGCTATGTTCACCGATCACCGGAGGCTCGTGGGCGTGTAGGTGATGTCCGTCGTCATGGCGATGAACATGCTCGTGTTCGAGCACTTCATGGCGATGCAGGTGCTGATGTCGCTCAGTCAAGTGCAGGTACGCGCCCAGAGCAAAGAACGGCACCGAGAGCACGCCGCCCCACCCCAACGCGCGATCGCCGAGTAACCAAGCGACGAACGCGCCCACGAACGGCGAAAGCGCAAACACGGACGCCGTGCGCGCGGCGCCAATCTGGGCCTGTGCCCCGAGATACAAGCGCAAACTGAGCCCGTAGCCAATCGCGCCCACGAGCAAGAGCAAGGCACAGTGCGACGCAGAGCGCGGCACTGGTTCTCCGAACCCGCGCGAAAGCGCGAACGCAACGCTTGCCCCGAGCGCGCTCTTGGCCGCAACCACGATCAGCGGCGGTTCTTCGGACAAGGCGCGCGTGAGCGTGTTGTCCAGCGCCCAGCACGCGGTCGCAAACACGATCGCCAATAACCCTAATGGGTTAAACTCTCCCTGACGCACCCCGCCGATTGCGAGCACTGCGCCACCGATGGCCATCGCGAAAAGCGCCACCACGAAGCGGCGTCCGATCGGCTCGGCAAAGAGGCGAAAGGCCAAGAGCGCCGTAAATATCGCTTCGAAATTCAGCAGCAGCGAGCCGCTGGTCGCGCCCGCTCGCTGCAAACCCCAAGCGAACGCCGCGGGCGCAATGGCAGCCCCCAAGCAGGCGATGAGCACGAGCCGCGCTCCATGACGGCGCACGAGCGCCAAGGGCGCGCGCCCAGCAAAGCCGCTCGTCGCCCACGCAGCAGCGAGCGCGCCCGCATACAACAGCGCGGCCGTGACGAAGGGGCCAACATCCACCCCGAGGCGAGCCACCGCCGGCGCCGAAACACCGAACGCAAGTGCAGACAACGCCGCCGCAATGACGCCGTTCCGAAGCGGGTTGGCTGGAGACACCGGTGGATCCTGCCTGTGTCTTCGAAAAACGTCACCTCGTGAACCCCCGGATACGGCGGCATTGCGCAGATTGCGCAAATCTCCCGCGCAATTCGCGCAGCCGTGCGCAATCCGAAGCAACGAATTTGCGAACTGAGGCCGCATTGCGCGGTGGCATATCGCTTGCTGAGTGTGGCGGCCATGCACACCGTGGTCATGCATGCAGAGTCAGAGCAGGTCCGTGAACCGCTACGCCTGCTGTTTGCGAACGCGAACACAACGTCGCTGACGATTTCCGACGCTCGAGATTCGTGGAGAAGGCTCGCCGAGCACCGCCTCTCGACCGTGATGAGCTTCGTGCACGAAGGGCACGCGCTCTTGGTGCTGGTCGAAACCGAGCTCGCCAACCAAGCTGGTGTCGTGCCCAGATATTGGCCGCTGCTCGAGTCGGTGTTGCTCGGCACCGGGCGCAAGGTGCTGTGCTTCGATCGCAATCTGCACACGTCCACGCTCGCGCAAGGGTTGAGGCACACCCTCGCTGGCATTGGCCTGAACTGCTCGCCGGCGCGCGTGCCCCTGGTGCTCGCGCTGTGGGCTCACGTCGCCGCTGGCTCCGCAACCCACGAATTGAAAGTCTCCCGCGCGGAGTTCGGCGGTCGCCGCTACCTCACGCTGCGCACCATGCTCTACAGCAAAGCCTGGGACGCTCTCACCGCGGCCGAGCGCAAAGTGCTCGAACTCCGCGCCATGGGCAACACCTACGCCGACATCGCCCGTGAACGCAAAACCTCCTGTCGCACAGTCGCCAATCAACTCGCCGCCGCCACCCACCGCCTAGGCGTCTCAGGCCGCCTCGACCTAGTCCGCCGCATGGCCTCAGCCGTCTAATCGCCGCACATCCCGTCCTCGAGAGTGGGCGCCCCCACTCCAGCAACGCACCTCACAACAACACACTGTTCCCGACGCTTTGCGCAGGAGAGGAGAGACCGCCAAGTCGCCAAGCCGCCAAGCACCCAGAACGGCACAGCGATGCAGAATGCCTCCGAGCACTGGGCGATTTTGGGGGTCGCGCACAGCAGTGCGGGACGCCGCAACTTCGCCGAGGTTCGGCTGCGCAGTTTTGTGCGCTCGGGCGTACCTATGAAATGAAAATGCCGTCGAGAGCGAACCCCACTCTCCTCTCCCTTGGCGGCTTGGCGGCTTGGCGGTTTAAGCTCAGGGAGTCGTTCTCAGCGGCAACTGTGCGTGCTTCGAGGTGCGTTGCTGGACTGGGAGCGCCCCATTCTCCTGGCTTACGTTACATGTCGGCTTGCTGGGCCTCGCCGCGCGCGAGGCCGGGCATGGTCGAGAGTTCGACTTGTACTTCGTTGTGACGTAGCCAGGGCAAGGTCCAGGGTGCGTCGTAACCCGCGAAGGTGACGTCGCCGATTGGCAAGAGCCCGGCTGCGCGCACGCGGGTCAGTAGCTCTTGGCGTTTTTGCGCGGGAATACCGCGTCCGTAGCGACCGTGGTAGCTCAGCGCGGCAATGCGACGAGCGGGGATGCGGCGCAGAGTGATTTGTCGATCGTTCGGCGCGGGCAGCATTTCGAACGGCTCGCTTTCGGGCATTTTGAAGGCCACCGTGCGCGTCGCGCGATCCGTCGCGCCCACGGTCACGAGCACTGGCGCGGTCATTGCGAGCTTGAGGTGACGCGAGTTTTGCCCGGAAATGTAGTGGGCGAGGCGCTGGAACCCTTCCTTCAAGGATTGCTGCCAGGGCGCGGCGTTGAGTACCGTTTCCGCATGCACGCGCGGCGCGTAGTGGCGCACTTCGAAATCACCGTCGAGCGATTCGATCTGGTACTGCGGCTGCTCGCTGAACCAGCGCGCCAACTGCCAGCGCGTCAGTATGGCTGCGAGTGAAGTGCCGAGCGTAGCCAAGCCGATTTGCCGAACGTTGCCGTCTGCGCGCAGTGCGCACCAGGCACCGATGCCAGCGCCGGCCCAAGGCAGGAGTAAGCTAGCTTGTTCGAAGAAGTGGATTCGACGCGAACGGCGCATGGCGGGCGTGCGCGGCAACGCCTGAATCGATTTGACCATCAGCGGAGCTAAGCTGTGCATAGCTCGCTTGCAGTGCAGCTTCGGTGCCAGCGCGATGTTCGGCGCTCGCAGGCTGCGCCGAACATCGTCTATTCGCTGAATTGCGCTCGAATTCGCGGCGCTCGTCTCGGTTCGGGGCGACACGAATCGCCTCAACTTGGCAGAGTGCCTCGCCCGCGCGGCTCACTGCACGCCGAGCAACTCGACCTCGAACAACAGCGTGGCGTTGGGCGGAATGACTCCGCCCGCACCCGCCGCGCCGTAGCCCAGCGACGCGGGAATGAGCAGGCTGCGCGTGCCGCCGATTTTCATCGAAGCGACGCCTTCATCCCAACCCTTGATCACTCGACCAGTGCCGATTGGGAACGTGAACGGACGCCCTCGGTCGACCGAGCTGTCGAATTTCTCGCCCTTTTTTCCGTCGACCCACAGCCAGCCGGTGTAGTGCATCACGCACGTTTGGCCTTTCGTGGGCGAGGCGCCTTGGCCTTCACGGGTGTCTTCGTATTGGAGTCCGCTGGATGTGGTGGTCATTGCCATGCACGCGATTAAAGCCCATTTTGCTACGCGTCGGAAGCACCGCCCCAACGCTCCCAAGCGCCGTGAGGGCTTGCGGCCGGTGCTGCAAAATGGTCCTGTTCGCGTGCTAATGAGTGATTCGCCCACGCCTCCTTCTTCCAGCTCTTCGGGCTTACCCGCGCTCGTGCGCCGCCTGTCGGAAGTGTCCGTGGTGCGCTTCGGTGTCGTGGGTGTCAGCAACCTGATTGTGAGCCTCGCGGCGTTTCGGATCGCGAATCGCGTCCTGACCGCGTTGGTTGCTCAGGGCATTGCGTACACGCTTGGCACGCTCTGGAGCTATTACTGGAACCGGCGCTGGACGTTTCAAAGTCAGGGCAAAGTCGCGAGTGAGGCGAGCCGCTTCATCATTTCGCAATTTGCCTTCATGCTGTTGAGCGCCGGGCTGCTCGGCTTGCTCGTCGATCACCTGCACTTCCCTGCCACGCTGTGCTGGTTCGGTGTCTCGGCGTTCGTGACGGTGCTCAATTTCGTCGCATCGCGCTACTGGGCGTTCAAGGCCGCAACCTGACGGCACCGCTCCACGATTTGACGGCACGGGCGTTGCGGTTACCCTAAGCAAGTGGAGCCCGGGCGAATCTTTCTGTTCTGTGCAGCGCTGGCATTCGCCGGATATCTCGGCGCTTGCAACGGCGACGACGAGAAGGCGCCCAGCGGCGGAGGCAGCGCGGGCGCGAGTGGCGCCGGTACGACGAGCAGCGGCGGCCTCGGCGCGCAGCCCTCGGACATCGCGCAATGGGCAATGCCCAACAGCCCAGGTCTCGGTCTGCCCAATCCCCAAGACTACGACGCAACGACGACCGCCGGCGTGGTGCATGACTCCGTGACTGGTCTGGATTGGCTCCAAGATCCCGGCACGGAGCTCTACGCACGCGCGGACGCGCTCGACCGCTGTGACGCGCTGTCCTTCGCGGGCTTCGACGATTGGCGCGTGCCCTCGTTCATCGAGTTGGTCTCGCTGTTCAGCGTGGTGCCCAATGACGCCGATCCAATGCAACCGGTCTATCTCTCGCCCCTCTTCAAAGCGCAAGGTCGCTATTGGGTCGCGAGCGCCGTCAACAGCAACGGGCTTGGACGCCTGCTCGACTTCACGGCGGATGATTGCGGCAGCACCTCGACCGCGTGCAGCATCGGGGTAGCCGGCAAGCCCGATGAAACATTGGGCGGCGCATTCTGCGTGCGCAACGGCGAACCGTTCGCGACCTCCGCGCGCTACGAAAAGAGCGGCACCGAAGTAACGGATCTGCGCACCGGTCTGGTCTGGCTCAGCGTGCCCGCAAGCGCGCAAACCGGCGCATACACGGATGCGCTGAGCACCTGCCAAGCCTTGGGCAACGGCGCGCGCCTACCGAGCGTCAATGAATTGCTCTCGCTCCTCGTGCCAGTGCTCGATAGCAAGACCTTTCCGGGTTGGCCTGGTGATGCGTTCGCTTGGAGTAGCTCGGCCGTCCCAGCAAAGCCCGGCAGCTATTGGGCTGCTGCCATTGCCGGCGCAACCCGAGCCGACAGCGCCGAGACTCACAATCGCGTGCAGTGCGTGCGCTAGGCGCGCAGGCTCTTGAGCACCGCCAAGAAATCTTCCGGCAGCGGCTGTTCGAAGTCGAGCTCGGCTTTGGTCGTCGGGTGACGGAAGCCGAGCTGCATCGCGTGCAGCATCAAGCGCGGCGCCGCGATCGTCGGGTGCGGGTTGTTCTTGGCGTAGACGCGCTCGCCCACGAGCGGGTGCCCCGCCTCTGACAGATGAATGCGGATCTGATGCGTGCGCCCGGTCTCCAAGCGACACTCGATCAGCGTTGCGCAGCGCAGCGCCTCGCGAAAAAACACGTGCGTCACCGATTCACGGCCGAGCGTCGGATTGTTGGTGGAGCCACGGCGGCCGTCACCGCGGTCTTGCACCAAGCGCGAGGAGATCGTGCGATCCTTGACGCCACCGTGCACGATCGCCCGATAGCGCCGGCGCACCGAGTGGACGCGGAATTGATTTTTCAGGTCGAGCTTTGCCGCCAAATTGCGGGCAAATAGCACCAGTCCCGAAGTCTCTTTGTCGATGCGATGCACGATGCCGAGCGGCGCTTCTTTGCGACCGAGCTCGGCGCGCACCAGCTCATCGAGCGTGCCGGTTTCGTTCTCGTCGTATGGCACAGTGCTGATCCCCGCGGGCTTTTGCACCACGACCACGTGCGGATCCACGTGCACGATCGCGCCCGCCGGCAAGCGAGGTCCTTCCCGGTGACGTGCGGCGGCCATGCGCAGTTCGATCTGCGCGCCCGCAGCGACCCGCGCGGCCGTTTCGCGCTGCACGTTGCCGTTCACGGACACTTTGCCGGTCTCGATCAGCCGCCTGACCTCGGCCCAGCTAGCGCCGTCGTGCTTCTCCCGCAACAAGCGATCGAGCGGTTGCGCGCCGCGTCCCTCGGGCGCCGCAAACGATAGATCCTTGAAGATGAAGCGTTGCTCGCCGCCGCTCACTCGGCTCGGCCTCGCGGTGAGTTCCAACGCGGTTTCACGTGCACCTTGAGCACGTCGCGGAACTCACCAATCTGCGCGCAGTGATCCATCTTGTCGTTGCCCGAGAAGCCACGCACGTGAAAATTGCCCTTGGAATAGCGGGTGATCATCGTCATGCCCATCGGGCCGACGCCGTGTACGTCCCGCAATTTGCCGCCCACTTCATGGGCCAGGTAGTCCGCGGTTTCGGTAGTCGAAGCATAGTTCGGGGGAATGATCGACGAATGGCTGACGAACATCAACGTTTCGCCCGCCGCCGCGCGCTTCGCAAACTCGGTAAACATGAAAATCGGTTGACCATTGATGGCGGCGCCCGAGTAGCCGCAGTGCAAGCTGTCCAACAGCACGACGGTGTCGACGCGCTCTTTGGCGTACGGCTGCATCAAGATGTGTTGCAGCGCGCCGTAGCCCGCGCTCCACGAGCTGAGTCCGAGGTGCCGCACGCGCGCCACCTTGCGGTTCGCCTTCTTGGCGACCGCGCGCTCCACGGCTTCGATCAAGCGCGGGAACGTGTCCGGCGCTTGAAACGCTTCTTCATAGGCGCCCGAGCCGATGCCCAGATCGATGCCCACGAGCACCGCGCCGTCCATCACTTGCACCCACTCTTTGCGCACCGGCTCATGCCCGTGAAAGTGCACCATGAGGTCGAAATCACCCTTCGAGGTGAGACCGCCGCGCACGGGCATGATGAACTGCCCCATGCCGATGCCGCCCTCCCACTTGCCGTACACGCCGAAGCCCGGATCCGGCGTCATGCACGGGTTGATGCCGCGATCCGCCGAGCTGGTCTGCACCTGGGTCTCGGGCGCCGGCTTGCGAGCAATGTAGCTCGCAGTCCGCGTCGGCCCGGCACTCGCCTGGCCCTGGTTTTGGGGCGCCCGCGAAGTGGCCTCAGCCACGGCACTGGGCGCCACAGCAAGTCCCGCAAACACGCCGCCCAGCACTCGCGTGAGCGCCCGTCGATCGAGCAAGGGCAAAGCCGGTAACCGCACGGCCCCAAAGGTGCGCCCAACCCAACCATTTTTCAACTTTCCACCCTCTTTTCACCGACGCTGTTCAACCCAGGAGCCTCACCGACACCTGTCGATGCACGACGAACACCGGCTTTTGGCGGCACGTTACGGAGAGAGAGAGAGAGAGAGAGAGAGACTAACCGCCGAGCCGCAGAGGCCGCAGAGCCCTCATCAAGACCCAGCAAAACAAAGGCGCACCCGAGAAACACGGTGAAATTTGGGTTCCCGATACAAGCCGCTGTTGCACGAAAATCTACGACGCAAATCGACGCCCCAAGCGAACCCCCAAAATCTCCCTCAGATCTCTGCGGCCTCTGCGGCTCGGCGGTTCAAACTCTGGGAGCCGTACCTGGCGCAAAAAACGTCGGCGCGCGCCGTGATTCGACGTGTGCGCGCGGACAAACGCGGTGCGACGGGGACAGTGTGCTCTTTGAGGTGCGATGCTGGGTCGCGAGCGCCCACTCTTTCGATTCGTGACGGGGTTAGACGACTTCTTGTTGGGTGCTGCAGTGGATGGTGCCTAGGCCGAGTACGAAGTCGGTGGAGTGGATGCCGACGACGCGACGATCAGGGAAGAGCTCGGCGAGGATGCCGAGGGCTTCGCGGTCGTTGGGGTCGTTGAAGGTTGGCACTAGGACGGCAGCGTTGCCGACGTAGAAGTTGGCGTAGCTCGCCGGGAGTCGCTGTCCGTCGAAGATGATCGGCGCGGGCATGGGGAGGCGAATGACTTCGAGCTTGCGGCCTTTGGCGTCGCGGGTGCCGCTCAGGCGACGGGCTGCGTCGCGCAGGACGGCGTAGTTCGGGTCGCGCTTGCTCTTTTCGTCGGCGAGCACGATTTTGCCGGGGGCGACGAAGCGTGCGAAGTCGTCGATGTGGCCCGCAGTGTCGTCACCGGCGATGCCTGCGCCGAGCCAGAGCACTTTTTCGGCGCCGAGGTGATCGCGCAGTACGGCTTCCATGCCGGCTTTGCCGAGCGCAGCGTTGCGCGCTTGGCGGCCATCGAGCAAGCACTCCTCGGTGCATAGCAGCGAGCCTTCGCCGTCGACGTCGATGGCGCCGCCTTCGAGCACGACGCGCGCGCGTTTTCGGCCGAATTGCGCTTCGGGAAGCGCGAGTGGCGCGCCGAGTTGGAGCGCGACGGCGAGTCCGGCTTCTTCGTCACGGGCGTGATTTTTGTAGCGCGCCCAGCCGTTGAATTTCCATTTCACAAGCGCGGTTTCGCGCTTCTTGCCGGTGCCTCGGACTACGCCCAGCGGTAAGAAATCGCGCGTCCACGAGCGGTCCGTGGGCAAGTGCACGAAGTCGACCTGCTTGAGGTTCACGCCCGAGCGACTGAACACGCTCTTGGCGGTCGCCTCTTCGCGCTTGCCGCCCACGATCACGCGGATGCGTTCACCCTCTTGCAGGTGACGCGCGACGTCCGCGAACACCCACGGGATGGCGTCGAACTTACCGGGCCAGTCCGTGGGCTCGTGCGGCCACGCGAGCCAAGTGGCAGCGTGCGGCTCCCACTCAGCGGGCATGCGATAGCCGAGCGAGTGCGGCGTGGCGAGTGAGTCGAGCTGAGCGGGCGGAGTGTTGGAGGCTGCGGTGCGCTTGGAGGCGCGAGCAGCCGTGGCGCGTTTCTTCATCGCTTGATCGGATCCAAAAAGCGTTGCGTGATGTCGCCGTAAGCGTCGATGCGACGATCGCGGAAAAATGGCCAGTTGCGACGCACCCACTCGGGCCGCGTCAAATCACACTCGACGACGAGCGTTTCTTCACCTTCCCCGGCTTCCGCCAGCACCACGCCGAAGGGATCTGCCACGAAGGAATGCCCCCAAAATTCGATGCCTCCGTCCTTCGGCCCCTCGTGTCCGACGCGGTTGACCGCGATCACGAACACGCCGTTGGCGATGGCGTGGCTGCGTTGAATGGTTTGCCACGCGGACAGCTGCGCGGCGCCGTACTCCGCCTTTTCGGACGGGTGCCAGCCAATAGCGGTCGGGTACGTGAGCAACTCCGAACCGCGCATCGCGGTGAGGCGCGCGGCTTCCGGGTACCACTGATCCCAGCAGATCAACGTGCCCACTTTGGCGTCCGGCGTGTCGAACGACTGAAAGCCGAGATCGCCGGGCGTGAAGTAATACTTCTCCATGAACAGCGGGTCGTCTGGGATGTGCATCTTGCGGTACAGCCCGATTGTGTTGCCCTGGGGGCCGACGACCACCACGCTGTTGTGATACACGCCCGGCGCGCGCCGCTCGAAGAAGGGCACGACCACGCTGACTTTGCACTCGTTGGCGACCTTGGCGATGGCCTGCACGGTGGGTCCGTCACTCGGCTCGGCCCAGTCGAAGAAGGAGGCGTCTTCCGTTTGGCAGAAATACTGCGTTGCGAACAGCTCCTGCAGGCAGATGAACGTCGCGCCACGCGCGGCGGCGTCGCGAATCGCCAAGGAGGTTTTTTCGACGTTGGCGGCCTTGTCCAGACCAACTCGGGTTTGGATCAAGCCAACTTTCACGCGGTTCTTGGTCATGCTGTCCTCAGGGCGTGCTTTAGCATGGTAAACGCCTCCGGTGGCGACTGACCCGATGACTTACGTGACCCCAGAAACCGCGCTTGGGCAGGGCGCACTGATCGTCACCCCGACCTATAACGAACGCTCGAATCTCGAGGCGTTCGTCGAATCCACGCTCGGCGTTGCGCCTGGAGCGCACATCCTGATCGTGGACGACAATTCACCCGACGGTACGGGCGCACTGGCGGACGAATTGGCCGCGCGTGACAAGCGTGTGCGCGTCCTGCATCGCCCCAGCAAACTGGGCCTCGGTACGGCGTATATCGCCGCGTTTCAACTCGGCCTGCACGAGAACTACCGGCACTTCTTCGAGATGGATGCCGATTTGTCTCACGACCCGCGGCACCTACCGGATTTCTTTCGCGCGCTCGAGGCGGGTGCGGACGTGGTGGTCGGCTCGCGCAACATCCGCGGCGGTAACGTCATGGGCTGGGGAGCCGGTCGGCATGCGCTCTCCAAGGGCGGCTCGTTGTACTCGCGGCTGATCTTGGGCGTGGGCGTTCGCGATCTGACCAGCGGCTACAAGGCGTTTCGACGCGACGCACTCGAGGCCGTCATCGCGGGGAATGTCGTGTCCAACGGCTACTCGTTTCAAATCGAGATGACGTACCGCGCGCTGCGCTTGGGTCTGAAAGTGACCGAGGTGCCGATCGTGTTCGTGGATCGGCAAGTGGGGGCGTCCAAGATGGACCGCAAAATCGTGCTGGAAGCGGTGACCACGGTTTGGAAGTTGCGGCTGCGGGCTCTACGTCATGGTTAGTCCGGCACTCCGCAAACCACTGACACTGCTCGCGCGCCATTGGGCAACTGTGCTGTTCGTGCTCTGCGCGCTCGGGATTTGGGGCTGGGTCGCTTGGGAAGCCGGGTACGTGCGCATGATCACCTGGGAAAATGGCGCGGACTATTGGGAGCACTCGGCCACGCTCCACGCGCTGATCGAGAGTCCCTTTCACCCACAGCATCCGCACTTGGCGGTGCACGCGGGTTCTCCGCGTTTCGGTCCGCAATTTCTGCTGATTGCGCTGATCGCGCGCGCCTTCCACTGGGACGCGCTGCAAGCGATGACGCTGACAGCAGTGCTCAACACACTGCTCTTCTTGTACGCGATTCGCGCCTTTTTCTTGAGCTATTTCAGGCATCCGCTCGCGCCGCTGTATGCCGTCTTGGTGATGTTCGGCGGCTGGTGGGTTGGCTTTCACTACTCGAACGTGTTCGCGTTGCCGGTGCTGTTCAGCGTCGCGTCGTTCCCGTCGACGACCGCGTTGGGGCTGAGCCTGCTCGGCTTTTCACTGATCGTCCGCTTGCTGCGCGGTGAGCTGAGCCGGCCCAGGCTGTGGCTGCTCGTGGTCGGCGCGTGGGCGGGCGCCGTGTTCATCATTCATCCCCTGACCGCGATGATGTCGATCTCGGGCGCATTCTTGCTCGCGCTCTCGGTCCCCGATGCCACGTGGCGGCTGCGCTTCGAGATCGCGGGCGCGGTCGTCGTCGGGCTCGCGTTGAGCCATTTTTGGCCGTATTTTTCGCCGTGGGTGGTGCTGCGCGGCGGCCATGGCGAAGCCTCGGAGTGGGCCGAGCAGAGTTTGCAGCAAGCGGCCGACCTCCACGTAAAGCGCAAGCTGCACGAGTTTTATCAGCCGCTCGGTTTACTGGCCGCGCTCGGTCTGAGCAGTATCACCGTGGTCTGCCTGCCGTACTTCTTGCTCCGTCGCGAGCGTTGGTTCGTGGGCTTGGGCGCGCTCGGGATGCTCGTGCCGTTCGTCGGCAATGTGTTCGTGGAGCTACCGCTCGGGCATCGCTTCGTGCTGCTCGCGATCGTCTATTTGCAAATCGGGTTGGTTTGGTTGCTCTTGCGGCTGACCCCGAGCTTTCCTGACGCGTTCCGGTTCGTGCAGCGGCGCGTTTGGGGCATCCTGTGTGCGTCGCTCATCGCGCTCACGCTGCTCGTGTTCTCGACGCACAGCGTGCTGGTCGCGCGCGGCCTGTTCGACGATCCACGCTTTCGTGTGAGGCGAGAGAGCCCAGTGGTCCGCAACATGCGCACTTTCGCGGAAGCGGCTGGGCCGAACGCGGTGGTGTTGGCAAACCCACTGCTGTCCTGGCCACTGCCCACGTTCGGCCCCAAAGTGCTGGCCCTTTTTCACGAAGATCCGCTGGTTCCGGACGCCGTTGCGCGAGAGCACTCGGTCAAGCGCTTCTTGAGCCAGTCCGGTTCGGACGCCGACCGGCGCAAGATTTTGGCGCGCTACGGCGTGAGCCACGTTTTATTGAATCGTGAGACTGGCTCACCGGTCAGGTTTCTGGCTAAAACCTCGACAGTTCGCATGATCGGCACTGGCTACCGCTTGTACACACTCTACCCCAACGCCACGAGCGATCAGCCGTAGTTTGCCGATGACTCAGTCTGCAACGCCAGGTACGGCCTTCGGTCGTTACGAGTGGATCTTCATCGCGCTAGGCGCGCTCGCGGCACTGTTGCTGCATTGGCACTTTCGCGTGTCCGGCTTCGGCGAGCAAGACGCCGGGCGCTTGGCGATCGATGCGATCAACTGGCACTTCGAGGGCTCGATCGATATGACCAAGGTGGATTACCGCCTGCATACGAGCCCGCTCTACATCCACAGCATGAAGCTCATGCTGGATCACGGCCTCGCCGTGCGCGCGCTGCCTGGGTTCATGAACGGCCTGAGCGTGGTTGCGAGCAGCGCGTGCATGGTCGGCTTGTACTTGCTGTTTCGTCAGCTTTCGACGCCGGCCATCGCAGCCGCGGCGACCATCGTCTATTCGCTGACGCCGTGTTTCTGGCTGGGCAGCGTGTACGGCATGCCGACCCTGCCAGCGCTCACGCTGCTGGTCTTTTCTGCGCTCGCCTTCGGCAAGGCCGCCGATCAACGCGAGCTCCGCTCGCTGCGCTTCGCCGGCTACATCGCGCTCTCCACGTTGCTCGCGGCGCTCGCGTTTTCGATCAAGGCGGACATGGCGCTGTCCAGTGGCGCGTTGCTCTTGGCCCTCATCGCGCGCGGCAAACTGCGGCCAGTCCTACTCGCGTGCATCGTGCTGATCGTCGGCTTCGGGACGCTCTTCACCATCAGCTACGCTCGCCACGTTGCGCTACCGGTCGTCGAGGCCGTGCCCAAGAACACGCACGCCGTCGGCGGCTTCCTCGAGAGCTGGAACGGGCGCTTTCCGTTCAAGTTTTCACTGTTGATCGATCCCAAGAACAACGCGCCGATCACGCACGCCGCCGGCACACTGCTGTTCGCGGTCTGCATGCTCGCGCTGTTCCAAGGCGCTCTTTCGAACAAGCGCTGGCGCTGGATCACCTTCGGCGCGGCAGCGTGGGGCCTCGCACCAATGCTGTTCTGGGGCTTGAAACCGGGCAACTCGGCACGCCACAACTTGCCCGCCTTTCCGCCGCTCGTGTTCTTGGCGGTGGCCATGCTGTTCCAGCTCGTCGAGCAACGCGCGCGACGCGCGTGGATCTTGATCGTGCTGCTGTTCGCCTTGGGGCAGATGGATCTGACGGGCAACAACAGCGTCACACCGCGAGTGAACGTGGTGCTCACGACCGAACAAGTCGAAAGCTCCATCGGCTCGCTGCATGCCCGGGCGCGCGAGTTCATGAATTCGCCGAACCCCAAAAAGGCGATCATCGAGAGCGAGTACCTGCTCTCCTATTCCGAGTTCGAGGCCTGGGCCGCCGCAAAAACGCCCTCGCTCCGCGAAAAGCGCAACTCACAGAAGACCATTGGCGACGGGCCGGAGCGAGAAACTCGCGTGCTGACGACGGGCTCGGGTCGCGTGGCAAAAACCCAGGCGCAAAGCTTGCGAAGTCAGGGCTTCGACGTGTTCTCCCTGCAGTTTTCGCTCTAAACTAGCGGACCAGTCTTTAGCCGCATCAAGTCGTCTCAAAGGTGCTACACCCTGCCCGGCCGGCGGGCGGAGACCTCGGCTACCGCAAACATGAAGCTCATCATCCAAATCCCGTGCTTGAACGAGGCGCAGACCCTGCACATTGCGCTCGCCGAGCTGCCCAAGCACATCCCCGGCATCGACACGATTGAAGTGCTGGTCATCGACGATGGCAGCCGCGACGACACGGTGGCCGTCGCGCGCAAGCATGGCGTGCACCACGTGGTCGGCTTTCGGCAGAACCAAGGCCTGGCGCGCGCCTTCATGCTCGGTCTCGAGTCGTGTCTCGAGCGCGGCGCGGACATCATCGTCAACACCGACGCCGACAATCAGTACAACGGCGCAGACATCGAAAAATTGGTGCGCCCGATCTTGGACGGCCAAGCCGACTTCGTGATCGGCGCTCGCCCGATCGACACCATCGAGCACTTTTCACCGATCAAAAAAGCGCTGCAGCACCTCGGCAGCTCGATCGTGCGCGGCGTCAGCGGTACGGACGTGGCCGACGCGCCGAGCGGATTTCGCGCCATCTCGCGTGACGTCGCGCTGATGTTGAACGTGTTCAACAGCTACACGTACACGCTCGAGACGATCATCCAAGCCGGTCAGCGCAACATGACCGTGGTCTCGGTGCCGATTCGCGTGAATGGAGATTTGCGCCCATCACGCCTGGTGCGCAGCATTCCGAACTACATCAAGCGCTCGATGGTGACGATGTTCCGCATCTTCATCGTCTATCAGCCGCTGAAGTTCTTCCTGACCGTCAGCTTGTTTCCGCTCGGCGTCGGCCTAGCCATCGGCGCGCGCTTTCTCTGGTACTTCTTCGGTGGGAATGGCACCGGCCACGTCCAATCCCTGATCTTCGCTGCAGTGATGCTGATCGTCGGCTTCCTGACGTCGCTGCTCGCAGTCTTGGGCGACCTACTGAGCGTCAATCGCCGCCTGCTCGAAGAACTCCAACAACGCGAACGCCGCCGTCGCATCGAAGCCGCTTTCGGCACCGTAGCCCACCCGGGCACCGGCACCCGCACGAGCAGCCTCTACCCCGACACCACCGATCGCCAAGTTGCGAGCCAGAGTTCGTAATTCGAACCTCGAGCGGTACGGCAAAGGTCGTGCAGCTGGGTCACGCGCCACGCGCGGCGCGTCAGTTTGAGAAATCAGCAGGTTGCGGTCTGCACATGACCCCCGGAGCGTGTCCTCCGGAACTCGCACCGTGGTCCAGCAGCCACGCGCGCCGTCCAATTGCGGCCCCAAAACGACGGTGGAGCTGCATGGCATGCTCGCTGCACCGCTCGAGGCACGATGGCGCGCGGTGCGAATGCAGCAATCGAAAGACGGCGAGCTCCCAGCAAGCGGGGCGCTTGGCAGGAGCTGCTCGAGCTCGCCCAGCGCGGCGAGAGCGCAGAACTCCGGGAGCGCGCCGCCCAACACTTTGCCGACTCACGGCCTGGGCGGCCCGAACCTGGAGCGGGAGAGCCGTATGGCCGTCAGGTGCTTTATCAAGGCGCAGCGGGGGAGGTGATGTTGGCGGGTTGGGCGCGTGGCGGGCGCTCGGCACCGCACGATCACGGCGACGCTTCGGGATTCGTGTTGGTACTCGAGGGGAAGATCCGCGAGAGCAGGTATCGATTCGATGGCCGACAGCTTCGGTGCGCCGCGCAGTGTGAGTTCGGCGTTCACGAGCTTTCGAGCGCGCAGGCCGGTGATATTCACGATTTGCACGCAGTCAGTGGCGGGCTCACGTTGCACTTCTACACGCCCGAGATTTTCGCGATGCGTGTGTATGACGTCGAACGGCGCAGCACGCTGCTCGTCGGCGCTGGTGGCGGCGCATGGATCCCGCAAGGCGGCGCAGGGGTCCGTGAGGTCGTGGCCTGGGCTCCCGTTCTCGCCCCATGCGGAGCGCGACGCGGGTGATGTACTTCATCTGTCATACGACTCGATATCGCCAGGGCGGCGCCAAATTCGCGCGTGCGGCCCGGACGCTGCGCGATGAGCTCCTGGCCGTTGACCCAACGCGGGACGTTCGTCTCCAAGTGGTCGAGCACAAAGCGCAGTTCGTGGCCGCGATGCAAGCGATCCGCGAGGCGGGTGCGCAGATCGACGAGCTGCACTTCTTGGGTCACTCGGGCATGTACGGAATCATGTTCGGATCCCAAGCATGGCCCGAGCAGTTCAGCCCGCACGAGTGGCGCTCGCTCGACATCCCGTTCGCCTCTGGAGGAGCTGCCTATTTTCACGCCTGTCGCAGCGCGCGCTGGTTTGCACCCTTCTTCGCGCGCACCTTCGGAGTGAGGGCCTACGGGCACCAGGGGTACACGACCGTGTCCGCGCGCCCCGATCGCTTCGTCTTCGAGGGCTTTGCGAGCAAGCGGGCTCACATCTATTTGGTCTCGGTTCCTGGGCGAAAGACGCACGGGATTTTCGGAAGCCTACGCAAATACACGCTGATGCCTCGCGTCGTGCCCATGGTGCGCTGCGAACCCGAACCGCCGCCAGTGACCAGCTACGACAGAGTTGCTGAGCTCTACGATCGGGCCTTCGCAGACATCCGCGTTCGGCGAGAAGAGTGGCGTTGGCTGTCGCAACGCGTCGAGCAAGCGCGGGCGGACAGCGGGCGCCCGCTGCGCATGCTCGACGTCGGCTGTGGCAACGGCGCGCTGCTGTGTCAGCTGCGCGAGCGAATCGCACTGGGCGTGGGCGTCGACACCTCACGGCCGATGGTCGAGTGTGCGTCGCGGCGCGCGGCGACCTTCCCGTCGCTTCGGTTCGAAACGATTGACGGCCCCGTACTGCCGTTTCCTGATGGAGCGTTCGACTTGGTCAGCTCCTTCCTGTCCTTTCGCTACCTCGACTGGGACCCGATGCTGCGTGAAATCCGCCGCGTTCTCGCGCCAGGCGGGCGCTTGCTGCTGGTCGACATGGTGGAGCGAGCCCTGGGGCTCGGCGACACACCGTTGCTGCTGAAATCGGCCGCGCGCTACCTGGAACGGCGTCTCGTCGAACGGCCATTTTCGAAGGCTCTGCGAGCGCTCACCCGTCATCCCAATTGGAAATCGATGCTCGAGCACAACCCCATTCGGGCCGAACATGAGTACCGTTGGTTCCTTCAGAGTCGCTTTCCGGGGCGGCAGTTGGCGACTTTGAGCGTCGGTCGGCGCGCCCGGCTCGTGGCCTTCGACAGTGGTCCGCTCGAGCCGGGGGCGGTTGCTCCGCTTTCCTACCCATGACGTTGCCTGCGCGGCTCGGGATGCTGGATTGGGGCATCGGTGGTCTGGGAGTAATGCGCGCGCTGCGTCGTCGCGCGCAGCGCGTGCCAGTGCTGTATCTCTCGGATTCAGGCTTCACTCCCTACGGCTTGCTCTCGCGCAGCGCGCTCGCCGCCCGCGTGTCTCGGCTCGCTCGACAGCTCGTGGCTTGGGGCGCCACGCACGTGGTCATCGCCTGCAACGCTGCGTCGACCGTGCTCGACGAGGTCGAGTCGAGCTGGGAGCACCCGGTGCCGCTGACGGGCATGATCGCGCCGACGCTCGCTCGAGTTCCGAGCAGCCTTCGCGGAACACTCGGTGTGTTGGGTGGAGCGCGAACGATCCGCTCGGGGCTGTATTTGCGTGGGCTCGCGGGCCCCGAGCGTCGCGTCGTGCAGCGGGTCGCGCAGCCGCTCTCGGCTCACGTCGAAGCAGGAAGCACCGAAGGCAAGCGTTGCGCCCAAGACCTCGACCGCATTCTGCGCCCGCTGCGCTCGGCCGATGCGTTGCTGTTGGCATGTACACACTACGCCGCCATCTCCGAGCGAATCCAGGAGCGTGCACCTCGGGCGACGCTGCTCGATCCCGCCGAGGCAGTGGTCGATCAGCTCCTTTCGGCGCCCGGACTTCCGTCGGGAAACGCGCTGGATCGCATCGTCACCACTGGCAACGCGCGTCGAACGCGCTCGGTGGCGACTCGCACCTGGAGATTCGATCCCGGTCCGTGCGCGCGCGTGCGCATCGCGTGATGCCAGCCAATTCTCCGGAGCAGAGGTTGCTGAGCGGCGTTTTCAACACAATTTTGCTGGCCCTGGTATGTGTGGGAAGCCGAATTTTAGGGAGGCAGGATGCGTTCGTTTCGCTTGGGCATTGTGGTCGGTTCGACGGTCCTCGCGTTGGCCATTGTCAGTTGTCTGCGGAGTCGTCCGCCCGAGGTGAAGCCGGGAGCGTCGCTTGGCACCGGCTCGCACGGCACCGGGCCGAGACACCACGGGCCCTTCGCGGTGGTCTACGCCGGTCCTCGCGAGAAGGCCGCGCCGCTGGAGGGCGGCGCGGTGACGGTGCTGTTCAACCGCGCGATGCGCACGTTCGAGGCCGCGGACGACGCGGGATTGCCACCGGTCTCGGTCCGAACCGAAGCGGGGCAACCAATCGCCGGGACATGGCGGTTCGTGGGCACGCACGGGCTGCTGTTCACGCCCGCTGGCTTGCTTCCGGGCTCGACGCGCTTCCTGGTGACGGTCGCGGCAGGCGCACGCGCGCTGGACGGAGACTCGCTGTCCACCGACTACACATTTTCGTTCTTCACCGAGCCGCCGATGGTGACGAGCGTGACCCCGAACGCCAGCGATCGAAATCTGCGCGCCGATTCGGTGTTCCGCCTCAGTTTCAATCAGGCGATGGACTCGGACGCCGTCGCGCGCAAAACGCGACTCTGGGTACGCGCCAAAGCAGGAGATGCGCCGAAGTCGATTGGCGTACGCGGCGCTCACCCGCCGAAGAGCGAGATTCCGTCACTTCAGGCGCTCGAGCGCACGATCGTGCTCACGCCGCTCGAGCCCCTGCCGCTCGATAGCGAGGTCCGCCTGGTGGTCGAAGCAGGACTATCGGGTGTTGGGCCGCTCGGCAGCAAGACCCCGTTCGTCGTCGAGAGCCGCACGTATGGGCCACTTCGCCTGACCGACTTTCGTTGTCCGAAGGTCACGCAAGGGCGCTGCCAAGCGCACCGCGACATCACCGTGGTGCTCAGCAACGACGTGGCTCCGGCCGAGTTCAAGGCACACCTCAAAGCGCCGGTTCCTGCTCAAAAGCTCTCGGCCGCCGCGACCCAGGCGAAGAGCGACGACAGCCCCGCTGCTCGCGCCGCGCGCGCCAAGGCGAAGGAACCCAGGCGAGAGCATTTGCTCGGCGCCGATCCAGATTCGGGGAGGCGCTACCGAATCACCCTGAAGAAGGGGATGCGCGACGTCTTTGGGCAGACCCTCGGCGAAGACGTCGCGTTCGATGTGGAGATGGAAGCGCCCTTCGTGACGGCCGATGGCAAGAAGCGGATCGATCCTCAGCTGGCGTCCGGTGCCAATCCGCAGGCCGCATCGACTGCGTCCAGCGAAGATGGCGAGGGAGAGCAAACACGCGAGGTGGATCCCGAAGTCGCCGCCAAGAACGACCCGCGTCCGCGGCGCCCCGTGCTCTCGTACGATCTGACCCTGGGCGTGAAAGGCCACGTGTTGGAGTCGGTGGGCAAGGACGGTCAGCGCTCCCACGTGATCCCAGTGGGCGCGGTCAACGTCGCAACGTACGGCCTATTCGCGGCGAAGATGCGACCGGAAGACGCCGTGGTCTGGCTCGGCGCGAAGCCTCGCTCGTTCGAGGAACCGCTGCCCTGGAGTTGGATCAGTCCGGGCGTGCCGGAGAACACGCGCGCGGTGAAGAACATCGACCTCGATACGCTCCTCGGCGGAGTGGGCGCGCATGGGGCGGCATTGCTCGCGGTGCGCTGGCCCGGAGACTCCGAGTCCGCGCGCCAATCGGAGTTGCTCACGGTGACAGACCTCGGCATCAGCGCCGCCATGAGCAGCTACGGCAGCCTGGTGTGGGTGACTCGGCTTTCGACGGGACAGCCGCTATCTGGAGCGACGGTCAGCGTGCAGCGCCCCACCGATCAACACGAGGCATTCCGCGGAATCACTGATAGCGAGGGGCTCGTCGCGATCCCGAAGCAGCAGTACGACCCAGTCAAGAACGGCGCCATCGACCGCGAGGCTTTCCTGCTCGTGAGCGCGGGCGACGATTGGACGTATCAGCGGGTCGAGCGCGCCATGGCGAGCGCGCGCTCTGCCGTGCCCGTCGATCTGCAACAACGCGGCACTTGGGCGGGCATGCTGTACACGGACCGTGGTGTGTATCGCCCCGGTGAGTCGCTCAAGCTCGCCGGCCTGTTCCGCAAGTTCGACGCGGCTGGCATGAAGACAACACCAGGCGCCGAAGTCCGCCTCGAGCTCACCGATTCGCAGGGCGAACGCGTCTTCGAGGGCCGCGCAAAGCTCGATGCCTTCGGGGGCATCGCGCTCGACGTGCCGCTGCCGAAGACCAGCCATCTCGGCGACGCGACCCTGAACGCTTCGCTCAGCGCCGCGGGCAGCCCCACGTTTTCTTCGCAGATGCTGCTCGCAGCCTACAAGGCCAGCGAATTCAAGGTCGCGCTCGATTCGGCCAAGAGCGAATACGTTCGCGGTGACACGGCTGCGTTCGATGTGCACGCGGAGTACCTGTTCGGCGCGCCGATGGGCAACGTGGCGCTTCGCACGACAGCCCGACGCAGCGCGGCGAGCTTCGTGCCTCCCGGCGCAGGCGCCTATGCCGTCACGGACGAAGCTTTGGTGCTGAGCGCGGTGCAAACCAATCCGCGCGCGGAAGAGCTCTCCGATGCGGACGACACGCTCGACGATCTGGGAACCGCGAGACGCACGCTCAAGCTCGATTTACCGCGCATGGCGGGACCCGAGCAGGTCACGCTCGAAGCCGAGGTGCGGGACCTGACGAACCAGACCGTCGCGCGTCGAGCGACGGTGCTCGTGCACCCAGCCGCCTTCTATCTCGGCCTGAAGCGCCCGGCACGGCGCTTCCTCGCGGTCGGCGCAGAGCTGCCGGCGACGGTCGTTGCTTTCGACCCCGCGGGCAAGCACGTGCCCGGCGCCACGGGCAAGGTCGACCTGGTCCGGCGAACGTGGGTGGGCGTCGTGGAGGACCAACCGGCAGAGGTCGCCCGCAGCCGCTCACAGGTGAAAGACGAGATCGTGGGCAGTTGCGCGATCACGACCACGCAGACTGAGGCTTCGTGCAAGCTGCGAGTCGATCAACCCGGGTACTACTTGCTACGCGTCGCGGGGAGCGACGCCCGACAAAACGCGGTCGGCGCGTCCACCAGCTTTTACGCCCTGGACGATCGCGCGGACGAGGCGACGACACTCGTCTCCTTTCGCAGCCCAGAGGCACGCGGCGTCGAGCTGGAAGCCGACAAGAAGATGTACCAGCCCGGCGAGAACGCGCGCATTTTGGTGCGCAATCCGTTCCGTGAGGCCGAGGCGCTGGTCACTGTGCAGCGGGGCGGAGTGCTCTGGCACCGAGTAGTCACGTTGAAGGGACCCATGCCGACGGTGGAGATCCCGATGCGGGCCGAATATTTCCCGAACGTGTTCGTCTCCGTGCACCTCGTGCGCGGCCGCATCAAAGCGGCGCCGTTGAGCGGCGTGGATCTGGGAGCTCCCGAATTTCGAGTGGGCACGACCGAGCTCATGGTCGATCCGAATAGCCATCGACTCGACGTGCACATCAGCACGCCCCGCGCCGACTACGGCCCGGGGGACAGCGTAGAGGCCGATCTCACCGTGGCCGGTACCGACGGACGGCGCGGGCGCACCGCGGTGACCTTCTACGCGGTCGATGAAGGCGTGCTGATGCTCACGGGTTATAAGACTCCCGATCCACTCCCGGCTTTCACCAGTGAACGAAAGCTCGCCGTGTTCGGGCTGGAGAACCGCGAGAGTCTGGCTCACATCCTCGCGCTGAAGAACGGCGAAAAGGTGCGCACGCTGGGCTACGATTTTCTCGGCCCGCTCGGGAACGACAAGGGCAACGACGGCGGTGACGGCGACGCTTTCGGCGAGACCAAGGCGCGCGCGGACTTCAAGACCACCGCGTTCTTCCAAGCGGGCCGCGTCACTTCGAACGAGGGCAAGCTCCGCTTCCAGTTCAAGCTGCCGGACAACCTCACGACCTTTCGTCTGATGGCGATCGCGTCTGCCGAGGACGATCGTTTCGGCTTCGGCGAGTCGCGCATCACGACCAGCCGCAAGCTGATGGCGAGGCCCGCGTTGCCCCGAGTCGTGCGCGTGGGCGATCAATTCGAGGCCGGCGTCGTCGTCTCTTCCAAGGACCTAGCGAACACACAGCTGAACGTCGCGCTGCGCACGACGGGCCTCGAGACAAAGGGCCCTGCGACCAAGCAGGTGACGCTGCCCCGCGGCCGGAGCGTCGAGGTCCGGTTTCCCGTGAAGGCAACGGCAAGCGGAACGGCGTCGCTCGAGTTTGCGGTCTCGGGTTCGGGCTACCAGGACAAGGTGCGGATGACGCGCAACGTCGAGCTGCCGGTGTCACACGAAACAGTCGCGGTTTACGGGGAAACCAGCAGCGCCGCCGCGGTAGCGCTCGGCGATCTGCGCGGCGCTCGAGCCGACTCCGGCGGGCTCGACGTGCGCGTGTCATCAACGGCATTGGCCGGCATTGGCAAAGCCTTCGAGCAGAACCTGGAGTACCCGTATGGCTGCACCGAGCAGCTGGTGAGTCGAACACTCCCGCTCCTGCTGCTCAGCGATCTCGGGCGGGCCTTCCACGTCCGGATGCCTGCCAAGACCGACGACGTGATCGACGGCGCGCTGGGCGAGATCTTGAGCCATCAAACCGACTCAGGCGGCTTCGGCTACTGGGAGGGCGATTCCGCGGAAGTGCCCTGGCTCTCGGCGTACGCCGCGCTCGCGCTCGAAACGGCCGCCGAAAAGCGCTTCTTCGTGCCCAAAGCCGCGCGCGATCAAGCCATCGCCTATCTGCAGGGAGTCGTCGCGCGCACGCGCTTCACGCCCAATGCCGATGAGGACGAAGGCGAGCTCGTGCCGCCGAGCGACTCGATTTCGACCGAGCAATCCCCGGACGGTAGCTACGCAGATCTGGCCTTTGCGGCGGATGTCCTCGCGACCGTAGGCCGAGCAACGCCCGGAACCCTGAACCAACTCTTCGATGCGCGTCGCGACAAACCGCTTTTCTCGCAAGCGCTGTTACTGCACGCGCTGGCAAAAGCCAGGATGCCACGGGCCACGCAGGACCTGCTGACTGCGGAGCTGGTGAGTCGGCTGCGCGTCGGTGCGGATGAAGCCTTCGCCGACGAGGAAAGCGACGTTTACGCTGCGTGGTTGGACTCGTCGAGCCGCACGACCGCGCTTGCGCTGCGAGCGCTGCTCGCCGTCGATCCGCATCACTCGCTCGGGCCTAGGCTGGCGCGTGGGTTGCTTGCGCGCCGCGAGAAGGGCGCATTCCGTTCCACGCAAGAGAACACCTGGGCGCTGCTCGCCCTCGACGAATACCGAAGGAATCAGGAGAGCCGCGAGCCAAACTTCGACGCCCAAGTCTTCTTGGGGAACGACCTCTTGGGCAACGCCAGCTTCCACGGAAGCTCCACCCTTGAGGTGCCCTTCTCTGCCCCCGCAGCGCGGCTCGTGAGCAATCAGGGACCGCTGTCGTTCTCCGTGACGGGCTCGGGCAAGCTCTTCTACACGGCGGAGCTCCGCTACGCTTCGGCCACGCTGCCCGCCCACCCCGCAGACAGCGGTTTCTCGGTGCAGCGGCTGTTGCGAGCGCTCAAGCCGAAGGATCTGCCCGAAGCGCAGAAATCGCTGCCGGTCCGCGGAGAATCCAAGGCCGAGGTGAACGACCTCGTGATGGTCGACGTGTTGTTCGAAACGGCAGAGCCGCGCGAACAAATCGTGCTCGACGACCCACTGCCCGCCGGGCTCGAAGCCATCGACTTTGCGCTCGAGACCTCGTCCATGCACTCCGAGGTGAGCGAGAATCTTTCGTCCGCGAACACCCCGCAAGGCCACGGCCCGCTCGGCTACGGCGCGTTTCGTGGCGTGAGCGGGCTGCATCGTGAACTGCACGACGACCGCGTGCTCACCTTCCTCTCGCACGTCGAGCCTGGCATTTATCATTTCCGTTACCTGGTGCGCGCGACGACTCCCGGGCGCTACGTCGTGCCGCCGCTGCGCGCTCAGTGTATGTATTCACCCGAGGTCAGCGGTCGCAGCGCCGCGACCACCTTCGAAGTCGTGAACGCGAACGGGAGCGCGAGCGGCGCGCAGGCGGGCGGTGCAGCCCTGGCGAGCGCACGATGAAGTGGAAGCGAAGGGACGTTTCGGTCTTCGCGGCCAAACTCGGCGCTGCGTCACTCGTGCTCGTCGCGCTGTGGGTGGCGGCGACGCCACTGCCCGAAGAGCTCGCACAGCCACACGCCGAAGCATCGCTCCGAGTCGTGGACGAAAGCGATCGGCTCCTGCGAGAAGTGCGTGCGAGTGACGGCGCACGTGCTCGCTTCGTCAGCCTCGGTGAACTCGGGCAGGTGCCCGCACACGCCATCTTGGCGGCCGAAGATAGCCGGTTCTACGCGCATCCCGGCGTCGATCCCATCGCCGTGGTGCGCGCCGCGTCGAGCGCGGTCCGTCACCTCCGGATCGTCTCGGGCGCGTCGACACTGACGATGCAATTGGCGCGCACGCTGAAGCCGCACCCGCGCACCTGGTTCGGCAAGCTTTCGGAGATGATCCTAGCGCTGCGCATCGAGGCGTCGCTGTCGAAGGAGCGCATCCTCGAAGAGTACCTGAATCGTGTCAGTTTCGGGCCGAACCTGCGCGGTTTGTCGGCAGCAAGCTTCGCCTACTTCGACAAGCCCCCGGCAAACCTCTCCGTCGCGGAAGCGGCCTTCCTCGCCGGCCTTCCGCGCGGCCCTTCGCTGTACGCCCGCGCGCGGAACCGCAGCCTCGCCGAGCAACGACGCAATCATGTCATCGACCGCATGCAAGCGCTCGGGTGGCTGGACGAAGGCGGCGCCGAGCGCGCTCGCGCGGAGCCACTGCGCCCCGGCTCCACACGACCCGCGTTCGGCGCTCCGCACCTCGTTCGAGGCTTGGTCGACGGCGCGCTATGGCATTTCCAACCGGGCCTCAGTGAGGCGCTTCGAAAACCCGCCGCGCGCATCGCCACCACGCTCGACAGCGCGCTGCAAACCGAGGCCGAGACGGCGCTCAGCACCTCACTGAGCGCGCTGCGTGGCAAGCACGCGACCGCGGGCAGCGTGCTGGTCGTCGACAACCCGAGCGGCGACGTCCTTGCCTACGTCGGCTCACCCGACTTCTTCGACGAAGCGGGGCTCGGCCAAAACGATGGCGCAAGGGCGCTGCGGCAACCGGGTTCGACGTTGAAGCCGTTCCTGTATGCGCTCGCCATCGAGAAGCTCGGATTCACCGCCGCCACCGCGCTTCCGGATATCGAGACGCACTTCACCCTGCCAGACGGCACGTTCACGCCACACGACTACGACGGCAAGGTGCGCGGACCTGTCCGCTTGCGTGAGGCGCTCGGCAATTCTCTGAATATTCCAGCCGTGTGGACGCTGAGCCAGCTCGGCGTCGAGCCGTTTTACGGGCGCCTGCGCGAGCTTGGCTTCGATTCACTGATCGAGCGGCCCGACTACTATGGGCTCGCGCTCGCCCTCGGCGACGGTGAAGTGAGCCTGCTCGAGCTGACCGCAGCCTATGCTTCGCTCGCGCGCGGTGGCCTGTACAAGCCCTTGCGGATGGTCCGCCGTGTCGAGCGCAGCGGTGATGCGCCGATCGAACTTTCGCCCGCCGAAGACCACCGCGTCATGCCCGCCGTTGTCTCCGCCCAAGTGACGGACATACTCAGCGATCCGCACGCGCGAACCGCAGCCTTCGGCGCTCACAGCGTGCTCGATTTTCCGTTTCCGGTGGCCGCCAAGAGCGGCACTTCGAAAGGATTCCGCGACAACTGGGTGGTCGGATACACACGCGCCGTGACCGTTGCCGTCTGGGTCGGCAACTTCGACGGCAGTGAGATGGAGAGCGTCTCGGGCATCACCGGCGCCGGCCCGATCTTTCACGCGGTCATGACCGCCGCCATGCGCCGGCACGGATCCGAAAGCGCGCCGGCCGCGGGCGCCTCGCTCAATGGCAAGGCGCACGAAGGTCTGCACCAGGTCGCCGTTTGCACGCTCTCGGGCGGGCTCGCAACTGATGATTGCCCGCATGCGATTCACGAATGGGTCGCAACCGACGCCCTGATGGAGAGCTGTAGCCTCCACGAGCGCGTGCGCATCCACGTGCGCGATGGGCTTCGCGCGGGGCCGGCTTGCTCGCGGGAAGAAACCGTGGAACGCACCTTCGAAAGCTTCCCCCCCGAATACCTGCCGTGGGCGACGGGCGCCTCGCGTCCACTCGCGCCACGCGAATTCTCTCCACTGTGCCCCGACGCGCCTCGCGCAACGCACGCCGGCGACGGTACCGTGCGCATTCTCTACCCGTTGGACGGCGCCCGCTTCGCAATCGACCCCGAACGCGCCCCGGCGCTGCAGATCCTTGGAGTCCCCCTGGCGGTTCCCTCCAGCGCGCGCGAAGCGATGCTGCTCGTCGACGGCGAGGTCGTCGATCGCGTTCGCTCGCCCTTCGTGGCCAATTGGCGACTAGTCCCCGGCACGCACCTCCTTTCGGCGCGCACGACGGACGGCGACATCAGCGATGCGCTGCGCGTCGAGGTGCGGGGGCTGTGAACTGAGTCGCAGGAGAGATCTGAGGGAAGATTTTTGGATTATTGCGTTGTGAGTCCGAGCGCGTCGTGGAAATTGCGAAGTGACTCGGCAAAGCGCAACGAAGAGCGGTGACGAAAGACTCTTGCACATCGAGGTCGGTCATTCCTCCGATGCAAAGCGGCGCGCTGAGGAAACCCCTCCCTCCTCTCTCTCAGATCTCTGCGGCCTCTGCGGCTCGGCGGTTCATCCCTCTCTCGATCGCAAACGCAACGGGAACGATGCGTTGCTGTGAGGTGCGTTGCTGGATCGAGAGCGCCCACTCTCGCAAACGAACTCAGCAGCGATCGCCGATCAGGAAGCGTGGGCGGTTCTTGAGCACTTCGAAGATCTTACCCAGATAGGTGCCGATGATGCCGAGCAGCACGAACAGGATGCCGAACATGAGGGACATGAAGCCCATCATCGAGGCCCAGCCGGTGACGGTTTGGCCGCGGAAGTATTGGATCAGGATGTAGCTCAGTTCCAGGATGGCGAGGCCGCTGGTCAGAAAGCCGATCCAGATACCGAGTTTGAGTGGCGCGAGCGAGAACGAGAGGATCGCGCCCGAGGCGAAGCGCAGCATCTTTTTGAGGCTGTACTTGGTGGTGCCGCTGAAGCGCTTGTTGGCGCGGTAGGGCAGCGTGATCGAGCGGAAGCCGAGCCAGGTGACCGAGCCGCGGATGAACAGATCGACGTCGTTCATGTCGCACAACGCGCGCACCGCGGTGGCGTCCATCAGTCGGAAGTCGGAGTTGCCGGGGGCCATGGCCACGCCGGTGAGCTTGGAAAACACACCGTAGAACCAGCGCGAGGTGGTGCGCTTGAAGAGCGAGGTGTCTTCCGCGTCCGCGCGCTCGGTGGTGACGACCTTGTAGCCTTCGCGCCAGCGCTCGAAGAGTTGCGGGATTAACTCCGGAGGGTGTTGCAGATCGCCGTCCATGCTGACGATGGCGCGGCCGCGCGCTTCACTCAAGCCGGCCATGAGCGCGCCTTGATGACCGAAATTGCGCGCCAAGCGGGCGCCGCGCAGCACTGGGAACACCTTGCTCTGAGCGACGATTTGCGCCCAAGTACCGTCCGAACTTCCGTCATCGACGAGGATGATTTCGAAGGGCACGCCGATGGTGACCACCACCTTCTCCACCGCGGCCACGAAGGCGGCGATGTTGCCCTCCTCGTTGTACATGGGAGCAACGACGGACAGCTCCGGGGCGGGCGCCGAGAGCGCAGGATTGTGGCTAGGATCGGTCATTTTGGGCGGGAACTCCGCTCGGATACCACAGGGCCGGAGGCTTTGCGACCGTGATATAAGCCGTCCCGCCAATGCTGGATTCAAGTAGCCGTCAGACGACGCGCGTGACACGCGCCTTGGAGTACGGCGTGGTCGCGCTTGCGGCCGTAGCCTTCGCCGCAAGCTACGGGCTGACCTACGGTTACGACAATCAATACGTCTACTTCTTGAAGGCTCTCACGCTGGTCGACCACAGCGTGCTGCGTGCGGATTGGTTCACCTTCCACACCACCCAATATCACCGCATCTTCGCCTATCTGGGCGCGTTCCTGCTGCTGCTCAATAGGCAAGGCTGGGCGGTGGCGATCACGCAATTCTTGCTGGTGCTGCTGGGTGGGCTCGTCATTTACCGCATCGTGAAGCGTGTCGCTGGCGCCACGCTGTCGGTCGCGGCGTATCTGCTGTTGCTCTCGATCTTGTTCATCACGCGCACCTCGAGCGTGGGTACGAGCTATTTGTTCGACACCATTTTGCAGCCCTCCACGTTGGGCGCGCTGGGCTCGATCGCGGGCACGCTGTTCTTCGTCGAGGAGCGCTGGCTGGCGTCGGGCATCTGCTTGGCCGCGGGCGGCGCGTTTCACGCGAACTATTTGGTGCTGGCGTATCCGATCTTTGGGCTCGCGCACCTTGCGCTTGGCTTCAAAGATTTCAAGCGCCGAGTGATTTTGCAATTTGCGCCGCTGCTCGCGATAACGCTCGTGCTCTCGCCGCTCTTGCTCGCTGCGTCGCACACCAAAGCGTCACCCGAGGCACAAGAGATCTTGTTCCGCGTGCGCTCGCCGCACCACTACAACCCGGCGCGCTACGAGCGTAATTTCATGCCTTTTGCCGCATGGCAGATGATCGGCATCGGCAGCGGCTGGTTCCTGCACAAGACGCAGAATGGCCGGCGTTTGGGCGCAGTTTTGTGCGGATTGATGCTCACGATCTGGACCGGCACGTTCCTGACCACGTTCTACGACGTGCCCAAAGTGAACCAGATCTTCGTTTGGCGTTTGGCGCCGAACGCTGACATCTTGTCGCAGATCTTGTTCGCGTGTGCGCTTTCGCATGCCTTGGCCAAGCCGTCGATCACTCGCCACTACCCGGCCGTGGCCATCGGCCTAGTCGCGGCAGGCATGGGTGTGTTCGGTCTGTTTTGGCACGGCAAGGAGGGCGCGCCGATCCCGAACCTGATGCTCGTGCTGCTCGGCGCAGTGCTCGTGGTGCGGGCGCTCGATCTCGCGCTCGATCTGCTCGTGCGCTTCGTGCCCGCACAGGCGCCACCCGTCGCGGACTTCAAACGCTTGCTCGTGTTCTGTCCGCTCTTGCTCGGCGCCTACGAGCTCTACCGCGTAGTGCCCCACAAACTGGAGGAAGCGCGCACCCGCTCCACACTGCTCAAGGAAGACGGCGGGCGCAACGACGAGCTCTATCGCTGGCTGCGCGAAAAATCCCCCAAGGACGCGATCTACCTGACCCCGCCCGACCTGGAAGGCGCGCGCTTCCTCGGTCAACGCGCCATCGTCGTCGATTGGAAGGCCGTGCCGCTGATCCCGACTGAACTCCTCGGTTGGTACGAGCGCCTGTGCGACGTGACCGGGCGCCAAGTGAAGGGCTCGGGAGACCTGGCGGGCTACGGCTCAATCGACCCTGAGCGTCTGGCGCTGATCGTCGGCAAATATCACCCGGACTACATGATCCTGCGCCGCGGCGGCGAGCAGCGCTTTCGGGATTTGCCGGTCATCTACCAAAATTCCGGCTTTTCCGTGCTCAAGATCGCGGGCAACAGCGCCCGGCCGTGAAATCCTTGCCGGACCCTTGCGCCTGAGGCACCTTCCGCGTCGACTGCTCATGCCGACGTCCGCCATTCCGAAGCTCTCGTTCGTGATCCCGTTCATGAACGAGGAAGCCACGCTCGAAGAGCTGTACAACCGCATCGCGGAAGCAGTGACCCCGACGCTCGGCGCGGGTGAAAGCTTCGAAGTCGTGTTCGTCGACGACGGCAGCACGGACGGCTCGGTCAAAGTTGCCGAGCGCTTGGTCGCTGCGCATCCCCAGGTGAGCCTGCTCGAGCTGCAGGGCAATTTCGGCAAGAGCGCCGCGCTCAACGCCGGTTTCACGCGCGCGCGTGGGAGCATCGTGTTCACGCTCGATGCTGATTTGCAGGACGATCCCAAAGAGATCCCTCGCTTCCTGGAGAAGCTGAATGAGGGCTTCGATTTGGTCTCCGGCTACAAGCGCAAGCGAAACGACCCGATCACCAAGGTGCTGCCCTCGCGCGTGTTCAACTGGCTCGTGCGCAGCTCGACCGGCGTGAAGCTGCACGACGTGAATTGCGGCTTCAAAGCCTACCGCGACGTGGTGCTCCAAAACGTGCGCCTGTACGGTGAACTGCATCGCTTCGTGCCCGTGCTCGCGCACTGGAAGCGCTTTCGCATCGGCGAGATTGCGGTCGAGCATCACGCGCGCCGCTTCGGCTACTCCAAGTTCGGCGGCGGTCGCTTCTTCCGCGGCCTGATGGACCTGCTGACGGTCGTATTCTTGCTCCGCTATGGGCGCCGCCCCGCGCACTTCTTCGGCGCGTTCGGCACGCTCACCCTGGCCATCGGCCTGGCGATCTTCAGCTATTTGTGCGTGATCTGGTTCATGGGTCAATCGATTGGGCATCGCCCACTCTTGATCTTGGCCGTGCTGATGATCGTGGTCGGCGTGCAAATCCTCGCCACTGGCCTGATCGCGGAGCTGATCGTGCACTTGGCGCGCACCGAACTCCCCTACGTATTGAAGCGCGAAGCCGTGCATGAAATCGCCGTGTTGGGGCCTGGTTTGCCGCACAGTGATGAAGCGCGCGTCCCGGTGATGCACACCTGAGTTTCTCGCTCACACGCGGCGCACGCTTACCAGAGGCAGGCGTCGCCGAAGACCCGCACAGCCTGGTGTGCCACTGCTTTTTTCACACTTGCGGTTGGTGCGCCGTGCTTCTGATCGAGTTCGTCGAGCAGCCCGAGTACGCGAAGGCGCTCAAACCGTTTGCGAGCGGCCTGTCTGCAACGTTTCACGCGCTTCGCGGGGACAGTTGGGGACACGCAAAAGGCTAGCTTAGTCCACAGAAGGGACTAAGCTACGGGAATGTCGCGCCAGGTCAACATCCACGAGGCAAAAACCCAGTTCTCCCAACTGGTTGACCGGGCGCACGCTGGCGAGGAGATCATTGTCGCCAAGGATGGCGAACCTTGGGCTCGCCTTGTCCCGTTGGCCGCCAAGCGGCCACGTCAACCGGGACTCTTGAAGGGACTGCACATCGATCCCGCGTTCGACATGCCACTCCCGGATGAGGAGTTGGAAGCGTGGAGCGGCAACCGGTGAAGCTGCTTCTCGATACGCACGCACTCCTTTGGTGGCTGGCGGATGACGCTCGTCTATCGCAACGCGCGCGAAGCGCCATAGCGGATCCAGATCGCACAGTCTACTCCAGCTCCGCGAGCGCTTGGGAGATCGCGACCAAGCATCGAATCGGACGTTTGCCCGAGGCCGGTGAACTACTCGCAGATTTTTCAGGAATCTTACTGCGCGCAGGAATAGAAGAGCTGCCGATCACGAGCAAGCACGCCGTCTTGGCAGGGACCTTAGCCGGAGCTCATCGCGATCCGTTCGATCGGATGCTCGCGGCGCAGGCCCTATGCGAGAGTCTCGAGGTTGTCACGACAGATGAAGCTATCGGCGTGCTTGGGGCCCGATGCTTGTGGTAGCGCAGACGTTGGGATGAGATTCGGTCGTCAGCGAGCCCAACGCTTCAATACGCCCCACGCCAGCACATCCGCGACCAATGACGCTGCGCGCGAAGCGACGGCGATCGCGAGCGCGGGCGCGCTGCCAACCGCGGGCGCCAAGCTGATCGAGAGAATCGCTTCGCGCACACCAACGCCCGCGGGCGCAGCGAGCGCAACGAAGCCGCCCACGGTCGCGAGCGCGTACAACCCCGACGTCGAGAGCGAAAGCCCCGGCGCCGCGCCGAACGCGTGTGACAACAAGAAGCCATGCGCGGCCCAGCTTGCCCAATAGAAAACATGGGCAAGCAGCAATGAAAACGGCACGAGCGGCCCTGCGCCATCGACTTTGAGCACGCGCACGACGAACGCCGGCAAGCGCGCGCGATCGACGCACGAGAGCACGATCACGATCGTCGTAAAGCCAATGACGATCGGAATCGCCCAAGCGCCGAGAATGGCCATGAGCCCGCTACTCGGCGGCGACCACAGCAAAGACGCGAAACCGACGCCGCCACCGACGGCCGTCCACGACAGCATCTCGAGACCCACCGAGGATCCGACGGACACCGCAGACACGCCGAGCCGCGCAGCGCCGGCCATGCGCACGAAGGGCAAGCCGACCATGCCCGGCGTGTAGCGCGCGAGCTGCGAGTCCATGTACAGCGAGAGCGCGGGTCCGCGCGGCACGCGCCGCGCCGTCATGCGCTCGATCAGCGCGATCCAACCGCGCCCCTGAATCAGACAGCCCAGCCCGAGAGGCACGATCGACGCAAGCGCCCAGGGTAGGTCGAGCGAGACCTTGGTCTTTTGCCAGCGATGCGCCAAATCCCACGCTGAATAGCCGACGAACACCAGCGCGATGGTCATGAAGAGCGGCCCGAGCCGCTTCTTCAAACCAGCCTTCGCCGGCGTTGCCTCGCCTGCGTCGGAAGTGCTCAAAGCTGCCAGTCGAGAACGAGCTGCGCGTTCTGAGCGGTGTTTGCGCCCCTCTTGAGTAACGCGAACTCCCCCACGCGCCTGAGCACGCCGTACTGACCGCTCTCCAAGGCCGCCTTCAACGTCGGCTTGGTCCGTGACAGCTTGAGCTCTTTGCTCGAAGCCAGCACGTACTCGGCACCCATCGGCCCATGGCGCATGGTGAACATCTTCACGCGCGACGAGACGTGCGGGCCCACGGTTTCCGTGGCCGCAACCGAGGCTTCGCCCGGAATCATCGCCACCAGCGATTGCAGACGCTCGTAGCGCTCCGCTTCACGCGGTTCGAAACCGAAGTCGATGAAGTTGTAGCCGCCCTTGAGCGAGTTGGAACGAGCCGCAAACGCGCCGTAGTTGTAAGTGAGCACGAGCGAAACAGCGACCATGGTCGTCGCCGCAGCGCGCATGCGAATCACGCCCGAGTCCAAGCTCTTGCCAATCGCCTCCAGCGCGAGCGGCACAGCCAAGAACAGGTACGGCGCCCAATGCATCACGTAGTGAAACGAGAACAGCGTCGGCGGGTCGTAGTTCGTGACCAGCAACGTCAAGAAGATGCCGGGCACGAAGGCAGCCCACAAATACCAGCGCCGCGCAGGGAGAAACGCCACTGGCACCAGCAGATGCAGCAGGTACAGCAGCTTTTTCTCGACCACCAGCTTGTTCAGTACGAAGAGGGGGTTGGTGATGAGCGTCTTGATCACGCTCTTGTAGCCCTTCTCGCCGTCGGCCCAGAGCTCCTTGTACATGTTCGGGTACCACCACTCGCCCGCGTCATCCATGACGTGAAAGCGTAGGTACACGAAGTAACTCAGCGCAGCGGTCGCGATGACGAACCCCGGGAACGAGCGATACCCCGAGAGCAGCATGAAGCCGCCGATCACCGCCACGCCGATCGGAATGTCCTCACGCAGGAGCAACGCGGCGGCCGTCGCTAGCCCGCACAGCACCCAGCGCCGCGTTTCCGCCGCCCAAACCAAGCCGAACAAGAAGAACGTCGCGATGGGCACGTTCTGAAACTCGGAGAAGTTCGCGCTGTGCATCGGGTAGTAGCACAGGAACGCCAAAGCGATGGCCGCGGCCATGACGTCCGACACGTGGCGACGCGCAAAGCCGTACAGCGGCAGCGCGCTCAGCCCGAGCAGGAACGACTGCAGCACCAAGAGCGTTTCCGGCTTTGGGTACAGCGCGTAGATGGGCAGGAACAAGTACGTGCCGAACTTGGCGTGGTTGGCGAGGTACTTACCCGGTTCGGTCGGGAAAACGACGGTGCTCTCCAGGAACTTCCCGTGCAATCCGCCGTAGATCAGGTTGTTGTTGATCGACAGATCGAAGTTGTGAGTCCTGAGCTTGTAGTGCCAACGCAGGAAGTAAAAGCTCATGAACAGCGCGTAGCCGAGCGCCGCGGCGATCACGGTGGCGCGCGGCCCTTGCTTGCGTAGCGCAGGCGGCAGCTGTTCGGTCACACCGGCCCACCAAACGCGCACCGATTCCGGCACCGCGGACAGCGAGCGCACCAAGAGCGTCTCGACGACGAGCGCGCCCACCAAGCACACGAGCAGCAACGCCTGATGCCGGTTCTGCCAGGGCTTGTAGCGAAACACGATGGGCATGATCGGCAGCGCGATCAGCGGCGAAAGGAACCACGCCCACTGCTCGGCAATCTGCCAGGAGCGCCGCTTGTTCCAGAGATAGGCCAGCGCGCCGCCGCCAACCGCTCCACCCAACGCCATGCCTCCGACGACGCCCGCGACCAGGTTCACGCGGTCGCCAGGTGCCTCGAGCTTGTTGCTCTCGAGAAAATCCGCAATCCAGCGAGATCGAAACGCGAACTGCGTCCAAACGAGCATGGCGCTGCCGAGCAGCGCGCTGAGCGCTAGCACTCGGCTACCGATCCCCCAGCGGTCCTCATCCGGTTGTGGGTGCGCCTCCGCCACCGGCTCGGGCGGCTCGTCGCTGTCGCGCTCGGGGTCTTCGGAATCTGGGGAGGAGTCCAGCTCCTCTTCCTCTTCTTCCGCCTCGCCCGCTTCTTTTTCGTCCAAATCCGGCTCAGACCCGGTCATTGCGCGCAGGGTGTACCACGAGACTACGCCGGGTGGCGCCATTCGCGCGCGGCGCGTACTCTATTGAGAGTGAGACTTCGTGCCTACGCCCGGTTCTGGCCGGTCGCCGTGCTGCTTTTTTCCGCGCACGCCGCGAACGCGGAGTTCAATCCTCAAGGCAGGAGTAAAAAGCCAAAGCCTACGGCCCACCCACCGGGGCCGACCGCGCCCGCCACCCCCAATCGCCCGAAACCGAAGGCGGCGACGCCCGGCCCGTCGGCAGCTCCAGCATCAGCGTCGTCCGTGTCTCCGTCGGAGACGACCAAAGTCGACAAGCCGGAAGCCAAAGGCCCAAGCAACGAAGCCTTGATTCAGCGCTACACGGGCATCGTGCTGGCGCAACCCGGCGCGGACTTTCCACTGCAGCGCCTGCTCGAGCTGTACCGCGAACGCGACGGCAAGCTCGACGGCTTGCTCGCGGATCTCGCCAAGCGCGCGGAGGCTGGAGGAGCCGCGCGCTACGCGGCGTTGATCGCCATCGCGGGCGTAGAAAAGCTCGAGGGTCGCCCGGAACGCGCGCAAGCCGCGTACGAGCGCGCGATCGGCGAGGACGCAAAGAACCCGATCGCCGTCGTAGCGCTAGCGCGCATGCTGAACGAGCGCGGAGACAAGGCCGCGGCGCGCACGCGCTTCGAGCAAGCCCTGCCGGCGCTCAAGGACGACGCGGATCGCGAGCAAGTGCTGCGCACCTTGCTCGGCCTGTGCCTCGATTTGAAAGATTACGACTCAGCCAAGCGCTACCACGAGCAACTCGTGAAGCGCGCTGGCGGCTCGTTCATCGTGCGCGCGGAGTTCGGGCGCGAGTTGCTCGCGCGCGGCGCGTACGAACGCGCGGCCGCGGAGTACAAGACCGTCGTTCAAGCGGCGACGGGCGACAATCGCGTGCTCGCGCCGGCCCTGCGTGACTACGGCAAAGCGCTGGAAAAGCTGGGTAAGCGCGAAGAGGCATTGACGCAATATCGCCGCGCGCTGTCGCTTGCGGGTGAATCCGGCGTGCGCCGTGAAATCGTCGCGGCGATCGTCGACAGCTATCGGCAACGCGATCGCTTGCCGGAACTGATTACGGAAATGGAGAAGCGCGCCAGCGCTTCCGCCGAAGACTTGCGCACGTTGGGCGCCTTGTACGAGGAAACAGGCCAAGTCGAGAAAGCGCTGGCCGCGTATCGACGTGCGCTGGCCGCCGACGGCAAAGATTTGGCGACGCGACTCAAGGTCGTGCACTTGCTGGAGGTCCGCGGTGATCTGGAGCAAGCGATCTCCGAGTATGACGCGCTGATCAAGGCTGCGCCGCGGAACCCGGACTTCGTGTTTCAACTCGCGGAAGCGCTGATTTCTCGCGGCGATCGCAAGAAGGCCTTGGCTCGCTTGCAAGAGCTGGAAGCGCGTTCGCAAAACGACGAAGAAACGCTGGCCGCATTGGTCGACTTCTACGAGCGCGTCGACGAAAAAGAACGCGCGCTCGCGTTGTTGCAACGGCTGGCAGGGAGCAACGCCGCCGATCCGGAGCACCTGGTCGAGCTCGGCACGCGCTATTGGCAAGAGGGCGACAAGAAGAAAGCGCTCGCCACCTGGCAGCGCATCAAGGCCGTTGTCCCCGATCGTTCGCGCGCCCTACAGATTTTGGGTGAGTTGTACCTAGAACACGACATGCCCAAGGAGGCTCTGGCCGCGCTTGCAGAAGCGGCCAAGCTGTCACCCAAGCAGCCGCGCTATCGCAAAGCGTACGCGCTGGCTCTAGAGCGAACGAGCGCCGCCAGCAGCACTCGCGAAGGCAAGTCCGCCCAGTTCGAGGAAGCGCGCAAGATCTGGGAAGAGCTGATCCGCGAGTCGCAGAATGACGCCTCGCTCGCGCGTGAAGCGCGTCAGCACATCATCACGCTCTACAATCTGGAGGGACAGCTGGTGCAGCGCGTGCCCGGATTGGAGCGTCGTTTGGCACAAAAGCCGCCGGATCTAGAGGCAGGGCGCCTGCTCGCGGAAGCGCATTTGCGCCTGCGACGTTACCCGGAAGCAGAGCGCGTGCTGCAACGAGTGATCGAAGCCGCGCCCGGCGACGTGGAGAGTTTGAACTCTTTGGAGCGCGTGCTCGTTCTCGAGCACAAGCTGCGCGCCGCGATCGGCGTGCTCGAGAAATTGGCCGCGAGCGATCCCAAGCGCGCGCGTGAATATTTCCAGCGCATGGCAAGCTACGCGGCCGAACTCTACCAAGACGATGAAGCCGTGCGCTACGCCGCGCGCGCCGTCGAACTCAGCCCGGACGACGCCGAGGGCCACAAGAAGCTCGGCGAGATGTATCGCAAGCGCCAAGACATCGCCAAATCGATCAGCGAGTTTCGGCAAGCGATCAGCAAGAACGAGCGACTGTTTCCGGTTTATCTAGAGCTCGCGGAGCTCCTCCTCGGACAAGGCGAGGCGGACGACGCGGACATGCTCTTGCGGCGCGTGATCCGCGCGTCACCCGACGAAGAATTGATCAGCCAGGCCGCGCGCCTCAGCATGCAAGTGAACCTGGGCCGAGGCACGCTCGAGTCCCTCGAGCATGATTTGCTGCCGCTGGCATTGAACAGCCCAGAGCGGCCCGTTTATCGGCAGTTATTACTGGAAGTGTACGGCGCGCTCGCGTACCCGCTGCTCGAACGCGAAAAGAGCGAAAACCAGAAAGACGCCGAAGCCGCGCGCACAGCGCTCGATCGGCTGGGCGAACGCGCGGTGAAACCGCTGCTCGACGCCCTCTCCGATCCGCGTGAAGCCGAGCAAGAGGTGGCGATCACTCTGCTCGCGCACGTGCAGAACAAGAGCGCTGGGCCGACGCTATTTTCATACGCGACCGGCAACGCCGACAGTGAGCTGCGCACCCGGGCCATGCTCGCGGTCGGCATGCTGCGCGATCCTGCGCTCGTGCCTCGCTTCGAAAGTTTGTTGGTTTCGTCGGGCCGCGTCACTGCAGGCGAGTCGGATCCGGTGCTACTCGCCGCAGTCTGGAGCGTGGCGCGCATGCGTTCGCCGCGCGCCGAGCGTCTGCTGCTCGCGCTCGCTGGCAGTGACTCGGCCGAGGTGAGCGCGCTGGGGCTGATCGGTTTGTCTTCGTTCGGGTCGCGCGCTGGCGTCGCGCAAGCCAGCAAGGTGCTACGCCAGGCGGAAGCCGGACCTTTGCCGCGCGCGGCCGCAGCCTTTGCGCTCGCGGAATCCGGCCAAAAGACGCAAGAAAATGTGCTGAGCGAGCTGACCGAAGCCAACGACACGAGCCTCGCCGCGATGGCCGTATTGAGCCTGGCTCGACTCAACTCGACGAACGCACCGCGCGCCATCGCCGACGCGCTGAGCGGTTCGGATCCGCTGCTCTCGCGCGCCGGCGGCGATGCCGCGCTGGTCTGGGCGGGCGGTAGCTATCACAAGCCCAAAGAGCCGTTGCCTGCGCCGGACGGCCCGCTCGACGTGCGTCGGCTGATCGACGGACTACGTCCGAGCGGGTACTCGGGCGCCGAGCGCTTGGCTGCTCTCGAAAAGCTATCTGGACCGCTTGCGCTCGCGCTGGGGCGCGCCGCTTCGGTGTCGCCAGAGCGGGCGCGCAGCGTGGCTCTGCTGCTCGTGGTCGAGCCCGGTCAATTGCCGTTCGCGCCGCTGACCGCCAATGCGGAGTTCACGAAAGCCGAGCGCGCGCGGCTCGAAGGCTTGGCGCGCGAACTCGGAGCTGCGCTCATGCCCACGTTCACCGCGCTCGCGCATCACCCATCGCCGGAAGTGCGGCTATTCGCGCTGCGCTTTTTGGGCCAGCGTGAAGAGCCCGCGGCCAAGGCGGCCGTCGCCGACGCGCTGAAGGACGAACTTAGCGCGGTGCGCCGCGCCGCGCTGGCCACACTCGACGCCGCGGACCCGCGAGCAGAGGCCGCCGTGATCTCCCTGCTCGAAGTCGAGCCGGATTGGGCACTGCGCGCCCTGGCAGCAACCACGCTGGGCCGCGTCGCGGCAGGCAAGCCGAGCGCGGCCGTCGTGGCCGCGCTCAGCCAACGCGCCAATAAAGATTCCTTTGCGCTCGTGCGCGAAGCGGCGCTGGAAGCGCTAGTCTCGGTCGATCCGGCGTCGGCCAGGCGCGTCCTCGAGGTCAGCCATGACAGCGACCCGGAACCCAGGGTAAAAGCCAAAGCTCAAGCTCTGCTCCAACGCCTTTGATGTCCCACGCACCAGTCATTTCGCCCAGGCTCCGCTGGTCACGCGCGCTCGGCCTGCCACTGGTGCTGTGTGCGAGCTCGGCGCTGAGTTGCGGCGATCTCGAGGGCTTCACCAGCAAGCCGGGCCAAGCCTATTGCGGCCGGATTGGCCTGCCCGTGTTCCAAAGCGGCTTCGTCGAGGAGGGCAAGCCCGCGACGCTCGAACTTGCGCTCACCTTGGACATGAGCAAACTGCCCACGGACGCGACCAAGCCGCCGACCGAACCGGGCAAGCTGAGCAGCAACGATCTGCAAGGCATCTGCGGTACTTTCGACGCGCCGCAACCCTTGTTTCAGAATGCGCCACTGCGCTCGATCCAGGAGCTGCAACACGACGTGCTCTCGGCGCTCACCTTCGGCGAGGGCCATGATCACGACTTCTTCGCCTGGGTGGATTCGACTTGCCAAGGGACGATGCTGGCGGTCGTCTCGTTGATGAAGAATAACTACGTCGAGCTACGCCTGTTCAAACCCATGCCCGTGCCACGCATTGGTGCCACGGCTGCCGAACAGCCAGGCTTTGCGCTGTTTCACCTCAACCCCAAACCGCTGTACGAGCCTGAAGAAAACGGCGGCTGCGGCTTTCCTCCCCCCTCTTGAAATCATGTTGGTCCTAGGTATCGAAACGTCGTGTGATGAAACCGCCGCCGCGCTCGTCAGCGAAGACGGCAAGGTCGTCAGCGACTCGGTCCACAGTCAAATCAAGCTGCACGCCCCCTACGGCGGCGTGGTACCGGAGCTCGCTTCTCGCGATCACCTGCGCAACGTGCGCCCCGTGATCCGCGAAGTGTTCCGCAAAGCGGGCATCGAACCGAGCGCTATCGACGGCATCGCCGTCACCTGCCGCCCGGGTTTGACCGGCGCGCTCTTGGTCGGCGTGCAAGCCGCCAAAGGTTTGGCGTTTGCGCTCGAAAAGCCGCTGGTCGGCGTCGATCACTTGGTCGGCCATTTGCTCGCGGTGTTCCTGCAGTTTCCGAACGCGCCCGAGCAAGCTCCGCCCACGTATCCGTTCGTCGCACTGCTCGCTTCGGGTGGACACACGGCGCTCTATCGCGTCGCGGGCCCCGAGCTCGAAAGCGTGACCGAGCTCGGCGCCACCCGTGATGACGCCGCTGGCGAATGCTTCGACAAAGTCGGCAAGCTGCTCGGCCTCGGCTACCCCGGAGGACCTATCGTCGACAAACTCGCCAAAGACGGAAACCCCGACGCGATCGAAATCCCCTGGCCGATGCGCCGCAGAGGCTCCCTCGAGTTCAGCTTCTCCGGCTTGAAGAGCAACATGTTCCGCTGGGTCACCGAGCACGGCGTCCCCACGGACGAACAAACGCTGCGCGACGTCTGCGCCGCCTTCCAACGCCGCGTGGTCGACACCCTGATCTTCAAAACCCTCGAGGCCGCACGCGCCCAAAAAGTCGACACGATCGTGCTCGCGGGCGGCGTTGCCGCCAACCGCGAACTGCGCGAACGCTCCGCAGCGCAAGCCGCCGAGCACGGCATCCGCGTCGTCGTCCCGGTCTTCAAAGCCTGCACCGACAACGCTTCCATGATCGCCTACGCCGGCATCCAACGCCTCCGCCGCGGCGAAAACGACGCCCACGATCTCATCACGAGCCCCCACACCTCGCTCCCCCAAAGCACCAGAAAAGGCCGCGGAAAGCGCGAAAACTAACTCCCCCTTCCCGGCGCAGATTCGTACCGAGACTTGAAGAAGGGGGCGCCCTCGCTCCAGCATCGCACCTCACAGGCAAGCGTGGTTCCCGACGCGAGAACGGCTCCCTGAGTTTGAACCGCCGAGCCGCAGAGGCCGCAGAGATCAGAGTGAGATTTGGGTTCGCGCTTGCCGATAGGGAGCGTCCTCGTTCACGACCATGAA